>CALVAY010000004.1 GCA_944325665.1 Candidatus Gastranaerophilales bacterium
CAAGAAAAGTGCTCGAAATTATTTTAATTAATCTCATCTTTTTGCCTATTTAATCTTTAAATAGAAGCTTCTTTAAACTTACAACCGCATTAATTATAAAAGAATCTGTATATCAGGAGTCTTGCTTGCTACAACAGTTCATTGTATAAAATTTCACCATATAGGTACCATCAACTAAGCATAAATTGACAAACCCGAGAAAGTTTTAAAATAAGGGCGGTGTTCTACAATGTTTTTAATAAAAATACAATTTTAATAATCAAAAATTATAATTACATATAAATTGATTTGACACATATTACAAAACATGGTAGTGTATGCATAGCTGGTTATTTATGAATATACTCTCAAAACTTATTGCAATCTCTCTGGTTTTTCTCATTGTTTCAATAATATGGACCGTACCGTATTATGGTTTTTATACACTTATGAGATTTACCATAACTATAACTTCAATTTTTATAGCTTTAAAATACAAAGATAAACATGCAATTTCATTAATATACTGGGCAATAGCAATAATATTCAACCCATTAATACCTGTTTATTTGGACAAAGTTATATGGAAAATCATAGATTTTATAATTGCATGCATATACTTAAAAGAACTCAAGGGTAGTGTAAATGACTGAAATAACAAACCCAAATGAAAACAAAAAAGTAGAAAACTTAAACCTGTTTTCGACAAAGGGAGTAATTGGCAGAAAAACCTGCTTTATTTTTACAATATTAATTACAATTTTCAATCGTACGGTAGAATACTTATGGAACAGGGCCATTGAAAGCCATGCGCCTTTTGTAGAGGGAGTGCTTTTTACTCTGTGCATAATCAGCATATATATTACAGTTGTAATGACAATAAAAAGATTAAAAGACATCGGTTGGTATAGGTGGCTTGGTATTTTTGGAATTTTGCCGATATTCTTATTAATTCTTTCGTTTATAAAATCCAAAGACCTGACAAACAACGGGCAAAAACCTTTCTTGGTTCAATTAAAAGATTTTATTTCCACCACATTAACAATCATATTTGTAGCAGGCTACTTGGGGCTTGGCATTGTACAGTGGGCAGCTGTCTATGCGGGGGCATACTATGTTTTAAACAACTGGTTCTTGTCTTTGCTAATAGGAGGTTTTGTTGCGTATATTCCCATTATTGGAACAATTGCAGGAATCTATGGTGCACACAAGTATTGGGGGTTGCCTCTTTGGGTATCCATTTTAATATTCTGCACTCATTTTATAATTGCCATTCTATTAACTATTGCACAATTTGTTATTGAACTAATAGAAAGAAATAAAGCCGACCAATACTTACCTTAAAAAGTTAGTTACGAACCTCTTTATTTTGCAGAAAATACAAGAGTCTTTTTTGTGAATCTCTTTTATTTCAGAAATTTTATAAGGCTCAGGTTGCACTGTTCTTTGGTATCTTACCTTTGGATTTCCAAAAAGCATAACATACACAGGCTTATACCCTGATGGGATTTCAAGCATTTCGCAAAGCTCAGGGAAGATTTTTAAACATGCCTGAGCAAAGCCGCACCAGCAAGTACCAAGCCCCAAATGTTGAGCATAAAGTTCAAAATAGCTAAGAGCAATTATAGGGTCAACATTAGCGCAAGGTGCACTAAGAGGGGATGAAGCAACAATCATATGAGGAGCGCCTCTAAATATTACATCTTCACCCTTTAAAAAAGCGTCTTTATACCTTGAAAACTTATTCATAATTGGCGAAAGTGCTTTATATGACATTGTTTTAATCAATAAATCATTTACTTTTTTTCTGATTTCATCCATTGCGGATTTTTTCTCAACGATTGAAAAATGAAGTGAGTGATTATTGCACCCCGTTGGAACATAAGGAAGCATCTGCTTTAGCTTGTCCATAATCTCAGGGGCAATTTCATCTTCCCCATATTGCCTTACGCTTCTTCTTGATTTTATCAGCCCTAAAATATCGCTATATTCAACAACTTGAGAGTCATTCGGATGTTTATCACCAAAAGAAAGTGCGCCTGTCGGGCAAATTGCAAGACAGTGCTGACAAGATATGCATCTTTTTTCATCAACGGTTTTAGGGAAATTTTCACTGTCAAAATCTATACACCCCGTTGTACAATCGCTTATGCACAAACCGCAATGAGTACACTTATCCTTATCAACACTAATTGTCTTCATTTTACCCCCTTGTTTTTATACAAATAATTTTAAAGTAAAATCAAAAATTAAAAACCCCTAAAGGCATTAACTTTTTTATACACTCTTGCCCATATTATAAGCTTCAAGAAGGTAGTTGTTGTGCGCCTTTACTTCATTTGGAGAGGTTAAGCCGGTGCCTTCTATTGCTCCCATTAGCTTAACACCGCCAAAACAAGACATCCAACACTTAAGTGCGTCAAGCGTTCCTTTTATTGCGGATTTTGGGGCGTCCGCCGCAGTCGCAATTAAATAAATTTCTCTAAATTTATAATCAAGCGAATAAAGCGCATTCATTCTATCCATAAGGGTTTTCATCTGTCCTGACATAGTGTAATAATAAACAGGTGTCGCCCAAACAAGAACATCCGCCTCTTTTACTTTTTCAATTATTTCATTCACACTATCCTCAATAACGCATTTACCGAGCTTTTGGCAAGCAAGACAGCCTTTGCAGAAGGATATATTTTTGCCTTTAAGACTTATCTTTTCCACATCGTTTTGATTTTCAAGTGCGCCTTTTATGAACTCATCCGCAAGAATATCCGAATTAGCGTTTTCTCTTAAGCTTGTTGAAATTACAATAATTTTCTTAGGCATATTTACCCCCTTATTTTAAATTTTCCTTAAAAAACAATTCTATCTTATCAAAAGGTATTTTATCAAGATTGTCGTACAAATCCACATGGTTTGCATCTTTAACAATTAAAAGTTCTTTATTTTCGCCTTTTAATTTTTTAAAAGCGTCTTCACTAAAATATCTGCTGTGGGCATTTTCACCGTGTATCATTAAAATCGGCGTTCTTATTTCGTTAGCATAAGCTAAAATCGGCAGATTTATAAGCGAAAGGGTTGAGGTTGTATTCCACTTGCCGTTTGAGTTTATGGAATTTTTATGAAATCCTCTTTTTGTTTTGTAATAATCCCAATAATCTTTTACAAATTGAGGCTCATCCCCTTTTAGTTTATCCGGTAAGCCTTGGGCTTTAGCGTAAGTGCCGTTTTTAAAATCTTTCGTTCTTTGTTCGTTTAAACTCTTTTTAAGCTCATAGCGCGCATCTTCATCAATTGTATCATTATAACCAAATGCACTTACTCTTGTCATATCATACATCGTTGAAGCTACCGCAGCTTTAATTCTTGTATCAATTTGAGCCGCATTTAGCGCAAAGCCGCCAAAACCGCAAATGCCAAGTATTCCGATTTTTTCTGCATCAACATTTTCTTCATTTGACAAAAAATCAACAGCAGCCGAAAAATCCTCTGTATTAATATCGGGGGATGCAACATCTCTTGGCGCACCTTCACTTTCACCTGTATAGCTCGGGTCAAAAGCAAGAGTTATAAATCCTCTTTGAGCGAGCGTTTGGGCATATAGCCCCGAAGCCTGTTCTTTAACGGCACCAAACGGGCCTGAAATTGCAATAGCAGGATACTTCTCGCCCTTCTTTAAATCCTTTGGCAAATACATATCGCCCGCAAGAGTTATCCCAAAACGGTTTTTAAAGCGGACTTTTTTAACTTCTACTTTGTCGGATTTTTCAAAAACTTTATCCCAACTGTTTTCTTTTGCAAAACTCATATTACTTACTCCTACAATAAATATTAACAAAAATACAATAATAGTTGCTCTAAACATAACCTACACCTCAATTTCTTTAATAACCTTTGCAGGAACACCGCCTACAACAGTATTTTTTAAAACATTTTTCGCAACAACCGCACCGGCTGCTATTATTGCACCGTCTTGAATTTCAACCCCGCCCAAAATTACTGCATTAGAGCCTATCCAGACGTTATTGCCGATTTTAACCGATTTAGGCAAAATTGACGCCCTTTTTTCGGGATTTTGATTATGATTTAGCGTTGCGATTACTACATTATGCCCGATTAAGACATTATCACCTATAACAATTCCCCCTTGATCTTGAAAATGGCAACAAGAGTTAATAAAAACATTTTTTCCAACCGTTATGTTTTTTCCGCAATCGGTATAAAAAGGCGGAAAGAGCTTGAAAGTATAATCAACAGGCTTGCCTATAAGCTTAAAAAATAACTCGCACACAACTTTTGGCGGATTGTATTTATGATTAAGCTTGTGTGATAATTTCATTGCCTCATCAGCCAAATAAGACATATACTTATGCTCTTCGCTATTGGCAACAACTTCTTTACCTGAATTTAAATGCTGTAAAAATTTTTCTAAATTCATTATTTACCTACTTATATTCAACGTCTGAAACCTTCTCAAGCCAAGTTGTTTGATTGTTTGGAATATTTGTTTCTATTGAAATGTGCGCAAATTCACAATCAGGAGCTGCACCATGCCAGTGAACAACATCTTTTGGAATTTTTACCACATCGCCTGTTTTTAAAATTTGAATTTCCTTGCCTTTTTCTTGGTATCTGCCTTCACCTGCCGTTACAAGCAGAATTTGTCCGCCCGAGTGCTTGTGCCAGTTTGTTCTTGCACCTTTTTCAAAAGTAACGTTACCGATAGAGGAATTCCACATTTCATCCTTTTGAACAAGCATATTTAAGTGTGTTACGCCTGTAAAATATTCACTGTAAGGATTAATTTCGCCTTGACTAAAAGGTTGTTGCATAATATTTTCTCCTATTGCGTCTTTAAAAATGTATAATGCCTTAAAGGTTTTAGAAAAGCCTACGTATGGCATACACTGAATTATCGCAGATACAATATCTTCTTTTGTATTACCGGCCTTTAAATTTCCTTTTATATGACTTTTAAGAGTATTTTCACTGCCGTCGGTTATCAAAATTGCTAAAACCAAAAGCTCTCTTGTTTTAAGGTCAAGCCCTTTTCTTGTATAAAAATCACCAAAACAAACCTCGCTTAAAAGGCGGGCGACTTTATCTCCGACGTTATTTGGTAAACCCTCCAGGGAATTTTTAATTTCATCACCATACAGAGGTTTTTGAATTTTAAGACCTTCTTTATACCTGTTATTTTCATTTGTTGTTGACGCGTTTTCAAGCGGGAGCGGGATTTTCCTTTCAACAAAGACTTCATTCATAACACTAATTGCATTAAGCGTTTTTGGAAAGCCAATAAAAGGTGCACATTGATAAATAACCTCTCTTACCTCATTTGGCGTTGCACCAGTATTCAAAAGAGCATTTATATGTGCTTTAAGCTGCGGCAAAGTTTGTTGAGCAGTAAGAGTTGTAACAGTTAGCATTTCCCTTGTTTTGTTATCTAACTTACCGATTGTAAAGACCTCACCAAAAATATATTTTTGCAAAACAGACATCATCTCGGGGTCATCTCCGACATTTGGATTCCATTTTGTATTAAAAAGAGCTTCAAAATTATCTTTGCAAATTTGTTCTCTTGTCATTTTTTCCCTTTCCAAACTTATGGCACATAGCGTATTTGACTGCATTAGGGCAACAATCAAAGCAAAAGTTACAACCTTTTTAAAATTCATATTTAACACCTCTGTTTTTATGATTATTTACCATGTTTTAATAAATAGCAAATACTTATATAGTATAGTTTTATATGCTTGACAGGCATATAAAATATATTTATTATTAAACAATGGAACTAAGGGTTTTAAAATATTTTTTAGCAACAGCGCAACAGGAAAGTATCTCAAAAGCGGCACAGGTACTGCACATAACACAGCCGACACTTTCTCGCCAACTAATGGATTTAGAAAACGAGCTTAAGACAAAACTTTTAATCCGCGGCAAAAGAAACAAAAAAATAACTCTCACCGATGAGGGCAAACTCCTTATGGCAAGGGCTCAAGAGATTATTGAACTTGCAGATAAAACAGAAAGTGAATTTTTGTATGATGAAAAAAATATAGCGGGAGAAATATATATTGGTGGCGGCGAAACAGACACTATGAGAGTTGTTGCCAGAGCAGCTAAAAAATTTACCCTAAAATATAAAAATATTAAATTTCACCTTTACAGCGGAAACGGTGAAGACGTTAAAGAAAAGCTGGATAAGGGCTTGTTGGACTTTGGGCTTTTTATCGAACCTTTTGATAAAAAAGAGTTTGACTTTATTAATCTTTCTCAAAAAGACAAGTGGGGTGTTTTAATGAGAAAAGATGCAGAGCTTGCCAAAAAAAATTTTATAACCCCAAAAGATTTAAAAGACATACCCATACTTTCTTCAAGACAATTTTTGGTCAAAAATTTAATCTCGGGCTGGCTTGGAGATGACTTTGAAAAGCTAAACATAGTGGGCACTTATAATCTTTTATTCAACGCCTCAATTATGGTGGATGAAGGCTTTGGTTACGCCCTTTGTATAGACAAACTGATTAATTTTACAGGCAAAAGCAATCTATGCTTTAAACCCCTAAAACCAACACTTGAAGCGGGAGTACTTTTTGCTTGGAGAAAAAATTCACCGCTTTCAAAATGTGCTAAGCTGTTTATAAAGGAGTTGCAAAATAGCATAAAAAACTAGAACATTTTAACAATATAAACAACAACCCCTGCAAAAGCACCTAAAAGAAGGTAAGTTAGAGGGTCTTTTTTTACCCTTAGGCTTATTAAAATAAGAATTATAAGTAAAGTAACGCCACCAAAATCAACGGCGTTATTAAAATCTTTAAAATTGTGATTTAAAATCAAAGTATCAAAAAACAATCTGACCAAAACCGCCGTCAAAAGAGCTGCGGCAGTAGGGCGAAGAATGTATAAGACTGTATTTAAGTAAACATTATCTCTGAATTTTTTCAAAACCTTAGAAACAAGAATTACAAAAACAAAAGAAGGCAGCATAATCGCTAAAGATGCCAAAAGAGAACCCATTATGCCCGATGTTTTAAAGCCCGCAAAAGTTGCAACATTTAAACCCACTGGCCCCGGGGTAATACTTGATATTGCAAGCATTTGTGTTAATTCTTGAATTGAAAACCAGCCGTATGTTTCACTCATATGATAAAGAAACGGCAAAGTCGCGTAACCGCCGCCAAAAGAAAATAGACCTATTTTTGCAAACTCGACAAACAAAAGTAAAAATATCATTTTTTAAGGCTCCTTACTTTTGTTAAAATAACTCCGAATAATATTGCAAAAACTATAACCCAAGCGGGTGAAAGCCCAAAAATACAAAGCAGAAAAGCAAATATAAAAAATAAAAACGTTAATTTATCAACTACCGAAGTTGACCAAACCTCTTTAATTGTAAGGAAAATAAGCACAATTATTGCAATATTAACGCCCCAAAATATATTTTTCATAATTGCTAAATTTGCAATTACGCTTATAAAAGAAGCCACAAGAAGTATAGCTGCAACAGGGGAAAGACAAAGTCCTAAAAGCGCCGCTATTGCACCAATTTTACCCCTTAGCTTGTAACCTAAAAACATTATCGTATTTGGAGCAATAATCCCCGGGACACACTGCCCCAGAGCATAAAAGTTTAAAACTTCCTCTTTTGTAAGCCATCTTTTTTTATCTACAAATTCACTGATTAAAAGCGGAACAATAACATAACCCCCGCCCAAAAGCAGCGCGCCGATTTTTGTACATATAAAAAACAGCTCTGATAATTTAACATTCATCAGAGCTATTATATATCAAAAAAGATTAAACTTTTACCAACTCGCCGCTCTCGTTTAGTTTATACAAAAGCTCTTGCACACAGGAGCCCTCAGGAGTACTTCTCAAGTTGCGGGAATATTGAACAAGTTTAGAGCCTTCAAAAAGAAAGGCGTCTGCTATATTAAAATTACCGTCAGGCTGAACTTCAACATCCTGAATAAGTGTTAAATTACCATCTCTCATTCTTTGGGCAAGCTTTTGTCCAACCGAAACATCTCCGTCTTTCCTTATTCCTTCGGCAACATAAGAAACAGCACCCTCAAGATCTGTTTTTATAATTCGTGCAACATTACCATCGGGGGAGTATTCTATTATATCATCGGGAATAAATCCGGAAATTGAAACTTCTCTTACCAAGTTGCCTGCTTCATTTGTTTCTCTCATTAAATATGGCATATCGTCATAATCCATTCCGCGCATTTCAAATGTTCTTATTAAGCCGTTTTCTCTAACTTCATTAAAGTCATCAGCAGCACTTCTTTTTATGCATTCAGCAAGTTCATTAACCTTCTTTTTTGCGCTTTCAAACATTTCGCAAGTGGCTTTATAGGCTTCATCAGCCTCTTTTTGAATTATGTGCACTTCAGATAGAACTTCATCAGCGCCTTTTCCTCTTTTTAACAATATCATGCCGGCAGCTAAAGCACCAAAGGCAACGGCAGCACCCAGAGCTATTTTTTTAGGGTTTGATTTTAAAGAGGAATTATCTAATACCGAGTTTGGCTCTTTAACTTCAGCTGAAGAATTATTAACCTTAACGGCATTACTTGTCGGGGTTGCTTGCTGTGCATTTTGAATAGGCTTAATAACACCGTTTGGCATTTTAAAAGAGCTAAACGCGTTTAATGAATTTACTTGCATAAAACCTCACAATAGTTACAAAAAAATAAAACATGAGAATGATTTTTTTTGCTTACACTTGACTTTTATGTACAATCGTACATAATAATATTATGAAAGATTTAACCTTAAAACAAAACCAATTTTTTGAAGCACTAAAAGAAAACTACGGAAAAGACGCGCTGCCAAGTTTGAGTGCCATAAAAGAGCTTTTAGGCTACAAGTCAAAAAACTCCGTTGCGCAGTACTTTAATGTTTTAAAAAAGAAAAATATCATTGAAGAAAAAAACTCAAGATACTACATATCGCAAGATTTTTTAGGGGCAAGGCTGTTTAGCTCAAAAGTAAGAGCAGGTTTTGCAAGCGCTATGGAAGATGAAGTTGAAAATCTTATTTCATTTGACAGAGAGCTTGAATTGAACAAAACAAATGTCTTTATCTTCAGAGTTTCGGGGGATTCAATGGTAGATTTGGGAATTTTTGAAGGGGATTATGTAAGCATTAAAAAAAGCTCTTATGCTCAGGATAAAGACATAGTGCTTGCAAATATCGACGGCGGTTTCACCCTTAAGACTTATCGAAACAAAAATAACAAAGTCTGGCTTGAACCTGCAAATAAAAATTACCCCAACCTTTACCCGAGAAGCTCTCTTGTAATTTTTGGAGTTGCACTTGGTATTATGAGGAAATTCTAATGCCAAAATACAATATAATAGCCCTTGTTGACTGCAATAACTTTTTTGCCTCATGTGAAATACTTTTTAATCCCGAGTTAAAGGGCAAACCCGTATGCGTGCTTTCAAATAACGACGGCTGCATAATTGCCCGCTCAAACGAAGCAAAGGCACTTGGGGTAAAAATGGGAATGCCGTATTTTATGGCAAAAAAGCAGTTTAAAAACGTAATATATCTGTCAGGAAACCACCCGAGATATAACGAAATTTCAAAAAGGGTTATGTCAAAGTTATATGACTACACGCCAAGTGTTGAGGTTTATTCAATAGACGAGGCTTTTTTAGACCTTTGCGGAACAAGAAAGCTTTTCAGATGTTCTTATGAAGAATTAATCGAAAAAATCCGAAAAGAAATAAAAGAAGACATAGGAATTGACGTATCAATCGGACTTTCTTATTCAAAAACTCTTGCAAAACTTGCTTGTGAAAAAGCAAAAGAAATCGGCAAGAAAAATCCCGACATCGGCACATATAAAATTGGCTTTAGGGAAATTAAAAACGAATTAAGACTTGCAAAAATAGAGGATATTTGGGGTATCGGGGCAAACACGGCAGCACTTTTAAGAAAGCACTACATCTCATCCGCTTACGATTTTACCTCTCAAAATGACGCTTGGATTAAAAGAGTTTTGGGTAAAGTCGGATTGGATCTTAAATATGAGCTTTTAGGCGAAGCGCAAAACCCTGTAAATCCTGAAAAAACACTGCCTAAAAGCATACAGAAAACCGCCTCGTTTGCAAATTTCACAAACAGTAAAGAATATATTATAAACGCCCTAAACTACCATACACACAGGGTTTGCAAGAAGCTAAGGCACCTTGATTTGGTTTCATCGGGGGTTAGCATAATGCTAAGAACAAAAGATTTTTATATATTAAGTGCAAAAACAAACTTTGAAACACCCGTTAATTCAGAGTTTGAATTTAATTTAAAAGTAAAAGAGCTTTTTGAAGAGATATTTAACCCCAACCTGAATTACCGCTCCTGCGGTGTTTGTGCCTTAAAATTGACAAGCGGGAACAACTGTCAGCTTTCACTTTTTAACTCCGAGAGAATTGAAAAGGCCCAAAAATTATCAGACGCTTGGGATAAAATCGAAGAAAAATTCGGACGTGCAAAAATTCACCTTGGCACAAATGCACTTAATTAGCTTATACTTTCTTAAAATAAATGTTGAAGTTAATTTTTGTTTCGTATAAAATAAACTCACCACCGATATTTAACGTTAGATACAAAAGCCAAAAGGATTAAAAATGACAATTAATTTAAAAAACAAACAAGAATTAATCGAAAAATTCGGAAAAGATTCTAAAGACAGCGGCAGCATCGAAGTTCAAGTTGCTATGCTTTCTCAAAAAATTTCCGAACTTACAGAACACTTAAAAAATAATGCAAAAGACTTCCAAGCAAAACGCGGTCTTTTAATGATGGTAGGTAAAAGAAAAAGAATGCTTACTTACATTAAAAAATCTGATATTGAAAAATACAGAAAACTAATCAAAGTATTAAACATCAGAGGTTAGGATTTAAAAACAATAACAAAAGAGGGTGTATGTTACTACACCCTCTTTTTTGTGCATTTCAGGTGGGGCAATTTTTTTTCTTCATTTGTTTTATTAGCAATGCAAATGAAAGGGAAAAAATAATGTCAATATCTGCGATTAACCAAGTAAAAAATGACGGCGGGGTTTATGCAAAAAGCGAACCAAAAATAACAAAAGCTGAAATCGAACAAAATAACGTAAAGCCCGAAAAGATAATTGATGCAATGGACCTTGCAGGTCAAAACAATTTGTACGCAATTAAAAAAAGCGGTGTAAGTTTTGGTGCAAATATTGACGAGCCGACAACAACAAAAGCACAAGCACTTGATAAAGCAAGAGAAATGCAAAGAGTTTGCTTGCAGCACGAAACGGAAATAAGCAATGCCATAAAAGACATAAAAGACAATAGTGTTTCAATTCAAAGAGAAGCACAACAAAAGCTTGCCGAAGTTACAAGATTGGCAAACGAAAAAGAAGATGCAGCGCCTCAAGACGGGACAACAAGAGAGATAATAAGATTTAAAAACGGTAGCGGACTATTAATGAGAGAATATAGGGAGGGCGAAACGGTACCGTATAGAATAACGGAATTTAACGGCAAAAGATGTATTATTAAAGAAGAAGTAGGCGAAGATAGCCTCAAGAGAAAATTCTACGGCAAAATGTATGAATTTAATAATGACAAATTATACGTTTATCGCGAAAATTTTGAAGAAGTTGCAAACTCCCATATAAAAATAGGTAAAGCAATGACTTTTTCGGGCGACAAGCTTCAAAACTATACAGAAGGACTTGATAGAAGACAAAATGGCGAAAAAAGAGCGTTAGAAGTTCAACTTGGCTTTGCAGGCTTTAACTATTACAGTATAAACTCAAGCGGAACAACTAACGGTAACTACACTTGCGATGTATCAGCAAGATTTAATCAGGAAAGCGGAAGACTTGATCTTTATACTGAAGGTATCTCAAACGAAAGATACGGAGCAAAAAAAAGTGATGTAGAATTCTACTGTTTTGACGGCAACCTTATATTATACACGGAAGGTGAACAAAAACTCGGACCAAAAGGACAAAGGTACAAAAAAAGCATAGGCTATCAAGACGGCATCCCAAAGACATACAAAGAGGATGTTGCAGTGGATGTGTTTGGATTTGAAAAAGCAAATACAAATTACAAATTTGACTAGATAAAAAGCACCAACTCGGTGCTTTTTTTATTGCAATTATGATATAATCTTCCTATGAGAGTATTACTTATAGGCACTTCAAACGCAACCTCGGACTTTGCGCAATATTTTACTCAAAACAGCGAAAACATTGTTTTTACGACAAAAGAAGGTACTGAGGCAAATTTTATAGATATAAACCCTGAAAATACGGAAGAATTAAAGGAGTTTGCTCTTGCAAACGAGATTAATTTAACGATTTTGTGCGATGAAAAAGCGATATTAAGTGAAATATCAAATGTTTTTTCATCCAATGGCTTAAGCGTTTTTGCGCCAGAGGGAGAAAGCTTAAAACTTATAAACTCAAAAATTTGGGCAAAAAAGTTCATCTATAAAAACAAAATTCCGACCCCGAGATTTCAGTTTTTTGAAAAACCGCAAGCTGCAATTGACGCTATAAGACAAGGACATTTCCCGATTGTTGTAAAGTCTGACGAGTATCAAAAAGACGGGGTAAGAATTTGCGAAACGTTTAAAAAGGCAAAATTAGCAACAGAAGAGCTTTTTAGCTGCGGCTCAAAAAAAATTCTTATTGAGGATTATATTTGGGGAAAAGAATTTAGTGTTTATGCAATCTCTGACGGCTATAACCCGATATTTTTAAGCGAAGTAAGCACTTATCAAAACACTTTTGCAAAATTAGACGTGGATTTTTTAGACGACAAACAAAAAGAAGAAATTTTAAACACAATTATAAAGCCGTTTTTGGGTGCATTAGCAAAGGAAAACGGTGAGTATATAGGAATTTTGGGCTTTAATTTTGTTCAAACAAAAGACAAAACGTATCTTATAAGCTGCGATGCTTTCATAAAAGATTTATGCTCAAATATGGTCATAAATTCCATAAAAGACAGTTGGGCAGAGCTTTTTGATGATGCGCTAAGCGGGGTTTTAACACAAGAATTTAAAGAAATAAAACACAAAGATTTACACGCTTTTAGTGCGCAAATATACAAAAATGGTGAAAAAATAAACTTCTGCGAATTTGGAAGGACTTATAACGAAGCAAAATCAAAGCTTTTGGAACAAGAAATTGAGCAAAAGGACTTAGAAGAGGCAATTAAAGTATGGAAATATTAGCTGTAATCCCTGCCAGAGGCGGCTCCAAAGGTATCAAGAGAAAAAATCTGCGCCCTATTTTAGATAAGCCCCTTGTTGCCTACTCAATTGAAGCCGGGCTTAATTCAAAATACATAACAAAAACCGTTGTTTCAAGCGAGGATGATGAAATTTGCGAAGTTTCAAAAAATTACGGTGCGCAAATTGTAAAAAGACCCAATGAACTTGCGCAAGACGAAACAAAAACAATACCCGTTGTAATTCACGCTCTTAAATATCTTGAAGAAAATGAAGGCTACAAGCCTGACTACGTTGTACTTTTGCAGCCGACTTGCCCGCTAAGGGATTCAAAATACATAGATGACGCTTTTGATTTTTACTTTGAAAAGGAAAAAGAAGGCTATGACAGCTGCTTTAGCGCTTTTGATATAGGAACAACCCACGCTAAGTGGAAAATACTTCACAACGGACAAGCTCAGGGGCTTTACGATTACAGAGTTCGCCCAAGAAGACAGGATACTGCGGAGCATTACAAAATGGTTTGTGAAAACGGAGCATTTTATGCGCTTAAGCGAGATACAATTTTTGAAGTAAACGATTTTATCGGCTATAATCCTGCAATCTATATTACACCAAGGGTTATAGACATCGACACACCCGAGGATATTTTATGCATAGAAAACCAACTCAAAGCGAAAAGTTAAACCTTGGCCAGAAAATCTGCTTAAAATTAATTTCAATATACAGATTTTTCTCAAAATTCACACCTGCAACTTGCAGGTTTTACCCGACCTGCTCAAAATACACTTACGAAGCAATTAAAAAATACGGCGTAATAAAAGGCGGTTTTTTGGGGCTTAAAAGAATTTTAAAGTGCCACCCCTTTCACCCAGGAGGATACGACCCGCTGCCTTAGTCCAAAAGCTCAACTTTACCGTTTTCAAGCGTAAAATAAGCCTTTTGAATTTTTAGTTTTCCTTCATCATATGCCTTTTTAATAATTTGAGATTTAACCAAAAGTCTGTGCTTTGCAAAATCGCAGTAATGCTTTGCAAGCTCATTAAAGCAAGCTGTACCCATTTGCGTTTTTACACATTGAGCATGGTGAATTAAATTTTCTAACTCATCATTGTATAAAGGCGCGTTTAGAGCGTATTTCATAACACCGCAGTCTTGATGAGCCAAAATTACAAGAAGTTTTATTTTCAGATGTGCAACCCCGTATTCAAGAGTTTCCAAGACATTTGGCCCGATTGTTCCGCCTGCCGTTCTTGCAACAAACAGCTCGCCAAGTCCTGTATCAAAAATTATTTCAGGGCAAACTCTTGAATCCGAACAGCCTAAAATCATAGCATAGGGCTTTTGCCCGTTTGTCAAAGTTTCTTTCATTGCGCAAAAGCAGTGGTTTTTTACCCGAGGGGTGTTGTTTTGAAAACAAGCGTTCCCCTCAAGTAAAATATCCAAAAGTTCATCTGCGCTATAATTTTCGCTGTCAATTTTTTTCATTATATTTTATCGAAACCTGTGTATTTTCTAAGTACTTCAGGGATGATTATGTCGCCTTCGGGTGTTTGGTAATTTTCAACAATAGCGGCAAAAGTTCTGCCAACAGCAAGGCCTGAACCGTTAATTGTGTGAACAAAGCGAACCTTTCCGCTTTCTTTATCTCTGTATCTGATATTTGCCCTTCTTGCCTGATAATCGCCGTAATTTGAGCAGCTTGAAATTTCCTTATAAGAATTATAAGAAGGCATCCAAACTTCTAAATCCCAACATTTATTTGCAGAAAAACCAATATCAGCAGAGCAAAGTGCTTCACGTCTGTATGGCAACTCAAGCATCTGTAACATTTTTTCGGCATCTTTTGTTAATTTATCATGTTCTTCGGGACTTTGCTCGGGTGTAGTCAATTTTACCAATTCAACCTTGTTAAACTGGTGTACCCTTATTAACCCTCTTGTATCTTTACCGGCAGAACCCGCTTCACGTCTAAAGCAAGGAGTATAAGCGCACATATACTTAGGCAAATCATCTTGTGATAAGATTTCACCGGCGTAGATATTTGTAACGGGAACTTCTGCTGTCGGTATTAAATACAAATCTTCATCAACGCACTTGTACATATCTTCCGCAAACTTTGGCAGCTGACCCGTACCTGTCATTGTAGCCGCATTTGCCATAAACGGGGGTAAAATTTCTTCGTAGCCTTGCTCTTCTGTATGAATATCAAGGAAAAAGTTAATAATTGCACGCTCTAGTCTTGCACCCTTGCCGCGATAAAGTGTAAAACGGCTTTGAGAAAGCTTTACACCACGCTCAAAATCTACAAGATTTTTTTCTTCGCACAAATCCCAGTGAGCCTTAAACTCAAAGTCAAATTTTCTTGGCTCACCCCACTTGTAAACTTCAACGTTATCATCTTCGGATGTTCCAACAGGAGTTGTTTCATCGGGTAAGTTTGGAATGTTTAAAAGAAGATTTCTTTGTTTTTCATCCAAAAGTGTTTGTTTGTCTTCCAACTCTTTTATTTCATCGCCGATTTTTTTAACTTCAGCTTGAATTTCATCGGTATTTTGCCCGTTTTTTTTCATCTCGCCGATTTTTTGAGATTCGTTTTTTCTTTTTGCACGAAGCTCATCAACACTGAATTGAATTTTTCTTCTTTCCTCGTCAACGGCAAGAACAGCGTCTATGCTCAATTCAGGATTTCTTCTTTTTAGAAATTCATTTACTTTATCGGGATTTTCTCTGATTAATTTTATATCAAGCATCAAATACCTCTTTCTCTTTGATTTTATCCAAATATGCTTTTAATTCCTTAATTTGCTTGGGCTTTATCGGCTTTATCTGCCCTTTTTTAAGACCAATAATGTCAATTGTCGCATGTCTTATTCTTTTTAAGTGTACAACATTATGTCCCAAAAATTCAATCATACGTCTTATTTGACGATTAAGCCCCTGATAAAGAGTAACCTCAAGCAGAGTTTCGTCTTTTGTTCTTTCCAAAATTTCGCAATCACAGTATGCAATTTTACCCTTTTCAAGCTCAATTCCTCGAGCCAAAACCTCTAAATCTTCAACCTTTAAAAAGGCGTCAACCGTTACTCGATAAACCTTTGCAACCTTAATTGAAGGATGAGTAAGCTCATAGGTTAAATTGCCGTCATTTGTTAAGATTATCAGCCCTGATGAGTCTTTATCAAGCCTGCCCACAGGTTTTAGATGATGAAGTTCTTTTGGAATAATGTCATATATTGTCTTTCGACCTTTTTCATCATCACAAGTGGTAATGTAGCCCGTCGGCTTATAAAAACGGTAATATTCGAGTTTTAGATTTCTAAGAGGCTTGTTGTCAACAGACACTTTGTCTTTTACCCTGATTTCATAACCAAGCATAGTAACAACTTCGCCATTAACTTTTACACGCCCTGCTTCAATCAGCTCATCTGCCTTACGGCGTGAGCAATATCCGCTTTGTGCAATGTATTTGTTAATTCTCATATACTACCTTAAAACTACATTTAAAGACTTTTGAAGCCCTTCACGGATTTTTGTCATTTCCTTATCAATAACTTCATCTGTAAGCGTTTGATTTTCATCATGAAGGGTAATTCTGTATGCCATTGATTTTTTACCCTTTTCAATATGCTCGCCCTGATAAATATCAAACACTTTTGCTCCGCTGAAAAGATTTTTATCCGCAATCTTCTTAATAGCTATTAAGATTTGCTCGTTGGTAACATTTTCATCAACCGCAAAGGCAATATCCCTTTGAACAGGCAAGGAAGAAGAAAGCTTTTTATACTTAACAAGAGTATTTGAAGCAGCTTCCAAAATCGCTTCAAGATTTAATTCAAAAACATATAAATCTTGATTAAATTTCATTTTATCTTTAAGTATCGGATGAATTTTACCCACATAGCCAAGATTTTGGAAATTTTTACCCAGCAAGGAAATTTTTGCGCTTTGAGCAGGATGCATAAAGCCCCAAGCTTGAACGTCATTTTCATCAAAAGCAGACCAAACAATTCTCTTTGTAAGGTTTAATTCATCAAAAAGATTTTGAAGAACGCCTTTTAGTGTATAGAAGTCATCAGCCTTTTTGTTGTCCCACAACTGTGCGTTAACATTGCCAAAAATAGCGCCTGACAAGCGTCTTTGCTCGCTTACGCCCGTGTTGTCTTCATCAGGAGCAGAGCAGACAAAAAATACTTTTCCGATTTCATACATTCTAAAGTTTTTCTGTCCGTTGTCAAAGTTGTTTTTAACTACATTCAACAATGACGGCATCAGAGCTTGTCTTAAAGTGGTATGCTCTTCGCTTTGCGGGTTTTTAACCTTAATTGCAACTTTATCATCAAGTTTTTGATAAAATTCGCTGCAAAGTTTATCGCCAACTAAAGAAGAGGTGATAATTTCGTCAAAACCTAAGTTTAAGAACATTTGATTAATTCTTTTTAAAGTTTTATTTTCAAAGCTTATATCCGCACCTTGCGCAATAGGAGGCAAGCAAGGAGTGATTTTATCATAGCCGTCAATTCTTGAAACTTCTTCAATCAAGTCAATTTCACGAGTAACATCATTTACCCTGTAACTTGGTACTTTAAACTTCGCAGCAGCTTGATTTTTGCCCAAAAGTTCAAAACCGAGGTTTTCAAGAATTGAAACACATCTTTCCTGCTCGATTTCAATACCCAAAATTCTTTTGATTTCGCTGTTTCTAAGGGTAATTTCAATATCGGCAGCTTTAGCACTGCCAACTTCGCACATACCTTCAAACTCTGCATCAGCGTACTTTTCAAGCAATTCGACCGCACGTTTTTGAGCAAAGGGAACAAGCTCTATATCAATTCCTCTTTCGTATCTTGCACTTGCTTCGGAGCGATAACCCACCGAGCGGGCAGATTTTCTGTTAGTATGAGAAGTAAAATATGCAGCTTCAAGAGCAATATTTTTAGTATTGTCGTCGATTTCAGAGTTTAAGCCGCCAAAAACACCGCCAAGGCAAACCGGGGTATCTTTAGTTGAAATAACTACGCTTAAATCCGTTAACTTTCTTTCCACTTCGTCGATTGTAACAAGCTTTTCGCCTTCACGTGCGTATCTTACACACAAATAATTATCTAATTTATCATAATCAAAAGCATGGAGCGGAGTGCCGTATTCAAGCAGAATATAGTTTGTGATATCAACAACGTTATTAATTGGCCTCATGCCGCAAGCTTCAATTCTTCTTTGCATAAAAGCAGGCGAGGGTTTTATTTTGATATTTTTCAAAACACCCACTGAGTAATATTTGCAAGCATCATCATTTAAAATTTCAACCTTAAAGTTGTCAGTCTTTTTAAGATTAAAATCTTTATTGATTTCTACTTTCATTTTTTTGTCAAACAAAGCACAAAGTTCTCTTGCAATTCCCACAACAGACATTTGATCGCCTCTGTTTGCGGTAGGAGCAACGTGGAATATAATCTCTTCAGACATATTCATAATTTTCTCCAACGGCTCACCAAGAGGAATTGTGTCATACACTCTGTTTAGAATAAAAATGCCGTCTTCTTCCTGCATTCCTTCAATACCTAACTCATCACATGAGCAAAGCATACCTTGAGATTCAACCCCTCTAATTACAGCAGGAGTAAGCTCAAATAATTCACCTGTTTTTCTTGAGAAAACTTGTGAACCTACACTTGCATAAGGGATAATTTGCCCTTCTTCGATGTTTTGAGCACCGCAGACAACCTGTTTTTGTTCACTGCCGATATCAACGGTTACAAGGTGCAGCTTATCAGCATTCGGGTGATTATCAATTTTTATGATTTTTGCTGTCCTGATATTTGTAAATTTTGGTTTTTTATACTCAATCTCTTCTACTTCAAGACCGCTCATAGTAAGTTTATGAGCAATTTGTTCAGGCTCAATCCCTGATAAATCAACAAATTCGTTTAACCACTCGTATGAAACTTGCATTTTTTATCCTCATTTATTACTTTTTAACAAAAATATTTTATTACAAACAAAAGAAAAACTAAATTACAATTTCTTTTTCGTTTTTGTAGATTACATACCCCAAAACTCCTCCCGGGGGTTTCTTTAAATTTTTCCTCTCTGTGTAAATTATCGAGGCTTTTGTAGAGTTTTTAAGAGGCGAATTTTCTTTTACAAGTCTTGCACAATACTCAAGAACCTCTGCCTTAGGGTACTTTTGGTCGTTTTTAATTTTCAATAAAACATGGGAAGATGGGCAATTATACGCATGAAACCAAAGGTCTTTGGGGTTTGAAGCCTTTGAAATTAAATAATCGTTTTGCTTATTATTTTTGCCTAAATAAATCTCGTAACCATCAAAGTTAAAGGTTGTAAGGTTGATTTTTAAATCTTTTTTCTTCTCGTTTATCTTTAAAAGATTACATTCAAAAAGCTCTTGCTCAATTTCATCCAATTCCTGATAAGTTTTTGAGTTGGCAAGGTTAAACAAAATTGTTTCGTAATAATCGCTTAAACTCTTTGCCTGCTCTTTTTTCTTTTGTGCGTATTCAAATGCACCTTTTGCTTTTGAGTAGAGTTTATAATATTTTTGGGCATTTTGAGAGGGTGAAAGCGTTTTGTCCAGCTCAATAACTGTGCCGCAAGGGGTTAAAAATTCTTCCTCGCCTGATTTTATAAGATAGATGTAAGTTAAAATTAAATCTCCCTTTTGTTTGTATTTTTCAACTTTATCTTCATCGACGGGGGAATTTAAAATTTTTGAATATTTTTTGATTTCGTTTTTTAAAATCCTTGTATAAGAAGCTTTCTGAGCCTCTGTGATGTCATTAAAGATAATGTTTGAAAAGTAATTATCGATATTTTTATTAAAATCCTCATCATCACCCCACAAAGAATTTAAAATATTATTTTCAAGCGCAGCGGTGCTTTGAAGGTTTTTAAACAACTCTTGTTCATCATTTGAAATAGAGAGGATTTTTTTCACAAGAGGATTTGAAAAATAGTAATATTCGCAGCTTACAGTTCTTATAAGGTCATTTGAATTTTTAATTTTTTCGCAAAAAGCAGCAAAACTTGTTTTTAGAATATCTGTTTTTATTTGTCTTGGAGGGTAGATGTATTTTATTCCGCCATAGATTTCTCTTACCGAGCTTTTCTCAAAAGAAACGTTATGCGCACTTCCTAAGATAATTTTTGACCTAAAATCATACAGGATAATATTTGAATATTTACCCATAAGCTCAACTGCCAAGCATAAATTAACAAGCTGACCGCACTCATCAAAAACTTCAAAATGAAATTCTAAAATTCTTTCGTAATCAGGCAAAGTAATTTCTTTTATTCTTGAGCCCTCGAGGTATTTTCTTAGCTGCATACAAAACATCGGAGGCATTTTAGGCACACTGAGCCTTCTTTTTTGAATTGTATCTTCACTGACAAAGCAGAGGTGAGGATACTTTGGGTTAATATTTACGTACAGTTTTTTACTTACACCGGATGAGCGCAAATTAAAGATAAACTCTCTTCTTGAGAGTTGTTGAATTTTTTGAACTGAGGCATTTTTCAAAAAATCATAATTATCGATAAAAATTTTTTTTAAACTCAAGGAATCAAAATTGTACATAACAAAAATTATTGTAATATAATAATTTGTAATATGAAATGTTATTTTTTTGGAACATTTAACCCCATACACAAAGGGCATACTCAAATGGCAAGTCAAATAAGGGAAAAGCTCGACTTTGACAGCATAATTTTTGTGCCCGCATTTAACCCGCCGCATAAAATTCCAAATTGCACTTTCTATGACAGGTTAAAGATGGCAAAGCTTGCACTGGGAGATGAAAACGTAAGCGACATAGAGCTTAAACTGCCCACACCGAGCTTTAGTTATAGGACGATAAAAGAATTAAAAAAACAAGACAAAAGCGACAAAATAAATTTCATAATCGGCTATGATGCTTTTGCTAAAATTGAAAGCTGGAAAATGCCACAAGAGCTTAAAAAAGATACGAAATTTATTGTAATTCCAAGAAAATATGACGGCAGGCTTTTAAATCCTTTTGAACATCTAAAGCAAAGAGGGTGGGATTTTCAAATTGTCGAGGCTGATTTTATTGATATTTCATCAAATGAGATAAGAAATAAAGTAGAAAAAGATGAAAGCATAGAAGGCTTAGTGGATAAAAAAGTAGAGGAATATATCTATGAACACGGACTGTATAAAAAACAAGCTCAAAGAGTGTCTTAGTGAAGAAAGATACCTTCACACGCTCGGGGTGGCCGATTGTGCTAAAGAGCTTGCGCAGATATATAATGAAGACGAGGAAAAAGCATACCTTGCGGGACTTTTGCACGACTGTGCCAAATGCAAGCCTAACGAAGAACTTTTAAAGATTATAAAAGAAGAGCTAAAAGACGTTGATGAAGGTGAACTTCAAAACTATAAAACACTGCATGCTCCCGTTGGAGCTTATTTTGCAAAGACTATATACAATGTCGATGATGATAAAATTATTAGTGCAATTCGCTGTCATACAATCGGCAAAGTCGGTATGAGCCTTTTTGAAAAAATAATTTTTCTTGCCGATAAAATTGAAGCGAACACAAGAGAAAAGGCATATAGGGACGAGATTTGGGAAATTCTCAGAAAAAACTCGGGAGAATACGGGCTCAATTTAGCACTTTTTCGCTGCTTTTGCGAAACCATTAAAAGCCTTGTAAAAAGAGAGTTGAAAATCTGCAAAACCACAATAGATGTGTATAATGAACTTCTTGAAAAAATAAAGAATATATAAAGACAAACAAAAATTTATATTTTTGTAATAGAATTAAAAAATCGGTTTATTTTACCAACTTTGGAGAGATTTTTGAACAATACCAAGCTGACAACATTCATATTCGCAGCACTTGTCGCAGGCATTCTCTTTGGCTGGCTTGTGCCCGAGTGGGCATCAAAGATGCAGCCTTTGGCGGACGTCTTTTTAAAAATGGTAAAAATGATAATCGCACCTTTGATTTTTGCAACTCTTGTTGTAGGGATTGCAGGGCACGGTGATGTCAAAAACCTTGGTAAAATCGGGCTAAAAACCATAATTTATTTTGAAATTGCAACAACCTTGGCTCTTTTTATAGGCCTTATAACCGCAAACGTTTTAAAACCGGGGGCGGGGTTTAATATAGATTTATCAAATGTTTCAATGACAGCAGTAGAGCAAATGCAGAGCGTTAAAATTGACCACTCTTTTTCGCACATGCTTTTAGACTTAGTCCCCACAAGTATTTTTCAAGCACTTGCAGAGGGAAGTTTGCTTCAAATAGTTGTTTTTGCAATATTCTTTTCTCTTGCAATTTGTGCAGTCGGTCAAAAAGCACGTCCTGTTTTAGATTTTATGCAAAGCACTTGCGATATTATGTTTAAATTTACCGAACTTGTTATGTACTTTGCTCCAATGGGCGTATTTGGTGCAATATCGGCAACAATCGGCAAAAACGGGGTCGGAATTTTGGCAAGTTATGCAAAATTAATTTTTGTTACATACACTGCCTTAGTCTTGTTTGTTATTGTAACCCTTCTTGTGGTGTGCAAAATTATAAAAGTTCCGTTTTTTGGGCTTTTAAAGGCAGTTAAAGACCCTGCACTTTTGGCTTTTTCAACCGCAAGCTCAGAAGCAGCGCTGCCTAAGGCAATGAGCGCAATGGAAAAATTCGGTGTACCTAAGAACATTGTCAGCTTTGTAATGCCAACAGGTTACACATTTAACCTGGACGGTTCAACTCTTTATTTAACCCTTACCACACTTTTTTGCGCACAAATTGCAGGCATAAACCTTGGCTTTGAGCAGCAATTAATGATTATGTTAACTCTAATGCTTACCTCAAAAGGTATAGCAGGTGTTCCAAGGGTTGCTCTTGTAGTTTTAACAGGAACGCTTCACAGTTTTGGTTTGCCAACGGTAGGTGTTGCAATACTTTTGGGCATAGACCAGTTCTTGGATATGGGCAGAACAACCGTTAACCTAATCGGGAACTGCGTTGCAACAACCGTTATTGCAAGGTGGGAAGATGAGTTTGATGATGAGAAAATGAAAAAATTCCTAAATCTTAATAAGCCTCAGAAATCAAAAAGCGACAAAAACGTTATTGAAGGTAAAAATATCGTGTATGGAAAAAATACCCTTCAAGACATTGCCCAAAAGGAGCATGTATAAACTCATATACGCCTTTAAACTTAGAGTATGAAGGCTTTATTTTTTGATACTTTCCCATACGAAGAAAAATATTTAAAAGAAAACTCACCAAAAGAAATTGAGCTGTCCTTTAGAAAAGATTCCCTGAATAACTCTTATAACGGGGATTTTAGCCCTGAAATCATAAGCGTTTTTATATCATCCAATCTGGATAATAAGGTTTTGGAAAAATTTTCTAATTTAAAATATGTTCTTACAAGGAGTGTAGGCTTTAGCCACATTGACCTAAATTATTGCAAACAAAGAGATATTAAAGTATTTAACACCCCACATTACGGCGATTATACGGTGGCCGAATTTACTTTCGGTATTTTATTGAACGCAATAAGAAAAATAGCCCATGGCATATACGGCATTAAAACCAATAACATAAAGATGAATCAGTATGAAGGTGTTGAGCTTTTTAACAAAACCCTTGGCGTAATTGGCGCAGGAGCAATAGGCAAAAGGGTTTTAGACATTGCAAAAGGCTTTGGTATGAACACAATTGCCTACGATACAATAAAAGACGATAACTACACTTACGTTGAGTTAGATGAATTATTTAAAAGGTCGGATGTAATTTCGATAAATTGCTGTTTAAACGAAGAAACACATCATCTTATAAGAAAAGAAAATATAGAAAAAATGAAAGACGGCGTGATTATAGTAAACGTTGCAAGAGGTGAAATTATTGACACACAGGCGCTTTATGATGCACTGATAAGCAAAAAGGTAAGCTATGCGGCTTTAGACGTAATCGAATGCGAAGAAATGCTCTGCTCAAATAATACTCTTTGCGAAGATTTAGGCAATATTAAAGAAATTTGCCTCAGAAAGTTTTATCTTAACCAAAGGCTTATGCAGCTTGATAATGTCATAATAACTCCGCATATGGCTTACAACACATACGAAGCCACCATGAGAATATTAAAAATGACGGTTGAAAATCTTAATTCCTGTTTAAATTTTAAAGCTGGCGTAAACAATCTTGTTTTGCTATAATTATTTTTATGGAACTTAACAGATACATAGAACACACTTTATTAAAACCGACAGCAACACAAGAAGAGATTGAAACACTTGTAAGACAAGCTTGTGAAAATAATTTTCTTGGCGTTTGCATAAATCCCAATTACGTTAAATTGGCGAAAAAATTGACACAAGGGACGAATGTCAAAGTTGTAACCGTGGTAAATTTTCCGCTTGCCTCAAATACACTTGAAACGGTCATTTATCAAACAAAAGAGGCTCTTGAAAACGGTGCTGATGAAATTGATACCGTTGTAAATTTGGCTGCAATTAAGGAAAACGATTACAAAAAAGTTGAATACGACGTAAAAGAAACCAAAAAAGCTTGTTTAAATAACAATCTTAAGGTTATATTGGAAACAGATTTAATAACAAAAGATGAAATACAAAAGGCTTGTCTTGCCTGTGCAAATGCGGGTGCAAACTTTGTAAAAACTTCAACAGGTTTTACAAAAG
Organism: Candidatus Gastranaerophilales bacterium; assembly: GCA_944325665.1. Lineage (GTDB taxonomy): Bacteria > Cyanobacteriota > Vampirovibrionia > Gastranaerophilales > Gastranaerophilaceae > Galligastranaerophilus. The sequence goes on from CALVAY010000004.1 coordinate 24,904, forward strand.
GCGGTGTAGGGGCAAAGGTTGAAGACGTTGCACTTATGGCTCAAACAGTTGAACCTTACGGTCTTGAAGTTAAAGCCAGCGGCGGAATTAAAACCAAAGACGGTGCAATTAAACTCATCGAAGCAGGTGCAACAAGACTTGGAACATCAAGCGGTATAGAACTTGTGAATTAATTCAAGAAAGGCAGAAAATGGACAAAATAACAATCCGTTCAGACAGAAGCACAGATTATACTTTTTTATACAAAGGCGAAGAAACAACACTTAAGGCAGGGAGCGTTATAAGCATTTCTGACGGACTTGAACATGTTGTTTTGCCTACTGTTGCAATGAAAATAATGAACAACTTAATCGTTATTAAGGAAGATGTAAAATGAGCAAAGATAAGATTTTAATTACAATTTCGGGTCTGGATAAAGTGGGTATCGTAGCGAAGATATCTGCAACGCTTGCACAATTAAGCGTTAACATTGAAGACATCAAACAAACAATTATGCAGGATCACTTTGTTATGATGATGCTTTGCGATATATCATCAAGCAAGGAAAATTTTAAATTAATTAAAGAAGAGCTCATCAAATCAGGTGAAGAACTTGGTATGGAAGTTTGGGTTCAAAGAAAAGAAATTTTTGACAAAATGCACACTATATAAGGTAAAAAATGGCTGATTTTAACGAAAAAGATATTATCGAAACAATTCAGATGATTAAAGTTCATCATCTTGATATAAGAACAACAACCCTTGCTCTTTCGCTTAGAGATTGCATAAGCGAAGATATCAAAGTAACGGGCGATAAAATATACAATAAAATCATAAAATATGCCAAAAACCTTAAAAAGTATGCGGACGATTTGGAAAACGAATTTTCTATACCGATTATAAATAAAAGAATTGCAATAACCCCAATTTCGCTAATCGGTGAGGCAGCAAAAAATCCTGATTATGTTTATCTTGCAAAAGTCTTGGATGAAGCTGCAAATGAAGTCGGGGTCGATTTTATAGGCGGATATTCAGCCTTGGTTGAAAAAGGCTGTACAAGAGGGGATGAGATATTTTTAGAATCAATCCCCGAAGCTCTTGCAAGCACTCAAAAGCTTTGCTCAAGCGTAAATTTGGCAAGTTCAAAAGCCGGAATTAATATGAAAGGCGTCTTAAAAGTTGCCGACATTATTAAAAAAACGGCAGAACTAACTGCAGATAAAGACGGCTTGGGTGCGGCTAAATTTGTTTGCTTCTGTAACTCCGTATCCGACAACCCTTTTATGGCGGGTGCATATTGCGGCATTAACGAACCCGAGTGCGCTCTTAACATTGGTGTTAGCGGCCCGGGGGTTGTAAGATGGGCGATTGAAAATATACCAAAAGATGCAGACTTGGGCGAAGTAGCAAATATAATCAAAAAAACCGCATTTAAAATCACAACAACAGGAGAGTTAATCGGAAGAGAGCTTGCTTCAAGATTAAACATCCCATTTGGAGTTATAGACTTGTCTTTAGCACCCACGCCTGCTGAAGGCGACAGTGTAGCGGGTATTTTCCAAGCTATGGGCTTAGAGCAAGCAGGCGCACACGGCACAACTGCGGCACTTGCAATGTTAAACGATGCGGTTAAAAAAGGCGGCACAATGGCATCAAGCTATGTTGGCGGATTATCGGGCGCTTTTATTCCCGTGTCTGAAGATGCTCAAATGATTGAGGCCGCAAAAAGAGGTGTTCTGACAATTGACAAACTTGAAGCTATGACTTGCGTTTGCTCAGTCGGGCTTGATATGATAGCAATCCCCGGAGATACGCCAAAAAGCACTATTGCAGGCTTAATCGCGGATGAAATGGCAATCGGTATGATAAACAAAAAGACAACCGCTGTGCGTGTCATACCTGTTCCTAACAAAAAAGAAGGCGAATGGGTTAAATTTGGTGGGCTTTTAGGTGAAGCGCCGATTATGTCTCTAAGCAAACTTGATTCTTCGGTATTTGTAAACAGGAGCGGAAGAATTCCCGCCCCCATTCACAGTCTTAATAACTAATTTTTAATTTCAACTTTTAATTCTTTGCTTTGAGCACTCTTTGCAACAGCTTTATCCTTTTGCAAGATTTCTACTGCTTTTGCAAGCTGCGGGTCGCGTTCTTTTTTAACGTCCTCTTCGGTAATTTCAACTTCGTAATCAGGCATTATACCTTTTTTGTTAATATCGGTACCGTTTGGAGTTAAGTATTTTTGAATGGTAATGTGCATAGCGCTTCCGCCCGGTAAACGGTTAATTTCCTGAACAAGCCCTTTACCGAAGGATTTTTTACCGACAATTATTGCTCTGTTGTTATCTTTTAAGGCACCGCTTAGAATTTCACTTGCAGAAGCAGAACCGCCGTTAATTAAAACAACAATCGGCTGATCGGTAACAAGTCTTTGTGTTGCACGAGTTGTGTCTTTATAACCGTCTCTATCCACCGTTGAAACAATTACTTTTGAGTCCAAAAGCATATCGGCAATGTAGATAGCATTAGTCAAAAGACCACCGGGGTTGGAGCGAAGGTCAATAATAAGACCGTCTTTGTTGCAGTTTTCAACTAAAGCAGCTTCAAATTCGGAAGTAGCATTTCTGCTTATAAAAGAGCTTAGTCTGATATATCCGATATTTTCAGGGATTTTAACAAACTTTGGTGCTTTTGTTGAAACTGATTTTATTTCAATTTTTTCCCTTGTAATTTTATAAGTTTTTGCAGGTTCACTTCCTCTTTTAACCAAAAGAGTTACTTGAGTACCCTCAGGTCCTCTGATTTTATCGGCAGCTGCCTCAACAGTTATACCTTTTGTGCTTTGACCGTCAATTTCAAGAATTTCATCCTCAGCTTTAAGACCTGCACGCTCACCCGGAGTATCTTCAATAGGAGCTATTACAAGCAATTTGCCCTCTCTTACACCGATTTGAACACCAATACCTTGAAGTGAGCCTTGAATTGAGTCGTTTTCTTCCTTGAAATCTTTAGGATTTAAGAATTTTGTATAAACATCATTCAAGCTTGAAATCATAGTGTCTATTGCAACGTAAGCGTCTTCATCGTCTTTAATTACGTTATCATAGCGATGACGCCACCTTGACCAGTCTTGTTCATTATTTGTTTGGTCAACAAACTTTGTATTAATAAGCTTCCAAGCCCTGTCGTATAACGACTGAGGTGTTTGAGCCAACACAGGATTTAAAAAAGCGCTTACGTAAAATAATAACGCCATTAAGCCCAAAACAGTTATTCTTTTAAACAAATCTTTCATATCTTCTCCTCTTTAATAGATATTATAGCAAAGTATTTTTGTTTTTCAAAAAAATGTTAATCCCATATTAATTATGTATTTCATTTTATAAGGTTATAAAGTAAAATAAGACCATGGTGATATCGCAGAAAAAATCATTAATACTTTTGACGTTTGCTTCAATCTTGATATTTTTTATTGTCTATTTGGTTGGGGTGTCTATTTTTGAGCCAAAATCTTATAATTTTCTTGTAAAGATGACAACTCAAAGCGCAAAAGCCTCTGATGATATTGTCCTTGTTGTAATTGATGATAAATCACTCCACGAGCTTGGACGTTGGCCTTGGAAGAGAACGAAATATTCAGAGATTTTTGAATATCTAACAAATTACACGCAAGCAAAACAAATAGGTTATGATGCAATTGTTGTAGCGCCTGACATTGAGCACCCAAAAGCCGACAGAGAATTTTTTGAAGACATTAAAAAATATACCAATTTAAGCGCCGGTGTAGGTTTTGCAAACAATGAATTTGAGAAAAAAATTAATAAAAAAGAATATGAAGATTTGCTTTTTGAAAAAAATAAAATAATAATTGAAGACAAAAGAAGTGAAAAATACAAAAAAGAAAGCCCCTACAAGAGTTTTAGCGCATTTCAAAAGGACTACTTAAAAAATGTGCAAAACCTTGGCTCTGTTAATACAAATCTTGATAATGACGGATATATAAGAAAAATTGACCAGATAATAAATTACAAAGGCAAGCTTTATCCCTCTTTAGGGCTTGTAATGTATTCAAAACATACAGGTATTAATAACTTCACACTTACCGACAAATACCTTCTTGCAAAAAATAATGAATACAAGCTAAAGATGCCTATTGTAAATAAATATGGAATAGCATACTCAAATGTTTACTACTATAAGACCGATGATGGCGTATATTCCCACAAAAAAGTATCCGCTTCGGATGTTATAAATTCCCTTAATGCAATTAAAAAGGGTGAAAAGCCGGTTTTAGATTCTGAAATATTCAAAGATAAAATTGTTTTTGTAGGTGCAAATGCAAACGCACAAGCACTTCAAGACGTTAAAAGAACCCCTATATCAGACACTTTTTCAGGTGTTGATATTCAAGCAACAAATCTGGATAACATTTTAAATAACGAGTTTTATAAGTCCACAAGCGACCTGTATAATATTCTAAATGTTGTTTTAGTTTTTATGCTCGCTTTTATCATTGTCTGCACACTGCCTATACCGCTTGCAATCTTATCCTGCTCGTGCTTAATGTTTATGCACATAATTTTTTCAATATTTATGTTTGCAAACAAAATTGCAGTAAATCTTGTTATGCCTGAAGTCTTTATTCTTTTTGCAATAGGTTGTGCTTATTCTTACAGATACTTAAACGAGGGCAGAAAAAAAGAGAAAATTCAGTCTGCAATGAGCAAATATTTATCAAAAGACGTTATGAAAAACGTTGTAGATAATATTGATTCGGTTAAACTTGGCGGCAAAAGAGCAAATGTAACAGTTCTTTTTGCGGATATAAGAGGCTTTACCTCAATCAGCGAAAGGCTTAGTGCCGAAGAAGTTACAAAAATTTTAAACGAATATTTTACGGCAATTGTACCCATTATTGAAAAACACAACGGAATTTTAAATAAATTTATGGGCGATGCGGTTTTGGCGGTTTTTGGCGAGCCTATTAAAAATGAACATCACGCACTAGATGCAATCCTTTGCGCTGATGCAATGCTTAAAAAAGTAAAACACTTGCAAGAAAAGTGGCTTGAAGAAGGCAAACCGAAAATTGAAATCGGAATAGGTATTTCAACAGGCGAAGCTTTTGTCGGCAACATCGGTTCGGAAGAGCGTCTTGAATACACGGTTATTGGGGATACCGTAAACACAGCCTCAAGAATAGAAAACTATAACAAGGTTTACAGAACAAAGTTTTTAATCAGCCAAGAAACCTTTGAGCAGGTGCAAAAACACGTTGATGTTATTAAAATCAGAGAAGTAAGCATAAGAGGTAAAGCAAAAAAAATAAATATTTACGAAGTTCTTCGTCTTTTGAATGTATAATTGGTGAGTATGGGAACACTTAGAACTTTTGACGAAATACACAGGCAAATTTTAACCTCGTGTAAAGTCGAAATGGAGCATAAATACATAAACATAACGGGCAAAAAAAGCACTTTTTCAAAGTTTGTTTTAGACACCCTTAGACTTATGCTGAAAAAAATCAACAAAACCGAGCGCCACAGGGTAGAAAAACTGATTGCGCATTTTGAACAATATCATATTGACTCACCCCCCTCAAGAGCGCACAGTGTAGAGCTTTTAGTTGATACTTTTGCATATTTTAAAAAGCTGATTAAACCTCAAGTTAGAGTTCAAAAAAAAGAAGACACTATACAGGCAAAAAAGCCTTTTACAAATGATATTTCTGAAATTGAAGTGCAATTTGTAAAAGGAGTCGGGCCAAAAACCGCATTATTATTTAATAAGCTTGGAATTTATACGGTTAAAGAGCTGCTTGAATACTACCCGAAACGCTACATTGACTACCAAGGAAGGGTAAAAATCTCTAACTTAAAGCTTGGCGAGCAGGTAACGGTTTTTGGAACAATTAAAAAGACAAGAGCTTATCAAACACTTAAAAAACTGACCGTTATGAATGTCGTTATTTCAGACGGTACAGGGGAAGTTACGCTTAATTATTTTTATAAGCTAAAAAACAGAAAAATGCTTGAAAGATACAAAGCGCAGTTCCCGCAAGGCGCAAGCGTTATTGTCTTTGGTGAAGTAAAAAGAGACAACTATACGGGTAAAATTACCATAGATAAACCGGAAGTACAGGTTATGACTTGCGATTTTTGCTATGAGGATGATAAGTTAATCTCTTTGGGTAAAGTTGTTCCGATATATCCTCTGTGCGAGAATTTAAGCTCAAAAGTCTTAAGCGGAGCAATCAGGAGTGCGATTGAAAAGTATTGTCCGAAAATAGAAGATTTCATGCCTGACTTTATAAAAGAAAAATATAATTTAATAGACAAAAAAGAGGCAATAGAAAAAATTCACCTGCCGCAGACACTTGAAGATGTTGAGAAAGCAAGATACAGAATAGTTTTTGAGGAGCTTTTCACTCTTCAGCTCAACTTAGCACTAACAAGAGAAGCTAACCGAAAAAATACCTCAATACAGCTTAAAATCAAGCAAGAAGGGCTTGTAAGAAAATTTATCGAAAGCTTGCCTTTTGAACTTACAAATGCTCAAAAAAACGCGGTAGAAGAAATAATAAATGATTTAAATTCAAAAGAGCCAATGCAAAGGTTGCTTCAAGGTGATGTCGGTAGCGGAAAAACCGTTGTAGCCTGCATTATGTTATTGTGCGCAATTGAAAACGGCTATCAGGGGGCAATTATGGCACCTACCGAAATATTGGCAACACAGCACTATAAAAATTTTGTGCAGTGGCTAACTCCGCTAAATATAAGCGTTGGGCTATTTTTAGGCAAACACGGAACAAAAATCAGAAACGAAATGCTGACCTCGCTTAAAAACGGTCAAATGCACATTGCAGTAGGAACTCACGCTCTAATTCAAGAAGGAGTGGAGTTTAACAACCTTGGGGCAGTCGTAATCGATGAGCAGCACCGCTTTGGGGTAAAACAACGCTCAAAACTCTTGACTAAAGGCGAATTCCCGCAAATGCTTACCATGACTGCAACCCCAATACCAAGAACTTTGGCTCTTACAATGCATGGCGACCTTGATATAACAACAATAGATGAGCTTCCAAAAGGCAGATTGCCGATTATTACAACCCTTGTCGGGGCTTTTGGAAGAAGGGAAGCTTATCAAAAAATCAAAGAAGAAATTTCAAAAGGACATCAGGCATACATTGTCTATCCTCTAATTGATGAAAGCGAAGCAATAAGCGCCAAAAACGCTACTCAAGAGGCTCAAAAACTTCAAGAGGGCGAATTTAAGGATTATAAAATCGGGCTTTTGCACGGAAAATTAAAACCGCAGGAAAAAGAGCAGGTAATGCTTGATTTTAAAGAAAAAAAATACGATATTTTAGTTTCCACAACCGTTGTTGAGGTTGGCGTAGATGTGCCCAATGCAACGATTATGATTATAGAAAACGCCGAAAGATTTGGACTTTCACAGCTTCACCAGCTAAGAGGACGTGTAGGCAGATCGGACAAGCAGTCTTATTGCATTTTAGTCAGTACATCAGCATCAAAACAGGTTAAAAACAGGCTTAAGATTATGACACAGACAAATAACGGCTTTGTTGTGGCGCAAAAAGACCTTGAACTAAGAGGCCCCGGAGAATTTTTGGGCACAAGACAAAGCGGCATTCCCGATTTTGGTCTTGCTGATTTGGTTAATGATGTTGAAATTCTTGAAAAAGCAAGAGAGTGCGCTCTTGATTTTGTTAAAAACAACGATATTGATAAGTGGAATAAACTCTACAAGGAAGTATTAAAACACAATATCTTTAGAGGTTAACAACCAAAACCACATCAACAGGGCGAGAAATAAAACCGTGTGAAGGCGGCTTCATATATGCAAAAGTTTCTGAAATACTCTTTTTGATAATATCATCAATCGGCTCAGAGCCTGAACCTTGTAAAACTTTCATTTCAATAATATCACCGCTGCTTGCAATTCTTATACTGATTTTTATAACATTATTTTTTGCAAAATCGCTTGATAATAATAAATCGTTTTGCAAGTTTAGCTTGATACTTTTTCCTGCCAGCTGCAAGAATTTTGTATAATTTGCTTTGTTGGCAAGATTTTCAGGAATTTCCCAAGACACTTTATTAATGGTTGCAACTAAAGGCTCGCCGGTTGTTTGCCCCGCAAGAGCATAGTCAGGCGTGCTTTGAGAGCCATAAACTTCTTGAGGAAGCGTGTGCGATGAGGCAAAATCTTCTTGGGCAGATTCATCATAATATTCTTGAGAAGAATAATCATCAATATCTGAAATTGAAGATACATCTTGACTTGAGCTTTTGTAGGCAATAAAAAGCGATAAGAGAATAAACACAAAAACAACAACCGCGCTAATTGTAAATTTCTTTTTTGTGTCAGATGCAGCAGAGTTTGAAGCCGAGAATATATCTGCTTTTTCAGTTTTATTAAATATTGCGTCTATTATACCCTTGATAAAATGTTCCTTATTTTCTTGTCCGCCGTCAGCATCAATTGTAGCCCTTATAGACTCGTAAGCTTCATCGGGATTTTTCAGGGGAGATACATATTTTTGCATGTAATGAGAGGCATTGGGGATATTTTTTACCGATTTATCAAAACTTATAATGTCTGCAAGCTTTCTTGTGCAAGCAGGACAAGTTGCAAGGTGGTTAATTAAAAGTTTTTTATTGTTAAAGGAAAGTTCTTTATCTATAAATCTTAAAAACAGCGCCATACATTCAGTATGCTTACCAAAAACAGGTTTAACCTGAGCAGGTTTTAGCAAACTTTCTTCCAAAGTTGCAATGCTTTTAAGATAGTAAGTGTCAACTTCAATGTAGCCCTCTTGAGACTGAATAAAAGCTATGTCTTGAGGTTTAATATAGCCAGCAATTTTAACGTCCTTTAGTCTCGGGGTCATCTGCACAACAACATAGTAATCAGGCAGACACTCGTACTCTCTTGTTCTGTCGGGAATTTTTATTTTATCTTCTCTAAATTGGGAAATAATATCTATTCTGTAATTGTTTATGTAAATATCTGTTATTCTGAATTCTTCAAAAATTTCCGGGATAGCGTGCAAGCTGCGTGCGATATTAACTTTAAACCCTTGTTTTGTAAAATAATCAGCAGCACAAATGACACCTAAAAGGTCAATTAAACCTTCTCTTCGTATCGCAGGTTTAGACAAGGCAGCACTGATTTTTCTTGCGTAGTCTCCCTGTTCGTCATTTATTTTAAGTATAGAAGTGTCATTTTGCGACATTAAAATACTTCCCCTCATACTCTATAAGATGACATATATTTGCAACAAATTCAAATCGAGGCTATATCCTAAACAAAACTTAACATTTATTTTTCTCATCACCTTGCTTTTAAAACTTTTTTTGTAATAAAATAAGGCTATGAGTGATTTTTTATTTGAAATATTGGTACAGGAATTACCTTATAAATTTATTCCGGATGCACAAAAACAATTAAAAGAGGCTTTTGAAAAACTCTTTGGCGAATACGGCATAGAGTACAAAAAGCTTGATGTTCAGGCTACGCCAAGACGCTTGAGTGTTATGGTACATGAACTTAGCGATAAGCAAAAAGACATACAAAAGGAGGCAAAAGGGCCTATTTTAAACATAGCACTTGATGCAAACGGCAACTATACCCCCGCTGCACTTGGTTTTGCAAAGAAAAACGGGGTAGAAGAAAAAGATTTAATCCAAAAAGACAACTATATTTGGGCAAAAATAGAAATCAAAGGTAAAACAACAAAGGAAATTTTATCTCAAAATATTGAAAATATTATTTTCAAGCTTCAAGGTCCGCACTTTATGAGATGGGGCAACCATGAGCAAAAATTCTCCCGCCCGATTGAAAATGTTTTAGCTCTTTACAACGAAGAAGTCTTGCCTTTGACGATTTTAGACAAAACTTCAACAAATAAAACTCAAGGACACAGGTTTTCAAAAAACAGAGAAGTAACCGTAAAATCGCTTAAAACATACCTTGATGACTTAAGAAATGCAAATGTAATTTTAGATGTTGAAGAGAGAAAAAATCTTATTGTAAAAACTGCAAAAGAATGTGCAGAAAAGATTGACACCTATATCGACTTTGACAACTTAGACGACTTACTTGAAGAGGTTACATATATAACGGAATATCCGATTCCTGTTTTATGCGACTTTGATAAAAAATATCTTGAAATTCCTGATATTGTTACAACAACGGTTATGTCTAAACACCAAAGATATTTCCCTTTGTGGCAAAAAGACGGAAAATTATCCAACCACTTTATTACAATGGCAAATTTTGTCGGAGTTGATGAAGAATCAATAAAAAACATTAAAGCCGGAAACCAAAGAGTGGTAAGCGCAAGACTTGAAGACGGGATATTCTTCTACAAAGAGGACACAAAAACTCCTCTTGAAGCTAAAGTTGAAGCCCTTAAAGGTATGACTTTCCAAAAAGGCTTAGGAACGCTTTTTGATAAAACTCAAAGAATAATTAAGTTAAGCGAAGAAATTTGTTCTCAACTTAGTGTTAAAAAAGACGACGTTGTACGTTGCGCAAAATTATGCAAGGCGGATTTAAGCACACAGCTTGTATTTGAGTTTACCGAACTTCAAGGCTTTATTGGTGAAAATTACGCTCTTAAGTCAGGTGAAGCTAAAAATGTTGCTCTTGGAATTAAAGAACACTATTTCCCGCTGAATGCAAACAGCGAAACACCAAGTGCCATTGAGGGGCAAATTGTTTCAATAGCAGATAAAATCGACACAATTTGCGCTTTATTTATTTCAACACAAGGCAAAAACAAAAAGAAACGTCCGACAGGCTCTAACGACCCTCTTGGTGCAAGAAGAAGTGCTATCGGTATATTAAGAATAGTTATAAACAACAACTTGAAGTTAAATTTAAAAAGTTTAATTGACAATTCTCTTAATATGCTCTCAAAAGAGTTTAATGTTGAGCTTGAAAAAGAATGTGCTCAAGATGTTTACGATTTCATCTTAAACAGACTTTCAATTATGTATGAAAAAGAATACTCTCAAGACATACTAAAAGCCTGTGCAACGGCAAATCCTCTTGAGAACTTGGATGAGTTCTTAAAAAGAGCAAGCTTTATTAAAGAAGAAATTCAAAACGAAAACTTTAAAAAGCTTATTGAAGCTGCAAAAAGAGTTTATCGAATAACAAAAGAAGAAGTTGACGCTAAGGTTGAAAAATCGCTTTTAGTTTTAGCCGAAGAAAAAGAGTTATTTGAGGCAATAGCTAAGCAGGATATTGAAAACAAGGGCTTAAAAGAAGCTGCAAAATCATTAGAAGAGCTTGTTGAACCGATTGAAAAATTCTTTGACAAGGTTCTTGTTATGGATAAAGATGAAAAAATTAAAAATAACAGAATTGCTCTTCTTGACTTACTAAAGGAAAAATTCTCAACAGTTTGCGATTTTCAATATTTATAATATGAATATTCTTTTAATTACAGACTTATACCCGCTTTTTGAAGAACAAAAAAATGTTCCAAAGGCAATAGAGGACTTTGTTTTAGCAATTAGCGAGCTTGGGCATAATATATTTGTATATCGTCCCGATCTTGTTATAAACACAATTATAAGAGGGCGAAAGCCGCAAAAGAGCGGGCTTTACTATAATAAAGGGGTAAAAATATACAATAAAAATTTTCTTTTTTGCAATTTCTCAAATGAAAACTTTTTAAAAAATGAAAATTTTGACGTAATAATTTCACATATGCCCACAGGCAACATTTGCGCAAGAAAAATAGCAAAAAAATATAATAAGCCCTATATTACAATAGTTCACTCCAGCGACCTTGAAGTAATTAAAAATCCGCTTTATAAAATATATTTTAAAAACAAGCTTTTAAATTCGCTAAATGAGGCAAAATTAGTTGGCGCAAGGTCTTTTTGGCTAAAGGAAGAAATAGAAAAAATATTACAAAAAGAAACTTTTGTGCTGCCGTCGGGAATTAAGGCTGAACTTGTTGCAAAAGATGAAATTACGGAAAAGTTTAAAAACAAAAAGCCCTTTAAAATTGTAGCAACCGCACAGTTAATAAAAAGAAAAAATTTAAAAAACCTTCTTTTAGCATTGTCTCAAATAAAAGAATTTGACTGGGAACTAAGCATTTTTGGAGAAGGAAAAGAAAAAAGAAAGCTTGAAAAAATAGCCGAGTTGCATAAGCTCAACGTAGTTTTTGAAGGCAAAAAAACCCGAGATAAAGTCATAGAGAAGCTAAAATCGGCACATCTTTTTATTTTACCTTCTATAAAAGAAACCTTTGGGATAAGCTTACTTGAAGGACTTTCGCAAGGTTGTGTCTGTGCATGCCTTAAAAACAGTGCAATGAGCGGTTTTATACAAGATGAAATTAACGGCTTCTTATGCAATAAGGAAATAGAGGATATTAAGGGCACTATTAAAAAAATTTATTTTAAAGATGAAAAAGAGCTTATAAAAATTGCACAAAAGGGGCTTAAAACAGCAAGAGAACTTGAATATTACGAATGTGCAAAAAAATATCTCGAAAATATCAAAAAAATATTTCAATGAAAAATTTTTCTACTATAATTAAAATACAAGATTAAAAAGGAAATAAAAATGCAAGCAAGAAGAGCTTCAAGAGAATTAACGCTAATATTATTTTCACAATTGGAAAAAAATATTGATAAATATAAACCGGAAGATTTTGAAAAAATAGTTTTAAAATCCGTAAGAACACTTATCAGCTCCTCACAAGAGGAACTAAATTTGGCTACCAGCGGGCTTTTAGAGGTCAGCGAGTTTATCGAAGATTACGAAAACAATCACCCTGACAACTTAAAACGCCCAATCGAAGCAAATAATATACCTGTTCAAATACCGCTTACAAGCGATATGGCAGGCAGAATAAAAAATATTCTAAGCGTATGCGACAAAACTTTAAACGCTCTTGAGATAGCCGAAATAAGCACATTATCTCAAAAAGAAGAGGTTAAAGACTACATTAACAAAATTGCCGAAACGTTTAGAGAAAAGAAACAAGATATTGATAACATTATCCGCGAGCTGGCTTTTGGCTGGGATTTAGAAAGATTATTTAAAATAGATAAGGATATTTTAAGAATATCAATCGCAGAGCTTGTATTTATAAAAGATGCACCACATAAAGTTGTAATTGACGAAGCGCTTGAGCTTGCAAAAAAATACTCAACTGATGATTCACCTTCTTTTATAAACGGCATCCTTGCAAAAGTAGTTGAAAGATATGTTTAATTTTTTCAAAAAACAAGAAAACCGAGCACAAAACAGCTTTGAAGCGCTTAAATCAGCTCTTTCAAAAACTTCAAAAGCTCTTGTGGGCAACGTCCTTGAAGTTATCTCATCAAACGAAGAGCTTGATGAATTTACCCTGGAAGATATTGAAGCAACTTTAATAAAGGCGGATCTTGGGGTAGATTTGAGCGTTGAATTAATTGAAAAAATTAAAAGCGAAAACATAAAACCCTCTAGGCTAAAGGATTTCCTTAAAAGTGAATTTGAACAAATTCTTGCCCTTGCAGGCTCAAACGAGCTAAAATACGAGGAAGGCAAGTTAAACATTTACTTTGTTGCAGGCGTTAACGGTGCCGGCAAAACAACTCTTATAGGTAAACTCGCAAAAAAATTCAAAGACGAGAACAAAAAAGTCCTTCTTGCAGCGGGAGATACCTTTAGAGCGGCAGCTGAAGAACAGCTTGACATCTGGGCACAAAGGGCAGAGGTCGAGATTGTAAGAAAAGACAAAGCAGACGCCGCAAGCGTTGTGTGGGAAGCCATTGACAAAGCAAAAAAAGAAAATTTTGACGTGCTTATTATTGACACAGCCGGCAGATTGCAAAACAAATTTAACCTAATTGAAGAACTAAAAAAGATTAAAGGCGTAATTGATAAATGTGCCAAAGAAAACCTTATGGAGTGCATTTTGGTTTTAGATGCCAATTTAGGTCAAAACGGACTTTCGCAAGCAAAAGTATTCAAAGAAGCACTTGATTTAACCTCTTGTGCCATAACAAAACTGGACGGTTCAGCTAAGGGCGGAATAATTATATCTATTGCAAAAGAATTTAATTTGCCCGCAAAATTAATCGGTATAGGTGAAAAGGCAGAAGATTTAAAAAGCTTCGACAAAAAAGAATTCATCGAAGCTATTTTCAACTAATTACCAAGGCATACCGTTTGCAACATCAAGGGCGATTTCAAAAGTTGACCTTGTGTCATCCGGAGCATTTTCAGCATACCATCTTTCATTTACAATTCTGCGCCAGTAATCATCATATCTGTCCTCAAGGCTCTTTGGTTCAGAGAAGTAAACCTTCTTTTTCTTTTCAAGAATATCGAGCATATCTTTTGAGTCTTGAGCTTCTTCCAACATTTTGAAATATTCACTTCTTCTGCCTTCCCTTTGAGCACTCTCCGAAACGGCTCTTTTAATTGTTTGTGCAGTTTTATCCTTGTAAACCGCATCTGCAAATCTTGCTACGGAAGCTTCATCTCGAACATTTATTCCATATCTTTTCTTACCATAAACCTTAATAGCCCTTGCAAAGTCTTCTCTTATAAGTTTTCTTATATCTTCAGTTCTTGCATATTCCTTCTTTTTCAATATTTCAGGCGTGATAAACTTCTCGGCGGGACTGCCGTCTTCTCCTTTGCTCTCCCTGTAAAGAGAACCTATAATTTCTCGAAATTCATCTTTATTCGGATATTTATCATATCCTCCTGTCGGCGAATAAGTAGAAGAGGAGCAAGCGCAAAGAAGGAAAAATCTTTCAAAACCTTCATCAATATCGCTGTTTAAAGGCATCTTTCGTCCGTTTGCATAACCGCAAGAACGGACATAGACAGCCAAGTTTTTAATTAAACCAAATTTACCCTCTGAAACCACCAGCTCATTTACTTCATCCAACTCACCCTTAAAAGTCGGCTGTGATTTAACAAAACTGTCCGAAGTAACTTTTGAAGTATAATTTAAAGGCGAGCTAAACGAAGAATTTACTTTAGTTGTAAACATCTTTTTTGGCATATATGCCGTCTGGAAATTAACTTTCATCTCTCAACATCCTTACATCAAACTTGGGGTAACAATACAAGAAAATATTAACAGGGAAAACTAATATATACAATTATATTTGTCAAGATTTTAACAAAGCTTAACCCAATTTTATTTTCTCTCTAAAAGCTCTTTGGCTAGAGAAACGGATGCTTCGCTTATTTCACCGGAGGCAAGAGAGGCAAGAGCCTGAAGTTTTTCTTCTTCTGTTTGAAGCTTTCTTGCGGACACGTTTGTTTTTTCATCCTGAACTTTTTCAACCTTAAAATGCGCATTTGCTTTTGAAGCAATTATAGGCTGGTGAGTAATAGCGAAAACTTGCATATTTTGGGCTAAATCACATATTGCATCGGCAACGGCACCTGAGGCTTTGCCTGATATACCCGTATCTATTTCATCGAATATAACTGTTGAGAGTAAATCAACAGTTGCAAAGACAGTTTTAATTGCAAGCATAACTCTTGAAATTTCACCGCCCGAGGCAACTTTAGCAAGCGGCATAAGAGGGGAAGAAACGTTTGTTGTAATCAAAAATTCAACATCGTCTTTCCCTTGCGAACAGTTAGGTTTATCTTTAATTGCAATTTCAAATTTTGCACAAGGAAGCTCAAGCTTAATCAGCTTTTCAACAATTAGTGATGATAATTTTTCAGCATAAACTTTTCTTTTTTGAGAAAGTTTTTCACTAAGCTCATCTACTTCTCTTTTTAGGATAATTTCTTGTTTTTCAAGCTCTTCTTGAGATTCACTATCTCCCTCAATCTGCTCCAGTTGCTGCGCAAGTTTTTGCCTTGTTTCAAAAATATCTCCGTATTTTCTTTTTAATTTTAAAATCAGAGAAATTCTTTCGTTAATTTCATCCAGCCTTTGCGGATTAGCCTCAAGATTTTGTGAATACTCCCTTAAAAAGTCCGAGCAGTATTTGAAATTTTCATAACCTTCTATAAAGGAGTTTTGCGCCTCTTCAATTTTATTATCAAACTCAGACGCGCGATTCAGCGCCGCTTTCATTTTTGAAAGTGCATCAATTACACCGCCATCAGCTCCAAGAGAGTAATATACGCCGTAGGTAAGCTCTTTTAATTCCTGTATATTTGATAATTTTTCAAGCTCAATATTAAGCTGCTCTTCTTCACCTTCCAGAATTTGAGCCGAATCAATCTCATTAAGCTGGAATTTAAGAAAATCAATTTCTTGAAGATTTTTTGAATTTGTTTCTCTGATTTGAGTTAATTTTTTCTGAACGAAATTGTAAGTCAAAAAAGCATCTTTATATTTTTCTAAATTACTTTTAAACTCTTCATCCACGCTTTTTGAATACTCATCCAAAAGCTCAATATGATACTTTGGAGCAACATAGGTATAGCTTTGGTTTTGGGAGTGAATATCAACAAGTGCCTCACGCAAACTTTTAATAGTTTCAAGATTTACCATTGCCCCGTTAAGTCGATATTTTTGCGAGCTTTGGGTAATTTCTCTTGAGATTACAATTTCATCTTCCAAAGAAAGTTCAGCGAATTTCTCTTTTTGTTCGGGAGAAATCAAAAAAGTAATTTCAATTAGGGCGTTTTTTGTTTTATCAAAAATAACATCTTTTTGAACCCTTGCACCCATAACACAGTCAATAGCTTTTAAAATAATACTTTTGCCGGAGCCTGTTTCACCCGTAAGGACATTAAAGCCCTTATCAAATTCTAAAAAAAGCTCGTCAATCAGTATAAAATTTTTAATTAACAGTGATTTTATCATTTATTCGGTGCAATACCCCAGTGTAGTTTTTCTCTTAATGTGTCGTAAAAATTTGTTCCCTCACCGTTTAAAAGTAAAAGCTTTGAGTATTTTTGGGATTTTTCTATACAAACACTACCCTTAATAATTTTGGCGTCCTGTCCGTCAGCCGTAATTTGAAAATCCTTTGGCGCTTCAGATGTTGTTATTTTTATCTTTGAATCGCTCGGGACAACAATTGGTCTGGCATTTAGCGTATGAGGACAAATAGGAACTACCACAAAACATTCTAAATTAGGAGCAACAATCGGGCCTCCTGCCGAAAGCGAGTAGGCAGTTGAGCCTGTCGGAGTTGAAATTATCAAACCATCCGCCAAATAAGAGCAAAGCTTAATGTCATTTATATAAAGGTTTAGGGTGGAAGTGCGTGAAAACTCTGCCCCCTTCATCACCATATCATTAAGCGCAAGTGTTTTTGTTGTCGGGGAATAGAGCATAATCCTTTTTTCAATTCTAAAGTCCCCGTTTTTTATTTTATATGCAACTTTTGAAATTTCATCCGGCTTTGCTTGAGCCAAATATCCGAGCCTGCCCATGTTAAAGCCAAACAACGGAACATCAAGCTCGCCATATCTTCTTGCACATTTTAAAAGCGTGCCGTCTCCGCCTACCACAACTACAAAAGAAGGGTTTTCGGGCATTTCAAAGATACTTGAAACACTTGAGTTTGGGATATTTTTTGAAATCTCAAGTGCTAAGTTGTGAGCCTGCTCAATGTCAGGATTGTATATTATAGAAACTTTATCTAAACTTAATTGCATACTATCTGTAATTTACGAACTGCAAAGGAATATCAAACTCGTCTTCTTTAGACTTTAAAAGTTTAATAACATCTTGTAGGTCATCCTTGCTTTTTCCGCTTACTCTTACTTGTTCACCCTGAATTGAGGCTTGAACTTTAAGTTTTGAGTCTTTAATTGCAGCGGTAATTTTCTTTGCTAATTCTTGTGTTAAACCTTTTTTAAGATTAAAAACTTGTCTTACATTTCCGCCAAGCGCAGCTTCGGGAGTTTTGCCGTCCAAAATTTTAATGCTTAAATTTCTTTTAATCATTTTTGTTTGAAGAATATCGATAATATTTCTCAATTTCAAGTCATCACTTGTAGTAATGGTAATTGTTTTATCCGCTTCAAGTTCAATATCAGAATTTGAGCCCTTTAGGTCAAACCTTGAATTAAGTTCACGTTTAACCTGATCAACAGCATTAAGTAATTCTTGTCTGTCGAACTCGGAAACAATATCAAAACTGCAATCTTTTGCCATATTATACCCCTTTTTAAAAAGGGGGATTAAAATCCCCCAAAAAATTAAACTCTTCTTTTACGCGCAGCTTCTGATTTGCGTTTTCTTTTTACAGAAGGTTTTTCATACCTTTCTCTGCGTTTGATTTCAGATAAAATTCCTGCTTTTTGAATTTTTTTCTTAAATCTTTTAAGAGCGCTTTCGATACTTTCGTTTTCACGAACTCTTACTTCAGGCATATTTTCACCTCCTTCTGAGACTTTTCTACTTGTGAGCTTAATATAACACGCTCATATAGCTTCGTCAAGTTCAAGAGGCTAAATTAAAGCTGTTTTGTAACAAGGGCGAAAATATCGTTAAAAACAACATATACCATAAGCAGTATCAAAAGCATAAAGAACACTTTTGATACACCTTCAACAATCTTCTCATCAAGCTCTCTGCCTACGATTTTCTCAAGAACAAGAAACATCAAGTGTCCGCCATCAAGTGCGGGAATAGGTAGAAGGTTGATTATTGCAAGGTTTATGCTTATTATTGCGCTCAATAAAAGTCCTTTAAACATGCCTGAATTTTCAATAATGTCGCCGCCAACCTTTGTAATTGCAACAATACCGTGCATATCACTTAGAGGAATTTTACCGCTAATAAGTTGCCAAAGTCCAAGCAGCATTAGCTTTGTACTGTCATACAAATAATTGCAAGAGGTAATAATAGCACCACCAAAGGTTTTAACCGGCACAAATATCTCAACGACTTTTAATTTTACGCCCAATACACCGTCTTTTGTTGTTTTGAGATTATCAAAGACGTAAGTTTTTCCATCTCTTAAAACTTCTATTTTTATAGGCTTAAAACTGTCTGATAGAGCATATGCTATATCATTAAGGGAATATTTATTATCGGATACAAATTCACTTTTTCCTTCTAATTTATATGAAAGTTCTTTTTGTGTTTTTGTAAGTTCAACCTCGCCTGAAACATACTTTTCAAGCCCCATTAAAATTTTGTCGTTTACATAGGGTCTGGCTTCAGGTGTCATTTTTGGAAGTTTAACTTTTTCACCCTTAGATACCGTATCTTTTATATTTGGATTAAGCTTTTTTAACTCCGCAAGCTTTGTTTTATAAGTTTCATCAGATACAAAACCGTCAAGATACCTGCTTTTTTGAACAACATATATAAATTGATAAGAAGATGCAACACTAAAGTCATTAACCTTAACTATTTTGTCATTTTGTTTAATGCCTGAATTTTCTATCGCCGAAGATGCATTTGGGGCAAAACCGTCAATGAATACATCGTACTTGCCGCTCGGTAATTTATGATAATAAAGTGCACAAAAAATTACCAAAAGTATTGCAAAAACAACGTTTGCAAACACGCCCGCACTAACAACAATCGCTTTTTGCCAAGGTTTTTTATTTCTGAACCTTTTTGGAGAATCAAGCGGAAGAGTTTTTAAAAGTTCTTCGTCATCCTCATCATCCGGAAAAGAAACGTAGCCGCCCAATAAAAAAGCGTGGATTGTAAGTTTTGTTTCCCCGATTTTTGTTTCAAACAAAGTCGGCCCGATTGGCAAACCTATGCCAAAATGAGAAACTTGTATTCCAAAAGCTCTTGCTGCAAGGTAGTGTCCAAGTTCATGTACCAGCACTAAAAGGCTTATTAAAATGAGCATTATAATAATATTCATATATTTTATTTTTTCTTCTTAGCTTTTCTCTTAACAAATTTATAAAGTCCAAACAATGTCGGCTTGTATGAATTAAGATTTTTGTTTGACTCAAGTAATAAAATTTTTAGTTTCTTGTTTTCATCCTCAAGGGCTGAGATTTTATTTTCTAATTCTTTATTATGGTTTTGAGCTTCAATTAGTTTTGTATTATTGCTTTGCTCGCTTACCAACAGCAAACTAACCTGTTGTGCAATTTTTTTAGCAAGAGCCTTTGCAACCATGCTTATTGTTTTTTCAGAAATATCAAGCTTGAAGGCATTTTCAACATTTTGCGCCGAAAACTCGGGATTTTTCTTCTCAAGCTGGCTTATGACGTAATTTTTAAATTTTTCTTGCGCCTGAAAAGAATCAGACAATAACTCCATATCGTCAAAGTCCTCTTCTTGTGTTTCTTGAGGTAGCTGTGGCTCACTATTTTCTTCTTTAACATCGGCATCATTTTGAACCTGTTGAGCGTCTGCCTCTTTATTTTCTTCCTTTTGAGCATTTTTTAGCGGCAATAAATCAGAAGAAACTTCATTCCAGCTTTTCCAGTCAATATTTTCAAGTTCACCTTTTTTCTGTTCAAACAGCTCTTGAGCTTCAAGCTCTTTTTCTCCCGCAGAAACATTTTTACCCTTAGAGGGAGCAAGCTTACTTGTTATAATTTCAAGTGCAGTCTTATCAAAAAGCTCATTTCCGTCTTTATCTTCAAATATTGCTTGGATTTTAAAATCTTTGATAAAATCACTCAATGTCAAAAGGTCAACAAAGTAACCTTCTTGAGATAATTTTTCTACTATTTCCTCTTTTGTAAAAATCCCTGAACTCATAATTACATCCGCATCGTATAAAAAAAATTATAGCTTAAAAATCGTTTCAAAACAATATATAAAAAAATGCCTCATAATTGAGGCTTATTGGTTGAGTATTATATTTACATTAAAATTTAAACCGCAGTTTTGCGTTTATGGACTCCCTCTCTGAGCCCCTGAGCCAAATCGGCTCTTCCGCTTTGTTCGTATATCTTTGTAACAGACTCAAGAAATTTAATATTGTCGGCAGAAACATTTGCTTTGGGAGAAGACACGTTTGTTGCCCTTACTTGAGGTTTTGTTACAAATGAATTTGAGGATTGAGCGAAAGAGCCTGCTCTGTTTGGGTATTTTAAAGGTTGCGCATTGTGCGTCTTTGTAATGTAAGGATTTTTTTGTGAATTTTGATAAGCACCAAGTGCATAGTTTTGTTTAATTGCATTAGTATTAGCCATTCTTGGTTTTTGCTTAGGCAAAATTGACGAATAATTATTTGAAGCATATTTAAGTGCAGGGTTAACTTGCGGCTGCATTTGTTTTGATGGTTTATTTAAAGCAGGCATTTGCTTAATTTCTTCAGTTTGTTCAAAATCTTTTTGATAAGCGGAAGATAGACCGATTAACGGTTCTTCCTGAAGTTTAATTTTTGCAAAAACTTTCTTTGAAATAACAATTGATAAAACCAATAATGACAAGCAAACCATAAGTGTCATATCGGCCTTGCCTTCAAAAAGTCCAAAGAAGGACGCTAAAAGATGCTCTGGATTAAAAGAATTTTCATCCCAGTTTATATTCTCATCAAACACTTCTTCAGTATCTACAACGGGCATATACTCTCTTAACGGACGGTTAAGAACAACTTCGTTTTTTGGAGCGGATACATTTTGTTGAGCCGTTTTAAACACAAGCTTTGTATTTTGAGTATTTAAACCGTTAACGTAAATTCTTACTTTATTTTCTAACTGTTGAACAATAACTCCGTCAATATCTGAAACATCGTCATAAATTGTGTCTAAATTATCAACAGTAACAGCATTTTTAAGGTCAAAATAAATACTGTCTTGAGATTTTACTTTTGTTTTGTATTCAATAGGAGCATCGGCCTTAATTGTAAGCTGATAAGCACCGTCTAACTCAGCGGGTTTTGAAAGCGAAACCGACTTAACTGATATTTCTTGTGCCAAAGCACCTGTTGCAAATGCTAAAAGCGTAAAAATTGTTGTTACTACTTTTTTAACTCCGAACTTAAAAGTTCCTCTCATAATACTCAAAAACTCTCCCTAATCAGTTTTAATATAGTTAAATATTAATTCCTTTCAGGAAGAGTATCATCAATCTTGAGGTTTAAAATATATCTAGATCTAAAGGTTGATTTTTTTAGACAAATTTGCCATTTCAATTGCGGCTTTTGCAGCCTCTGAACCTTTATTTCCGGCTTTTGTACCAGCTCTTTCAATCGCTTGTTCAATATTGTCGGTAGTTAATACACCAAAGATAACAGGAATATTTTCAGACAATGACACAGAAGCAACGCCTTTTGATACTTCAGCGCAAACGTAGTCATAATGAGAAGTTGAGCCTTTAATAACAGCACCGAGCGTAACAATGGCACTGTATTTATTTGTTTTAGCAAGTTTTTTTGCAATTAAAGGTATTTCAAAAGCCCCGGGAACCCAAACAACGTCAATATTTGCCTCATCAACTCCCAATCTTACAAAAGAGTCAACAGCGCCCGATAAAAGTTTTGAGCCTATAAACTCGTTAAATCTTGCAATCACGATACAGAATTTATCTTCTTTTTGTGCGTATAAATTACCTTCAATTGTGTTTGGCATAAAATATCCCCCAAAGTAGTTACAAAAGGATATTAGCACAAAAATAATTTTACATAAAGAAAAAGGCTTTTGAAAAAATCAAAAGCCTTAGGAATACTTGTTTAGTAATTCCCCGTGTGTGAAGTGAAGGTTAGTGTGTGTTGGTTAGAAAGTATATCTTTTATGAATTTATATCTTATATATCGCTTACATATATATAAAGTATTTCAACTTTAAAAAATTGCGCGGTTGATATAAATGTGTTACAAAAGTTAATAATTTTTAAAAGTGGTTGATTTTATTGGATTATATCAAATTTAATATATTAAGTTATGTTAAAAAACTATCATTTTTTAGAAATTATCTTAATATTTCTTAAAATAAGGGTTGAGTTTTTTTATGTCAAATGATATATTGAGTATATATCCTATATATCATATTGTTTTTGCTTACCTGTTTTTAGTTAAAGATTTTATGAATTAACCAATTCAAAAGTCTTAATTGTTGTGTCTTTTTTCGTTTTTTCAAAATACGCCAAAAAGCATTACTTGGCGTGCAAATTTAAAGTGCAGATTATGGTTTAGAAATATTGAGGTGTCTTTTATGAAAAATTCAGCTGTTAGTGTTAAAAAACAAAATCAAAACAATGGTACAAAAATTATCAACTTTGACGAAAATCTAAATGCTTACGTCAAAAAAATTGCAAAGTACGCTGTCTTAAATTCCAAAGAAGAAAAACAACTTGCAAAAGCGGCTCAAGAAGGCGACTTAGAGGCAAAGAAAAAACTTGTTCAAGCAAACTTAAAGCTTGTGTTTAATATTGCTAAAAAATCTATCCACACAACAACGCTCAGTATGAGCGATTTAATCCAAGAAGGAAATATGGGGCTTATGGTCGCCATTGATAAATTTAACTGGCGTTTGGGTTATAAGTTCTCAACTTATGCAAGCTGGTGGATAAAACAGGCAATGTTTAAGGCAATTTCCGAGCAGTCATATTGTATGAAAATACCTGTGTATATTCAAGAAACGCTTTCAAAATATAAAAAAGTTAAATCCTCGCTTGAACAAAAATACGGTTGCAGCGTGAAAAATTCACAAGTTGCAAAATATGTAGGTTACAGCGAAGAAAAAATTGACCAATTCTTAAATGCATACAATAAGGCTCTTTCTCTTGATACAGGCTTTGAAACACAAGATTCAAAGGAAATGAGCTTAAGTGAAATTATTGAAGATGAAAAACAAAACATAGAAAGAACAATTTTGGATAAGCAGCTTAAAAACGATATTCAAAGTGCTCTTGAATGTTTAAAAGACAGAGAAAAAGAAGTTATTACGCTTCGCTTTGGCTTAGGTGAAAACGCTAAAAAAACCTTGGAAGAAATCGGAAATATTTACGGCGTTACAAAAGAATGTATAAGACAAATTGAAAAAAGGGCAATTCAAAAAATCAACTCAACTAAAAAAGTTCACGATATGCTCTTAAGCTACGTTATTTAGCAACCGCAAGAACATAAACAGGGTTATAAGTCAAGCAATAGCCGTTTTCATCATAGTATTCTTCCTTGTATCTTTTCTCAAAATTCTTATAATCCTCTTTTGTCCAAACTTTATCCGACTTAACCAAAGCGCCTGTATGTTTAATGTGCTTTAAAACGTCCTGAAAGCGTTTAAAATATACGCTGTCTATCTCACACTCATAGTGAATAACTTCATAACCTGCAAGGTTCAAGAGCTCTTCGTAGTTAGGATACTTTAGCCCCAGTCCCAAAATTTTCCTAAACTGCAAACAATTATCATCCCCAAAACTTGAAAAGGCCAAAACTCCGTTTTTGTTTAAACTCCCCTTTAATTTTACAAAAAAATCCAAAGGATTATTAATCCACTGAAAACAGGCCCCTGAGACAATTAAATCGCACATTTTAGGAAGATCAATCTCTTCAACGTTACCCTTTAAAAAAGTGAAGTCAAAGTTAGTATAATTTTTCGTCAAATCATTTAAAATCAGCTCTTTATAAGTTAAATTATTAACAATATTTTCCGTTAAAAGCCCTGTGCCTGAGCCTATTTCAAAAATTTTTTCAAAATTCGTGCCAAAATTTTTACTCAACAAAAAACAAAGGTCGCTTGCCATTTTCTTCTGCACAATGGCATTTTGTTTATACGTTGCTGCCGCATTTGAAAAATCAGCTTCTTTTGACATAATTAACCTTCAAGAATTTCATCAAAATCTCTAAATTCAAAAAACGGAAAATGCCCGCACTCAAGTTCAAGTTTATTATTATGCGCAGCCCAGAAATTAGACTGGGAAGAATACGGGAAAATTCTGTCCTTCTTTGTTAAAACAACTTTTTCGAAAGGAAAATTTTTCTTAAACCAAGAATGTTTTGACGTCATTTTAATATTCAACAACTCAGCTGCCAGATTTTCAATTTTCCTGTTTGCAGGTTTAATATTTAGCGGGGAAGATGAGCCTATTGCCATTTTCTTCTCAAATTTTTCAATTGTATCAGAGTTAAGTGAATTTAGCATAAGGTCATAAATTTTTTCATTAACCCCGTATTCATTATCCACCGGACAAAAAGTTCCGCATAGGGCACAGCTTTTATTAATTTCGGGCAATAAGTCCATATTATAAGTATAATTAAGCGCCCAAACACCGTATGAATAAGCAATAACATTTACTTCGGTATATGGAGTAAAGTCAAAATATTCAAGCGGGTTATTTTCCATATCCGAGTAATCATAAACAAAAAGCAAATCGCTTTTGTTGTTATCAAACTCTATAAAACAATTGGCATCAGTATAAAATCCGCAGAAAAAGATTATCAAAGATGTCTTATTGTGTGATATAAATTCGGTTTTCATAAATTCCTCAACTGCTACAAATAAAATAATACCAAAAACAACATATAACGGGTATGAAAAAAAGCTCGATTGTATTATAATTCTTTTAAGATTTAGAGGGCGAAAGGTAAAACCAATGAAAAAAAGACTGGTTATTTTGTTTGCAACATTCTTGTTTTTAACAAATATTTCTTACTCTCAAGCCCCGACTCAGGAAGAAATTCAAAGATATAATTTATACTACAATAACGGTGTTTCATACCTTAAAAACAAAAGATATTCTTCCGCAATTGTTGAATTTAAAAAGGTTTTAAGATACCAGCCAAATGATGCCGCCGTAAAAGAGGCTCTTTGCACCTCTTATCTTGCACGTGCGGATTATTTTTTAAATGAAGAAAAAAATCCTAAAAAAGCAATTAACGACTTAAGAAGCGCTCTTTTTTATATGAAATATTGGAACAGCGACCAAAATACACCGGAGCTTTCCAATATGATAAATTCAACCCTTAATTCTCTTGTAACGCTTGAGAAAAAACACGAAGGCAACCTAAGCGCCACACAAAGACTTCAAAGGGCGAAAGATTTAAGAGTTCAGGGCGAACTTCCCGCAGCGGGATATATTTTGATGAGCATTTCAAACAATTCTCAGTACGCAAAGGAAGCAAATGAAACCGCAGGAGATATTTTTAAAACCTTAAATAATCCCCTTGAAGCACTCAAATGTTACAGAGAAGCTATAAATGCGGATAAGAAAAATGCAAAACTGCACTTTAAATACGCGGTTATTTTAGATGAAGCCAATAACCAAGACGCCGCAATTGAAGAGTATAGTCTTGCACTAAAGTATGGAGAAAAAAATCCTGAATTATTGGATATTCTTGAAAATTTATGGCGCTCAAGAACAATCAACAATCCAAATGACACTCAAGCATATATAAATATGGGTACTGTTCTTCAAACAAAAGGTGATTTAGCAGGCGCAAAAGCTCAATATTTAAAAGCTCTTTCAATTAACCCTAACGATAAGACGGCAATATTAAACCTAAGCTCGCTATACATTGCGCAAGGTTCAGCAAGTCAGGCAATAGCACTTTATGATAAACTGCTTGCCAAAAATCCAAACAATATTGAGATAATTAAATATAAAGCGGCCGCTTATGAAGCGCAGAAAAATTACAAAAATGCACTTTTGCAGTATCAGGCTATACTTGATATAAACCCTGACAATCAAGATGCAAAAGCTGCAATATCGGATATTATTGCAAATAAATTTACCCCTGAAGAAAAGTATAATTATATGCTTTTGCAGGCAAATTCAAATCCGCAAAACTATGACTTGCAGTATGCTTACGCTTATGAAATGCACAAACAAAAAAGATACGACGAGGCAATTTCATACTATAAAAAAGCTCTTTCGCTAAACCCGAGACGCGAAGAAACTTATATTAACATTGCGCAAATTTACGCCCTTAAAAATGACTTCGATAATGCACTTTTAACTTTAAATAAAGGTATTGCAAATATACCTTACAGTGCGCAGCTACTCAAAGAAAAAGATGAGCTTGAAGCAAGTCAGGCAGGACAAGTTTGGGAAAATGCAACTAAGTTTTACGAGCAGAAAGACTACAAAACCGCCCTTGCAAATTATTTAAAAATTCAAAACCAAACACCCGAGGTTCAACTTGCCATTGCAGCTTGCTATTGGGAACTAAAAGATTATAAAAATGCAATTATTTACTATGAAAAATATTTGCAAAAAGAACCCAAAAACGAAGAAGTGCTTTACCTTTGCGCTATGTCTTATGACGAATTAGGCAATGAAACAAAATCTGTGGAAATTTTAAATAAGATTTTATCAATCAATCCTCAAAACGAAAATGCCAAACAGGCACTTTTAGCTCTTAAGGAAAATCAAAACGCAAAAAATTTAGACAACGCTATTTCAATGTATGAGAAAAAACAATACAAGGAATCTCTTGCGCTTTTAGATAAGGTGTTGGAAAAAGACAACAAAAATTACTACGCCTACTATTACAAAGGCTTAGCATTAGAAGAAGAGAAAAATCTACCGAAGGCAATTGAAAATTACAAAGCTGCAATTGCTAATAATGGCGATTTTTCACCCGCTTATTATTCATACGCACTTGCACTTGATAACAGTGAAAAATATCAAGAGGCAGTTACATATTATGATAAATATCTTGAGTTAAGACTTAAAGAAGGTACTCAAGATGAGTACAGCAAATTTGCAAAAGAAAGAGTAGCTCAACTGAGAGAATTTTTAAATTCTAAACAATGAAAAAGATAACTAAAGACATAAAAGTAATACAAGCGCCCCTTGCAGGGATATCAGACACTGTATATAGAAAGCTCATAAGAAAATATTCAAAAGAAACGCTTTTAATGACAGAGATGATATCATCTGAAGCACTTGTTAACAATCAAAAAACACTTATAACAAAGTTCGACAAAGAAGAATATCCTCTTGGCTTTCAGCTAAGCGGTCATAAACCTCACATTATGGCACGTGCCGCAAAAATACTCAACGAGTGGGCAAGCTGCATAGATTTAAACTTTGGTTGTCCCGTAAACAAAGTGGTTAAAGGCACTGACGGAAGCGCTATGATGCGAAATGTAGAGCTTGCAAAGGAAATAGCACTTGCCGTAAAAGAAGTTATTGATGTTCCTCTAAGTGCAAAATTTCGTCTGGGCTGGAGCTTGGATGAAATAAATTTTGTTGAATTTGCAAAAGAGTTAGAAAGCGTTGGGGTTGATTTTGTTACAATACATGGCAGAACAAGGTCGCAGATGTACTCAGGTAATGCCGATTGGGAAAAAATCGGCCTTTTAAAAAACGAACTTAAAATACCCTATTATGCTAACGGGGATGTAAAAACACTTCAAGATGCCAAAAAATGCTTAGAGCTTAGCGGTGCAAACGGTCTGAGCATAGGCAGAGGGTTTATGGGCAACCCGACTTTTGCTCAAGCATTGGAAAATTATTTTAAAGACGGCGAAATTAATAAAGAAAGCTCGCTTGAAGAAAAGATTGAAATATTAAAAGAACACATAAACGGCGAAGTTGAGCTTAGGGGCGAAGTTAACGGCATAAAATTTATGAGAAAATTTTATAATTTCTATATCTCATCAGTTAGAGATGCCTCAAAATACAGACAGGTTCTGGTTAGAATAGAAAGCCAAAAAGAAATTTTAAAGGTTTTAGATGAAATATTATCTCTACATCTTGCTAACTGTGGATAATACCTTATACTGCGGTATTGCGCGCGACGTTGAAAAGCGCTTTATGGAGCATATAAGCGGCAAAGGGGCAAAATACACCCGCTCTCATAAACCGCTTAAAATTGTTTATACAAAAGAATTTGAAAATAAAAGCGAAGCACTTAGAGAAGAAATCCGCATAAAAAAACTTTCAAAAAAAGAAAAACAACGGCTTATTGATAACCAATAAGCCGCTTTATTTCTTAAAATTTCATTTCAAACTTACCTTTTTTTGACATGATGTTTTCCATGGCTTCTTCTTGTACTTGTTCTATATCAATTCCGATGCCGAAGAAATCCCTGAATTGCTCAATTATACTTAAAACTTTTGATTTTATATTACCTGAAACAAGTGAAATGTCGCCAGTTGCAATTTCTGATTCAATCTTACTTTTAATTTTTGCCTTAGCATCTTTTACTTCAGCGTCACTTGCCTTACGCATTTTTATTTCTTCTTCTACGCCATCTTCCTTGGCTTCTTTGCGCTCGGTTTTTCCGCCTATACTTTTTGTTTCCGTGCCTTTGTACACTTCTTTATTGCCATCAGGCGCTATTGTAGTAATTTCAACATCATACCTGCTTTGATTTACAGTGTTTGTTTTTCTGTAATTTGAATAATGTGTGCGCTCTACAGTGCCGTCTTGGTCATATCTTACAGTTTTGCTGTCATCTAAGACACCGTTTTTATCGTAGCTATTTTTTCCTTTTAGAACTACGTTGCCTTGCTCATTTTTTCTTTCGAATTTTTTTACCTTGTCGTTTTTGTTTAAGGTTTGCTCTTCTGTGAAGTTCCTTTCGTTACCATTAGCATCCCTGCTTATAATTTTAAGACTTCTTGTTTTTGTTCCGTCTTTTTGTATTTGATAATTGTCGTAAATAAATTCTTTGGTAGAACCGTCAGAACTTACGGCAACTTTTGATTTTAAATTATTATTTTTATCATATTTATATTCTGTTTTTTTAACCAGAGTGTCTTCGCCCTCGCCCGTTGTAACAACTTTTACAATCGGTTTTGAAGTTTTCGGGTCATATTCTATTGTTTTTAAAGTGGGTACGCCATCATTTGATGATTTTATGGTTTTTGCCACTTTTTTACCATTATCATATTTAAGCTCAGTAACAACCTGGTTGTCCCCTTTGCCCGAAGTTACTGTTTTAGAAGTTTTTTCACCTGCTTTATAGTCAATAGTTGTTGTAACTTTATTTTCACCCTTGCCGGTTTCTATTTCTTTTTGCACTACCTTACCGTTTTTATTAACGGTTTGAACGACTTGCTTTCCGTTAGGGTAAGTTTTGATAATCTGATTGCCTTTTGCTTTTACTTTTACATTTGAATTATTTTTCGCAGCACGCTCTTTAATCCGTTGTGCTTTCTTCTTTGCTTCTGCTTTTGCCTCTTTTTGAGCTTTAGCTTTTGCCTGTTTTTGCGCCTCTGCCCTAGCAGCCTCTACCTTTGCCTGTTTTTGTGCTTGTGCTTTCTTCTTTGCTTCTGCCTTTGCCTGTTTTTGTGCCTGAGCTCTCTTTTGTTCATCCGCCTTTTTAGCTTTGTTTGCTTTGTTAGCTTTTTTTGCACTCAGTGCACCAATCTTTGCCATCATCTACTCCTTATATACAAATCAGACAAGTATATATACGGACGATATTTGAATATATTTATATTTAAAAAGCAAAAATTTACAAAAGTACATAAAAAAAAGGGAGTTTAACAAAACCCCCATTTCCCCATTAAAAAAACTTTTTCAATAAGATTGTATCATAAACAAAAGATACATCAAATATTAATATTCAATACCGCGTCTTGCCATAACGCCGATGTCAAAATAGTGCTTAATAGGCTGCATTTCAGTTACCAAGTGTGCCATTGCAACGAGCTCTTGGTGTGCACGTCTGCCTGTAAGTACAATTTCCAAATTCTTTGGCTTATTTAAAAGAGTATTTTTAACATCTTGAACTTTTAGCATGCCTAAATCTATGCAAATGTTAATTTCGTCTAAAATAATAAGTCCGTATTTTCCGCTCATAATAGCTTCTTTTGCATATTCCCAACCCTGTTTTGCTTCTTTGTAATCATCGATATTCATATTGTGAGAATAGCAAACTCTATCCAAGCCAAATTGCTTAACTTCAAGGTTGTCGCTGAAGCGGTGAGATGAAGCAATTTCACCGTAAGTAGTGCCTTGATCACCTTTGGCAAATTGAATAATTAAAACTTTCCATCCATGACCCAATGCTCTTAGAGCTAGACCCAAAGATGCCGTTGTTTTTCCTTTACCGTCGCCTGTGTAAATCTGAATGTAACCGTTTTCTAACAAATCTGCCTCCACAAGGTACTTAGACCTTACCGCAATCACCTAAATAATTAATGTTTTAACTACACTTATATAGTAAAACAAAACTTACGATTTAGGCAATGATTAAATTCATTTTTTCCCTTTTTTATACATTTTACACTTGTAGAAGTTGGCTTTCATCGTATTTTTAAAGGATTTTATAAAATACAACAAAATTAACATAAACAATTCTTCAACATTCTTAAAGAATACTTGAATAGCTTGCTACAAGCCAATATTACCAAACTTACAAAAAATAATCATATATAGTTTTGTTAAGTCATCAGGCAACTTTTCCATGCCACTAATATGGAAGTGAAAAAATCGGCGAAGTTACAGGTCTAGCTTGTCGAACAAAGCAGTATGTCTGTGGTTCAAGACATCTGTCAAGTGGCTCATACCCCATCGCACTACACTGAGTTCTTGTCAAAATATTTCCTCTTGAAAGACAATCCGCTTTTGCAAAACTCACATCCTGTTCTATAATCTGCGTTACAAAATCTCCTACTCGGTACGTACCTGCATCAATTTCTGCACCGGTAGGCTCCCTTGTAACGTATAAGTTGTATGCAAACGGATAATTTTCATCAATAAATTTTGTATTATTAGAGCCACACAAAGGATGCCTTATCAAGCTTGGATTATTAAATGATGCCGAAGTACACTCTGATGGTCTTGCACCCGGTGCAATATTTGCACAAGTTCCGGGAAAAACTTCACCTGTTTGCATAAGTTTTAGAGGGAATTGGTCTTTACCCACTTCATTATCGCCCTCATCACCATTAATATCAATCATTACATCTTTCATGCCAACCTCAGCCGTTGCACATTTTTGAGCATCTATCGCAGCGCCTCTATAAGTTACCGTAAAATCCTTTTCAAGTCCTGAATATGTAATCATATTTGATGTCTGAAAATTCGGAACGCCTGTATTCCCTTCGCCGCTGGCAGGGTGTGTTTCAACGGTAGTAACACAAGTATAATCTCCCACTAAACTAAATGCTTCTGCTAATCCTACACAAGTTTTATTTGAATCTGCTACGGGCATATCAATAATCTCATCAGATAATTTATCTGTTGCATTATCGTACATAACAGACTTTGCAGCCTTATTCAGGTTTAAAATCGAAGCATAAGCATAGGGCTTTGCTTTCATTCTCACAGGCTTGATAACCTGAATTGAAAGAGAAGCCAATATAGCTAATACAACCATCGCCATTACAACTTCAGCCATAGTCCATGCTTTTTTATATCTTTTCATATCTACCTTAACCCTTTTTAATTTTATCAAGACATTCTTGATATGTATCAAAAACAAGTATATCACTACATTTTAGCTTGCTACATCCTACATCTAAACTAGAAGGATTATTTACGGCACATATTTTTATATTATTTTCTAAAGCTCCTAAAACCGCCTTTGAGCCAAGAGCTGTACTTGGAACAATAAGATACTCAATTTCTTTATTTGATAAATCACCGCATTCTGCAAGCCTCGGAGCATATTCAAGCCCCATTAAAACGCAAGGCAGATATGTTGATGAAATACACTCTGATGACACCTTAGGATTTTCAATCTTTTGAGAAATATCAACATCAAAAAAAGCAGGGGCATGAGCGCAAATCAGATTTAATTCTTTAACAACCAAGTGTGAAATTATTGCTTCAACGCCGCCAATCGGGTCAATTCCAACCCCGTTCGAATAATTTTCATCATCGGCATCTTCACCAAAGTAACAAACGCACGCTATGGCGTCTGCGCCATTTTCCTTTGATAATTTACAAGCCTCAAGAAGGGTATTGGGATTTAAAATTGTGCCTGATGAGATATTATTTTTAATTGAAAACTCAACTCCGACGGGCTCTTTTGTATAAACAGGCTCTAAAACATTAAGTCCCATGACATATTTTAGGGCATTAATCGTATTTATATGTACATTTAAAATGTTTTCAGGAATTTCGCAATCAAAAACAACGCCGATTTTATTTGGCTTTTGAGCCAAATTTAAGTTAATATTCCCACAGATAAACTCATCAAAAGCATAGCCTTCAAGGTATATCATATTTTGGTTAATGGCACTTAAAATACCGCCGTTAACAGCGTTTGGGTTAACTATTACTTTAAAGTATTTTGAAAACTCTCGAACAATATGCCCAATATCGCCTGCATATCCGCCAATCTTCGCCCCAATTCCCGTTGGAAGAGAAAAAGCAATGTGCCTCATAGACTACTCCTTGCAAATTTTAAATACAGAGCCTCAAGCACTATTTTTATATTAATTGAAGCCAAAAGCTGCCTTTTTGCGTCGGATATATAGCTAATATCCTGAGATATTTTTGAATACAAAGGCTCATTTGAATTAAGTTTTAGCATATTTATGAAATATAAAAGCATATCATCAAGAAGAACTTCGGGTGCAATCTCGTTTTCTCGAAGATAATTTTGAACATCTAAAGACAAATCAAAAGCACTTGCATAGCTGATTTTAGGGTAATTACCGATAAAGTTTTTAATATATGAAACATCGTTTTTAGCACACAAGGAAGGAAGTTTAAATACTTGAGAGCGAGAGACGATTGTGTTTAAAAGGTCAGAGCGGTTTTTTGTTAAAAACACAAATGTAGTTCTTTTAGGCGGTTCTTCAACCGACTTTAAAAGAACGTTAATAGAGGCAGGATTAAAAGTTTTCGAATTAATATGATTTAAAACCCAGTCCTCATCAGGAAAAATATTATATCCTTTCGGTGAATACATTTGAATAGACTTTTTTTGCAGCTCATCTTGCGGGGCATTTTTTGCATCAAAAAAGATGAAAAATCTGTGGTAGTCAGAGGTTTCTCTCAAAGATTTTTCAATTTCTTTTGCCTGTTTAGTTGAAATTGTTGTTTTTGAATCATCATCAGAGGGTTTAAAATGAATTTGCGAAACAAAATTAATCGCAGGATGCTTATTTTCCCTAATCCAGCGACAGTTTAAGCACTCGCAGTTTTCATCCTTTGTGCCCGTGCAATTTAAAATTCTTGCAAGCTCAAGAGCATAAAAACACTGTGCATAAGCGTCAAGCCCTTCAAAAACAATTGCTTGCGGAAACTTTTCAAGATTGTTTTCAAAAATAAGATTAAAATATTTACTTGTAAGGCTAAAAGCGTTTAAAAGGTTATCTGCAATCATTACAACCTCCGAACATAGCTTTTGAAAAGGCAAGAATAGGGTCGCTTTGAGAAGTTTTTAGCAAAAATTCCGCCTCAAGCAAATTAAGTTTGAAATTAAGAACATCTTCAAATGGCACTTTTGCAAGCTTTTCCAAGTTTTTTTTCACGACAAATTCATGCTGCCCCACTTTTTGTGAAATTTCATAAGGAGAGAGCGAATTTGAAAAAACTTTAATCTTTAGCAAATTTGAAAACGAAGTTTGCAGAAAGGATAAGACTTCTAAATAGTGCGATTTTTGTATAATTTTTGAGATTTGCTCAAGAGCTTGCGTGTAATCTTTTTTAAGGATTAAATCCTGCAAAGCAAATATATCTTCTCCCGCAAGGCAAATGTCCCTTATATTTTGAGGAGTAACATTTTCCTGAGGGTAAATCGAGAGTTTAATTTTCTCAAGCTGAGAATCCAAAACCCTGATAGAAGGGCCGCAAATCTGAACCAAAAGACAAGCGGTGTCTGTTTTTAAGGTGAGTTTTTTTTCTTTTGCAAGCTCAATTAAAACAGGGGCGATTTTGTAATCTTCATAAGCCTTAAACGAAGGAAAATGTTTAATTTGAGCAACTTTTGCAAGCTCTTTATATATTTTTTTTCTGCTGTCAGGTTTTTTCGTTTCACCTTTAGCAATAGGGCACAAAAGGATAACATGGATTCTATCCGAAACACTTTTAAATGAGTCGCAAAGTGCTGATATTTGGTCATCTTCAAGCTTTATTTTGCTTTTTGTTTCAAGAAAATATTTATCACATTTAATCAGATACAAGACATCTCCAAAAAACATTGGAGATGTCCTTAAAGCTTCATCAAAAGTTGCAAAATCAGGATTATCAAGGCTTCTGAAGTTAAGAGCATCATAGTTATCGCCCAAGACCTCTTTTTTAAGCCTTTTTACCTCTTTTTCAATTAAATAATCCTCATCACCCCAAATAAAATGCAAGGGCATAAGATTTTACCTTAACTTTCTATTAACTTTCAATCAATAAGCTTGCACCAATAACACCTGCTGTATTGCCAAGCTCAGCATGAACAATTTCAACGCTTGAAGCTTGAATTGGCATAGCTCTTTTTGCTACCGTTTCTCTTATCGGGTCAAATAAAATATCACCCGCATCAGCCACACCGCCGCCGATTATAACTCTTTCAGGGTTAAGAAGGTTAATAACGGAAGTTAAGCCAAGGCCGATTATTTCACCCATTTTTGTATAAATTCTTCTTGCAACAACATCACCTTGAAGAGCAGCTTGAGCAACTATATAAGGGCTTAATTCTTCCGTGGCAAGCTCTTTAAATTTAGATGATTTACCGCCTTTAATATATTCTTTTGCCATTGCTACAATAGCGGGGCCTGAAGCGTAAGCTTCAAAACATCCGAAATCACCGCAACCGCAAAGAGGGCCTTCACCCATAGTCATTTTAATATGTCCGATTTCGCCTGCCGCATTTTTTGCACCACGAACCAATTTGCCGTTTAGGACAAGCCCTGAACCGATACCGGTTCCAACAGTAATACAAACAAGGTTTTGACAACCCTTGCCCGCACCGTATTTTAATTCGCCCAAAGTTGCCACACGAACGTCATTGTCAAGGCGGGTAGGAATTTTAAACTCGTCTTCCATAATTTTTGCAACAGGAATTTCAACCCAGCCGGGCATATTTGGCAAAAGCCTTACAATACCTGCTTGATAGTCAATTTGACCGGGGAAACCAAAACCGATTGCTTCAACTGTTGTTTTGTCGGAATTTGTTTCCTTCATTAAGTCTTTAATTGCTTGTTTAATATTTGCAATTGTATATTCATAACCCATATCAGCACGGGTTGGAGTAGTGTTTGAATAAACGATTTTGCCTTGCATGTCAACAAGAGCTATTTTTATATTTGTACCGCCAATATCCACACCAATTCTGTATTTTTTCATAATGCCACCCTTTAATCGTCTTACAATAAGGCAATTTTAGCACAAAGAAAAAATATTTGTAAAGGAATGTAACATTATTTAATCAACTTGAAATTGTGCATTGAGTATATACTTTATATATATGTAAGCAGTGAGTAATCAAGAAAGAAGATAAAATGAGATTAGCAGCAGCAAACGATTTAGACGCAAAATTAGCAGAGTTATACTACTCAAAAGTTACAGTTAATCTTGAAGCAAAATCTACACTTTCACCAAACGAGTTCTGGAGCTCAATGGAATTAATCGCAATCAACAACAAAGCGGTTATGAACTTTAAAAGCAAAAGAGCTTAATAAAAAAAATTAGCTGACAAAACATTAAAGCACGATGATGGATTAAGGAGTTTTACCCCGATACAAAAACAGTATCGGGGTTTTAAATTTTTCTTTATATTAAATAGTGTTGGTGGTAAAATTTTTTTATAAACACAATAAAATGAGGAAGTTATGGAAAAACACGAAGAATTACAAATTTTAAGGCACTCAACTTCACACATTATGGCACAAGCCGTACAAAACCTTTTCCCGAGTGCAAAGCTTGCAATAGGCCCTGCTATTGAAAACGGTTTTTATTACGACTTTGACATTGAAAATATAACGCTTAACGAAGACAACCTAAAAGACATTGAAAAAGAGATGAGAAGGCTTGTTGAGCAAAATTTGACCTTTGAAAAATACGTAATTCCCGATGTGCAAAAACAAATTGACGAATTTAAAGCTCAAGGTGAAATCTACAAAGCTGAGCTGCTTGAAGAACACAGAAACGACAACCCGACTTTGTACTTAACAAAAGATAAAGACGGAAATGTACTTTTTAACGACCTTTGCGCAGGCCCACACCTTGAAAACACTAAGAAAATCAGAGCGTTTAAACTTCTCTCCGTTGCAGGAGCATATTGGAGAGGGGATGTGAAAAATAAAATGCTTCAAAGAATTTATGCAACGGCATTTTTCACAAAAGAAGAATTAAATGAATATTTAACCATGCTTGAAGAAGCAAAAAAACGTGATCACAGAAAATTAGGTGCAACGCTTGATTTATTCTCCGTAAGAGATGAAATAGGCGGCGGTCTTGTACTTTGGCACCCTAATTTAGCTGTTGTAAGAGAAGAAATTGAAAACTATTGGAGAGAGGAGCACAGAAAAAGAGGTTATGTAATTGTTAACACTCCTCAAATTGCCAAATCAAAACTTTGGGAACTATCAGGACACATTGACCACTACAAGGAAAATATGTTCTTTATTCAAAAAGAAAATGAGGAAGATGACCAATATATTGTAAAACCAATGAACTGCCCGTTCCATATTCTTATTTATCAGGCAAACAGACACTCTTACCGCTCATTGCCGCTTAGAATGGCTGAATTGGGAACTGTTTACAGAAAAGAAAAATCAGGAGCGCTTTCCGGTCTTACTCGTGTACAAGGCTTTACACAAGATGATGCACACATTTTCTGCACGCCCGAGCAGCTTGTGAGTGAAATTAATGCCATTATCGACTTTGTAGCCGACACTATGGACATTTTCAATATGAAATTTGAAGTAGAATTATCTACTCGTCCCGAAAGCTATGTTGGCGACCTTAAAAACTGGGAATTAGCCGAAGCAGGGCTAAAAGAGGCAATGGACAGACGTGGCATGAAATATGAAATTAACGAAGGCGACGGAGCGTTTTACGGCCCTAAAATCGACTTTAAAGTAAAAGATGCCATTGGAAGAACTTGGCAGTGTGCAACCATTCAGCTTGATTTCAACTTGCCCGAAAGGTTTGAGATTAAATACCAAGACAAAGACGGACAACTAAAAACTCCCGTTATGTTGCACAGAGTAATTTTCGGCTCAATGGAAAGATTCCACGGCATATTAATCGAGCACTACGCAGGTGCGTTCCCGACTTGGCTTGCACCTCATCAGGTAGCTATTGTTCCGATTGCAGACAGACACGCTGACGCTGCGGCTGAAATTGCAAACAAAATAAAAGCACTTGGAATAAGAGCATTGCTTGACGACAGGTCAGAAAGTATGAATTACAAGATTAGAGAAAATCTTCAACAGAAAAAAATCCCCTATGTCCTTGTTGTGGGCGATAAGGAAATTGAAGATAAAACAGTTGCAATTCGTGCAAGAGGAAGAGGACAAATCGGCACAAAACCGCTTGACGAGTTTATTTCAATGCTCGAAGAGGAAATAAAAACCAAAGGTAAAAAAATCGTTGAATAATAAATTTTAATCCCGACAAGAAAAATCCTGTCGGGATTTTATTTCCAGATGTCTCAGAGTTTTTAAAATTTTTGTGCAAAACTTAATTGTAGCAAATTAACCTTTGTACAAAAATTTTAACACGTATTTTTACGCTTATGAAGCTGGGAAAACTAACCCCAATTTTCACGTGTAAATTCACGTGTATATACCCCAGTAGAATTTCTTTTAAATTAATGAGATATTTATACTCGGAATTAAAATTTATGCACAAACTTGAAAAAATTCGTCGCTTAACAAGCTATAAGACAAAGCAATTCACGCTAACACTAAATCCTGAATTGGTCAGTCTTTTTAAAATAGCTTGCAATAAAAATAAAATCAATATGACAAATGTTGTCGAAACTTTTATGATAACTTACATCGACAACAACAAACTACTTGAAACTAAAAGTGGTCAGGATTATTAACTCACTCTTTAAGCTCATCTATTTCCTGTAACTTTTGCAAACCTTCAATAAAATAAAGCGCAAGGGACAAGTTTTTAGGGCTTAAGTTCATTTTAACGGCAAGCAACTCTCTTAACTCGTCATAACAATCTGTTTTATTTTCTTTTTTATTCACTGAAAAATCGGGCAAATCAGCCAAAATAAACAACTCATTATTTTCAAACTTAAGAGCAAGGCTCAACTGCTCAAGAGTGAGGCGTTTTGGAAAGTTGGGCATTTGAGCGTTTTCAAGTTTTGCTATAAGAGCAGGGCTGACATTTGAAGCAGCCGAAAGCCCTCGCATTGTAAGCCCCAAGGACTGCCTTCTGTTTCTTATCATTATACCCAATTTTTTTAATTGCTCTTTTTTATTTTGCATAACAGTATATTTTAACCTTGTAAATAAAAATAAACAAGTGTTGACATGGTATAAATAATAATTGTATATTGTGAAAATGAAAAAGATATTTTTAACTTTGTTTTTTTGTATTGCATTATGCAGCAATGCTTTTTGTGAAAGTATTAAAGAAACCAGATACTACGACAGAGACACTCATCTGAAGGTATTTAACGAGGAAAATTTTCCTGTGATGTATAATTACTTTTTGGATTATGCACAGATGTTTTTATATAAGTTTGACATAACTAAATATCCAAAACCCAATTTTACCCATGGTTCAAAATTTTACTTAAAAAAAGACGGTACGCTAACTTTTTACTATAACCCGCCATTAAGTGATAAAGAATTTTATCAGGGAGAATCCGGAGATTTTAGAAAATTTATTCTTGAAAATTCTCCTCCGCCTTTTCCAAAAGAGATGGTTGATGATTACATACCTGTTTGCATTACCGTTATTAATGAGGCGTATGGTGAGGATAATTCAATTCTTATGCAGCTACATAAGGATAAGTATGATGAATTTAATACCTTGGATATTGACATATATAAGCATAAGAAAAATATGCACATGAATAAAAGAAAATGTAAAAAGCTCGGATACGAGTGGAATGAAGAAGAAAATTATTGCAAGTTGGATTATAAATTGTTTTTAAATTTTGAAGAATTTGAGCATTAGCAAGAGAAATAAATAAAAAATAAGGAATTAAAAAGGCGAATTCAAAAAGAATTCGCCTTACACATTTTAATTTCAAAAAACTATTTTTTGTTAACAAGTTCTTTGAATTTTTTACCAGCTGAGAAAGCAGGAACTGTTTTTGCAGCGATTTTAATTTCTTTACCTGTTTGAGGGTTGCGGCCAGTTCTTGCAGCTCTTTTTCTTGCTTCAAAAGTACCAAAGCCAACTAGAGTAACTTTTTCACCTTTAGAAACGCTTTTTTGTACAGTTTCAACAAAACCGTTTAAAATTTCAGCAGCTTCTTTTTGAGTAACTTTAGCTTTCTTAGCAATTTCTTGTACTAATTCTTCTTTGTTCATTGTGAACTCCTTCCTTTATCATAAGTGATTATATCGGTCTTTTTGGCATGTGGCAAGTATTTTTTTAATATTTTTCAATATTTTCGTGAAAATCATACAAAAATTTGATATAATCTAGATATGAGAAATTATATAAGATGGTACGATAAAGACAAGTATTTAAGTGCTTTTATGCGGTTATTAGAGGATTTAGACCCAAGTGTTCAGTCTGAAGTTGCGGTTGATATTATCTTAAACATCCCAAAAATAATTGATAAAGATTACGAAAAATTTGTTAAAATTATTGCGGATTACGACCCCAGAGAATACCAAAGATGGTATGACAAAAACCCAAATTTGCACACTGCTATTGAA
Source organism: Candidatus Gastranaerophilales bacterium (assembly GCA_944325665.1). GTDB lineage: Bacteria > Cyanobacteriota > Vampirovibrionia > Gastranaerophilales > Gastranaerophilaceae > Galligastranaerophilus. The sequence continues at coordinate 65,435 of CALVAY010000004.1, forward strand.
GCTTTAAGAGAACTTGATTCGAAGCAACGCGAGGATTTAATAAATAAAATATCGGATATTGTCTTAAAACATACCCAAGAGCAGGACATATCATGAAAAATGTCCTCATTACAGGCACAAGTAAAGGCATAGGGAAAGCCATTATGCAAGAGCTTGAGGCATCAGGGTATCGAGTTTTCGGGCAAGGCAGAGTACCTCTTGATAAAGAAAATTACCTCAGCATTGAACTCAACAAAAGCGAAAATGCAAAGATATTGTTTGATTGCGCTAAAAAGTATCTTGGCAATATAGATATTTTAATCAATAACGCAGGCGCATTTTTGTATTCGGGGGTAGAAAATACAACAAGAGATAAGGTTGAAAACCTTTGTACGCTCAATTTTATAACACCGTACCTACTGTGCTCTTATGCAGTATCCGATATGAAAAAAAATAATTGGGGCAGAATAGTAAATATAGGCTCAATTTCAGGTGTTGTAGGAGAAGCTGACGCAAGCTTATACAGTGCTACCAAGTCTGCTTTAACGGGACTAACAAAGTCATTAGCTCTTGAGCTTGCTCTTAATAATATAACCGTAAATCAAATTAACCCGGGCTGGGTAGAAACAAATTTAGCAAATGAAGCATTAAATGAGGAGGAAAAATCTGAAATTGAACAGATAATTCCTCAAAAACGCTTTATTGAACCGAAAGAAGTTGCAAAGTTATGCAAATATTTAATATCCCAAGACGCCAAAGGGCTCACGGGTCAATCCATAAATCTTTGTGCGGGTCTTAGCTGCGGCTGTTAAGACTTATAATCCAGCCCTTGGGTTTGAACTTGTGTAGCTTTTTCTTCGTTATTTCTATGCGATAAAGTTTTACCCAGTTTTTTACCCATATCAAAAGAGAATATCGAAACACCCACAAGGGCAATATCTGCTAAAATATTTGCTGCAATTTTTTTCTTGCCGGTAAGTCCTTTACTAAAATCATCTACTTTTGAGACAATTTTTGCTGCCAACTCTGTTGAAGTCTTAACTTCTTTTTGAGCCAACGGGTTTGCAACAAGGTGCTTAAAGAGCTTTTCGCCCGCAAACATTGCACTCATTGCACAACCTTCTTCAATTAAAGCTGCATAAGGATCATCATCCTTCATAACTCGCATGCCGGATGCAACACAAAGCAGCGGATTAACAGCTTTTGAAGCAATACCTGTTACTTTTGATGCAGCATTTGTAACACCAATTAAACGCCCTGCATCATCTACACCGTTTAAAAGAACATTAGCACTACTTTTTAGCGGTGCATAGGTAGAATGCGAAGCAGCGTTTACCAAATTTGTTGTCTGAGCAATAGAAACAGGAGCTCGCCCCGTATCGCCATGCCCTACTTTACCCATATTTCTTACGTCAAATATTGCGGTTGCAAACACACCCATAATAATACTGACCTTTTAACCTTTCACAGATAAATAAAGTATTTTTGTTAGACAAAATTGCCCTAATTTTAATATTTATTAACAATTAAAAAGACTTAAAGCTTTACACACTCATATATATTTACTACAATTAAATTGAAAGATTTTAATTTTGGAGGTTATTTTGGAACTTAAACCTATTAATGCGATTATTTATAATCAAGATAAAGTAGATGTAAAAGATGTTATAGCACCGCCTTATGACGTTATAACAAGTGCTTATCAAGACGAATTATATAAAAAATCACCTTACAACATCGTAAGACTTATTTTGACAAAAGGTGATAACAGATACGAAGATGCTAAAAACTTCTTTGAAAACTGGCTTAGCGAAGGCGTTTTAAAACGCAGCGAAAAACCTTGTATTTTCTATATTATTCAAAAATACACAACCGATAACGGAAAGAAAATTGAAAGAAAAGGTTTTATCGCAAGAAATAAAATCGAAAAATTTGAATCTAAAAAAGTATTACCGCACGAATTTACCATGGGCGGCCCAAAAGAAGACAGATTGAAACTCACAAAAGCGTGCGAAGCTAACTTTAGCCAAATTTTCCTTGTCTATAATGACCCTGAAAAAAATATTGAAACAAAAGTTGCTCCAAAGTATCTTTCACAAAAACCCTTTATGGATGTTGTTGATGACAACGGCGTTCAAAACATTGTTTATTTAATTGATGATGAAGAAGATATTAAAGTTTTTGAAAAAACTTTGGAAGATAAAGCGGTTTTAATTGCTGACGGACACCACAGATACGAAACAGCAATGGCTTATTCGGAAATTTCAAATAATCCTGAAGCAAAATATGTAATGAGCTACTTTACAAACGCTGATGATGAAAACTTAATCATTTTCCCGACTCACAGAATTATCACCAAGTTCATTGAGCCATACGTACTTTTAGAAGCTGTTAAAAAATATTTTGACATAGAAGAATTCACATTTAACAGCATGAATAAAACAAAAGTAAAAGAGCAGTTCTTGGCAGCCATTGAAAAAAGCAACGAAAAAGTTATTTCAATGGGACTATATATGAAAAATGTCAACAAGTTTTACCTTCTTAAATTAAAAGACGGTATGGCAGATTTAGTAGATGCCTCTGATGTTCTTAAAAAGCTTGATTTAACAGTGTTGCACGATTTAATCATCACAAAAGAATTGGGCTACACTAAAGAAGAACAAATGGCGCAAGACGGTATTAAGTATATTAAGCAAGAATTTGAAGCCTTTGATATGATTGATTTAGGAAAAGCAGAAGCATCGTTTATTATGGCTTATCCTAAAATGAAAGACATTATTGATATATCCTCTCAAGGATACAGAATGCCTCAAAAATCAACATATTTCTATCCAAAATTATTAAGCGGGGTTGTAATTAACCCTCTAAAATAAAAGAGGTTATATGGAAAAAACGACCTTCACCACAGACTCTACAACCGAATTTGGGGCAAATTTTTGCCCTGAAGAAAAAGCGGTGCATTTTAAATTATTTTCAAAAAATGCTACTAAGGTGATTCTATGCATTTTTGAAAAGCCTGTGGGCGAAGACCCTGTTATGAATCTTCTTATGACAAAAACACAGGAAGATGTTTGGGAAACATCCGTAAAAACCTATGTATTAAAGGATTTAAAGGAACCGTTTTTCTACGGATACAGAATTTTTGGCCCAAACTGGGAATATGAGGATAATTTTGAACCGAATACAAAAATCGGCTTTAAGGCAAGAATAGATAATAAAGGCAACAGATTTAACCCTAATAAACTTGCTTTTGACCCGTATTCAAAGGAATTAAGCCATATTCCGTCCGACACTTGTCATGATATGACAATTTATCGCTCAAGCGAAGAGGATTTTTACAAGGATAATGCAAAGCTTGCTCCAAAATCTGTATTTTTTACGGACAACAAAAGGCAGATAACCAAAGCACCCTTAAGACCTTTTAGTGAAGAAATTATTGGCGAGGTACACATAAAAGATTTAACTCAAAACTTGCCAATCGAGGAAAAAGGAACGTATCTGGGCGCGGCAAAGTTTGCTTGGGAAGTTAAAAAAATGGGCATAACAACCATAGAATTTCTGCCGCTGCAAGAATTTGATTACAGAGAAGACGGTCAAAATTATTGGGGCTATATGACCCTTAATTTCTTTTCGCCTGCAAGAAAATATGCTTTTAATAAAGAGTATTCAAAAAGCTTGGATGAATTTAGAACAATGATAGATGAGTTTCACAAGAGTGGAATAAAAGTCTGCATGGATGTTGTCTATAATCATACGGGCGAGGCTCGAATTCACTATCATAAAAACCAAGACGCAACTCTTTTATCTTACGCATTAATTGATAATAGCGAATATTACAAGTTATGCAGAAATAAAATTGACAATCAAATGTACTATAGGGCAAACTCCGGCTGCCACAATGATACTTTTACGCAAAACAAAAGTATAAAAACCCTTGTTGCAGACTCCATAGCCTTTTGGGCAAAACAAGGAGTTGATGCATTTCGCTTTGACCTTGCGGCTTCTCTTTTGGATATTTCTCAAGACGAAGACCCTATTTATGATTCCTGCACAAGTCTTTGCGCTCAACTAACCTGTGAGCTTAAAAAAAGAGGCGTAAAAGTAATTTCGGACCCAAACGAAGCCCAAGAAGGCATAATGCTAATAGCAGAGCCTTGGACTTGCGGGGGCAAAGACTGCTACCAGCTTGGTAATTTCCCAAAGAACTGGCTTGAGTGGAATGATGTTTCAAGGGATACAATAAGAAGAGCGGCACTGTTTCCTTCGCATATCAATCTTAACGATGTTAGAAATATCATTGAGGGCACAAAAAATAAATTTGAAAACGATTTTAAAGCTATTAACTATATTAGCTGCCATGACGGATTTAGCTTGTACGACCTTAATTCTTTTTCTGAGCCTAACGAAACAACAACCGGCGGCTCAAAGCATGAACTTTGCTCGAATAATGACAATGATGACGATAAAAAAGAAAATTCAATTAAAAAAGAGCTTGCACTTTTATTTTTATCAAAGGGCGTCCCGATGCTTCAGGCCGGCGATTTAATTATGCACACAAAAGGCGGTAATAATAACAGCTACAACAGGGATGATGATACAAATTATTACGACTATAAAAAGGCAAATACAAAAGGGTCTTTTCAAAACAGGATTTACACCTTTGCAAAAAGCCTGATTGAATTAAGGAAAACTTCAAAAGTATTTACCCAAAGGGACTTTGAAAAATATTTAACCTATTACAATGAACATTCGCAAATTTTAGATGATAAAAGCGAAAATTTTTGGTTCGACTACAGTAGAAATTATTTCGGAATAAGAATTGATAATGGCGACAATGTTTTATTTATAGCTTTTTCAAAACATCCTTTTGAATACAAAGCCAAACTGCCTGACGCACAAGATGGCAAAAACTGGTACATTCTTTTTGACACTTCAAACAAAGAACATACAACTTTTGAACCTAAAGAATTCTTTGGGCTTGAATATATTCTAAACACGAACTCTATTGTGGTATTTAGGCAGATGTAAAAAAATTAAAACTTTAATTTACAACTTTATCCACAACCGGAGCAAGTTTTTTCAGCTTATTGTATAGGGCGTCAAACTGCTCAGGATATAACGATTGTGCCCCGTCGCATAATGCGCACTCGGGTTTGTTGTGAACTTCTATTATAAGTCCGTCGCAACCAGCTGCAACTGAGGCCAAAGACATTGGAACAACTTTATCCCTCAAACCTGTACCATGAGACGGGTCAACTATTATCGGCAAGTGGCTTAGTTTTTTAACAACGGGAATTGCGCACAAATCAAGAGTATTTCTTGTTGCAACTTCAAAAGTTCTTATGCCTCTTTCGCAAAGAATAACTTCTCTGTTTGTGCCCGATAAAATATACTCAGCTGCCATTAACCACTCGTTAATTGTAGCGGATAACCCTCTTTTTATTATAACGGGCTTATTTACCCTGCTTAATTCTCTTAAAAGGTTGAAGTTTTGCATATTTCTTGCGCCCACTTGCAAAATATCAACATATTTAATAAACAGAGGAATTTGGCTTATCTCCATAACCTCAGATGTAACTGCAAGATTATACTTATCAGCCGCCGCTCTTATAAGCTTTAGCCCCTCTTCTCCTAAGCCCTGAAAAGAATACGGTGAAGTCCTGGGTTTAAAAGCACCGCCTCTTATAATTTTTACACCAGATTGAGATAGCAACCTTGCGCATTCAAAAATTTGCTCTTCGCTCTCTATGGTACAAGGCCCTGCTATCATGCCTGTATATCCGCCGCCGAATTTTACACCGTTAACTTCAATTACCGTATCTTCCTGTTGAAAAATTCTTGAAGCAAGCTTATAGCTTGAGGATATTTTTATTACTTCTTTTACACCGTCTAAAAGCTCAAATTCTCTCGGGTCGATTACTTTCTCTCCGACAGCACCGATAATTGTATGAGATTCACCCTCTGACAGGTGAACTTCGCGCCCTTTAAGCTTAATTAAATCTATTACTTTATTAATGTCATCCTGAGTTGCACCATGGCGCATTACAATTATCATATTCAACTCTCCAATTATTGCATTAAAAAAGAGAGTCTTTAAAAACTCTCTTTAAATATGGTGGGCGAGAAGGGAATCGAACCCCCACGCATTGCTGCACAAGATCCTAAATCTAGCGCGTCTACCAATTTCGCCACTCGCCCACAATTTTCAATTCACAATCAAGCAGGCAACCCTGTTGACTATATAAATCTACATCAAAAAAAATATCTCGTCAAGAAAAAATACATAAAAAAAACTCCCCTTAGGGGAGTAATACTTTTTATAGGAAGGGAAGGTTAGGAAGTTTGGTTAGTGTGTGTTTATAAAATTTGGAGTTGCTTATTTCGTTTTTAGTTTTGTTTATCACTTACATATATATAAAGTATATCAACTTTATAGAATTGCGCTATATTGTTATTTTGTTACATTTCTTTACAAAACGATTTTATAAACTCTACCGCTTCCTCTTTTGTATTCACCTTCTTTTCAAGCTGTGCCTCACTTAGAGCCTCTATCACCTCGCCTAATTTTCTTGAAGGTTTAATGTTTAAAATCTGCATAATTTCTACACCGTCAAGCAATTTTGGAAGTTTTTCAAGCCTCGGCTCAATATTTTCGTAAAATTCCAATAATATTTTTAGATTGCTTAAATTAGCCTCAACCATTTCATCGCTCACCATTGGACCTCTGGCACAAAGCCTGTCCGCCCTTGCAAGCTCAATTACATCTCTGACATAAGGGTGAAGTTTTTTAACAAACCTGATTTTTGCCTTATCCTGTACATCTTCACTGCTCATAAGTGCAGAAGGGTATATATGATTTTTTATAAGAGATGATATGTACTCAATTTGCTTGTTTGAAAATTTTAAATTAGTCAAAATCGGTTTTATAAGTTTTGCACCAACCTCATCATGACCTATAAACCTGTGCCTGCCCGTGGGTTCAATTGTGTGAGTAGAGGGTTTTCCTATATCATGGCAAAATGCCGCAATTCTAAAGTAAGGGTTTTTTGTGCGAATTGTCCTTGCGCACATTAAGCTGTGTTCAAATAAATTCAAGTGATGATGAGTGTTTGGAGGAATTTTTTTAATTTCATCAACAAAAGGGAAAATTTCGCTTAAAAAGCCTGCTTCATCAGCTTTTCTTATTGCAACATCAAAGTAATCACCTTCAAAGAGTTTAACAAGCTCCTGATTAACCCTCTCCTTAGCGCATTTTTGAATATCTTTTTTATTTTCCTCTATAAATTTAAAATCGTCTTCATCAAGCTCAAAATTAAAAGTCGAGATAAAACGAAAAGCTCTTAGCATCCTAAGCGGGTCATCTTTAAAATTATCATGACTGTATGTCTTTAAAATACCGCACTTAATAGCACAAATAGCATCTGTCGGGTCATAAAATTCTTTTTTTCTAAGGTTAAAAAACAGTGAATTTAGCGTAAAATCCCTTCTTCTTGCATCTTTTTCAATATCGCCCATAAGAGCTTTTGAAATGTCAAAATAATTTTCTTTATCCTCAAGAACAACTCTGTATATCTTGTTTTCGCTATCTAATTCAATAAAAGTCCCGCCTGTTTTTTGAGCAAAAGTCAAGGCTAAGTCTTTCGGGTCATTAAGACAAACAATGTCTCTATCTAAAGACGTCCTTCCTAAAAACAAATCTCTTAAATAGCCGCCCACAAGCCAAATATCTTCTTTATTTGCACAAGATAAAAGCACTTGCAAAAATTTATCCGATAAAATATTTTCAACTACATAATCACAACTTTGCACTATAACCTCGTTACAATGTTTGAAATGCCTGCAACAGCTGCATTTGGCGCTTTAAAGATTAATTTACCCAAATCTACAAGCTTATAACCTTGAGATTTAAAATAATCAAATTCACTCTCGCTAAACCCGCCTTCAGGGCCTACTACAACAACAATGGGCAAATTTATATCAACATCTTTTATAGCTTGAGCAATATTTAAAAAAGAATATTTTTCAGCGTATATAATTACATTTTCTTTTTTATACTTTTCAAGCAAGGAAAAATCTCCGCTTAGGGGTTCAATTTGGGCAAAATTTGCCCTCTCGCACTGTTTTACAGCTTCATCAGCTACTTTTTGCCATTTTGATAATTTATTTTCAAAAGTCTTTCTTGCAACGGCGCATCTGTCGCTTACAATAGGGAAAATTTTTCTAACTCCGCACTGCACAGCTCCCGAAATAAGCTCAAGTTGAGCTTCAGGTTTTAATACTGCCTGAGTCAAAAAAATATCATAAGGTAATTTCCTCTGCGATTGGTAACTTTTTTTAACCTGAGCAGATAATGCCTTATTTTCCAGAGCAACAACAACTGTTTCATACTGAATCTCGTTTTCATCAATAAACTTTAATTCCTCGCCAAGTCTTACTCTAAGAGAGCTTACAAGGTGTCTTAGAAGTTCTTTATCTAAAACAGTTATAACATTGTTTTGAATTTGATTAGATTTTATAAAAAAATGAGGCATAACAAGGTGATTTTACCATAAAAAAATATATTTTTTTCAATTTTCTACACCAAACGGTGGATATTTATTAAAACGGATTTAAGGCTTAAAACTCACTTTGCACAAGGGTTTACGAGATTATCTATAACTTTGGTATAAGAAAGCCAAACTAAAGTATAAGAAAATTTAATCGATTACCATCTTGTGGAAAAAAATTAGGAGAGAAAAAAATGGCAATTACTGTAAACACAAACGTACCATCTTTAATTGCCCAAAGCAGTCTAAACAAATCGTTAAGCGCTATGGAAAAAGCAATGCAGCAATTAACGACCGGTTTAAAAATTAACAATGCCGGTGATGACGCAGCGGGCTTGGTTATTTCAGAAAACATGAAAATCCAAATCAATGGCTCAAGAAAAGCCATGGACAACGTGCAAGACGCACAAAATTTCGCAGCAGTAGCAGAAAGCGGCATGACAGCTATCGGTGATCACCTTCAAAGAATTAACGAATTATTAATTCAAGGTGCAAGTGATACATACAGTACAGAATCAAGAAAAGCAATCTTGGTTGAAATCAATCAAAGACTTGAAGATATTAACATGATTGCTCAATCATCTTCATTCAACGGAAGAACAATGCTAGACGGCAGCTTCGACCCTGCGGATCCGGATAAAAGATTTATTATCCACATCGGTCCGTTTACGGATGCTGACCCTGACAATCCATTGAACACAATTGATATTTCAGGTGCATTTTCTGACTGTCATTTATCACAACTTGGAATAGGTACAACTATCGATGGCGGCGGCACTTATGACGGAATTATTCTTCCTGACGAACTAAATCCTGACGACCCTGCTTTTGACCCGACAGGCGATAACTTTAGGGCATATATGGATACAATTCAAGCCGCAGTAGGTACAATCACAAGTTCCAGAGGTCTTTTGGGCGGTTATCTAAACAGAATGACTTCAACTTATGACAACCTAAATGCCACAATTGAAAGCTTGACAACTGCAAAATCAAGAATTACCGACACAGATGTCGCTGTGGCAAGTTCAGAGATGATTAAACAACAAATCTTGGAACAAACTTCAGCATCAATGTTAACTCAAGCAAACCAAATCCCATCAATAGCCTTGAGCTTAATATAATAAGCCAAAATAAAAATTTCTCTCCATAAACACACACAAAAGTGCATTTATGCTTGGCATTAATGTGCTTTTGTGTTTTTTCCATAAAGATTATGTTAAGAGGCAAATGTTTTGTGATAAGATTATATTAAAGTTAGTATCGGGAGAGAAAATATGATACCTATTATTGATTCAAAAAGACAATATGCCCAAGTAGGCAGTGAAGTTGAAAAAGAAGTATTAGAGGTTTTAAGAAGCGGTTCCTATATTTTAGGCAAACACAACAAAGCCTTTGAACAAGAAATTTCAGAATTTTTAGGAGTTAAAAACGCAGTAACCCTTAACAGCGGAACAGATGCATTGCACTTAGCACTTCGTGCTTTGGATATTGGCGAAGGGGATGAAGTAATAACAGTTGCTTTTACCTTTGTTGCAACAACCGAAGCAATCGGCATTGTAGGCGCAAAGCCCGTTTTTGTTGATATTGATCCTGATACATTTAACATGGACGTTAAACAAATTGAATCCAAAATAACTCCAAAAACAAAAGCAATTCTGCCTGTTCACCTATACGGACAGCCTTGCGATATGGACGTTATTATGGATATTGCAAAAAGACATAATTTGTTTGTTATAGAAGACGCATGCCAAGCAATTGGTGCTGAATACAAAGGTAAAAAAGTTGGTACATTCGGCGATATCGGATGCTTTAGCTTCTACCCGACAAAAAACCTTGGTACAATGGGCGATGGCGGTCTTGCAGTTACCAACAGCGAATACCTTAAAAACCGTATGGTAGCACTAAGAAACCACGGCGGAGCAGTAAGATATTATCACGATGAAATCGGCGTAAACTCAAGACTTGATGAAGTTCAAGCGGCAATTTTAAGAGTTAAATTGAACTACATTAACGAATGGAATAAAAAAAGACGCGAACACGCTGCTTTTTATAATGAACTTTTTAAAGATGTTAAAGATGTTGAAACACCTAAAGAACTTGATAATACATATTGCGTTTATCACCAATATACAGTTAAAGTTCCAAACAGAGATGAAGTTCATAAACTTCTTCAAGAAAACGGTGTTGGCGCAATGATATATTACCCTGTGCCTTTACACTTGCAAAAAGTTCATGCACATCTTGGATTTAAAGAAGGACTTTTACCTCATACAGAAGAAAATACAAAACTTGTTCTATCTCTTCCAATGTTTGCCGAAATTACTGAAGAAGAACAAAAGACAGTTGCAAAAACACTTATTGAATGTATTGAAAAAGCAAAAAATAAAGTTAGCGCATAAGATAGTTCAAAATAAAAAGCTCGAGTTTTTATCCTCGAGCTTTTTTTATTATTAGTTTTTTTAATTAATATCCCATCTGCCGCAAGTTCCGCCCCAGCGAGCAATCAGATTACCTTTTACGTCGGTAATTTTGTGAGCTTCACCCGGTTTTAGCGGTTCAATATCACCTTCAACAATTGAGATAACTTCGCAATTATTTGAGCATCCATCACAAGTGCAAGTTACTGAGTTAAAGTGCATATCTTTTGTTTGCCAGCCCTTAAACTTAGTTTTATCGCCCGTAAATTGATGATGCTCCATTGCCAAAAGTGCCGCACCTATTGCACCCATAGTCTGATGATTTGGCGGAACAACAATCTCGCATCCTAAAGCCTCTTCAAAAGCTTTAACCATACCTTTATTTGTTGCCACACCGCCTTGGAATGTAACAATCGGCAGTAATTCTTTTCCAAGTGCCAAGTTAGACAAATAATTTCTAACCAAAGCTTGGCATAAGCCGTATAATAAATCTTCAACAGGGTAGCCTAATTGCTGTTTGTGGATTAAATCCGACTCGGCAAATACGCCGCAACGACCCGCAATTCTTGCTGGAGAAGTTGACTGAAGTGCAATTGTGCCAAAGTCTTCAATTTTTACGTTCAATCTTCCCGCTTGCTGGTCAAGAAAACTTCCCGTACCTGCTGCACAAACGGTATTCATTGCAAAATCCGTTACGATACCGTCTCTTAAAATAATGATTTTGCTGTCCTGACCGCCAATTTCAAGGATTGTTTGAACACCCGGGACAATAACCGAAGCTGCAACTGCGTGAGCCGTAATTTCGTTTTTAATAACATCCGCTCCTACAAGCGCTCCTGCTAAGTTCCTTCCGCTTCCCGTTGTTCCGACAGAGCAAACTTCATATTCGCAAAGTGCTTTGCCCAAAAGCTGGCTTAAACCGCCTTGAACAGCTTTTACAGGCTGACCCGAAGTTCTTAACATATACGAGTCAATGTACTTACCGTTTTCATCTATAACTGCCAGTTTTGTAGTAACTGAGCCAACATCTATTCCTAAATAAACTTTCATAACAGTTCGATTTTATTACAAACAAAATATAAAATAAAGTGCCAATAAATGGCACTTTGACTAATAATCCGAACAATTTACTTCAAAATAAGCTCTTGGATGAAGACACGCGGGGCATGCAAACGGCGCTTGAGAAGATTCCGTTGAATAGCCGCAGTTTCGACACTTCCAAGTAACAGGATAATCTCTTTTAAACACGGTATCATTTCTTATGCTGTCTAAAAGCGCGATATACCTTCTCTCATGTGCGCGCTCAGCATACACAACAGCCTCAAAGCAAGCGGCAATTGACTCAAATCCTTCTTCACGTGCAATTTTTGCAAATTCGGGGTATAACCTTGTATTTTCGTCATGTTCGCCTAAAATTGCATTTTCAAGGTTAGTTTGAGTATCGCTTAAACCGGTAGGATAAGTAACATCTGAAATCTCAACAGGAATATTGTCCTTACCCAAAAACTGGAAAAATCTTTTGGCATGCTCTTTTTCGTTATCGGCAGTTTCAAGAAAAAAACCGCATATTTGTTCATACCCCTCTTCTTTTGCAATTTTTGCAAAATATGTGTATCTGTTTCTTGCCATTGCTTCACCGGCAAAGGCTTTCATTAGGTTCACTTCTGTCTTTGTACCTTCTAAATCTCTTGGCATATCTTTCTCCTTATTTTTAATAAAAAATAAGGCACATAAAGAGAAATAACAATTAGCCACACGGCTTTTAAACAGTATAAAACGGTAACATTTTTTAATAAAAAAATAAAATAGGGCAATTTTTTTAACAGTATATACTTTTTATATATAAATATAAAAGAGGATATTATGTCTGTAAATTCAATAGATTTTTTAACTCAAATAAATAAAACCGCAACAACAAACAGCGCAAACGCTTCTGTTCAAACAACAACTTCAGCTGATAATTCGCAAGAAGAAAATGATTTAGCAACTCTTGATTTATCCGAACAAGACCCCGAAACACTTGTTGAAATGTTAAAACAGGCTGATCAATCTCAAAGAGAGATGTTGGAAGAGCAATATACGCTTGCAGTAGTGCAAATACAGATGGAGCTTGAAAATATACGCCGTCAAAAACGCTCATTACAAAGCGAACTTCAAAGGTGCAATAATTCGGAAGATGCAGCGTCTGTAAGAAATGACATTACAAAGCAAATCGGCGAATTAAACGACAAAACAAATAAACTTAATACACAACTTTCAAATATGATGTACGAATATCAAAATTCTATTCGTCAACTCGAAATTCAAGCACAAACCAATGCTTTTGAAATACAAGCACTTGCAGCGGCAGGAGGTGCTACAACAACATCTGTTCAAGGCACTTCGCTTGCGACAAACAATACGACAGGAAACAAGATAACTTCAAATCTTGACGGCTCAACAGCTCAAATTGATGCATTAATAGAAAAATATGCAAACGAAGCAGGACTTGATCCTAACTTTGTTAAAGCGGTGGTAAAAGCTGAATCAGGATTTAACCCGAATGCAACGTCATCTTGCGGAGCTCAAGGCTTGATGCAGCTAATGCCTGCAACCGCAAGAAGTTTAGGTGTAAGTAATGCTTATGACCCTGAACAAAACATTAAGGGCGGTGTAAAATACTTAAAGCAAATGTACGATAAGTATCAAAGCTACGATTTAGCTCTTGCAGCATATAACGCAGGCCCCGGCAATGTTGATAAATACAACGGAATACCTCCGTTTAGTGAAACTCAAACCTATGTAAAAAGAGTAAATCAATATTGGGAAGCATACAAAAATGCATAATTAAAGTTTTTTAAAAATATGCCGAAACATAAAATACAAGGTGGTGTTTTATGTCAATTAACTCTGTATCATTTAATGAATTTGATTACAATTCAAAGTCAAACGCTGTGGCGAACAAAACTACGCACTCCGGCGTAAATTCGCTCAACTCTTCCAATGCTGAAAATGAGCTTCAGGCACTTGAGCTTGATGAAAATTCTCTTATCGGAGAAGAATTTGCGCAGCTTAGCAAAGAACATCAGGAAATAATTAAGCAGTTACAAGAAACTCTTAACCAAATAAGGGAAGAAAAACGAAGCTTAATTAGCCAAATGGCAAATGCCGAATCAAGCGAAGAAAGACAGGAAATTAATAATCAAATTAGCGAATTAAATGAGCAGTCAAACTCTGTCTTTATGGACATCATAAAGCAGCTCCAAAGCTACAATTCAACACTCAATGAACTTGTAGCAAATTCAGTAAGGCAAAAGGTAGAAGATACTTCAATCGTACAAAGTATTACTGCGCCGCAAAGCCAAAGCTCGGCTGCACTTCAAACAACGCTTGAAGGCTACAACTCTCAAGCGGGACAAAAAATAGCGCAATCAGCCCTGACTGTTGACGGTACAACAGGCTGGTGCTTAAAAGGTGTTAATGACTCACTTCAAAGAATTTACGGCAAACGACTATCATACAACAGTGCCTATCAAGCAATCCCCGAGCTGCAAAGCGGATCAGGCATGGGTGCACACTTTAAGGAAGTAAGCGTTTCAAGAGATGAATTAACCTCACTTCCACCCGGTGCAATTGTTGTTTGGGAACCAAACAACGGTAATCCTCACGGACACATTTCTATTGCACTTGGAGACGGCAGAGAATCAAGCGACCATATTACAAAGCAAATGACAGGCAGAGACGCTAATTTCCACGTGTTTATACCTATTTCATAATTTCATACTGATTAATTAAAATATCGCAAGGAACGTCAAAATTGTCTTTGGGTAAAGACTTGCATATTAATTCTTCAGCCTGAGGTAAAATTTTTACTGCGCGTAAATTGTTTTTTGCAAAAAATTTATCGTAATAACCAAATCCGAAACCAAGGCGATATTTACTCATATCGGCGCATATTGAAGGAACAAAAATAATATCCAGACAGGATAAATCCTCAATCGGCGTACATTTTGGCTCTTTTATGTTAAATTTATTTACCTCAAAATCACCTATGTGCTTACATACAGCAAGATTTTCATCTATGCACTTTGGAAAATAAAAGGTCTTATTTGTATCCTCAAGCAAACCAAGAAGATTTATTTCGCCATTTAGCGGATAAAAAATCATAACATTTTTTGCACACTTATATATTTCAAGCTGCAAAATATTATCCGTTATTGATTTTGAAATTCTATCCAATGCACCCGAATAAAAAAGTTCTTTTCTTTTTTGTTTGGCGAACTTCCTCAGCTCTTGTTTATTTTGCAGTATTTCTGATTGGAACGGTAGCATATTTAATTCCGATTAAATCGACCATTAAATGTCTTTTGGGAGCTTTTTGTAAGCTTTTTTGCTCGTTATTTTCCTCAACATCTTCTGTTTGATAGTTAATTAAATAACGCATGAAATTTTCACTGAACATAAACTTCCTCCTTATAGATAAAATAAGGTTTTTTTAAAAAAATAATTGCAGGAATTTAAAATCATTTTACAAAAGTTAAAATTTAACCCGCAGGCCAACTAAACTCACGTCCCGCCATTACGTGAATATGTATGTGAAAAACTTCCTGACCTGCTTTTGAGCCTGTATTTATAACCGTTCTGTAATCGGTAATATTTAATTTTTTCGTAGCTTCAATCACACCCGATAAAAGCTCTGACATTAAATTTTTGTCATTTAACTGTGCAAGAGAAGGGATATGCACTTTTGGTACAACAAGCAAGTGTGTCGGCGCTTGAGGATTAATGTCCTTAAACACAACCACGTTTTCACTCTCGTAAACAAACTCTGTCGGTATTTCACCGTTTGCAATTTTACAAAAAATACAATTTTCGCTCATAAGCTCCTCGTCTGATTTCAAGATTATTTTATCACATGCTGGTATATTTAAACTATTTTTTTAAGTTTTATATAGTTTTAAAATAAGTCTTGTATTATAATTTTTATTAGGGATTTAAACCTTGTTTTTGAGGAAGTTTTGAAGAAAATTATTTCAATATTTTTAATATTGTCATTATTCACACCCGTATCTTTCGCTGCATTTGAGGGACATGTTGAGCAGACAAAAATAAAAAAAGAAGAGCTGGATAAAAAGCTCTTTACGGGAGAAGTTGAAACTCTTGATACAAAAGATGTTATTAAAATGACTGTATCTCAAGTACTAAGCGCAGGATACACTCAAGAAGGCGACGAGTTTTTTGCCGAAGTCTCGCAAGATGTTGCAAGCGATAAAGGAATTATTATTCCAAAAGGAACAATTGCTCACGGTAAAGTAAAATACATGCAAGATGCAAAAAACATGGGACGAGACGGATATATCGTAATGGATTTTGACTATCTTGTTACGCCAGATGGCAGGCAAGTTCCCATTCAAGCTACAATTTCAACAAAAGAAAATCTTGCTAAAGGTACCGCTAAGGCAATAGGAGAGCACGTTGGCTACACACTTGCAGGCGGTGTTGTAGGCGGTTTTGTTGCGCTTAACCTTTTAGGAATTGAGGCAGCAATAGCTTCTCAAGGCTATACTTTGGCAGGCGGTGCTGCAATAGGCGGGATTGTGGGTCTTAGTGCCGCAATTTTAAGAAAAGGGGATAGTGTTCTTATTCAACCGGGTGATGAATTAAAAATTAAAATAATGTCCGATGTTGAAATGCCCGTATTTTCAAAAGATGCCTTCAGACAAGAAGAGTTAAGGCTTGACGGCTTAAATGTCAGAATTAACAACATAGCATACGAAAAAGACCCGTTTGGCGAAGATAACACCATAACAATTTCTCTTGGCATAGACAACTTTACCCAAAATACTTTTTCAGCTTTTGATATAGCCCTTGTAAATGATACTAAATCAACATTTTTCCCATCACCCTTTGGAGATACCTCTCTTTGGTTTAAAAATATCGCCCCGGGAGACAGGGTCGTCGGTAAATTTTCATTTTGTGTAAATGACAGAAAAAAACACCACTGGCTTGTTTTCTACGACAAAAAAACAAAAAAACCGCTTGCTAAATATTCAATTGATAACGCGAAATCAGATTTGGATGAAAAAGTAGCGGACAAAAAACGTAAAAAAAGAAGAAAATAAGTTACATTCTAGGCAATTTTTAATGTTTCTTTGTTTTTAAAATCTTAGGAAGGCAATTTGCTTAGCATGATAAATCAACCACAAGGCACAAATTTTAATAAAGAATTTTTGCCGACATACTCAAAATATTTAAGTATGTCGCCTTCTTGCGAGCAAAAACCAAAAAAAGCCGCACAAGATACACTTGAGCTTCAAAAAAATGAAACCTCGGTGCAAGACACTCAAGAAAATACAACCGATAAGAAGAAATCAAAAAGAATACTGATAGCAACCGCCTCTCTTGTTGCAGCCGGCGGATTAACTGCCCTTGGCGTTATAGCAGGCAACGGGAAATATAATAAAAAATTAATGAAACTCCTAAAGGGCAAGGCAAAAGGTCAAACAATAGGTGAAGATATTCTTAACTTTACCAAATTAAAGGAAAGCATAAAAGCAGGTACAAAAGATAAAAGAGTTCTCAGCATAAGCAATTTTATGAATAACATGTCAAACTTTAAAGACTGCTATATTTTGCCTGTTCTTGAAAAAATCCCCCTACTTGGAAGACTTGCACAAAAAAGTTCCGATATATACACAAAAACAGGGGTTGAAATGACAAAAGCTGCATACAAAAACGCTCTTGGCTCGTATCAATCTTTTGATTTTGCAATAAAACAAGTGCTCGAAGAACTTGGTAACGGTGATTTGAAAAAACAAGTTCTGGAACTTATACAAGAAAGAAACAAAACCCTTGAAGCCAGTTTTTCACCCGAATTAATAGAAAAATTCGTCGGAGGAAAAAGAGGCGGAAGAATTGTCAGCATTGAAAAAATAATGGAAAGTGTTGGCGAAAAAGGTATTTGCAGGGAAACAAGAGCTAAATTTAACGAATTACTTGAAAGAGCTGTAAAATCAAAAGGTAGAGATACTGCGGGCTGGGGAGAATTTGTCGCAGAAAATCTTGTCAAAGAACAAAAAGCTCAATATATTTCAAAACTTGAAGTTTCCAGAAATATTGTAGATGACATTGACAGCAAAATTTTAGAAATGCTTAAGGCTGGAAATAACGATGGTTTAGCCGAAGAAGTAATGGAAAATCTTTCAAGAAGAAGAACATGTGCTATGGGCTCACTTAACCATGCTATAAGAACAGAAGGAAACGATTTATTTGACAAAATTCGTGATGTAAAAATCGGCAGTGCGCCAACAGATGTCCTTAGTATGTTATCAAGTGCAGGATTTTTAGGACTATACCTTGCGCAAGCGGAAGATAAAAACCAAAGAGTGGAAGCAGCTCTAACAACAGGCTTGCCCCTAGGTTTAGGTATGCTTGCAACAACATTTGCAACCATGAAAATGTACACAGGTATAAAAGCGATAGGCTTTGGTGCCATTACAACATTTATTTCAAATACAATCGGTAAAGTGATAAATAAAAAATATCAAGAATCTCACAATGTTCAACCGCAAGAACTTGATATACCGACTTTAGATAAAACAGTGGAAGATTTCAAAGAAAAAATTAAAACACCCAAGGTTTAGTTTCCTTGGGTGTTTTAGCGTTTATTTAAAAACTATTCTTCGATTGTGATAACGCTTACAGGGCAAGCATCAGCAGCTTCTCTAACGCTATCTTCGTTAGCTGCAACATTTGCATCGTTAACAGTTGCAACATCTTCTACTTTAAATACATCGGGGCAGAATGATTCACAAGCGCCGCAAGCAATGCATCCTTCTTCGATTTTAACTTTCATTTCATTACTCCTTAATTAATATCTAACACCTTATAAAAGGCTTATTAATTATACTAACAAAAGAAGCTAAAAAGCAAGATACAAAATTATAATTCTTTTAAATCCTTGTTGGAGTCAAGCAATTTTGCCAGAGTTTTTGCATCCCCCTTAAGTTTAAAATACTCGGCAAATTTTGAGGTTGTTTTTAAATTATACGACCTGCCGTTTCTGTCTTTTGTACGAGAAACAAGCCCTTTTTCAACAAGCTCGGCAACATGTTCATAAGCATTCGAGCGAAGCTCTTTTAGGGCAGACTGCCTGATTGGCTCTTTAAGGGCAATTACGGTTAAAGTCTTTAATACGGGCGGTTTTAAATCAACAGGGCAAAGTTTTTCAACAATGTCTAAATGCTCTGCTCTGACTTGAATTATATAACCGTCTTCATCATCAATCTCAAGAGCGCCTTCACGGGAAGAATAATCAAACATTAAATCTAAAAGCGCACTTTCAACCTCGTCTTCTCGAACATCAAGAAGCTCTGCAATCTCTAAAGGTTGCATCGCACGTGCGGTTACAAACAAAACCGCTTCAACCTTTGCTTTTAAATTATTCGGCTCAAGATTATCCTGCGTCTGCAATTTCACTCTCCTCAAGAGATTTTTTAGCACGGGTAACATATAATTTTCCGTAAAAATCTTCTTGGATAATATCTATATCTTCCTTAACCATTAAGAATAATACCGCAATGTAGGCTGAACTTCTGTCAAAACCTAAAAGAGTAAGCTCTCTTAATTCAATTTTATCTTCTTTTTTAAGAATTTGCTCAAGATTTTGACGCATTTTTTCAACGACAGTTTCAATATACTCATCGTGCGCAAGGTTTAAAATGTCCTTTGCTTTTAGTTTTGAGTAATCCCTGACTCTTCTTTTTTGCCTTTCAAGAGCATTTTTTAAAGTTTGTTTCTTCTCTAACTGCTCATAAAATTCCAAATGTCTGATTAAGTCTTTTAAGGTAACGTTTCTGTTTCTGTTTAACCTGACACTTGTACGTCTTTGAAGCACTTCATCAAACGAAACAACGTTAGAAGAAGGTAAGCGAAGCTGCTCGCCTTCATAATCAGCTTCAAAACCGTCATCGTCAAAGAACTCATCTTCTTGAGGCTCTAAATCTTCAAGGCTTATGCCGTCAATGATATTTGATTTTAATCTCAATAAAATCGAAGTAAAAAGCAAAGCTCTTCCTACTGATTTTAAATCTTTAATTTTAAGCTCGGAGAGCCTTTCCATATATTTATCATAAAGATCGACAATGTCTATGTTCCAAGGGTCAATCTTGCCTGAGCGAGCCATATCAACGAGGATTTCAATGGCGTCAGTGCTTTTATCTTTTTGAACGTTATTTATTGAAATAAACTCGACCCCTTCGCCAAAGTTAACGGTAGAGTCCAAATAGCTCACACTGTCGAGCATATTTGTATTTGATTTATTATAAAAGTTTTCTGCCGTATTGTTCATCCTATGCTATCCCTGCTTCCTGCTCCGGATCTTTAATTCCTACACCCGAAATTTTTGTTACACCTTTTCCTTTTTGCGTAACACCAATCATTCTGTCCGCGCTGTCAATCATCGGCTTTCTTAAGCTTACCACAACAAACTGAGTTTGCTTAGCCTGAATATTAATCATACGGGCAAGTCTTTCAACGTTTGGCCCGTCAAGGTGCATATCAACTTCATCAAAAGCATAAAACGGTGCGGGCATATATCTTTGTACCGCAAATACAAACGCAAGTGCGGTAAGAGTTTTTTCACCACCTGACATGGCGGCAAGCTTTTGATTTTTCTTATCTCTGATATTTGCCCTAAATACCAAACCACCTGAGAACGGGTCTTTTTCATTTTCAAGAACCAAAGAACCCTCACCCTCAGATAACATCGGGAAAATATCATTAAAGTTTTTATTAACAGCATTAAAGGTTTTAAGAAATTCTTCTTTTTTATTTGTTTCATAACCCTTCATGCGCTCTTGTATCTCTACTCTTTCTTTCTCAAGAGTTTCAATTCTTTGCGTCAACTCCTCAAGCGCAGATGCAACGGTTTCATAATCCTGAATTGCGCGCATGTTAACAAGACCCAAGGCCTCAATTTTCTTTTGCAGTTTTTGTATTTTAGAATTTACCTCGTCAAGAGAAATTTCCGTAGGCTCAACCTCTTTTACGTTAACACCTTTTTCCTCAAGCTCTTGTGCTACCTGCTCAAGCATAGGTTCAAGTTCACGCCTTCTTGCTTTTGAGCTTTCAATTTGCTCGTTAATTCTCTCAAGTTCGGCTTCCGTATTATTTTTTGCTTTTTCTAATTCAAGAAGTTCGTTTTGGGCTTCATCACGCTGCTTTTGGAATTCAACAAGATTTTTACCCAATTCCTCAATTTTTTCTTCATACTCAACTAAAACTACCTTAAGGGCTTCAATTTCAGCGGCATATTTTTTCTTATCTTCCTCAAGTTTAACATTCTCTTCTTGAACCCTTACAATATCTTTTTGCCTTTGTTCAATACTTAACTCTTGGAATTTTATATTATTCTTTTCTTTTTCAATGTCATTTTCGGTATTTAAAATCTTTCTTTCAAGCTCTTTGATTTCATTTTCAATACCTTGGGTTTTTTCCTTCAGCTCTTTTAATTCGCCTTCATCGATTAATTTTTCAACTTCTTCAATTTCGCTCTGAACGCCCGATGTCTTATCCAAAAGTTCAATATGGCTCTGCTCAAGCTTATCCAGCTTTTTCTCATCCTCTTTAATTTTCGGAGTAATTTCATTAATTCTTGCGTAATTTTTCTCAATAGTTTCCTTAGCGCTTGAATTTACATCGATAAGATTTTTAAGCTCATATTTAGCACTGTTGTAGGCGTTTTGAGCATTTGAATAATCAAGCCTTACCTGCTCAAGGTTTTTATCCAGCTTGGTTCTTTTCTCGCAAAGTTCGTTGTATTCAATCTCAAATGCCTTTAGGCGTTTTTTGAAGTTTTCAAGCTCACGATCCTCTGCTTTTGAGAACATTGCAGCCGCACTTCTTCTTTTTGCACCGCCTGTTATAGCACCTGTTTTTTCAAATATATCACCTTCAAGAGTAACTACTCTGTATTTGCTCATTAATTTTTTGGCACACTCAAGGTTTTCAACAACAACGGTTTCGCCAAGTGCAAAATAAAAAGCGTCGATGTACTTATCATCAAAGTCAATTAAGTTAATTGCAAAGTCAATAACTCCATTGTCTTTGGGTAGAGAAAGTCTTGTCGGAGCTTTTTTGATTTTGTTTAACGGCAAAAATGTTGCTCTGTCTCTTCCTTGAGATTTCAAAAGCTCAATTGCCCTTGTTGCAACGTGTTCGTCATCAACAATGACAAATCTTGAACGAGCGCCCATTGCAACGTCAATAGCGTCCGCGTACTCACCTTCAACATCTGCCAACTGCATAAGAGGAGCATGGACACCTTGAAGATGAGCGTTCATAATGGTTTCAACGCCGGCACCAAGCGAAACCGTTTTATAAGCTTGCTTGTTTGCTTCAAGAGTTGCGATTTTTTTGTGTGCAAGTTGAATACTGTGCTCTAAATCTGCAATTTGGGTGCGAGTTTTGTCTAATTCTTCAAATGTCAGCTTTTGAGAAACTTTGCACTCGTCAAGCTCTTTTTGAAGAGTCTGGATGTGCAATTCAAGCTTGTCTTTCTTGTCTGAATAAGTTTTTTGACCCTCTTCAAGTTCGTTTATTTTCTTATTTATTTCATCCAACTCTTTTGTAAGAGAATTCAGCTCGTTTTCAAGCGGAAGTTTTGTTTTAATAACTTCAGTTTCTTTATCTTTTAGAGCATCAAGCTCTTTTCTTAAAGTATTTCTTCTCTCAATATGCTCATCGGCCGTTTTATTTAAGCCCGACATTTCAAGTAAAATTTGCGCAAGTTTTTCTTTTTTCTCGCCCAACAGCTCTTGCAGATTTTGTATTTCTTTTACCTTAAGCTCAATTGCCTGCTCGATTTCCTGCTTCTTCTTAGTAAGGCTCTCTATACCGTTTTTAGAGTTTTGAGCAGTCTTTTTATTATCCAAAATTAATTTATCACTGTGGGCGATAGAAGTCTCTTTGCGGCTGATTTCACCCTTTTTCTCTTCAAGGAGTTTTTTAACCTCAAGCTGTTTATCTTCACCTTGAGCTCGAACCATCTCGCAAATTTCTTTATATTTTACTTTTTTATCCTCAATTTTTGATTTAATTTCATCCAACTTTTGAGTTTGGACTTTAATTTCTTTTGTAGAAGATAAAATATTTTGATGAACTAAATCCAAAGAACGCTTTGTGTCAAAGTATTTAATAACATTTACCTGACTTTCAAGTCCTGTTTTCTCATCGTTTAATTCTTTATACTTAAGCGCAATTTCACGCTCTGCCTTTAATTCATCCAATCTGGCATCTTTTTCGTTTTTCACAATAAGAGAATTTTGAACACGAGCCTCAACCGTTTCAAGCTCTTTTGTCGCCATGGAAATTTTTCTGTCAAAGTCGGCAGTTCCAGCAATTTCATCCAAAAATTTTCTTCTTTCATTAGCCGAACAGTTTGCAATGGTTGTAACATCACCTTGCATAATTACGTTGTAGCTGTTTGGCGTAATGTTGTATTTTTCAAGCTCTGAGTGGATTTGCGTTAATGTACACTGCTTGTCGTTAAGATAGTAAATGCTCTGCACCCCTTGCGAAGTTCTTTTGATTTTTCTTGCGACAATTAAGTCCTCATCCTCATTTAGGGCAAAGGTAACGCGAACTGATGCTTCATTTCTTTTGTTATGCGTTGTAATTAAATCGCCCACACCTTGCTCTGAGCGCAGTGTACGAGCGGAAGAAAGACCGAGTGCAAATAAGATGCAGTCAATAATATTACTTTTGCCTGACCCGTTAGGCCCTGAAACCACAGTAAAGCCGTCTAAAAACGGGATTACGTTTTTATTGGCAAAAGATTTGAAGTTATCTATCTCCAACAGTTTAATACGCATTAAAAATCCATTTTGCACCAGTCTAGTTAATATAATTAGACAACAAAACAGGCTACTATGTCAAATATTGTATCAATATTACGTTATATAAAGTATTAGTTGTGATTCAGCATTTTAGCACGGTTAAAAGGCCAGAATATAAAATAGGCTCTGCCTATTACTCTATCCTTTGGTAAAAATCCCCAAAAACGGCTGTCTTGGGAGTTTCCGCGGTTATCACCCATCATAAAATATTGCCCCTCAGGAACAACAAAAGGCCCGCAGTACATATCATCTCTGCATGGTGTCCAGTCTTTTTTAGATAAAATATAAGGTTCATCAAGCGGAATATCGTTTATGTAAACATACCAATCGCCCTTTGAATCTTTTTTAATTTCAAACTTATCACCCTCGACGCCTATAATTCTTTTAATATAGGCAATATCAAGACAGTAAATGCCTGTCAGTCTTGAAAAGACTGCCCAAAAATTCTTTTTTAATCTTACATCCGGCGGATAAAAAACAACTATGTCGCCTCTTTGCAGCTGTCTAAAAGGTTTTGAAACTTTTTCAACAAACAACCTGTCTTTTTCAACAAGGGTAGGGTGCATAGAGCCTGAGGGTATCCACCTTAGCTCGCCTATAAAAAATCTTATTAAAATAACGGCAACAAGTACAAAGACCACCGTATCAAGCGTTTCTTTCAAAAAGTCTTTTATATTTTTTATTATCTGCTCTTTTTTCAATTTAACATCCTCAAAAACTCAAGAGTAAATTTAACAACAATTCCTTTATATCTTCTCTAAAGCCGTCTTCTAAAAGCTCTTTAGCCTTTAAGAAAAGCTCTTTGGTTTTATCCTGAACCAAATTTGAACATTCAAGGAACTGCTCATTTGTCATATTAATAATATCACAATTTGAATATTTCTGCCTAAAGTAAATTGCACAAAGTGTATAAGTACCCATTTTAGCGTCATTTAGGACACTTTTTAAATCCTTTGTATCGTTTTTTATTTGAAAAATTGTACCAAAATAATTTGCAAATTTTTCAAGTTTTATTCTTTTCTCCTCTGAAACAGAAAAATATTCGCAAACCGCACAAGCAGCACAAACAAAGAGATTTGCCGTTTTAAGAGAAGACTTTTTTAAATACTCGCCTTCGCTCGGGTAGCTGAAACTACTTTTGAATTGGTTAATTTCACCGTTTATTGTAAGTAAAATATTATCAGCAAATATTTTTGAAATTTTTTGATTTTCGATTGACGAAAGTGTTAAAAGAGCCAGAGAAAAAAGATAATCGCCAATAATTAAAGCTTTTTTTTGACCAAATTTTGAATAAAAGCTCTCAATTTCTCTTCTTTTTGTTTCTTCATCTATAATATCATCATGAACAAGGGTGGCACTGTGGAGAATTTCAAGACATAGGGCGATTTTTTGGATATTTTCATCGACCTTTTTATCCAAAAGCAAGGCTAAAAGAAAAACAAAAGCGGGCCTTAGCCTTTTAGATTTTGAAAATAAAAATCCGAGAACATCATCACAAAGTTCATTTTTGTTCTGCTCAACAACATTTTTTAAATCATTTTCTAATTCAACAATATAATTTTGAACAGGTTTTAAGATATTCTCGGATTTCATATTAAATTACAAATTTTCCGTTTTCATAAATTAATTTATCATCAAGATAAATTTTTGAATTTTCCTTCATGTTTTTAATAATATCCCAGTGAAGACCTGACTCGTTTTTACCGCCCGTTTCAGGATAACTTGCACCAAGAGCCATATGAATTGAGCCGCCGATTTTCTCATCGAAGAGAATATTGCCCGTAACGTCTTTTACTCTGTCGTTTGTACCGATAGCAATTTCACCTACAAAGCGGCTGCCTGCATCCATATCAAGCATTGATAAAAGAAACTCTTCACCTTTTTCGGCTTTTGCATCGACAACTTTACCGCCTTCAAGTTTAAGCCAAATTTTATGAGATTCATTACCGCGATAAATTGCAGGAAAATCAAAGTAAATTTCGCCTTGAGCACTGTCTTCAACAGGTGAAGTAAAGATTTCGCCGTCAGGGAAGTTATTAAGACCGGAACAGCTAATCCATTTTCTTCCTTCAACACTAAAGGTAATATCGGTTTTTTCACCAATAATATGAAGTTTTTTACCGCCGTTCATAAGATTTACCAATCTGTCTTGCTCACGGCCGATTTCTTGCCATTTTTCAATAGGATTATCTAAATCCAAATAACAAGAGTTAATAATAAACTGAGTATAGTCATCCAATGACATTTTTGCCTCTTGAGCCAAGGCTTGAGTAGGATAATCAGCTATGACCCAGTTTAGTTTGCCTTCAGCAGCACGGTTAAGCATTACTGATGACAATGAACGAGTTGCAGCAGAGCGTTTTGCCATTTTTTTAGAATCAGCACCGGCCATATTTTTAACGTTGTATGGTGCGCCGATTGAAATGTATTTATCTGCCTTTTCATACTCGATTTTTGTCATAGGATCAATATATTCAAGCTGCTCATCAGTTGCATATTTAATAAAATCTTCTGCAAGCCCTTCAATTGAGCATCTTACAACAGGATGAGCACCGCGCATTAAAACCCTTTTATAGACCTCTTTTACAAGGGGCTGGCAAAGTGTGCTTTCTGCTCTTATTATAACCAAATCGCCTTTTTGGACTTTTGTTGAATAATCGACCAAAATTTCAGCGTATTTTTCTAAAGTTGATTTAATTTTATTCATCTGCTTCCTCCATATTCTTGTAGTAAGCGTCTTTAAATCTCAAGGTAACGCCTCTTTTTGAAGTTTTTACGAAATCTACAAGCTTATTAACATATTCGTTCTTTTCGACTTCGTTTTCAATAACTTCCAGAGCTTGCGTTGTATTGTAATCCGGACTTCTTAAAATCCTTATTGCTTTATGTATAGCATCTCTTGAGGCTTTATCAACCCCTCTTCTTCTTAGCCCGATTGCATTTAGACCGATTGGAAGAGCAGGAATGCCTTCCGCTTTACAATATGGAAGAATATCAAGTCTTGCAGCAGAAGCACCTGAAATGATAGCCATTTCACCGATTCTGATATTTTGATGAAATACGGATTGACCACCCAAAAAAGCGCCAAAACCTACTTTAACGTGTCCGCCAATTGTTGCGGCATTGGCAAAAATTACCTCATCGCCTAACTCACAGTTATGAGCAACATGCGAGTATGCCATAAGAAGGCACTTGTTACCGATTTTAGTGTAATTACCTTCACCTGAAGCACGGTTTATTGTTGCAAATTCTCTTATCCAACAATTTTTGCCGATTATTACACCTGTTTTTTCGCCCTTGTAGCCTAAATCTTGGGGCTCGCCGCCTATTGAAGCCATAGGAGATATTTTTGTTCCTTCGCCGATTGTTGCAAATTCAATGTTTGCACCCGCACCAATCTTTACGCCCGCTTCAATAATAACGCCTTCGCCAATTACAACATTTGGCCCAATTTCTACGTTTTCGGCTATTTTTGCACTATCTGCAATTACTGCGCTTTTGTGTATAGTCATCTTCTCACACTTTCTATTTTAGAGCTATTGTTAATTCTGCTTCGACACAAAGTTTTCCGTCAACATAACCTTTTGCTTCGCATTTTGCAATCGGCCCTTTGACTTTAAGCATTCTTGTTTCCATATCAAACCTGTCGCCGGGGCGAACTATGTTTTTAAATCTTGCTTTTTCAACTGCGGCAAAAAGACAAAGTTTTCCTTTATACTCTTCCATTGTTAAAAGTATTGGAGCAGCGTTTTGCGCCATTGCCTCAATTTGCAATACACCCGGCATAACAGGGTTATTCGGGAAGTGTCCGTTAAAGAACATTTCATTTGCGGTAAGATTTTTGTACCCTTTTGAATATTCCCCGGGGACATATTCAACAATTCTATCTACCAATAAAAAAGGATATCTGTGAGGAAGTATCTCCATAATCTCAAATATATCCATAGATTTGGGTTCAACTTTTGTATCCATTTATTTCTCCTTATAAACTAAAACTTCTTTTGAAGCATTTTTGCAAATTCAACATGAAGAGCATGCCCCGCTTCTTTTGCAAAAATATTGGCATTCAACAATAGAGGGTTAACTCCGGTTAAATACAAATCACCGATTATATCCAGAATTTTATGCTTAACAGGCTCAAATTCACTTCTTAATTTTGAAGTATAAGTTCCGTCATCTACCATGCCAAGCGTATTTTCGATTGTAACACCCTTTGAAATACCCATCTTTTGATACGTTTCAAGGTCTTTTAGATAACCAAAGGTGCGAGCTTCAATAATTTCATTCATATTTACATCCTGATTTAAAGTCGCCCAGCGATTTTTTAAATCGGGATGATTAAAATTAACCGCATAAGTAATTGTTGTTTTAGCTTCTTGCGGAGTTACTGTAATTAGTGAATTATTTTTAACAAAAGACAAAGTTTCCCCTAATGGTTTTACTTCATCCGTTTCGCCAACATAGCCCGTTTGGTTAAATAAATCTACCCAAACTTTTGCGCTGCCGTCCATAATCGGGATTTCATAACCTTGAGATTTAAAATAAACATCAAGATTATCAATACCGCAAATTGCACAAGCTGCCATAAAATGTTCAACAAGAGCAATTTTAGCATCTGCTCCCTCATTTACGTTAGCCAATACAACAAAATGCTCACATGAAACAACATTTGATGCCTTAGCCTCAACAAGTTTGTCATTTATAAAAAATCTGATACCTTGTTTTTCATCTGACAAATTCGGGCAAATTTCAACATCTGCCTCAAGATTTGTCATTAAACCTCTGCCGTTTGCATTAATTTTAGATTTTACCGTCTTCATTTAAAAATTTCTCATAATCTTCTAATAAGTGTTGATATTTTTTATATTTTTGAACCATAACTTCTGCTTCGCTTAGGTATTTCAAGCGTTTTAAGAAGTCTTTTCTCAATACCGCAGGTGCGCCCATTAAGACAGATTTTGCAGGATGTGATTTTGTTACACCTGATTGAGCAAGAATAATTGAATCAGAGCCGATTGAAATGTGGTCAGCAAGACCTGCTTGACCTGCTATTACAACTCTGTCGCCAACTTCGCAAGAACCTGCAATACCTACTTGAGATACTATCATACAAGCACGGCCGATTTTGCAGTTGTGTCCAATCATAACCAAGTTGTCTATCTTTGTCTGGTCGCCGATTGTGGTATTTTCGATTGTGCCTCTGTCTATTGTAGTATTCGCACCGATTTCAACATCGTTACCAATTACAACCGAACCAAGTGAAGGAATTTTAAAGACTTTTTGATTTTCCTTACCGCCTTTAATTTCTCCGTCTTTTCTTGCACTTTCAATGTTATCGGGAGTTTCTGTAACAAAGCTAAAGCCGTCAGCACCAAGGCTTGCACCATGGTGAATAATACATCTGTCGCCTATTTGAACCCTATCGCCAATATTAACTCCGGGGTGGAAAAGACAGTTTTCACCGATTTTTGCAAACTTACCCACATAAACATTGGGCAAAAGTGCACAGTTATCGCCGATAATTGCACCGCGAGATACAACAACATTGGGGCCTATTGAAACATTTTTACCCAATTTTGCCTCAGGGTGAATAGTTGCACTGGGGTGAATTCCAACAGGAGTATCCGGAGCTTCGTAGAATAAATTCAAAAGTTTCATCATTGCAAGTCTTGGGCGTTCAACCTCAATTGTTGTGATGTTATCAAGATTAACTCCCAAAGGAACAAGAGCAGCTTTTGCCTTTGTTGAAGCAAGGTTTTGAATTTCATCTTCACCCAAAGCCAAAGCCAGTGTGTTTTCATCTGCTAACAATGGCGGTGCAACTTTTTCAATTTGTGCTTCTTCAACAGTAGTTAAAATACCGCCCAAAAGTTCTGAAATTTCTTTTTGTGTAAAACTTTTCTTACTCACTTTACTGCTCCTCAAACATCTATGGAATATGTCTATTTTAGTACAATTATTTCATTTTGTCGATTATTTTTGTTGTAGATTTACCTTCGACAAAATCAATAAACTCTACTTTGCCGTTATTCTTAAGGATAACATCAGCCTCAGGCAAGGTTTCGAGGGTATAATCACCGCCTTTTGTATAAATATCGGGCTTAATTAAATCCAACAAATCAACGGGCGATTTTTCATCAAACATAACAACGTAATCAACACATGCTAATGCACACAAAACTTCTGCCCTGTCCTCTTGAGGGTTTATCGGACGGGTTTCGCCTTTTAGAATTTTCACCGAAATATCCGAATTAAGCCCCACAACCAAAATATCTCCAAAGCTTTTTGATTTTTGAAGATACCTGACATGGCCGACATGCAATATGTCAAAGCACCCGTTTGTTGCAACAACTTTTTTCCCCTTGGCTTTAAGTGTTTTTATAATCTCGCCAATATCTTTTCTATCTACTGTTTGTCCCATTTTCATACCCCTAAAAAACAAATGCAGCCGCCAAAAGACGGCTGCAAATATTAATGATAACTATTTTGCAGGTGCTTGCTCTTCATTTTTCGGCGTTGTTTTATTAAGTGCAGCAGCTGCATCTCTTAATTGCTTTTGAATATTTTCAGGGTTGTATGACGGGTCGTTGAATTCTATTTTAGCTGTTGCCTTAAGACCGCCAAACAAACCTTGCAATGCGGCAATTTTCTTTTGCTGTTCTAAATAAGCTTTAATTTCACCTTGAACTTGTTCAAATGGTGCAAGCCCTGCTGCCGCACGGTCAGTAACCATTATAATGTGGAAACCGAACCAAGTAGGTACTACGTTTGAAACCGTATCGGGTTTAAGTGCAAAAGCTGCATCAGAGAACTCTTTTACCATTGCTTGATGAGCAAACATGCCTAAATCTCCGCCTTTATCGGCAGAAGCTTTATCATCAGAATATTTTTTAGCTAATTTAGGGAAATCTTTCGGATTTTTAGCAGCTTGTGCTTGGACATCTTTTGCAAGTGCAAGCTTTTTATCCATTTCCTCTTGGACTTTTTTATTTATTTCATCAGCAGATAATTTACCGTTTTTATCAGCGTCAATTATGCTTTTTTTGATAACTTCGGGATTAGCTTGAATTAATATGTGAGAAGCTCTTACCCTTTCAGGATAGTTAAATTTTTGGATGTTTGCATTGTAAAAATCTTTTGCTTCCTTGTCATCTACCTTTACATTTGCGGTTGCCTCAAGCAATTTATTGATTTTTACCTCATTTGAAATATCTTCCGTAATTTTCTTTTCGCTTACATTATTTTGTTTTAAAAGCTCGTTAAAACGCTCTTCGGAACCAAGTTGAGCGATAATTTCTTTTCTTTTTGCTTCAATCTCTTCCTTTGAAGCCGTAATATTTCTCTTAGCGTATTCTTGGTCAAGAAGTTTTCTTACAATTAAATCTTGAACAATTCTTTCTTTTGCAAGAAGCATCATAGGACTGTCAGGTCTTTTTTGTTCTTCTGAGGCTGCCTGATATTGAACATTATTTTTAACGGCATCCATGACCTTATCATAATCTGCCTTAGTAATTGCTTCGCCGTTAACGGTAACGATTGCTTTGTTGTTAACCGAGCAACCCGCAAACAACAACAATGAACAAAAAGTTGCTGCCAATACCTTTGTAAACTTCATAAATTTTACTCCTTATTAATTTTGCATTTTAAATTCAGATATTATCTTAGATATATAATAAAACAAATCGGTTAATATGTTAAATATTTCATCAAAATTAAGTTCATTTTTATTCATAAGCAAAATGCCTTTAGCGTCTTGGCAACTTTTGGGCGGGTTTGTAAATCTAAAGTGTTTTGTTAAGCTGAAATCAAGCTTTCTTTTTAAGTACATCCACTCTCTTTCGTTGTAAGGAGTGTATATTCTTATATTATCGCTTGTTTCCCTGATTAAAGTTATGCCGTTTTGCTCTGCACTTAATCTCAATCTTATTATTTTTATTAAATTTTCAACACTTTGGGGCAGTTTTGAAAATCTGTCCTTTAGGGCAATTACAACATTATCAAGCTCGGCAGCATTTTTAACATCGCTCAGGCGTTTATATTCTATCATTTTCTGTTCACTGTCGCCGACCCACTCGTCAGGTATGTATGCAGTTACATTTAAATCCACCACGGCACTTTGTTGCTTTTTAACTTTTGCCTTAGCATAAGGATCTTTAGACTGATTTGCCTTCAGCTCGTTTACACACTCTTCCAATAAGTTGCAATAAGTGTCAAAGCCTACGTTTACCATATGACCGTGTTGTTTTGAGCCTAAAATATTACCTACGCCTCGAATTTCTATATCTCTTAGTGCTATATGATAGCCGCTTCCAAGGCTTTCAAAGTCTTTTATGGCGTTAAGGCGTTTATATGCGTCAGGGGTCAATTCTTTTGATTTTTTGTAAAAACAGTAACAATACGCCTGTCTGTCCGAGCGGCCTACTCTTCCTCTTAATTGGTAAAGCTGGGCCAAGCCAAAGCGGTCTGAATCGTTGATTATTATTGTATTTGCATTTGAAATATCAAGCCCTGATTCAATTATTGTGGTGCAAAGTAAAATATCATAATCACCGTTTGCAAATTCGTACATTATCTTCTCAAGCTCACCCTCTTTCATTTGCCCGTGAGCAACTGCTATTGTGGCATTAGGGACAAGAGAAGCTAAATAATCTCTGAACTGATAAATTGTTTCCACTCGGTTATAAAGATAGTAAACCTGCCCATCTCTTTGTATTTCGTGGTTTATGGCGTTTTTTAAATAATTTTCATTAAACTCGCCGACATAAGTTTTAACCGCAAGCCTGTTTTTAGGCGGAGTGTTAATTACAGAGAGGTCTTTTATGCCCGATAGAGCCATATTAAGCGTTCTTGGTATCGGTGTTGCAGACATTGCAAGTATATCAATATTTTCTCTGTATTTTTTCAATTTTTCTTTGTGTTTTACACCAAATTTATGTTCTTCATCTATTACCAAAAGACCCAAATTTTTAAATTGAATATCATCACCCAAAAGCCTGTGAGTACCTATTACAACATCCACATTGCCTTCGTTTATTTCTTTTACCACTTGTTTTTGCTCTTTTGCACTTCTAAAACGTGATAAAAGCTCAACTCTGACGCTAAAAGGTTTAAATCTTTCGCTTATGGTTTTGTAGTGCTGAAGAGTTAAAATTGTTGTGGGCGCAATAAGGGCTGTTTGTTTGCCCGACATAACAGCTTTAAACATAGCCCTTATGGCAATTTCCGTTTTGCCAAAACCAACGTCGGCACAAATTAGCCTATCCATAGGCCTTGCTTCTTCCATATCCGCTTTTGTATCTACAATAGCCTTCATCTGATCGGGAGTTTCGGTAAATTCAAAAGCATCCTCCATTTCAAACTGCCAAGTGGTATCAGGCTCAAAAGCAATACCTTGGGACATTTGTCGCTTTGCATACAGCTCAAGCAAGTCTTGAGCAATAATTTCAACCTCTGCTTTTGCCTTAGCTTTTGTCGCTTCCCAAGCGCTTCCGCCCATCTTTGAAAGCTTTGGCTTGGCTGAACCTGAACCTCTGTATCTGTACAGAAGGTTTATTTGCTCTGCGGGCATAAAAAGTTTATCTAAATTTGCGAACTCTATTTCAAGATAATCCTTCTTAACACCGTCTAACTCTTGCTTTGTAAGCCCTTTATAAATTCCGACCCCATGGATAGAATGCACGACATATTCGCCCTCTTTTATGTCATTTATGGAGTCGATATAATCTTGAGATTGCTTGTTTTTAAAGTATTTTCTAACTGTTACGTCTTTCGAGCGTTTATTAAAAAGCTCTTTATCCGTAAGGAAAATAAATTTGCCTTTAGGAGAGTCAAAATTGTCGTCAAATTCAATTATTCCGCCGCCTGAACTTAGGGAAGGCAAAAAGTTTAAATTATCCGAAAATATTTCATTCGCCTCAAAAACCTCTTGCAGCCTCTTTGGATAATCGGTACATATAAAAATTTTTGCATCGGATTTTAAATTTTCTTTTATATACTTGGTAATTTCATCCATATCGGAAGAAAACACCGGACACAAAGAAGTATTAAACTCAATTAATTTATCATATTCGTCATCTAAAAAATTATCAAAACCTATTGTTTTAAATTTTTTAATTTCTTTTTGAAATTCTTCAAAAGTAACGTGGTTTAATTCACAAAGAGGCAATTTAAGATTTGAGGCAAGCTCGCTTTGGTATTGTTGCCTAAAGTCTTTATCCAAGCTTTCAATTTTATTGTAAATTTGAGAAGTTTCATCAAGGACAATAACGTAGTCTTTAAAAAAGCTCAAAGGCAAGCAAAGTGAGTTTGTAAAGTATGTTTGATAGTATTCAATTCCTGAAAAATATCTTGCCTCATCAAGCTTTTCTTCAATTTGCGAGTAAATATCGCCTGCAATTTCATTATCTGTATTTTTTATTTGCTCCGATAATTTTTCTTTAAAGGTTTTAATGCTTTTATCATCAACTAAAAATTTATACAGCGGATAAATTGTTGTTTGCTTAATTTTTTCAAAACTTTTTTGAGTTTTGGGGTCAAAATATCTTATATCTTCAACACTATCTCCGAAAAACTCAATTCTAACAGGGTTTTTATCAAGAGCATATATGTCTAAAATATCACCTCTGACTGCAAATTCGCCAATGTCGGCTACACTTACAACCCTTTTGTAGCCAAGGTTTACAAGGGTATTTGTAATTTTTGAATAATCAATTTCATCATTGAGGCTGATTTTAAAAGAATTTTTTTCGTAAAAACTTTTTTGCGGAAACTTTTCAAACAAAGATTTTACAGGCATTGACACAATGTCATATTGCCCCAAAAGAACATTTATTTGCTCTTGATAAATGTAATAATTCTTCTCAACATCGTCATAAAAATTTATGTCTTGTGAGGGGAAAATTTTTGCTTCAATGTTGAAAAAATTTTCAAAGTCTTTTTGAAATTTAAGCGAAGCTTGCTCGTTTGAGCTTATAAAAAGTATTTTTTTGTTGCAATTAAGAATTGATTTAAAAACCAAAAGGCGAAGCGGGTTATTTAAGGCACTCAAAGACAGTTTTGAAACAGACGGTAAGTTCAAAAACCTAAAAAGTGCGGGTATATTAATATTTTTCAATTCTTCCTGCATATTTTAAGTATGACACAAATAAATAATTAAAGAACTCTTTTTTCAAGTAAAGCAGCACCTACAACGCCTGAATAATCACCAAGTGCAGCTTTTTTAAACTCAATTGATAAAGCAGGGGTGGGAAGCGCTTTTGCACGAGCCTTTTTGATTGTTTTTAAATAAAATTCGTCAACACTTTGAATTAATCCGCCGCCTAAAATTATAAGCTCGGGATTATAAAAGTTTATAACACTTGCTATTCCGCCCGAAAGATAATCTATTGCTTCATTTACATACTGCGTAACAACTTCATCATGGGCATCTAAAGATTTTTTTATGTGCTTTGAACTTATGGAGTTCTTGCCTTCGCAAAGCTCAGTTATGATTGACTTTCTGCCTTTTTTAACAGCACCCAATATCCTTGATTCGATTGCACTTCTTGACGCATAAGCCTCGAGGCATCCGTTACCGCCGCAAGCACAAGCTCTACCGTTTAAATCTACTATAATATGTCCGATTTCACCTGCACTTTGGCTTGCGCCAAGATGAATTTTACCGTCTTTTACAATAGATGAGCCTATTCCCGTACCTACAAAAATACAGACTATATCCTTATGCTCTCTTCCCGCGCCGAAATTTAACTCGCCAAAAGTTGCAACTTCAACATCATTTCCGACATAAACGGGGATATTAAATTCTTTTTCTAAAATCTCTTTTATGTGCAAATCCTTACACTCAAGGTTAACGGCATTAATTAACACCCCTTGTTCTCTTTCAACCTGACCTGCAAGCCCGATACCGATTGAAGATATCTCATCTTTTTTAATATCGCTGGCACTAAAAAGCTCATTTAGGGTTTCAATAATTTTTGAGCCGACTTTTTTGTTGCCTTTTTCTTTTTTAGTCTTGTTTTTTACTTCAAATAAAACTTTTCCTGTTGATTTTTCAACAACTCCGGCTAATATCTTAGTTCCGCCTAAATCTATTCCGATTGAATACTTTTTCATAAATTCCTATTTTAAATCAATTTTTTGTTTATTCTTTAAACCTTTTTGTTTAAGCTTTTCTTCAATGTATCTCCACCATTTAAGCTTTTGTTTAAACAAATACTGATACCCTTCAAAGTTTGCGCTTGAAATATCACTTTGTTGCTTATCCAAAAACGCTTCAAACTCTTTTTCAAGGGTTTCGGTTGCTTTTTTTCTGTCAAATTTTATATCATCAACCACACGAGGCTCGCCAAATTCAACCAAAATCTCAGGTCTGTCCTGTCTTAAAAACGTGTAGTTAACAGCAACAGGCACAAGGTTAACCCCGCCAAACTTTTTAACCGCTTCTTTTGCAATGTAAGCTAAGCCCGATTGGAAGACTTCGGGTCTGTAATGAGGCGGTCTTATTATGCCTTGAGGGAAAATCCAAAAAGCAATATCAGGCGAATTCAGTGTTGTTACCGCATACTGCAAGAACTTCATTGAAGCCTGCGGAGATTTTTTGTTTATGGGAAAACATCCGACATATTGAAAAAGCGGAAATCTGTTCATTTCTTCTATCATAAATCTGAAACGAGGTTTCTCTATCTTTTTCTTAACAATTCTATATACAATATTATATGCTAAAACGCCGTCCCACCAGTTATTGTGAGGTGCGTAAAATATCGTCGCCTTTGTTTTATCTCTTTTGTCAAGGTTATCTAAATTCTTGTACATAAGAGAGCAAAAGCGCGTTTCAAGCATTTTTGGGAAAACAAAATCACCAATAAAGTGCCAGAAAGGAATATTTTTTGCCTCTCTAAATTTTTCCTCACGGTTTCTTAATTTAGTCGGTGGAACTGCACTATATAAATGTTGCGGTGTTTCCTCGATGTGTGTCATATCCTTAGTCTAGTCAAAATTTTTAAATGTGTCAATTAGCTTATACGGTTTAACTGGCAATATGCCTTAAACGCTGTAAGTTCCTTTTGAATTTCGTAATGATGTTTTTCAAGTCCCAATCTCTGTGCCAGAGTTGCAGCTTTTTCATACACCTTGACCGTATTTTGTGCAACAAGCGATTTTTTATCCTCATCACACTTAGGCAGTGTATCTTGCATGATATTAGCCCTTAACCTGTATAATTTCATCTGCATGTAAATAAGTTCATTTGCATTTGCCTCGCTAAGAGCAAGCTCACAGTACATTTTCGCATTTTCCAAATCATCTTTTTTAAGGTAAGCACGAGACATTAAACCTTGGAATAAGACTTTGAATATTGTACTGTTAATCTTCACATTTTCGCAGATTAAAACAGCTTTTTCACAGATTTCAATACATCTGTCAGGTCCTGAAGAAGGTAGAGTTGCTAAAGCACTTATGTACCAAGCAAGCAAAGCGCCGAGTGCAACTTTTTTATCTGAAAAATACGTCATCTGCTGCGCACAAATCTCAAGTGCCTTAAGAGCGTTATTTTCCTTCAACAGTACATACGCTAAAAGCGTTTTTATAATATTTTTTGTATATTCATCCCCGCAATTATTTGCAAAAGCCGTTGCCTCAAAAAGCTCGTCTTTTATATTGTCCAAATTTAGCGAGAAAATTTTATTGAATAAATCTATTAAATTCCACTTTGAAACCAATTTTAAATCATTGATTACATAGGAATAATCCTTTAAAATTGTTTGCAAAATTTCATCAGAATCGCAAATAAAGCCTCTGCAAGTGTTTGCGCAAGCGCTTGTAATTGCAAGATGCAACGACAACTTAACGCTTTGTTCGCTTTTATCTTTTGCTAATTCTTTTTGTATCTCTTCAATCAATTGAAAAGCAAGCGGGCTTCCTTGTTGTGCGTATGATTCGGCAAGAATTATATTAGCACTAATCCAAGTTTCGTAAACTTCCCTGATTGTTGCAAATTCGTTTTTCTTCGGACGCTTTAGAAAATTCTGCAAAACAGGGTTAATTTCATTATTTACAAGATTTGTTATTTCGCTCCAATTTCCCAACTGCAAAAGTGCTTCCAATTTTCTTGTTTTAATCAAGGCTCTTTGCAGCTCCTGCTTTGGTTTTGAATATATCGAAAGAACAGTATCGACCGTTTCGCAAACGGCGTTATAATTTTGTGAAATTTTGCAACATTGAATTAAATAACCGCTCAATTCAATTACCTTGTTTTCATCCTGTTGCTTTTGAGCACTTACAATAGCATTTGTAAGGTACTCTACCGCTTCTTTTGGGCTCTTTAAGTATATTAATTTACCTAATCTTTCGCAGATATTATTTTTAATATACTCAAAATTACTCATCTTAACTTCTTCAAGCAAAATTAAGCTTTGTTTTTGGCACAATGTGTAAAAGTTAACATCGCCAAGGTAAGAAGCGTATTTAAGCCCTTGCGTCCAAAGTTGGAAAGCAAGTTCTTTCCTTGAAACATTTTGAGCCAAAAGCGCTGCTATTGCAGGAGAAGATGTCCTTCTTGCGCTGATTTCATTTAAAAGGTCAAGCGTGTCTTCGGATAAATCCTTTTGTTCTTTAGCATGAGCGTAAATATACGTCCAAACAAGAGAGTTTTTAAACTCGAAAATATTTTCGGTAATTCTTTTAATGTATCCTATTTTTTCAAGCAGTGCCGCTATGTCTTCAAATCTTTCGGAAGAAATATCAAAAGACCTTTCGATTAAAGATTTTGTAAATTTACCGCCCAAAAGCGATGACACCATAAGTACTTTGTACTCTTGAGAAAAGTTTTCTTTTAAATACTCAAAGCGTTTTTCCAAAAGCTCGCCTAAACTGTTTGGGATGTACCTTTCGGCCTCTTTTTTGTCAAAAACAAATTTCTTATCTTCAAGATACAGCGCTTTTGTTTCAATTAAATCAAACAAAACTTGCTCAACATAGGCAAAATTACCTTGCACATTTAGAATTATTTGGTTTGAAATTGAAAGCGGAAGAATATCGAAATCGCCAAGCTGATGTTTAATAAAATCTTTTACGCTTTGGATTTCCTTTTTGGCCAGATTAATATTCAAACAAGTATTCTTAGGTAATTTTTCCGTATTAAGATACATTGCAATAGCGTGCTGATTTCTATAAGTCAAAAGCAGCTTAGCGCCTGATTTAAAGTAATCTTCTTCTATCAAATATTTAATAAATTCATAGGACGTTTCATCAATTAAGTCAAAATCGTCAATTGAGATTATTACCCTGTTTTTGGCTTTTAAGAAAATAAGAATTTCTTTTAAATCGCTAAAGGTTCTTTCCTTGTTTTCTAAAATATTTTCATAATAAGCTTCTTTTGTAGGGTAGATAAGGTTTATAAGGGTATCTATTTTATCCTGAGGAATTTTACCTTCAAAAATTTGCTCAAATCTTGCACTTAATTCCTGAAATCTTTTTTCGTATTTTGAGGGTGCAAAAGAAAGTGAGAAAAGGGACAGGCAAATATCTTGTATTAAACCGTAAGGGGCAACTTGGGTAAGAGCGCAGCAATGCCCTCTAAGGGAGATATAAGGTTCATTTTCCAAACGTTTAAATATTTTATCTACAAGATAAGACTTTCCGCAGCCTCTCGGTGCATTAATTGAAACCGCACGAGTATCGCTTTGAATATCGCACAAAGCCTCATAAATCATCTCAAGCGCTACATCGTCATTATAACTTTCACTTTCTTCAAAAACCGGTTTTTGGTCCAAAAAAACCATTTTATAAGATTCGGGTGAAATTTTTATAAGCGGGATTTCCTCTTTTAAAAGCTCATACGCCCCAAAAGAAGTTATGATGTCTTTTTCAATACCGTAATTCGACTGAACCGGGCAGCCTGTTCTGGGACTTTCATCATCCCTTAAAACTGCAAATTTATAGGTAATTTGAACACCTAAGGTTTCATTTAAAATATCGTTAAATTTATCAAACTCCGCTTCAAAGAGTTTGACTTTGTCTAAAAACTTAAGGTTTTTAGTATGTGAAATACCAAAAGTAATTACATGGGGATTTATAAACTCGCAAGCGGCATTAAAACCAAGCTTAACAGAGGTTTTAATGTTTAGAACAACTTTTTGTTTAAACTCTTCATCCTTAAACTTTTCAAAAAGTCCTTCAAGATTAATAAAATCTACAAAAAGAACAAGCTTTGAAACCTTTTGCTCAATATCTTGAGCAATATTTTTAATCTCGGGCGGTACGGCTTTTTCTTTTTTAGCTTCTTTTTTGGGCTCTTTTTTGACTTCCTTTTTAACCGGAGGTATGTTCTGCTTAACTTCGGGCTCTTTTGGCTTTTCCTCCTTAGGAATAAAGTCTTCAAAGTTAAACTCTACCTTTGGTTCAGGCTCAACAACAACTTTATTAACACTTGAACCTGACAAACTGATAACTTCTTTTTCAAAAACGTAAGAACATTTTCTGCACTTTTGAGCAGAAGAGTAATTTGCCGTTTTGCATATAGGGCAAAATTTCACAAAGTTAAACCCGCAAACGGAACATGTGGAAGAACCGATTGTAGTAAGGTTTCCGCATTTGGGGCATTTAAACTTCAGTCTCAAACCGCAAGTGGGGCAGTGGACATCCTGTGAATTTACTTCAGTTTTACACTTTGGGCATATCACGTTTTTGTTCTCATTAAAATTTTAGACAAAATATTACGATATTTTACAATTATTATATATGAAATTTTACAATAGTCTATAAATCCAAATAGAAATGGTCAATTTGTATTAGAAAAAAATATGTGCTAATATTTAGCTATGGAATTAGGAGTAAATATAGATCATGTTGCAACCCTTAGAAACGCAAGGGGCGGAGAAGAACCAAGTGTTCTTGATGCTGCCATAATTGCTCAAAGGTGTAATGCATCAGCAATAACAATTCACTTGAGAGAAGATCGCCGCCACATCAAAGACGAAGATTTAAAAGAGATTAAAGAAAATATTCAAACTCACATTAATCTTGAAATGGCTGCCACAAAAGAAATGCAAGAGATTGCTTTAAAGTATAAACCATATTCCTGCTGTATTGTTCCCGAAAAAAGACAAGAGGTAACAACAGAAGGCGGCCTAGATGTTTATTCTCAGGAAGATTATATAAAAGAATACATAAAGCCCCTTCAAGAAGCGGGTATTGTTATAAGCTTATTTATTGACGCGGATGAAAAACAAATTGTATCGGCGCACAACTGTAATGCCGACTACATTGAACTTCATACAGGTGCGTTTTCTTTGGCATATGGCAAGGAAAACGAGAAAGAAGAATTTGAAAAACTGAAAACAGGTGCCGCAATAGCTCAAAATTTGGGATTAAAAGTAAACGCAGGACACGGTCTTAATTATCAAAATGTGCATAGAATGCATGAAATAGACGGACTTTGCGAATTAAATATCGGGCATACGATTATATCTCGAGCGGTTTTTGTGGGACTGGAAAAAGCAATTGAAGAAATGCAGGAGCTTATTTCATAAGCTCCTTTTTTAAATACATCAAAAGATGTATTTTCTTATTGTGTAACGCATTGTTAAGTGTTTTTTGGCATATTATTAAGAAATATTAATACAAGCAAAACATGTCCAAATCATGTGCCCATGCATGTTTTGCCTTATAGTGTATAAACAACAATATGTTTAGTAAACAAAATGTTGTCATGGCATGAGAACTAAAATATAATATAAAAGTCTTGGGCGATTGTCTGAGTAAAAAGGTAGTGATAAGTGAGTGCTTCAAATACCGTAGCTAAAAATCTCGAAAAAATTTTAACAGAAATTGGCAATAGGGATATAAGGATAGTTGCAGTATCGAAATATTACGATTACCAAAGGATAGAGGAAGCTTTTAGAGCTGGATTAAGAAATTTTGCGGAGAGCAGAGCTATTGAAGCGGTCGAAAAAATCGGCAAATTAGAGGATAAAATAAGACAAGATTCGACTTATCATTTTATTGGACATTTACAAACGAATAAAGTTAAATATGT
This sequence comes from Candidatus Gastranaerophilales bacterium, assembly GCA_944325665.1. Lineage (GTDB taxonomy): Bacteria > Cyanobacteriota > Vampirovibrionia > Gastranaerophilales > Gastranaerophilaceae > Galligastranaerophilus. The sequence continues at coordinate 107,283 of CALVAY010000004.1, forward strand.
TGTTGGCAATTTTGACTATATTCAAAGCGTAGATTCACTAAAAGTAGCAGAACAGATAGCAAAATACGCGCAAGAAAAAAACATTGTCCAAAAGATTTTGATTCAAGTTAATAACGCGGATGAAGAATCGAAATTCGGAATTGCACCTTCACAGTTGGATGAATTAATTGAGGAGATTTCAAAACTTAGTTCAATAAGCATCGAAGGACTTATGAACATTGCACCTTTGATTGATGACGAAAAAGAGCTGAGAAAACTATTCTCACAAATGAGACATCTAAAGGAAAAGTATTCGCTTAAAGAACTTTCGATGGGAATGTCAAACGATTACAAAATTGCACTGGACGAGGGTGCCACAATGATAAGATTAGGCAGAAAATTATTTGAAAATTCATAAAAGGAGGAAAAGAAATTGGCAGGTTTAGGAGAAAAATTTAAGTTTTTATACAACTTATTCGGATTTGACAATCCCGATGATAACGATTTCGGTGATTTGGTCGAAGAAGGATACGAAAACGAGTATGAAACAGACGGTACTAACGTACTAAAAAGAAACTTCGAAGCTCAAAGTCCAATGGACACGAGAGAACGCAACAACATCAGAGTACTACACAATACTAACAGAGGCTATGAGGTTATAGTTTTTGAACCCAGAGCTTTCAATGAATCAGTTAATATTGTTGAAGCACTAAAATCAAGAAAAACAGTAATTCTTAACCTGCAATTATTAGATAGAGAACAATCTCAAAGAATAGTTGACTTCTTGTGCGGCTGCACACACGCTCTTGACGGTTCACAAAGAAAAATCGGCGAGTTCGTGTTCATCTTTACTCCTTCAAATATTAATATTTCACAAGAAGTTGTTAACTCAAAATTAACAAGAGATGCAATCTGGACTGCAAACAACTAGTTGCATCTTTTTTAATACGGAGAATAATAGAGAGATTTTTAAGCACACATCATGTGTGCTTTTTATTTGTCATGGAAAAAATTGTAAAAAAAGTTAACAAAAAAATATTTTAAGCACAAATGGAGAAAATCTTCATAACAAGCTTATACAAAGGATTTCAAGAGTTAAGAAAGGCTCAAAATATTTTCTTGTAATAAATTTGCAAAATAATTATGCCCCCTGTATAATTCTTTATGTAAGTTAGTTAGTATTATAAATTGAGGTAAAAATGAGCACATTAGAAAGAGTTAAAAAAGTTGTAGTAGATCAATTAAGTGTTGATGAAAACTTAGTAACACCACAAGCAAGCTTCACAGGCGATCTTGGTGCTGATTCATTAGACACAGTTGAATTGGTTATGGCTTTTGAAGAAGAATTCGGTTGCGAAATTCCTGATGAAGAAGCTGAAAAAATTGCAACAGTTCAAGACGCAGTTGACTATATCGACTCTCATTCATAGTTAACTAAATAAGACACAGATTCATTTGCAAAAAGTTGCAATGAGATAATATCAATTTGTAACTTTTTGTTTTAAAAGTTTAAGGAAGAGATGATGGAGAACACAAAAAGAAGAGTAGTTGTAACGGGTATTGGCGTAGCATCGGCATACGGCCCCGGTGCAGATATATTTTGGAAAAGCCTTTTAGAGGGTAAAAGTGCAATCAGCACGATTGAAAGAATTCCGCTTGAAGGACACAGTGTCCACATAGCAGGCGAAATAAAAGATTTTGAAAGTTGGGAAAAACTTGACCCAAAAGAAGCCAAAAGAATGGACAGATATACTCAGTTTGCCGTTGTTGCAGCAGATGAAGCTGTCAAAGATTCTAAGGTGAGCACGGAAAATACAGACCCATACAGATATGGCGTTATAGTAGGTTCTGCTGCCGGCGGTTTCGATACTTTTGAAAAACAACACCACAACATTATGGACAAAGGCCCGACAAAATGTTCTCCTTTCACAGTACCTATGCTAATCGCTGATATGGGTGCAGGTAGAATTTCAATGAAGCACGGTGCAAAAGGTGTTAACAAAGCTATCGTTACAGCTTGCGCTACTTCTGCTCACTGCGTTGGTGATGCCTTTAGAACAATTCAATACAACGACGCTGATGTTGTTATAGCAGGCGGTGCTGAAGCAGTTATCACAACTCTTGGTATAGGAGCTTTCACATCAGCAAGAACCCTTTCAAAAAGAAATGATGAACCGCAAAAAGCTTCACGCCCTTACGATAAAGACAGAGACGGTTTCATTATGTCAGAAGGCGCAGCAGTAATAATCCTTGAAGAGCTAGAACACGCAAAAGCACGTGGAGCTAAAATTTACGCTGAAATCGTGGGCTACGGTCAAACAGCAGACGCTTATGATATTGTTGCTCCCGACCCAACAGGCGCAGGTGCGGCAAAAGCTATGGAATTAGCTGTTAAAGATGCCGGCATTGAGCCAAAACAGGTTGATTACGTAAACTCACACGGTACAAGCACAGGCCTTGGCGACATTGCAGAATCAAAAGCAATCGCTAAAGTATTTGGCGATCTTGATACGAATAAAAATCTTAAAGTATCATCAACAAAAAGTATGCACGGACATATGCTTGGTGCAACAGGTGCCGCTGAGTCTATCGTTTGCATTAAAGCACTTCAAGAAGGTATTGTTCCTCCAACTATTAACTTGGATAACCAAGACCCTGAAGTTGCAAACTTAAACTATGTACCACACAAAGCAGTTAAGGCAGATATTAAATACGCTTTGACAAACTCTTTTGGCTTTGGCGGACACAACGCTTCGTTACTATTTAAAAAATACGAAGCATAGTTTTAAATGTTTTATTCAAAAGTGGCGAATGACGCCACTTTTGTTTTATAAATCACAACATTGAAAATTGAATAACATTATTTTTGTCGACGTGGTGGCAAGCGCGAAGACGTGCAGCGCGTGGTTCAAATACTACCATTGCACCACTAAGGCAACATTGAAAATTGAATAACATTATTTTTGTCGACGTGGTGGAATGGTAGACACGCATGCTTGAGGTGCATGTGGCGAGAGCTGTGGGGGTTCAAGTCCCCCCGTCGACATTACTTAAACCCAAGCTGGACAGCGTTTTGGATTTAACTATGTACTCAACTATGTACTCATTTTTTAATACCCCTCCAAAATTTCCATCGCTGCAATTTTATTTGTATAGCTATTATCCAAATATTTTCGTGTAACAAGTGGTGTTGAATGTGCCATATAGCTTTGAATTTCATGTATTGGAACACAAGCTTGAGCCATACGAGTCCCAGCAGTGTGTCTAAATCCATTCCAACCATAGTATTTAACATTTGCTAACGCACAAGATTCTTTAAGCTTATTTTCTAAGGTTTTTTCACTACGTGGAGTTTTTCTTGATTTATTGATAAATACATATTCTGTATCGTTATCATCAAAATTTCTTGCAATAATTTCTTTTAGCTTTTTACCCATAGGCAATTCTATGGCTTTTCTGCTTTTAGAGTGTTCGCAAGGAACTATGATTTTATTGCGTTCCCAATCAACCCAATCTTTATTAAACAGACGGATATTTGCTCTTCTTAATGACGTAATTAAAGCACAATCTATCATATCAACAAGCCAGAGTGGAGAAACTTTTTTAATAGCTAAAATCTCATTTTTATTCCAAAATTTAAAATTCTGCTGGTTATATAACCCTAGTTTTTTAACCTTTGAACAGGGATTCTTTAGAAGGATTTCATCGTCTATCGCAATATTATACATTTTAGATAGAGCACTAATGTATCTATCGATAGTAGTGTCTTTGTGATTTTTTACGGTTCTGCAATAATTTATAAGTCTATCAATATCGCTTCTTTTAATATCTACTGCTGGTGTTGTAATGCCAAAATATTCATTAAAGAATTTAACTTTAGACCTTACGTGCTTTATATCTCCATTCTTTGCAAGGGTATATTGTTTGTATTTTTCACCCAATACACCTATTGTTATCACTCTATCGTTAGATAATTTTTCTTTATTTCTTAATTCGGCTTTTAAATTAGCAACATAAGCAAGAGCTTTTTCTCTTGAGTAACAGTTCTTACAAGCACCCTGATATTGCACTCCTGCCACTGTTATTTTATAAGAATAACCACCACGCTTATCTTTTCTAATATTGTTTTTATATTTACCAGCCATAATTGAACCTTATGACGCAAGAAAAACTTTAATTTCATCAATTTTAACGTACCAAATTGAACCAATTTGTTTGAAACAATTCGCTGGTATTGTTCCGTTGTTTTTCCAATCATAAATTGTGCTTACGCCTCGACCAATGACTTTTGCAAATTCTTTAATTGTCATAATGTTGAACATATTCATAAATATCCTTTCTTTTTTTGTACATCTTTTACCGAACGTGTTCGTCATATTATATTTATACAACATATTTTTTGTTTTGTCAAGTTTTGTCGAACATGTTCGTTGATTTAAGTATTAAATTACATTATTTTCCGAACAAGTTCATTTTTTCTTGACACATAACAGTTAAAAGAGTAGTATGATATACAAAAGGAGAATCCCCGTTGAAAAATACAGAAGACATAAGCAAACAAGCAAAAATATATGAACAACTAATTCTCAATCAAATTGGTGCTTTTATTGCAAACAAAAGAAATGAAAAAAATATTACCATTAGAGAATTAAATAAAATTACTGGTGTCAGCATAGGTGTGATATCAGACCTAGAAAATGCTAAATCTATGCCAAGGGTTGAAACATTAATTAAACTTGCTGAAGCTCTTGAAATTTCTTTATCCTTAATCTTTGAGAACATGAAACCAGCTACGCAAAAAACATCTAATAGCTCAAAAATCATACCTGATGACATGAATAAATATGATAAAATAAGCACTTTACTTGCTGGGTTAAGCTACGCCAAAGAAGAAATTACCGATATTATTTCATATATTAAATTTACTGATTATAAAAAACAAAAATGAGATGAGCTTATAGCTAAAATAGGTAAAAGTTGCCAGAATTGCTAAAAAATTTTCTGAGAAGATTAATTTTTACGTTAATCTTTATTTTCAGCTGCCTCTATCGACGTTTTAGGAACTATTTTAAGTTCGCAGTCAAATAAGTCAAGAATTTCCATAACTTCAGCAAGTTGAAATGTTGCATTTGAGAATTTCTTAACTAAATTTGTTCTGCATCCAGACCGACCGAGTTTTTCTTCCAATATTCTTGCAAGTCCTGCTTTTGTTAGGTTTTGAGACTCCATGAATTCATTTAAGAAATCTTGTACTCTTTTTTTAATCTGGTCCGGGACTATATATTTGGGTTTTTGTTCTCGCATCTCTACCCCCTTATCTATATGATAACTATATAGCTACTCTTGTCAAGTAAAGAATTGCTGCAAAAAATTATGCCAAAAAGTTGACAAGATATGTAGCCATATGGTTACATGTGAAACGTAAGCAGTGCACAGCTTCAAGTAAATACTAACTTTAAACAAAGGAGCAAAACTATGCAAAATATCGTTATCACAACAGACTTAAATCTTGAAGAAGAAGCAAAGGTAATTAAATCACTCGAAAGCAAAATAGCGGAATTAAAAGAACTTAAAGACGAACGAATAGCCAAAGTTAAAGAAGTTATGAATAAAGCTAATGTCTTAGAATTGCAAGCTGGTTCACACACTTTCAAATTAACAGAAATAACAAGAAATAATATAGACACAAAAACATTAAAAACCAAGTATAGCGAATTATATAAAGCACTATTAAAAGTTTCAACATATTTCAAATTCGATATTTTATAGGGGATTATTCCCCTTCCCCTTAGGGGGTAAAAGTTAAGTAATAGTGATATATGAAAGGATTATAAAATGACAATAACATATAAAGATGTAAACGATATATTCAGCAGAAACTTTGGTTCAGAAAACCTATACAAACGCAATTATTGCAATAACCTATTATATACAGAAGGAATTTTAGACTTTGCACAGACTTTAGATGCCCATTGGCTAATTGATACCGTTATTTCATACATGCCAGAAGTTTTAAAGGTATATGAAACAGAAGAAGAGTCTTTCTTTATTGTTGAAATTGCAGTAGATAAAAAACATCAAGGTTACTTTGAGATTTATAGAGAAGGTTGGATTGGTAATGATTATCACGAGTGTATAACAGTCGCTAAGCAAATGATTTCATTTATTGATTTGCCAACAAAAGACAATGAGGAGATTACAACATACAAATTCTTTTTAGAATTAGCATCGGTAAATCCAATTGTTTACACTCTACTTCTTACATCGGAACATTAACAATCAAGGGGGATTATTCCCCCTTATATCAAATATAAGGAATTAAAAATGAAAAAAATAGAAAACGTTAAAATAAAAACATTTGAAGATTTCAAAGAACAATTAAAAAAGGTTAAGGAATCACAGTCAGAAATTGTTTTATCCTATTACAAATATTGCCATCTGTATGATAAGGATGAGGATTTAGACTTTAATTTCTATAAAGATTTGATTTTGAAAGAGCTTGAGCCATACGGTTTAGAACCCTCAAAAATAACAGATGATTTAGATTTTATATTTAAATTCAAGAATAAAGCTGAGGCAATTATCCATATCAAGCCTTTTGGAATTGATTTAATCATCTATAAAAA
>CALVAY010000005.1 GCA_944325665.1 Candidatus Gastranaerophilales bacterium
GTTGTGAATGAAACGAAGTGTAATGAACGGAGCAATCTTTGATTGCACAGGCGGAAAAGAATAAACCAGAGTGAAGCAATAGCATCGGATTTATTTTATACACTCTAAAACCACTTTGTTCATTTTCTTTCTTTTTGTTTCAAACGCCGATGCAAAAAGAAAGAAAACAGAACCAAAAGAAAGAAAAACACGGCTTTTAATACGCCAGTCGGTGCTCCCAATGACGGCGGCGTTGAGCCGGCGAAATAGAGCACTACGGAATACGTGAGTCGGTGCGATAGCGGCAAGCGAGCTTAGCAAATTAAACAATAAATCAAAACACCCTCTAAGGAATCCTTAGAGGGTGTTTTTAGGAAAATAATGAAAAGAACAATAAGGGGGTATATTATACTGCTTGCATATTAGCTGCCATTGCAAGCTTTTGAGCTTCGGGTAAGCTTTCCCAAGCGCTCACGCCTTGAAATTCGCTGTCGAATTGAGCTTTTACGCTTTCGGTGTTGGATTCAAAAACTCCCATTGAAGCTTCTATATCTTTAATTCTATCTTCTGACAAATAATCTCTTGGATTAATTAAATTACCGAATGCAACTGCTTTGTTTTGCATAGCAGTAATTTGCATTGCATCAAAAATTGCATTAGGATCTTTGTGCTGAACATTTTCATTCCCTGCAACTTGAGGAGCGTCTTGTTCTTTTTGCGCTTTCTTTTCTTCCTTTTGTGCCTTAGCTTGAACGTAAAAATTAGCATTTGCAGCTATTTTTGAAACGTTGTCCATTTTTCTTCTCCTTATTGTCCTTATTGTCATTACTTACAATAGGTATTTCGGATGAATTTTAATGAACTTTATATTTTTAACAACTAATTGTTACAAAAGTTAATATCACTTACTTGTCTTGCCCAAGCGCTGTGATTGTGAATACTTTCAAAAGCTTCGATTTCAACCTCATAAAAATTTATTATGCTGTTATTTTGAAGTTTTAAAACAACATCTCTTATAACATCTTCAACAAATTTAGGGTTTTGATATGCGCTCTCGGTTACAAATTTTTCATCTTCTCTTTTTAAAAGAGAATACAATTCGCACGAAGAGCAATTTTCAATGTCTTGAATGAGGTCTTCAAGCCAAATATGTTCATTTTCGGGATAAGAAATTTTAACACTGACTAAAGCTCTTTGGTTATGTGCACCATAGTTTGAAATTTCTTTCGAACAAGGGCAAAGAGTAGTTAGGGGAACTTTTGCGCCTAAATAAAACTTATAATTGTCATTCTCATCTAAAGTTCCTTCAAAAAAGCAATCGTAGCACATAAGCGCTTCAAGAGCCGATTTTGGGGCAGACTTTTTAATAAAATATTTAAAATCAAATTTTAAATATGCACTTTTTGACTCGAGGCGAACCTTCATATCCTCGAGCATTCTTTTAATGTCTATTCCTACAAGGTTATTTTTTCTGTATTCCTCTAAAATTTCTATAAAACGACTCATATGAGTGCCTTTGTAATTTGAAGGCAAGTAAACACTCATTTTCGCTTTAGCATAAACCTTTTGAGAAGTTTTGTTATTTTTTCTCTCGATATTTAAAAGTGTCTCAACACCTTTTACACCGACTTTTTGCAGTGCAACATTCCTTTCATCAAGAGTATTTTGAACATCCTTAATCATTGTTATCGGGAAAACTCTTTTCTTCTAAAGCCAACAAAAGCTTTAGGGCTGCCTTTCTTTGAACTTTTGGATCAGCATTTCTTAAAACTTCAATCGCTTTTATCATAACAGGGTCATTATCATACCAGCGGTTACCTTTACCCTGATACTTCGTAACTATTTCATAAATTCGCTCAATAACGTCTTTTGCAACATCTTCTTGCAACTTTAAAATAAAGCCTTTTGCAGCTTCTTTTTCATCGTCTGAAGATAATCTTAAAAGCTCAAGTGCTTCTTTTAAAATCGGATCTCTGTCATACCAACGTTTATTTTCAAATGCTTCTTCCATTTTCCACCTGTTCAAAATTACAAAAAAAGTATATCATAGAAAACAAAGAGCGTAAATGTTATTTATAATAAAAATTGATTGCCAAAATCACCTAAATTTAAAGCACTTACGCTATTTAGTCGATAGACAAAATATTTGTAAAATAGTAATATATAATTGCATTATGTTGGAGGATTTGTGCAAAATCAACCTGATAACAGCTATATTAACGATGATATCAAGGCCGATGTTAGCTACACAGACGGCTTTGAGGGTGATTTTGTTGAAGAAACCACAGATGACTTTAAAAAAGGGTATAAACTTTACAACTTTAGACGTCCGGATAAATTCTCAAAAGAGCATTTAAGAGCCCTTCAAGATATTCACAGGGACTTTGTCAGACAACTTGCGCTTAACTTAACCGCTTATCTTCGTCTTGATGTTGAAATGGATATAATTTCGGTTGATCAGCTTACTTATGATGAATATTCCTGCTCCATGCCTTCTTTCTTCCAAAACGGAGTGTTTAAATTAAACCCTTTATCGGGCGAAATTTCTCTTGGTCTAAGTAATGAAGTTTTGATGATAATCTTAGACAGAATGCTTGGCGGAGAAGGCACAAATCATGACTTTAACAGAGATTTAACCCAAATTGAAGAAGCGCTTACAAAAAAAATTATTGAAAAAATTATAAAAACTCTTGAAAACTCTTGGTGTTCGGTTTTACCGGTAAAATCAGAATTTATAAGCCTTGATAACGGCTATCATGCTGTTCCTATTACAAACTCGGGTGAAATTGTTGCCCTTCTTTCTTTTGAAATAAGACTGGGGCAAAAAAGCTTCGGTTTAATTAACCTGTGTTTCCCTTATCCCGTACTTGAAACAGTTCTTCAAAAACTTACTCCTCAGTACATTTTCCAACATGCAAACGTTGTTTCAAATGAAATAGGAAGAAACGAGATTTTATCAAAAATCAATAACGCTCCCATTGATTTAAGCGTAGTTTTAGGCACTACAAATATTTTAATTAATGATGTAATCGAACTAAAAGAGGGAGATGTTATCAAGCTTGACCAAAAGGTTGATAAAAAGCTTTCCGTGTTAGTAAACAACAAGAAAAAATTTGAAGCAATGCCGGGTAAAATCGGAAATAATTTGTGCGTTAAAATTACAAACAGATACATACCAAAGGAATAAAAATGTCTGAAAAAGAACCGCAAAACCTTGATTTATCACAATTTGAAAATGTTAAAAGGCAAAATGTTGTAGAAAAAGAACAGATGCCAAACAATACCTTTGGTCTTTTAATGGATGTTGAGCTTGAATTAAGTGCTATTTTAGGCACTTGTGATATGACTTTAAAAAAAGTTTTAGAGTTAACCAAAGGTTCAATAATTGAACTTGAAAATAAAACCTCTGAGCCTATCAACCTTCTTGCAAACGGAAAAACAATCGCAAGAGGCGAGGTGGTTATTATTGAAGATAATTTTGGATTAAGAATTACAGATACCGTAAATGAGGAAGTAAATTTACATGAGTGAACCTGTTGTTATTTTAGATGATAGTATAGATTTAATTTTTGCACTGGCGCAAATGCAAAGACCTCAAGTCGTTACAAATGAAGAAATTAACCAAGCATTACATGAAATTAAAAACAGGCTTAATGACTTTGCTGCTTTTGAAGTAATCCAAAATAACGAAGAAGAAGGTTTTAAAGAAAATCTTGAGTATCATCCCGCAGACAAAAAGAAAATTCTTGTGGTGGATGATATTGGTGTTGTTACTTATCAGCTAAAATTACTTTTTCAGAAAATGGGCTTTATTGCAGACACTGCAAAAGATATTTACGGCGCAATTAAACTTTTAAGACAAAATGTTTACGATTATATTGTAATGGATTTATTTGTTTCAACAGAACACGAAGGTTTTCTTCTTTTGGATGAAGCTAAAAAAACCATTGTTACAAATAATCTGAATACAAAAATTGTTGTAATTACTGCTTCCGCTAAAGGCGAACACAAGGTTAAATGCTTAAATCGCGGTGCAAATATGTTCCTTCAAAAAGACATCGGCTGGCAAGAAAAGCTTGTTAATTTTATAACCGAAGAAGAATAGTTACTCAATTAGCATACAATCACCGTAGCTAAAAAATCTGTATTTTTCCTCAACTGCGTGTTTGTAGGCACGAAATACAAAATCTTTTCCTGCAAAGCTTGAAACAAGCATAATAAGGGTTGATTTTGGCAAGTGAAAATTTGTAATAAGTTTATCTATTGATTTAATTTTATAAGGCGGATAAATGAAAATATCCGTTGTGTCTTGTGTTTCGACAATTTTGCCATATTTTTGCCAAGTTGCTTCAAGACACCTTAAAACAGTTGTGCCAACTGCAACAACAGAGCCTTTTGCATTATTTATTTCATTTGCCGTTTCACTTGGTATAACAAAACTTTCGTGATGCATTTTATGCTTTGACAAATCTTGAACTTTAACGGGCAAAAACGTTCCAAGACCTACATTTAAAGTAACATAGCAAATTTTTACACCCTTATCTTTAATTTTTTGCAAAATCTCTTCCGTAAAGTGTAAACCCGCAGTAGGAGCGGCGGCTGAGCCTGTGTTTTTTGCAAAAACAGTTTGATAATCCTCTTTGTCATCATCCTTAACTTCACGGGAAATATAAGGCGGAAGAGGAATTGAGCCGAATTTATTTAGGGTTTCATAAACATCATCCCCTGAAAAAATAAGCTCTGCAAGGTTTTTTGGCAAATCTCCGTCGCAAGAATTTTCAACATCTTTTTTTATTAATTTTATTTTAAAATCCTTACTAACCTCAAGAATTTCGCCTTCTTTTACCCTTTTTGCATTTTTTGTAAGGCAAAACCATTGATTATTATTTGAGGAAGGATTTAGCAAAAATACCTCAACAACCGCACCGCTTGAGCGTTTTGCAATTATCCTTGCAGGAAAAACTTTTGTATTATTTAAAACAAGTACATCGTCTTTTTTTAAATAATCAACAATGTCGTAAAAATGCTTATCCAAAAGCGTTTGATTTTCACGGTTTAAAACAAGCATTCTTGCCGCATCTCTTTGTTTAAGCGGATATTGAGCAATTAACTCCTTTGGAAGATTGTAGTCAAAATCATTTGTTGCTAAAGTCATATTTTATATCCAAATGTCTTGCTGCAAGGGTTTCATCAGCTCTTTTAACAGGAGTTTTTTGCGGATAATTTTCAAAGCTTTGCGGATTTTCTTCCACTTCTTTTGCAATTTTAATCATCTCATCAATAAACCTGTCTAAAACTTCTTTGTTTTCGCTTTCGGTTGGTTCAATCATAATTGCTTCATGAACAATTAAAGGAAAATATACCGTAGGCGGGTGGAATGAGCTATCCATAAGCCTTTTTGCAATCTGCAAAGTGCTTACGCCTTTTTGTTTTTGAATATCTCCGGATAAAACAAACTCATGCATGCAAATTTTATCATAGTAAAGTTTATAATATTTTTTTAACTTTTCTTTCATGTAATTTGCACACAAAACAGCGTCAGAGCTTACATCTTTTAGGTTTTTACCCAACATTAAAATATAGCAAAGCGCTTTAATATAAACGGAAAAATCGCCAAAATATGTACTTACTTTTCCGATTGAGTTTTTGTAGTCATTTTTTCTTGAATACACCTCACCGTCAAAATGAACTCTTGGATTGGGCAAAAACTCTTCCAATTCTTTAATTACACCAACAGGGCCGCTACCCGGGCCGCCTCCGCCATGGGGAGTTGAGAAGGTTTTATGTAAATTAAGGTGAACAAGGTCAAAACCCATTAATTTTGGATTAGTATGACCCATAATTGCGTTTAAATTTGCCCCGTCATAGTAAAGTAAAGAGCCGTTTTTATGAAGAATATCCGAAATTTCAAGGATGTTTTCTTCAAAAAGCCCTAAAGTATTAGGGTTTGTCATCATAATTGCGGCAATTTCATCACCATATTCACTAACGGCTTTTTTAATTTCTTCAACATCAACTAAACCGTCTGAATTTGACTTTATCTCAACGCAGTCAAAACCGTTCATCTTAGCACTCATTGGGTTTGTACCGTGAGCACTGTCGGGAATTAAAACTTTTTTCCTGTTCTTTTCGCCCTTAACCTCAAAATATTTTTTTACAATATTCATTGCGCAAAATTCGCCATGTGCTCCTGCACAAGGTTGAAGGGTAATTGCATCCATTCCCGTAATTATTTTTAAAAGGTTTTCTAAATCATAAATAACTTCAAGCGCACCTTGACAGTCAGCATCGTCTTGATTTGGATGAAGGTTTAAAAAGCCCTCGTAGCTTGAAATTTCTTCGTTTACTCTTGGATTATATTTCATTGTACAAGAACCGAGAGGGTAAAAGCCTTTTTCTATACAAAAATTTCTGTCAGAAAGCTCTTTGTAGTGCCTCATTACCTCAAGTTCAGACATATTTGGCAAATTTAATTCAAGAGTTCTTTTATTCTCTTCAATAAAATCATTTTCGTTTAAATAAAATGGTTTAGAATTAAGGTTTTTATCTTTTTCAAATATAGTTTTCATAACTTTTATTTTACTACAATTTTTTATTTTTGACTTAAAATTAAATTGGGAGGAAAAATTATGGATAAATTAATGATTGGCGGAAAAGAATTTTCATCCCGCCTTATGGTTGGTACAGGCAAATTTGACGACTTTGAAACAATGCAAAAAGCTCATATTGCTTCAGGAGCCGAGATTGTAACTGTTGCAATAAGAAGAGTTCAAGATAACGCGGCAGGACACGTTGGTCTTATGGACTACATTGACACAAATAAATTTTGGCTTTTGCCTAATACGGCAGGCTGTGCAACTGTTGATGAAGCACTTAGAATTGCAAGATTATCAAGAGCAATGGGAATTAATAATTGGATTAAACTTGAAGTTATTCCTGACCCGAAATTTTTACTTCCCGACCCTATTGCAACTCTTGAAGCTGCAAAACAGTTGGTAGAAGAAGGTTTTTGCGTTCTTCCTTACATTAACGCAGACCCTATTTTAGCAAAAAGACTTGAAGAAGTAGGTTGCGCTACCGTTATGCCTCTAGCCAGCCCTATTGGAACAGGTCAGGGTGTAAAAACTTTAGAAAATATTAAAATAATAATTGAACAGGCAAATGTACCTGTTGTTGTTGACGCGGGAATAGGCGTTCCTTCAGATGCGGCTCTTGTTATGGAAGCGGGGGCAGATTTTTGCCTAATCAACACCGCAATAGCTAAAGCAGATGACCCTGTAAAAATGGCAGAAGCTTTTAAACTTGGTGTTCAAGCCGGCAGATGTGCTTATGAAGCGGGAAGAATTCCTAAAAAAGCTTATGCAAGCGCTTCTTCACCTCTTGAAGGAATTGTCGGAAAAAATTAATGCTAAAGGCTTTTTTTGAAAGTTTTTTAGATTTAATTTACAAGCAAAAATGCTGCGTTTGCGGCTGTTCAAAAACTAATGAAATTCTGTGCAAAAACTGTGCAAAAACTGTTCATAACTTGTCAGGTTATGCACAAAGAAAAATCGAAGACGTTTGCATTTTTAGCGCGTTTAAATACGAAGAAACAATAAAAAAAATAATCAGAAATTTTAAATTCAACAGAAGAAAAAGTGCCGCAATTCCTTGTGCGGCACTACTTTTTGAATATTATAAAAAGGTATGCAAACAAAATGATTTTCACTTTGATAATCTAAATGCAATTTTAGTCTGTGTCCCCTCTCATCCTTTAAGGACAATGAAAAGAGGGTATTGCCATAATGAAATTCTTACAAAAGAGTTTTCAAAGTTATGCAATATTGATTATGATTTTTCACTCATCAAAAAGGTCAAAAACACTGTGCCGCAATACAAAGTAAGGGCCAATCAAAAAGCAAAAAATATAAAAGACGCTTTTAAAATTTTTCCAAAAAATATAAATAACAAAACAATAATTCTTATAGATGACGTTATAACAACGGGTTCGACCTTATATGAGGTTATTGTTAATTTAAAAAAATACTCTTACAATAAAATTATTGTTTTAACTTTGGCCTGTTGATAACTGTTCATAAATACTAAAAGTTATGAACAGGCAAAAATATTTATTTACAAGGTTTTTGGGAGTTATGAACAAAAGTTATTGTCTTATTATGTATTATTATTTTTTTATAATATAATAAATTAATAAATAATATAAATTGCAGGGAAAATAATGGAAATTATCTTAAATAAAGAAGATTTATTGAACGGGATTAAAATTGTTGAAAAGGTAACTGTACAAAAAGGTTCACAACCTGTTTTATCAAATATATTGATTGAAACAATTTCAAATGACAGAGTAAGATTTTGTGCAACAGACTTAAATCTTGCAATTAGCCATAAAACAAAAGCACAAGTTGAAAAAGAAGGAAAAATAACTTTAAGTGCAAAAAGACTCGGTGAAATTGCATCAAAATTAGATAATAAACCAATTACATTATCTCTAAACCCTGAAAATAATATTGTAACAATCAGTTGTCAAAAGGCAAAATTTGAATTAATCGGAATAAGTGCAAATGAATTCCCGCAAGTTTTTGACCAAGAAATGCAAGAAATTGAAGATAAGTGTTTTGAAATAAATAAGAATACACTTATAAAAGGTGTAAAACAGGTTGTATTTTCAGCAGCTCTTCATGAAAGTGCAAGTGTATTGTCGGGTGTTTGTTTTAACATTGACCAAAATACTCTTGAAATTGTTGCAACGGACGGCAACAGGCTTACAAGAGCATCGAAAGAAATTAATTCAAAAGACGACAGTGCAATTTTTATTGTCCCTTCAAGAACTATACAAGAGTTGATTAGAATTTCATCAATGATTAATGATGAAAAAGTTACAATAAAAATCGCAAGAGCAAAAATTCAATTTGTTTTTGAAGACGTTGTTTTCGACTCAAAATTAATTAACGGAACTTATCCTAAATATCAACAGTTAATTCCGACAAGTAACGATAAAATTGTTTATGCTGACAGAGAAGAATTAATCAATGTAATTGAAAGAGTTTGTGTTATGGTTAACGAGCGCACAAACAGAATTAAATTTTCTTTTAAAGAAAATACTCTTGAATTAAGCACTGATTCTCCTGAAATGGGTTCAGGTAAAGATTTTGTAGATATAAACAGTAATTTTGATGAAATTGTTATTGCTTTTAACTACAAGTATGTATTAGACAGTTTAAAAAATATGGATACTAAAAAAGTTAAAATTGAAATCGCAACAAGTCTAAGCGCAACATTATTCAAACCGGCAGATGAAAACGAAAATGGCGACGAATCTTATGTATGTTTAGTTATGCCGGTTCAAGTGAGGTAAAAATGAAAGTAGCTATTCAAGTTCCCGCTACAATGGCAAATTTAGGATGTGGTTTTGACTGTTTAGGGCTTGCTCTTCCTATTTATAACACGGTTATAGTTGAAGAAACCGTTATGCCCGGCACAGGTGTTGAAATAAATATAATTGATGAAAAAAATCAGGAAAAAGTTGCAAATATACCGACAGATAAAAATAATATCGTATATAAAGCAATTGAGCTTTTATACAGCTATATAGGACAAGCTCCTGATGAAATGAAAATAACAATTAAAACTCAAATTCCCGTTGCAAGAGGGCTTGGCTCTTCAGCCTCTGTTATTGTGGGCGGTCTTATGGCAGCAAATGAGCTTTTGCAAAAACCTGCCGATACTGCTGTTTTGCTTTCAATTGCAACGGAAATTGAAGGACACCCCGATAATATTACCCCTGCAATTGTAGGTGGCGTAACGCTTTCCAGCTGGGAAGAAGACGGAAGTGTTGTGTATAGAAAACTTCCTTGGCATGATGATTGGAAAATAACCGTTTGTATTCCTGATTATGAGCTTGCAACGGAAATTTCACGCTCTGTTTTGCCTAAAGAGGTTTCAATTAAAGACGCTGCTTATAATTTAAGAAAATCCGCAATGTTTGTTGAAGCACTTCATACGCACGATGGCGAGCTTTTAAAAATGGCACTTAAAGACAAACTTCATCAACCTTACAGAACAAAACTTGTTCCGGGATTAAGCCAAATAATGGAAAATTTAAGACATACTCAAGGTGTTTTGGGTTGCTTTTTAAGTGGTGCAGGGCCTGCAATTGGTGTAATTTCCTGTGGTGCAAACATTGGTGAAATTAAAGAAATCGTTTCAAACACTTGGGGCGATATTAACGTAAATACACAATTTTATTCCCTTCCGCTTGATTGCGACGGGGCAAAGAGAATACTCTAGAAAAAAGGAGAAAAAAATGAAAAAAACAATTCTTTCCGTTTTATGCTTTATGTTCTTAACACTTGCTTCAAATGCGGCAGGGATAGGCTATGTTAACTATGATACAATCTCAAAAACTTATCCTTTGGCAAAAAGATATACAAACGACTTAAACAACAAAGTTAACGGTATTAAAAATTACACTAAACAAAAAGAAGCAGAAGTAAACAAAGCTCAAAGCGCAGCTCAAAAAGCAAATATCAGAAAAGCTGCTTTGGCTGAAATTGAAAGAAGACAAAAAGATTACTTAACTACAAGAGACAGATACGAGCTTGATTTAACAAAGAAAATTAACGCTGCTGTTGAAAAAGTAAGAGTTCAAAAGAAATTAGATATAGTATTAAACAAAACAAGCGTAGTAGCAGGCGGTGTAGATATTACACAAAGCGTGCTTGCAATATTAAAATAAGACATGTTTAAATTTGACACAATAGTAGTTGGTGCAGGTCATGCAGGAATAGAAGCGGCAGTCAGTGCGGCAGGGCTTGGTGCTAAGGTGCTTTTATGTACTTTAAACCTTGATTATGTCGGACTTATGCCTTGTAATCCCGCAATAGGCGGCCCTGCAAAATCAAACCTTGTAAGAGAAATTGATGCCTTAGGCGGTGTTATGGCTCAAGCTGCCGATGCTACTTATGTGCAATTAAAAATGTTAAATTCTTCAAGAGGCCCTGCTGTTAGAGCCTTAAGAGCACAGTCTGATAAAAAAGAGTACATGAGATATTTTAGAAACCTTCTTGAAAGCGAAGAAAACATATCTCTTAAACAAACTCAAATTGTAGGGCTGATTGTTGAAAACAATGAAATAAAAGGTGTTTATGACGAGTTGGGGCTGAACTTTTACGCCCCAACCGTTATTTTAACAACAGGTACAAGTCTTGAAGGTAAAATTTATATCGGTTTAAAATCTTTTAGCGCGGGAAGACTGGGTGAAAGAGCCGCTATTGGCTTATCTTCAAGTCTTGAAAAGAACGGATTAAAGCTTAAAAAACTTAAAACAGGTACCCCTGCAAGGGTTGACGGAAGAACAATTGACTATTCAAAATTAATAATTCAACCGCCTGATGAAGTTATTGATAATATGCCAAACTTCTTTTCTTTCAAGCCTAATCGCCCGATAAGAAAACAAGTTCCCTGTTATTTAACAAAAACAAACGAATTAACCCATAAAATAATTAAAGATAATTTGGATAAATCTCCTCTTTATCAAGGTTTAATCCACGGTAGGGGCCCAAGGTATTGCCCAAGTATTGAAGATAAGGTTGTAAGATTTAAAGATAACCCTTCGCACCATATATTTATTGAGCCTGAAGGTATTGATACATACGAAGTTTATGTTCAGGGCTTTTCGACAAGTTTACCTATTGAAGCACAATTTCAAATGCTTCACTCTCTAAAAGGTTTAGAAAATGTTACTATGCTAAAACCTGCTTATGCGGTTGAATACGACAGTGTAAGCGCACTTGAATTGGATCATAGTTTAATGACCAAAAAGATTAAAGGATTATTTTTAGCAGGTCAAATAAACGGAACATCAGGATATGAAGAAGCGGCAGCTCAAGGGCTTGTGGCAGGAATTAACGCCGTTAATTTCTTAAATAAAAAAGAACCGCTGGAGTTAACCCGCGCAAATTCTTATGTCGGAACACTAATAGATGATTTAGTTACAAAAGACCTTGATGAACCTTATAGAATGCTAACTTCAAGAAGTGAATACAGGCTGATTTTAAGGCAGGATAACGCCGATGAAAGACTTATGGAGATTGGCTATAAGTGCGGTCTTTTAGATAGTGCTTCAATTACTCGCTTTAGAGAAAAACAAAAACAAATTGAGCTTGAAATTCAAAATCTAAAAAATACTAAAATTTCACCCACGCAAGAAAATAAAGAAATTTTGGCAAAATATAACGAAGGTTTGGATGTTGGAAAAAGTGCTTTTGAGCTTCTTAAACGCCCAAATATTAACTATAATGTGCTTTTTGAGCTAAATTACGAGCTTAAAGGCGAATATGCAGATAATTACTTTAAAAGAGAAGTTTTAGAACAAGCTGAAATCAGAATAAAATACGACGGCTACATTAAAAGACAGGAAAGTCAAATTGAATCATCGGATAAAATGGAGAGAATTAATATACCTGATGATATTGACTATTTTAAAATTAAGCAAATTTCAACAGAAACAAAAGAAAAATTGGATAAAATCCGCCCGAAAACTTTGGCTCAAGCCCTTAGAATTGGCGGAGTTAAACCTGCCGACATTTCTTGCTTGATGGTGTTAATCGAATCACACAGGCTTAAATCATAAGCTGATAAAATAGAATTATAAAGGGTAAGCTCTCTTACCTCCTCTGACACAGACAATAGTGAAGAATTGGTCAGAAGGGAGGTGAAGAAATGAACAGACAAATAATCAAAAACGCCCTAATTATCCTAGAGGCGTTCTTGAAAGTCTTATTAATTTTCTTGTAAAGGGAGTGAAGCATTGCTCAGGAATTGCAGTTCTTGGGCAATATCCCTTAATATTATTATATCATCAGTTATAGTATTTACAACCCTATATAATTTTTTAAATTACCGCTAAGGTTTTGGTTTCTGCACATTTTCTTTAGTTTTGAAATAGCTCTTGTTTCAATTTGTCTTATTCTTTCTCTTGAAACATTATAAAACTTGCCTATTTCATCCAAAGTTTTCTTTTGCCCGTTGTCATTAAGCCCGTATCTCATAATCAAAACATCTCTTTCTTTAGGGTTTAAGACGTTTAGCATTCTTTTTACATCCGTTAAAAGGTTTTCTTGAGTAACCTTTGTGTCAGGCGTCAGGTGTGAATCATCTATAATAAAATCGGCAATTTTTGATGAATCATCCTTTTGGTTTGCGGGTGTTTCAATACTAATCGTGCTTTGAGCGCTTTTCATAAGAGAAGACAGCTTTGAAGCAGACATGCCTATTCTTTGGGCTACTTCTTCTTTTGTGGGTGTTCTGTTTAGCTCTGTTGAAAGTTCAACCGTTGCGCGTTTAATTTTACCCAAGGTTTCAATCATATGTACGGGAAGCCTAATCATTCTTGATTTGTCGGCAATTCCTCGTGTAATAGATTGTTGTATCCACCAAGTAGCATAAGTTGAAAACTTGTAACCCTTTGTGTAGTCAAACTTTTCAGCTGCTTTCATAAGACCCAAGTTGCCTTCTTGAATTAAATCAAGAAAAGATAAACCGCGGCCTATATATTTTTTTGCAATTGATACAACAAGTCTTAAATTTGCGTTAATTAAAATCTCTCTTGCTTTTTGGGAATTATTTTCTTTAATTTCTTTTGCAATTTTTAATTCATCCTCAAAAGAAAGCAGAGGTATTTTACCAATTTGTTGAAGATAAACCTTAACAGAATCGTCTGAAGTTGCGGTTTTTAAGTCTTCGCCTTTTGTTTGCTCTTCCAGGTTTTCATCTTCGGAATTTTGCTCATCAAGATTATCTATATCTTCGATTTCAAAAATATCTTCACAAGTATTAATTTTTTTAGGACCTTTAGTTTTCATATATCTCTCCAAAAAGCCGTTTAATTATTATACAATTTTTTATTGTGATTACAAACTACTTTTGATGTATTTGTCTTATGCTTTCATAAATTATAACGGCAGCACTTGCCGAAACATTTAATGATTCAAAAGCTGAGGGAATTTTTACTTTAAAATCGGCTTTATTTAATAATGTCTTAGAAACCCCTTCTCCTTCTGCACCGAGAATAATTGCAAAATTCATATCCTTGTAGTTTATATCGTAATAATTATCCACACAATTTCCGTCCGCTGCAATTATCCACCAGTCGTTTTTTTTGAGCATATCGACTACATAAGGAAGGCTATTTACTTTCATTACGGGAATGTGATTTATTGCTCCGACAGAGGTTTTTTCAACAGTTGCGCTAATGGGGCAACTTCTGTGTTTTGGAACAATAACTCCGTCGTATTCTGCCGCAGCAAGTGTTCTTACTATTGCGCCAAAATTATGAGGGTCTTCTACCCCGTCTAATATAACAATTTTTCTGAATTTATTAGATTTTTCATTTAAAAATTTATCAAAATCATAAAATTCAACAGGAGAAACTAAAGCCACAACCCCTTGAAAATTTATTTCTTTTGCATCTTTGCCCTCAAGTTCAAAGTATTTATTAAATTTATTAAGATTTGTAAAACTAAAAAGAATAGAATTTTCTTGTGCAAGTTCTTTTATTTTTTTTAGTCGATTGTCAAAATTTACTCCGTTAGAGAAGAAAATCTTATTAATTCTTTTAGGATTTTTAGTGATTGCCTCAAGAACAGAATTTTTACCATAGATGTAAGTATTCGTATTTTCGGAGGAATTTTGCATTTTTACTACTCTTTCTATTGTATATTTTCATTAAGAATTTTTTAATTTAACTTTATTATTGTATTATAAAATAGAGAATATAGTATTATTACGAATTAGATTAGTTTAAATGACACATTTTGTAAGTTCCACAAAACAAATAGTTGCGGTCGCCGTTACACCTAATATTGGGCTTGAAGTTGCAGTTTTGGACAAAAAAAGTCCGACTGTCGTAAAGTATGGCAGGCAGCCGCTTGAATATAATATTTCAACAAGAGAAATTCAAGACTATGATGCATTTAGAACTGCGCTTGTAAGTTTATTTAAAGAGTTAGACATAAATACAAAATCGAATGTTTATTTGGTTTTGCCTAATGTGCACTTAGACTTTGAGAGCCTTCCTTCAATTATTGGTGATGAAGGCGTTAATAATGCGATTTTATCAAAGGCGGAAGACTTTTATATCTTTAAAAGAGTTGAGCCGGTTAGCGCATGGGCGGATTTAGTATTTAACAATCAATCTGACAAAAGACTTGTTGTTTATTCTTCTTTCCAAGAAACTGCTATTTCTCAAATAAAAGATATTTTTGAAGACATCGGCGCTACTTTATTAGGTATAGAAACCTCTTACAGCGCGATTTTAAGAGGTATTTATTTTACTGATGCAGCAGGTGATGATGTTGATGAAAATGTAAATTGGAATTTACTTTTGGTAAATTCTAACAGTTACGCCCTGTTTGCCATGCAAGGTACAAGATTAATAGATTATACCGAAGTTCCCCTTGCAATTAAGACTTTTTCATACGAAGAAGCTTATCAGGCAATTTCAACATCAGTTTCGCAAATTTTACCAAATTTCCCTGCTAAAAAATTAATGATTTTATCTCAAGCGGAAGATATTTGCGCTGAAGTATTAAAGACACAAATAGTTTTTGATAATGAAGTAGTAACTCACGATTGCAATAAATATTCAAAAACACCTCCGATTAACATTGCGTCTTCGTCAATAAACGAAGGAGCTGCGGCAATCACATTCTCGCTTATTGGTGCTCTTGCGCTTGAACATACCGAGCAAAAAGTTTTACAACTTAATGTTCTGGATAAATCGGGTATATCGGGCGAAGCTTATTTTAGTTTTGAATTCCAAGAAAAAGAAATTTATGTAACAAAGGAATTGGCCCAAAAGGCACTGATGGCGCTTTCCGGATTATTAGCGCTTGTATTTGCTGCTGTATTTGGACTATTTAACTTACTCGAAGGTCAAGTACAAAAGAATGTTAAAAAGTTAAAAACACAAACAGAAACCCTAAGACAACAAGTTGAAGGCATTAATGCCCAAAGCGGTTTAATGGATATAAATTCTTTAATTAAAAGAACTGTTGAAACAAACAAAAAAGTTGTGGATTTTTATGATTCAATAGCAACGGATATTCCTCAGTCTGTTTGGTTGCAGTATTACTACAACAAAGACGGGGACAAGCTTTCAATAGAAGGTGTCAGCGCAAATATTAATGATATTTACGCTTATTATAAAAGCTTAAAAGTAATTTCACCTAAGTCAAGTATTAAATTAAACAATCTGCAAATTTTGGCTGAATTTGGTGATAGCGATTTTGACTTTGCAGCACCCGATGTAGGAAACAAGTTTTACAGTTTTGAAATTTCAAACGTAAAATCACCTAAAAATATTGACGAAGAAACACAAAAAGCAGCAGCGGAACAAGCCGGCAATCCTAATCAAAAAACAAACAGCAGGGCAAGAACTCCAAGAACTCGCAGCAATCCGCAACAGCAGGTTCCTGACCTAACTCCGCCGCCGCAAACAAAACTTGAACCGGTTGACATAAACAATTAATTTGGATAATAAGAATGGATAATAAATTAAAAATAGTATCAGATATAATAAAAGACAATGTTTTGTACTGTGCAATGCTTGTACTTGTTTTTGTGTTGTTTTTTATGTTTGTTACGCCAAAAATACAGTCCGGAATTGATTCTGTTGTCCAATTAAAAAAACAGGAAAAAACATTAAAACAATATCAACAGAAATATGAAACATTAAAGTTTCAACAGCAAAATAAAGATAGAAGAGCTCAAGCTACAAAGGACGGTAAAATAATATATGAAGCTTTAGATTTTGAATTTAGCACAGACGCTTCTTTCGCTCCTTTGTTTGAACTTGTGTTAGATATTGCTCAAAAAAGCGGTATAAGAATCAGAGCGATTGACTATAACTATGCTCCTCAAGAAGACTTAATTTTTACCGCAAAACTGCAAGGTTATAATGTTTGCGAGCTTAATATGCTTACCGTTGGTACATATCAAGAGCTTCAATCTTTTATTAAAACCATAATTAAAGAACAATATTTGATGAATTTTGCCGAAATTGAACTCACCCCTTGGGAAAATGACAAAAAAATATTAATTGCAAAAATAAAATTAAGATTATATACAAGAACTTCTATGGATAACACTCCTGTTGCATCACCGCAAGCTGAAAATAAAGCTAAAAAAGCGCCTTCAGGAAGAAAAGACTTTTCGATGTTCGGCAGAAAAAAATAAATAAATTATCTTAATTGACCTTTGTGAACTTTTCTGTGTCCTTTGATATAGACAAAATCGGGGCGTTCTTTGTCCAGTAAATTATTATAATCTTCGCCTTCTTTAAGTTCAAAAACGTTGAAATCTGCGTCTTTTCCAACTTCAAGAGAGCCTATAATATTATCCAACCTCAAAATTTTAGCAGGAATAATGGTTAAATATTTTATAGCCTCAAGGGTGTCAAGTTGCCCTTTGTTAACAAATCTCAATTCGTTTAAAAGACTCATATCTTTGTTAAAAGCAAGTGAGTTTGTACCAAAGCCGAAACGCTCGGGGAAATATTTTAAAACTTTGTCAAAATCAAGATATTTGTTGTGAAGATTTTTGCCTACTCTTGGGCAGTAAGCAAGAGAAACCTTGTTTTCTTTTAAGATTTCTAAATCGCCATCATCCAAAAAGTTCCCGTAGCTTGCAATAAGCCTTTTGCTTAAAACATCCATTTGAGCCAAGTATTCAACGGGACTTACGCCTTTATAAAGCGGATCAAACTTTTTGTTTCCGCAGAAAGCATTTAAAATATCAATGTCTGAAAAGCCGTATTTAAGCCAATCTTTTTCTTCTTGACTTTCTGCAATACGAATTGTCATTAAAATATTGTTTTTTCTGCAATATTTAACAAGAATTTTAAACAATCTTTTATGAACAGAGCAAACACTGTGCGGAGCAACGCCCACAAACGTGTTTTCCGATTTTTGTTTTAAAAGTTTATCAATTTTCTTTTGAATTGTACGGAATTCTTCTTTGCTTGATTCTGTTGAGTCTGAAAAAAGCTCAAAGAAAAGATAAGTCTTAATAGGTAAGTCGTTTAAAACTTTAAAGTATTTACTTTCTTTTGAAAGCTGTGCTACACAAGTTGTTCCGCACAACAAGGACTCTTGAAGCCCGAGTTTAAAAGATTTTAGTTTATCTTCGGCACTAAGGCAAAAATATTTACTTAAAAGCTCACCTAATTTATATACAAAAGAATTTTTTGAAATCCCTGCAATAAAATAATGTCTTTTTAAAATTGTATAAAACTTTTTTAAATTGTATTTTAGGGAACAATTTTTTGGACTTACATCGCTGTATTGAAGATGATTGTGCAGGTTAATAAAACCGGGGGTAATAATGCAGTTTGAATAATCTTTTATATTTTTGCACTCATCTTCTTTTAGCTCAGATGTTTTGACAATTTTTTCAACTTTACCCTCATCCACGACAAGAGTGCAATCTTCAAACAAATTGCCCTTAGCATCGATTATCCATTTTGCACTGTAACCTTTTGACATTTTTCCCTTTAATTGTCTTTAATTATAATTTTATTAAATTTTTAGCTTCTTTGCAAGTCGAGTTTTTTAAAAACAAGCTCGTCTTTGTCTAAATCGTACAAAATGGCTTCCGAATTTGAAGTAATACCGTAGAATATTTGATTTTTTTCCTTGTTATAAAAAGTTATATTGTTAATTTTTTTATCAAGCGCAAATGCAATTTTTGTGTTTAAAAGTTCGTCTTGAAGTCTAAATAAATCAATTTTATCTTTCAAAAACCCTACCCCAAAGCGAACAGTAATGTCTTTGAGGCACTGCATTTCATCACAAAGCAAAGGTGGCCCCGCAGGAATAGAGCGAGAAGGGCATTTGGGATTGGAAATTATTCCCACAGACCTTAAAAGAGCGATTCTTAATTCGTTTTTGTAAATTTCATACTCATTTAAACCCTCTGTTAAAACCCCCGTATTTTGAGCAAAAACAAAGTTCATCATAGGATAAGAATTTGTCTTAAGCTCATAAGGTCTTTTTGCGGGCTGATTTTCATAAAGAGAATAATTCGGGTCGCACTTTCTTTTAACAATACCCAAGCTGTCCTGTGCATAAGTTTCAAAAATAGGCTCATCAAGGCAAAAGACCGCTTGCAGCTTGTGATTTTTCTTTTTATTTTTAATTTTTGCCCTGAACTCAAAAAATTCACTGTAATTATTTAAAATTACGTCTAATTCAAGATTTTTATAATAAATTCTTAAAGTTGATTGTATATCACCCATTTCAACAATTTTTGTTTTATAGGGTTTAATAATTTCAGGCAGGGAATTTGGTGCAAAGTTGTAGCTGTCGCCCGAATCTTTTGTATCTGTAATTTTTAAGAAATCTTTATAAACTTTTGAGGTTTTTTTGTCTAAAACCTCAATTTTGCCGTCTTTTACGGTTAATTTTAAATTTTTATTCTCAATGGAATTTTCTTTTACACAAGTTGCGCAAACAGCTTTTTTAGGTTCAAAACACCCAAAAGACAAGGCTTTTTGTTCATCAACTTCAACTAATTGCTCCCAAAGTGTCAAAATATCTTCCGTAATCGGGACTTGATTTATATTATAAAGCTTTGAGTCGCTAAAACCCTTATGTTTAGAGATAATTTGAGCATTTTTAAACTTATGTTCGCTTATAATCCTTGCAACTTTTGACCCTTTAAAATCAGACATATTAAAAATGCCTATATAGCAAGGTTTTTTGGTGTTTTTGTGGAAATCTCTTACAATTCTTTTTTCAAGTCCGGATAAAATTTCATCAACTTTTTCAAAACGCATATCTACGTTTTTGCTTACTTTATCCGTTGAACATCCGCAAATAGAGTCATGTGCGTGGTTTTTAATAAGTGTTTGGTAAGCAAAATCAATATTTGGGGCATAATTAAGCCCTAAAAATACATTTAAAGGCTCAATTATCCTTGAAATTTTGTGCATAAGCTTAGTGTTTTGTATTTTCTGAGGAATTCTTGCGCTGTAAACGCCGCCTAAGATATTATTTGACGAATTATCCAATAAATCGCCGTTAAGCTCTTGAACCCCCTCAAAGTTTGCACTTTTAAAGAACTCAAAAGGATTTTTTAACTCTATTTCATATTTTTTTAGATATTTATTAATTTCTTTTATTTTTTCCTTTGAATTTTTAATAACTGCCAAATGATCCCCGCCCAAAGGCAAATAAATTACATCAGAGGATTTTTTTTCAAGGTTATCTAAAAATTTTTCAAGGTCTAAGGCAAGTTCTTTAATATTTTTATCTTGGTGCAAAATGTCAATAAAATAACCTTCGGTAAGCCTTATTGTGTTTATTTTTCTTACCTTTATTTCGCTGTTTGTGTCTGCTCCCCTCCAGATAATTGCATTTTTAATGTTAAATTTATCAAGAACGTCAAAAACACCTCTGGAGTGGCCGAAAATGTCGGGAAGATAGCCTGTAAAGTCGCTGCAACCCAGTTTTAAAGAATGTTTTAACCCTATTTCCAAGTTTTTTATAAAACATCTTAAATTAACCATAAAAGCATCGGCAGAAACAAAGAAAGGGCCTACAAACAGCCTTTTTTCTTTGATTAGCTTTTCAATTAACGGAAGTTTTTCTTCTCTGAATTTTAAGTAATCCAAAATCGCGCTTGTTTGCCCGTCAAAGTAAAAGCTTGGCGCACGGTCGTTTTCAAGCTCATCTAAAACCTCATCAAACACTTCTAAAAGTCTTAAATTAAACTCTTCTTTTTCCCTGTACCACTCTCTGTCCCAATGAGTTTGCAGATAGGCAATTACACGTTTTTTCATATAACTATTATACTTGTTGTACAACAAAACTTTTTCCATTTTTTAGATGAACTTTTAATCTTAAAAATGTTGTAGTATTTACTTACTTCCCCACTAGTCAAGAAATTGGTTGATATGAGTAAGAAAATTTTAAATTCCCTAAAAAAAGAAATTGTCGAGTGTCAAAAAAGATTAAAAGAACTCGAGCCTGCGATAGGTAAAAATACTGAATTAGAAACAATTTACAATAAAACATTAATTAAAAAAGCTGTTTTGACAAAGAAATATAATAATCTTTGCCACAAGCCGACTCTTAAAGATAAAATCAAAAAATTACTCAGAGTTCACTCTAAAAAGAAATTAATTTGCGATTATTTTAAAACAAGCGAAGTTTAAATTTCTACGTTTCGCATCATATCTTTTAGTGTGCTTATTGTGGTTTCCATACTTACGGTATCAGATACTTTTTGTTGTAAAAAGGCGTTGATTTGAGGCATAAGCTCAATTGCAATATCCAGTTTCGGGTTTGAGCCTGCCTGATACATACCAACTTCGATTAAGTCTTTGTTTTCACGATACATCGCAAGCAAGCGACGCATTTTTTGCGCTGCTTCCTGATGTTCTTTATCCGTAATTTCGGTAAATAACCTTGAAATTGAACCCAGAGGGTCAATAGCGGGATAATGGTTCATCTCGGCAACCTTACGAGATAGGAAAATGTGTCCGTCAACAATACCTCTTACAGTATCTACAACAGGGTCTGTAATGTCATCCCCTTCCATAAGTACTGTGTAAAGTGCCGTTATTGAGCCTTTTTCAGAGTTACCCGTTCTTTCTAACGCTCTTTGCAGCCAAGAAAATATTGAAGGCGGATAACCTTTCATGGTAGGCGGTTCGCCGATTGAAAGACCAACTTCACGCCCTGCCATTGCACAACGTGTTACTGTATCTGTCATTAAAAATACTTTTTTGCCTTGATCTCTAAAATATTCGCACACGGTCGTTGCCGCAAGTAGAGCTTTTTGTCTGATTAGAGGAGGTTGGTCGCCTGTCGAGCAGACGATAACCGAGCGTTTCATACCTTCAGGACCAAGAGAATTTTCAATAAACTCTTTTACTTCACGTCCACGTTCTCCAATTAGCGCCATAACGTTTATGTCAGCTTCCGAGTTCCTTGCTATCATACCAAGCATCGTGGATTTTCCGACCCCTGAACCTGCAAAAAGCCCCATACGCTGTCCTTGACCCATTGTAAGAAGCGAATCAATAACCCTTATGCCAGTTGAAATTGAGTTTTTAATAATAGGACGATGAAAGGCGTCAGGTATTGTGCCGTTAATGTTCATATATTTTGCGTTTGTAAGGTCTAGGGGACGCCCGTCAAGAGGTTCTCCCAAGGGGTTTATAAGTCTGCCCAATAGAAAATCGCCCACAGGCAGCATAATAGGCCCGCCTGTTGTTTCAACAAGACTTCCCTGCCCGATACCTTCTCCGTCATACAAAAGTAAAAGCTGTGCCGTATCACCTTTAAAAGCAACAACTTCGGCGGCTTTTTTTTCACCAGTGTAGGTTTGAATGTAGCATAAATCGCCAATTTTAAGGCCGGGCAGTTTAACCTCAACAGTTAAGCCCAAAAGCTTTGATACAGCACCTTTAAAACCATAGAGCTGAGTTTTTTCAAGCGCATTTAGGGCTTGTGTTTTAAGATTATGTATTTTTAACTCTAAACTTTCATCCATTAAATTAAATTATAACATATTTTTTAAAAGATGATTGCGTGTAAAAATTACCATTAATCTTTTGATAAAATCCCAAAAAGTTCCCACGGCGCCGTTTTATAAGGGTTTAGCGGATTATGAAATAAAAAAAATGGGGCGAAAAGCCCCAAACTGTCTGGAATTAAGAATAGCTGGAAGTATGAAAAAGATTAATTATATATAACAATACATGACATAAGTTAACAATTAGACATGTGGGTAATTTATTGAGGCATGCTTTATAAAAAATAAGTGTACATTAGACAATATTGAGTATTAATATTTTATAAAGGTGTCAAAAATATGCCCAAAACCCTTGATATACCTGAAAATAAAAAAATATAAAATAGGGGTTGACAAATGAATTTTTTAGGTACATAATGTGAATATAAAGATAAAGTGTTCCACAAACACTAAAAAACAAAAAATAAGAGGTTAAAGAAAAGAGAAATGTTAGCTATAAATGCAATAAGAAACGTAAATAATACACTAAATAATAGAAGAACCGTAAACTTCGGTTACAGAAGCAACGAATTGGTTAAATCTTCTCCAATTAATTCTGATATGGTTCAAGGCGGTATCGGCGGATTGTTTACAGGTTTCGTCGGAACATTAAAAACTTCTCCGATGTTCAATTTCAACAATACCGTTAAAGAAAGAACACAAAGTATTAACGAAGGTTTAAACGAAACAAAATTAAATCTCATTGCGTAAATGAGTATATAAGCATTATCAACACCTAACAACACAATCCCGAAGCATAACAACACACAGCCCTGCAATTGCAGGGTTTTTATTTTATTTATTTCTTGAAATTCCACGCTGACTTGATAATTTATCCTTGACAAAGAAAATTTTTTTGAGAATATAAAAATTAGTTGAATTAATTTTATTTTTTTAATAGAATTAAATTGTTAAGTAAAGAAAAGGAGCTGTAATGCAAAACAATAATCTGCCTAAAGATATGGGAAAGAAAATTGCTGATGCATTAAAGCATGAAGACATGAGCGAAGAAAAATTTGATGCACTTGATTTAGAATCAACTGATAACTTAGAAAGTTCAATTGATTATAATGAAACAAATGAATCACTTGACGACTCAACATTCGATTTAGATATGGATGAGCCATTACATCAAGATAAATTTGAAGAACATGAAGAAGAATATACTCCTGTTTTCTCTGTTGATGTTGATGAAATCGACAAAGCTCCGGATTTTAAACTTTCTTTAGATTCTGATGATGATGACGCAGCTGAAGAATTTGAAATGCCTAACAACATCAATGTCTTAAAAAGATTGATTAACCAACTTCCGACAGGCGTTCCAAGACAGACAGGTGCTCAAATTATCCGTCAAACAATCGAAGCTTTGGGTATTCCTATGAAAAGCGTTTTGCAAGATGCTCAAAGAGTTAGAGATTGCTTAAACAGCTCAATTAAAGATTGCAGCTACACAATTCAAGAATATAAAACAAATATTCGTAATCTTGAAAAACAAAGTCAAAACTACCAAAAACAACTTGGTAAGTTAAACGACATAATCGGTCTTTTCGTTTATAACGAAAAAAAATAAGTCTTATGCCCCCATCGTCTAGAGGCCTAGGACAACACCCTTTCACGGTGTAGACAGGGATTCGAATTCCCTTGGGGGTACCAAATAAAACTAATTAGCGGCATATAGCCGCTTTTTTAATGGGAATTCGAATCCTAAGTAAATTCTTACGTTCCCTCACACAAGGTTCGTGAAGTTCCCATGTGTGTACCAAATAAAACTAATTAGCGGCATATAGCCGCTTTTTTAATGTGAATTCGAATCCTAAGTAAATTCTTACGTTCCCTCACACAAGGTTCGTGAAGTTCCCATGGGGGTACCAAATAAAACTAATCAGCGGCACATAGCCGCTTTTTTAATGGGAATTCGAATCCTAAGTAAATTCTTACGTTCCCTCACACAAGGTTCGTGAAGTTCTTATCAGAGTATAATTAGATATTAGTAGTATTTTCTAATATACACTTAATCGCATCAATATCTTTTTGATAATTATATCCCTTTTGTCTGTTTTTAAGTATTTTTCTTTGTTTTTTACAGTTTTTATACAATTTATTGCAGCCGCACCAGCATCTTTCATACCCTTTCTTTTGTTTTTCAATGCTTTCTTGCAAAGTGTTTAAAAAATTGTAAACAGCTTTTATATCTGCTAAGTCATACTTTTCCATATAATACTTTGCAATCCCCATTGCACCATGTTCTGCTTCGCCAAACGGCCAAACTTTATGTTTTTCAAAGTATGAATTTTGCGCTAAATACCCTATCAATAACTTATTTACATAATCAATAAGTCTGTAATTAGGTGCAAGAACCCTTGCTATTTCAATAGGACGGCCCACACAAAGTGTTCCGTCCTCGTTAATATGTTCATTTTCGTCTTTTTTTATACGGTTTTCAATTTCAAAAGCTACTATCATTTCTTTTGGGTAATCTTTTGGAATTAAAAGTCTTATTGCGTATTGGTCTTCAATTTTTTCGTTTAAAATTACCGTTGAAAAGCCGATGTATCCTTCAATTATGTCATATTCGCCGTAACTTTTATGCACTAAATAAGGATGTTCTTTTCTCAGATATTTAAATTCAACTTCTATATCAAAAGACTTCATTATTCCTCCAAGGTTTAATCGGGTCGCTCATTTCAATTTTTTTCTTGGGTGCAATAATAACTCTGTCTTGATATTTAATTTTATTTATCTTATATGCCGTTTCAAGAGTTTCTGAAATATTTACGCCTTCTTTTAGCAGTTCTTCAAAAAGATTATTTAACGATTTAAGCCAAGAAAAGAAAACCTGAGCCTTTCTTGGTGTTTCTTGCCATTTGTCGGCAAAGTTTTCTTCTTTTATTGTAGGGTTTTCAACAAAATAAACCCCGTTTTTTGTTTCTATATAGTTGTGCATATTGGCACAAATATTTTTTAGAGCATCAAATAAGTTGTCTTCCCCATTGTATGCTTTGGTTGCAAGAGTAGTTATGATAATTGAAATTGGTTTGTCATCATCATTGCCCCAGTTAATATCCCTGTGGTGTTTTAGCAAACTGATTGCTTTTTGCAGCACGGTTTTTCTTTTATAAAGAGGAAAATCGTCAACGGACTCATTTGCTGCAAGCAAAGTTCTTTGGTTTTTCATCATTTTTTGACGCATTTCATTTTTAAACCAAGTAATGTACCCTTGCGGGTTACTTTTTAACCAATCATTGCTTATAATTTTGTAATCTTTGTGTTCCTTGTCGGTTATACATATAGCTTGATTTATTGAGCCTGCTAAATATTTTAGCTCATTGTAATTGTTAAGACTAACGGGTATTGCCGGTAAAATATCCATATGAAATTTGCTGCTGTCAGCATATTTTAAAGTCCAGCATCTTCTGCCGCCGTCCTTGGGGTCAAGCAATTTGGAGTATGTTCCGTTTTCTTTTAATCTTTCGCCAATTAAATTTTTAAGTTCTTCTTGGCTAAAATCATCGCAAGTGCCTTCCAAAAGACAAACTAAATCAACATCATATTCACAACCGCTTTGTGGTTTTATGGCAGTACCGAACGCAAAAGAGCCTTGTGCATAAATTTTAGGATTGTATTTTTTTAATTTTGAGTTTTCTCCGGCAAGCCATTCTCCTAGCGCATCATAACTTCTTTTGGCGTCTTCATATTTGCTCTCGGGTACTGAGATGTCCGTGTAAATTTCTTGTAATTTTTTTTCTATGTTTACTACATTTTCCCTAATCATTTTTAATTCTCCTCTTTGTTGTTTATGGTGATAGCGTGTTTGTACTCTGTGCTTTTGTCGTTTAAATTATAAATTTTCATTGGCATATCTGCTCTTGGCAAAATTAATCTTCCGAATTCAACATTTGCACTTACGGGCATTGCAGCAAAAACATTTAAAAATGTGCCCGGTTGGTAATTATTCTTAATTTCATCAAGAACTTTTCTTACATATTCTTTAAACGCACAAAGTTGATTTTTGGCTTTAATAATATTAGGATTTGGCTCTAAGGCTGAAATTGTCCATATGTCGCAGTCTTGACCCAATACTTTCTTTATGGAGTCATGATTTATCGAACCGCTTAAAGAAAGACTTAGTGCCGGTGTTTTCCTGTAAAATGTTTTAGGTTTATCTACAATAAAATTTGCCGCATCATAGTCTTTTTGCCACTTCCAATCTTCCTCTTGTGAAACTCTGTTGGGTTGAAAAACCTCCGCCTTAATAACATCACCAATTAAATACCCTAAATAAATTAAAAGCGGTTGACAAGCCATAGCAAAAATACTTAAATGCTTAATTGTGTTATCATCCAAATAAGGTTTAACTTTGGTTCTAAACTGATCATTTAGGTTTTTTACTTCAATGTCCCAATAAAAATTATTTTCATCATTATTATCGCTCCAAGGTGTTTCTATATTCAGCCTGATAATATCTCCGTCAGGGTATTTTTCAGGCAAAAGAGTATTAGCTATATTTTCTTCGTTTAAATGAACAGCTCGTTTGCCTATTTTAGTAGAATATATTAAAATTTTTGATTTCTTATCGGGTTTAATGTTTGTAACAATCCTTATTCTGTCCTCGTGTTCTTTTTTCATTTTACGAAGCACATCAACTGTATAAATATCAACCAAAGCCTTGTCTATAATGTCATGATGATGTTCCTTGCAAAGAAGCATAAGATTTGAAACATCTTTAGCTAACTTTGGCGATAGAATTTTATCACCCCTTGGCCCATCTTCGCTTGCCGCAATAATGTGTGCAATGTTTGAAGTGTTTACTTTTGTACTGGTAAGCCCTTCTTGCCAAAGCTCTTTGTTACATCCTTTAAATTCGCATCTTCCTCCTGATTTTGACCACAGTTCAAAAACTTTGTGCTGCTCAATCTTTGCCCTTTCGGGCTTTTTCTTCTCTTTTTCATTTTTTGGCATAAAATATCCTCCAACTCCTGTAATTTTTTGTAAAATAGAGCCGGCATGCCTTGACAACGTGGCAAACAATAAAGTATGCTATTGGTAACGTTTTTTTTGTGTCGGCAAGAAATTGCCGACTCTATTTTTAATATACCTATAATAACCTGTGAATATGGCATGCGTCAACTAAAATTTTTAAGTATTTTTTAAATTTCAAGCTATTATTGTGTTTTTGAGATGAGAATAAAAAAAATTAAAAATCTGTTGTTAAAAAATTTAGTTTCTGATAATATAATTTTGTCCTTAAAAGGAATGGTTTATGCAAAGTCAAAAGTATAATTCCCTGTTGAAATTAGTCGCAAATGATGGCGGCCATATAAAAATTAATAGAAAACTTGTCGCAAAATACGGTATAGAGGTCGCCTGTGTTTACAGCGAATTGTTAAATATGCAGATTAACTCAAAAAAGAATCGTGAAAACTTTCTTTTTTTGGATGGCGATTGTTTTTCACTGAATACGGAAAAATTGTCAGACGAACTTGGCATTTCACCGCATAAACAAAGAGTCATACTTCAAACCCTGCAAGAAGAAGGGCTTATCCAAGTTTATTATGGTTCTGGTAAAAACAGATTAATTAAAGTTAACGACGATATAGATGTTTTGTACGAAGTTTTAAACCCGTCTGAAGACATTGATGAACTTTACTTTGAAAATTTATTCTATGACATAAATGTGCTTAAAAACGCTATTCTTAAGAGTTTAAAGCAGCTTTACAGAAAAGAAGAAAAAAGAATCTTCGAAGATAAATTTTTTAATTATATTAAAAAATACAACAAAAAAGAAGACGATGAAAAGCTTCAAATAAAGCTCTTCGAGTGCCTTTTAGAAGATAACAGCGTGCAAAAGGAAATTGCAAAGGAAAAAATAACTACTTAAACCTTTGTTAATTGCGAATGCTACTGAACAATTTCTATTCCAATCTTTTGCTCATCTGCGCTTGGGGCAAGTTTTTTGTACTTGTATAGGGGAACTTTGGGGTTTAAATTTTTTCTTTGAGAAATTTTTTGGTCAAAACTTCTTTTTTCTTGCACATAAAGCTGTTGGACAAATGTTTCGCTATTTTGAATTTCCGATTGCATCTCGTCATAAGGTGCATTAAGCGAAAGTTTTTCTTGTGCGTATGTAGCACAAATACAAAAATGCATACCAAAAAATACAGCCAAAACAAAGCCCACAGTTCTTTTCATAATAAAATATCTTTCTTCACTACCTTCTAATAATATAAATCCCCGTAATTAAAATTAATCACAGGGATTTATAAAATTGTTTACTAAAGTTAACAAATTAGTAGCCGATTGCTTTTAATTGTGAATCGTAGATTTTGTTAATGTTAGCTTTTCTTGTGTTAAGAGCGTCTAATTGTCTTTGAGCTGCTCTTGTTTTAATAGTTTTTTGAACTTGTGTTAAAGAAGAATCTTTGTTAATGTCTTTGATTTCTTTTTCTTTTTGTTTGATTTGAACTTCAACAGGTTTTAGTTGTTCTTTTCTTTTTTGCTCAATAGCGTCTTTTTTCGCTTTTTTGTTTGCATCCGCTTGTTTTTTAGCTTGTGCTTTTTGGTTTGCAACATCTTGTTTTGCAGCGTTTTTAATAGCGTTTATGTCGCTTTTAACCGCATTTTTAAAAGCTGTTCCAAATTCGCTTGCAGCATAAACCGAACTTACGCTAATGCATAGAGCAAGGGCTAATCCTAAGTATTTTTTCATAACTAACACTCCTATTAAAATAGTCCTTTCATGTTAGCACTATTTTATAGAGTTGTAAATAAACCCCAACTTTTAAAGTTGAGGTTTAATTTGTTTTTTTATCCCCTGCTTATGTTCTAAAATAGGGCTTTTTGCCCCATCTAAATTTTCAGACGTTATCTAAATAAATAAAAACATAAATTATAAGCTGATTTCACATCCTTGTAATTTATTTACATTTCTTAATGCCTCTTTTTACCCTTAAAAGCTTTGTTGCAATTATCATCTTAGAGTGATAAAATTTTCTTAAATACATTTAAAGGTTGGTTTAATGGTAATAAAAAAGCCCGAAAGTGCCTCTGAAAGAATAATTTTGGCACTGGATGTCGATACTATTGAAGAAGCACGTGAGCTTGTTGTCCAATTAAAAGATTATGTAGGCTATTTTAAAGTTGGTTTGCAGCTTTATAGCGCCTGTGGTTATGAAGCTGTTAAAATGATTCATCAAATGGGTGCAAAAGTCTTTTTTGACGGTAAATTTCACGACATACCAAACACTGTTGCCCATGCTTGCGCTAATCTTGTTAAGCATGATGTTGACTTTTTTGACCTGCACATTAAAGGCGGCTCTAAAATGCTTTCAACCACTTGCAGGTATTGTAGAGAAGTTGCGAAAAAATATGATAAACCAACACCTACAATACTTGGTGTTACTTTGCTTTCAAGCTTTGGTCAAAAAACACTTAACCAAGAATTAAATGTAAATATGAATATAGACGAATACGTATCAAAGCTTGCAAAAGTCGCTCTTGAAGCAAAGCTTGACGGTGTTGTAGCCTCAGCTTCAGAGGCCGGTGCTATAAGAAGAGTTTGCGGCGATGATTTTATTATAGTTTGTCCCGCAATTCGTCCTACTTGGTCTGTTGTGGATGATCAGGTTCGTGTTGTAACCCCGACAGACGCAATTGAAGCGGGTATTGACTATATGGTAGTCGGTCGCCCGATAATTTCCGCAAAAGACAAAATCGAAGCTGTAACTTTGATTATTGACGAAATTGAAGAAGCTAAAGAAGTAATTAAAGAAAGAATTTAATATGAAAGTAAATTTCGGTGTTCCAAAAGAGCTAAAAGAAGGCGAAGCAAGGGTTGCTCTCACTCCCGATGCTGTCGGCATGCTGGTTCAAGACGGTTTATCTGTTGCAATTGAAAGCGGTGCAGGTGTTTTAAGCGGTTTTGAAGATATAGACTATGAAAAAGCCGGTGCTAAAATAATTGACTCGGCCGAAGAGCTTTGGAAAATTTCAAATATAATCGTTAAGGTTAAAGAACCTCAAAAATGCGAGTACAAGTACTTTAGAGAAGATTTGGTTATTTTTTCCTATCTTCACCTTGCAGTTGAAAAAGAGCTTACAGACGAGCTTTTAAGAAAAAAAGTTTGTGCTATACCGACTGAAGCAGTTCAAACAAAAACGGGTGAATTGCCTCTGCTTCGCCCTATGAGCGAAATTGCAGGCAGAATGAGTGTTCAATTGGGTGCAAGATTTCTGGAAAAACAAAGCGGCGGAAGAGGTCTGCTTTTAGGCGGCGTCCCCGGTGTTGAGGCTGCAAAAGTTGTTATATTAGGTGGCGGTGTAGTCGGTTCAAACGCTGCTCAAATTGCACTTGGCATGGGCGCGGATGTTTGCGTTTTGGATATTAATTCAAAAACCTTATCCCATCTTGATATGACGTTTAAAGGTCAGGTAAAAACCTGCTATTCTAACCCTGTTACAATTGCAAAGCAGCTAAAAGATGCAGATTTGCTTATAACTTCAGTGTTAATTCCTTCAACAAAAGCACCGAAGTTAGTTACGGCAGATGTTGTAAAAACAATGAAAAAAGGTGCTGTAATTATTGATATAGCTATTGATCAAGGCGGTAACGTCGAAACAATAGATAGAGTTACAACTCTTGACAATCCGCTGTTTGAAAAATATGGTGTAATGCACTGTGCAGTGCCCAATATCCCCTCTTATGTACCGCAAACAGCTTCTTACGCTTACTCTTACGCTATATTGCCCTATATAAAATGTCTTGGCGAAAGAGGAACTTTTGTGGCACTGAAGGAAAACGACGAATTAAGCCGTGGTGTTTCAACTTTCCGCGGAAACGTTACAAACGAAGCCTTGGCCGAGTTTTTAGGCTACGAGCACACTGAAATATCTCTTCTTGTAGGTTTTAAGGTCAAATGATAAAAGACGCAAAAAGAATAGTTTTTAAATTTGGAACAAATATTTTAAGAAATGACAATGGCGAAATTTCCCTTAGCCGCTTATATTCTTTCATTGAGGACATTGCAAATTTAAGAAAACAAGGAAAAGAAGTTTTAATTGTAACCTCTGGCGCAGTCGGCTTAGGTGCAAAAAAATTAAACGTTGATACAAGCCAAAGTACGGTTTTAAAACAAGCTGCGGCATCTGTCGGACAGCAAATTTTAATGTCAATTTGGCAGGACGGCTTTGCAAAATATTCTGTTAGCGTGGCACAAATTCTTCTTGTAGAAGAAGATTTTGCCAACAGAAAAAAATATTTGAGCCTGAGAAATACTCTATCTAAGCTTTTAGAGCTTGGAATTATACCTATTATCAACCAAAATGACGCCGTTTCGCCTTCCGAATTAGAGCATGTTTGTTTTTCGGACAATGACAAGCTTTCATCTCTTGTTGCATCAAAGCTTGACGCTGACCTTTTGGTTATGGTTTCAGACATTGACGGTCTTTACGATAAAAACCCGAAAGAACACGCTGACGCAAAGAAAATTGATGTTGTTGAAAAAGTTACTCCAAAAATTGAAAAATTGGCGTCAGGTGCTTCAGCAGGCGGCAGAGGGGGCATGGTAACAAAACTTATGGCGGCAAAAGTTGTTACGTCCTCGGGTCTTTATGCCTTGATAGTGAACGGTAAAAAGCCGAATATTTTATCTAAAATTTTCAAAGAAAAAAATGTGGGTACAATTTTTATGCCCACAAAAAACCTTTCGCACAAAAAACGCTGGATTGCTTATGCAACAAACATCATGGGCGAAATTACGGTTAACTCGGGCGCAAAAACTGCTCTTGTTGATAAGCAAAAATCACTTCTTGCAGTTGGTATTACAGAGGTGAAGGGCAACTTTAAGGCAGGGGATATCGTAAGCATTTTTGATGAGGACGGCCTGGAATTTGCCCGCGCAATGGTAAATTATAATTCTGACGAGTGCCGAAAAATTAAAGGCGCTCACAGCGATGAAATTGAAAAAATCTTAGGTTATAAGCTTGATGATGATGTTATCATCAAAGATAATTTAGTTATTTTATAGGGAAAATTATGAATACAAAAGAACTTGCAAAATCGGCAAAAGAGGCCTCGCTTGCACTTTTAGGGGCAGATAGCGAACTAAAAAACACAGCTTTAGAGGCTATAAGAAAAAATATCGAAGAGAAAAAAGAAGAAATTTTTGAAGCAAACAAACAAGATTTACAAGAGGCTAAAAGCCTTGTGGATAGCGGAGAAATAAGTTCTTCTACTTATGCAAGATT
The DNA here is from genome assembly GCA_944325665.1 of Candidatus Gastranaerophilales bacterium. Classification (GTDB taxonomy): domain Bacteria; phylum Cyanobacteriota; class Vampirovibrionia; order Gastranaerophilales; family Gastranaerophilaceae; genus Galligastranaerophilus. The sequence continues at coordinate 32,800 of CALVAY010000005.1, forward strand.
AAAGCTTGACGAAAATAAAATGAGAGATATGCTCAAGGGAATTCAAGATGTAATAAGCCTTGAAGACCCCGCCAACAAGGTACTTTGGACAAAAGAACTTGACGAGGGCTTAATTTTAAAGAAAATTACCTGTCCAATCGGCGTTATTGGGGTAATTTTTGAAGCACGTCCTGACGTTATTTCTCAAATTGCTTCTCTTGCAATCAAATCAGGTAATGCAGTAATTTTAAAAGGCGGTAAAGAATCTAACCATACAAACGCTAAAATTGCTCAAATTATCAATGATGCGCTTTCAAGCGTTCAAAATTTCCCGAAAAACGTTATAAATTTAGTGTTTTCAAGGGACGATATTAAAGAGCTTTTGAATTTGGATGAATATATTGACCTTATTATTCCAAGGGGTTCAAATAAGCTTGTAAAATATATCCAAGAAAACACGAAAATCCCTGTTTTAGGGCATGCTTCGGGCATTTGTCATATTTTTGTGGATGAGAGTGCAAAGCCAAATTTGGTAAATGATGTGTGTGTTGACGCAAAAATTCAATACCCTTCCGCTTGTAACGCTGTTGAGACGATTTTGGTGCATAAAAATTATAAAGAATTAGACTCACTAAAAGAGGCTTTGGTTAATTCAGGCGTTAAGATAGTTGAAAATCCCGACACTTTTTCAAAAGAATATGGTGATAAAATCGTATCCCTAAAGGTTGTAGATAGCCTTGAAGAGGCAATTTTGCACATAAATAAATTCGGCTCGGGTCATACGGATTCAATTTTAACAGAGGATAAAAATAATGCCGAAAAATTTATGAATTATGTTGACTCGGCAGGCGTTTATCACAATACTTCCACAAGGTTTTCGGACGGTTTCAGATACGGTTTCGGTGCTGAAGTCGGCATTTCAACAAACAAAACTCACGCAAGAGGCCCTGTGGGCTTAGACGGACTTACAATCTATAAATACAAGCTTTTTGGGCAATATCAAACCGTTGCACCTTATGCAAACGGCGAAAAAACTTTTAAACATAAGTTTGTATAATTTTTTTTTGGTATAATAAAACAATCACAACCATAAAAAGGCAAATTTGCCCTATGCATGAGATTATAGAGAAAATAAATAAACTTAAAAAAGAGAAAAAAGCTGTCATTTTGGCACATTGCTATCAAAATGTTGAGATAGATAACGTTGCCGACTATGTCGGTGATTCTTTGGGCTTGTCAAGAATTGCCGCAAAAACCGACGCTGAAATAATCGTTTTTGCAGGGGTATATTTTATGGCAGAAACGGCAAAAATATTGTCCCCCAATAAAAAAGTTCTTTTGCCTAATATGAACTCAGGCTGCCAAATGGCGCAGATGATTGACGCAAAACGCATGAAGGAATTTAAGGAAAAACACCCGAATATTCCTGTTGTTTGTTATGTTAATTCTACCGCAGAAGTTAAAGCTCAAGCCGATGTTTGCTGCACAAGCTCAAATGCTGTTGATATAGTTCGCTCGCTCGGCGTTAAAAAAGTTTTATTTGCGCCTGATTGCTATTTAGGCTCTTGGGTTGCAAAAAAATTGCCAGACGTAGAAGTCATATCCTACAACGGTTTTTGCCCGACTCACTTAAGACTTTTGCCCGATGATGTCAAAAAAATGAGAATTTTATATCCTAACGCTGCAACTTTAATGCACCCTGAGTGTCATCAGGAAGTCGTTAAATTGGCAGACTTTGTCGGCTCAACCACAGAGATTATGCAGTATTGCGAAAAAAGCAAAAAAGACACTTTCTTAATAGGTACTGAAAAGGGCGTTGTAGATAGGCTTTCAAGAGATTTCCCCGAAAAGAAATTTATTCTTATTTCAGAAAAATTGACTTGCCATAATATGAAATACAACACCCTTGAAGATATTTTGCATGTCTTAGAAACGGGTGAAAACGAAGTTTTCGTAGAAGAAAACCTCAGAAAGCTTGCCTTTGGCGCAATTGAAAGAATGGTTGCTCTTAAGGTCTAGTTTCTTTGTTTTCAAGGTATTTTGCCCAATTTTCATCCATATTTTGGAAAAAATTGTGGGCGTCAAGCACGTCATCATAGCTTATCGGCTCATATTTTGAATTTTGCTTTTGTGTCTTAAAACAGGAATTAAGCTCTTCAAGCCCAAGCCCTAAAAAGGCCATGCCAAAGCACCTTTTGCACCTTTCGCACTTTATTTGGACAACTAAAAGCCCTCTTTCATCCCTCATAATCTTTATCGAATCTTTGTCAAATTCGCCACAACACTTGTGGCAGTGCATATTCAGTAACATTTTTTCTATTGCTGATGTATCTTTCATAACTCCCCTTTATTAATTTTTATTACAATTACTCTTCAAAACATAAAGTTTGCTCTAAAATCTGTCGATACCAAAAACACAAGGAACAAGGTTGTTTAGAAAGCGAGGCTATTGATGTTTGAAGCATTCGGTTTGATATTTTTTGCGGCAGTTGTGTATCTTTTCCTTGTGGTTGTACCTTCTGTTGTTGAAAGTTTATCCGACGAAGAATTTAGATGTGCATATTTTAGGCACTTGTCCGAAAAACATGTAAATTCTTTCGGCAGATAGTAAAAAGACTTATTTTCCAAAGTACGCTTGTGTTAGCAGGCGTACTTTTTTGTTTGTAAATTAAGACAATCTATTTAGCCGATTTGTTCCAAAACGCTTGAAAAAATAGCCCGAAAGGGTAATAATATTTATGTTATGAAGAGTTTAAAATTATTTGTTTTATCTTTTATAATGTGTTTTTCACCCTTTTGTCTTGCGCAGGATAGCATAAGTGAGCAAGGTGAAATTCAACAATTTGTTTTCTCAATTGACGATGCAGCTGAGGTTGTTGAGCAACCGCAGGAAGAAAAACAGGAAAAAGAATTTTTAGAGGGCTATATTGAAGTTAAGGATGAGCAAGAAATTAAACTCGAAGAACCTGAAGACATTTTGCTTGAAACGGATTTCAGCCCTACTTATCGGGTAAATGAGATTAAAAAAGTTTCAACATATTCAAAAAGCCTTGAATTACCCTCCGGCTCAGATACGCTTTTTGGCAATGATAAATTCGGTATTTCATCAAATTCTTATCAATATAACGACGGGAATACGCTTAATAAAAACGTCCGTCAAGAGCTTGGCGCAACGGTTCGAAATAAATATTTCAGCTTAACGGGCGGGCTTGAAACGACTTATGATACAACAAATATTAACCCTGCTTCAAGAGGTGCTTTCTTTACTCCGAAAGTATTTTTGGGGGATAAGGCTTCTTTGTCCTTTAAAAACAAAATCAGCGGTCAAAATATGGAAAAGTATGAACCTACTTTGGGCATTGACTACGCACCTTTTAAAAACAGCAGCATTTGGTTCGGCGCGGGTGCAACGATTAGAAATAACGTAATGCAGTCGCAGTCTTTGAACTTAAAAACCAATTTTTATATATTTTAGAAGGAGAATATGAGAAGAGTTTTTTTAATTTTTTTAGCTTTGTTGATTAGTCTAAATGCAGCTTTTGCGGTGGATTTTGACAATACAAACCTAAGAAAAAAAATTTCTCAAATGTTAATTGTGGGCTTTAACGGCACAAAACTCACAAAAGACAGCGTTTTATACGATGACATTGTTAACGAGAGAATTTCAGGCGTTATAATTTTTTCAAATAATCCAAATGACCCGAAAGATATTAAAAACGTTCAAAATCCAAAACAGTTGAAAAAATTAATCTCGGACATAAATGCATTGTCTAAGGTTAAATTATTCATATCAATTGACCAAGAGGGCGGAAATATTTCCCGTTTGCCCTCATCAAGAGGTTTCAAGGTTAAAACTCCGACCCACAAGGAATTAGGCGATTCTCAAGATGAGATGAACACTTATCTTGCATCAAAAAAAATCGCTCAAACACTCAGTGAATTAGGGTTTAATATGAACTTTGCCCCCTGTGTGGATTTGTCGCTTAATCCTAATTCTACAATAATTGCAAAGTTAGGACGCTCTTTTTCGGATAATCCTCAAACGGTTATAAAGCACGCAAATGCTTATATTTTGGCACATAATCAATATAATATTATGACAGTTTTAAAACATTTCCCCGGACACGGCTCGGCTGCCTCGGATACTCATAAAGGTTTTGCGGATTCAAGCGAATTGTGGCAAGATGTTGAACTTGAGCCTTATCAAGCACTTATTTCAAGCGGTCTTGCTCAAAATATAATGGTTTCGCACATCTATAACAAAAAATTTGATGATAAATATCCCGCAAGCCTTTCAAGTAAAACGGTTAATGACCTTTTAAAAAAGAAATTGGGCTTTTCGGGGCTAATAATAATCGATGATTTGCAAATGGGTGCTATTGCCGATAATTTTACATTTGAAGAAGCCGTTGTGTCTGCAATTAATGCGGGCTGCGACATTATAATTTTGGGGAATAATTTAAGCTATGATAAAAACTTGGCTCAAAAGTTCAATGATGTTGTTTTTAATGCCGTTAAAGACGGAAAAATAAGCCCCAAAAGGATAGATGAGGCTTATTTAAAGATTATGAAAAGAAAACAAAATCTTTAGTTTTCTTTGTTTTCAACAACATCGGGACTTAAAGACCAAAGTATTGCTGCAAGCCAGCCTAAGAAAGTCCACCCTAAAAAGATTGTAATCAAAGTAATTGCAAGCATTTGATTATGTTTTCTTGCCGCTGCTATAATAACGGGAAGAAAATAAAGTGCAAGTGCTATAAAACCGCCTATTGCCAAGCCAAAAAGCATAAACATAAGCATAGTGCCAAAAATTGCTTCAATACCCATTTAAACTCCTATTCGTTTTCTTGTGAATTTGCGACGCTTACTTGTCTTTTGATTTTTAATTTCACGATTCTTGCACCGTCGGTTTCTAAAACTCTAAAGTCAAAATCACCGATTGTAACAGTGTCGTTTTCTTTTGCCAAATGACCCAGATACTTAACCACCAAACCGCCGATTGTATCTACATCATCATCGTCAAATTTAATGTCGAAATACTCGCTGAATTCGTCAACTCTCATCATTGCGTTTGCGACGTATTCGTTTTCATAAATTTCTCTGATGTCTGCTTCTTCTTCGTCAAATTCGTCCTGCACTTCGCCAAAGATTTCTTCTAAAACGTCCTCAAGTGTGATTAAACCTGAAACACCGCCGAATTCATCCATAACGATTGCCATTTGGGTTTTCTTTTCTTTAAATTCAAGAACCATATTGTCCATAGTCATTGTTTCAGGAACTAAAATCGGTTCTCTTAAAATTTCTTTTAAGTTAATTTCTCTTCCTTCAACAATTAAAGGGTAGATGTCTTTAACGTGCAATATACCTATAATATGGTCTAAATCTTCATTATATACGGGATAGCGTGTATATTGGTTTTCAATAATTAATTTGTTTAAATCATCTATGCTAATATCAATCGGAACGCCTACAACGTCAGGACGGGGAACCATAACCTGTTTTGCAAGAATATCGGAGAATTTAAACACATTTTGCAAAATCTCTTTTTCGGTGTCGTTTAAAACCCCTTCCTTGTGGGATTCGTTGATAATCATATCAAGCTCTTCAACAGAGTGAACAATATGCGCACTGTGTGCCGGCGGGATTTTAATTAATGACAAAAGCCAGTTTCCAAGCCCGTTTAAAAGGAAAATAAAGGGTGTAAAAATCTTTGTTATAGCGTACATCGGACGTGCAACAAAAAGAGTTGTACGCTCCGGAAATTGCAGAGCAATTGACTTTGGCATTAATTCGCCCACAACAACATGCAAAAATGTAATTAGCGAAAAGGCTATTGTAACTGCAAGAGAGTGGGTCGCAAGACCTCTGTAAGCTTCGGGTAAAAAGTGGAAAATAGGTTCAACTATTCTTACAATGGTTGCTTCACCTACCCAACCTAAACCGATACTTGAAATCGTAATACCTAATTGCACTGCGGCAATTGTCTTATCAAGGTGTTCTATTCCGCCTAAAGCAATTTTGGCGTCTGTGTTGCCTTCATTTGTAAGTTGTGAAATTCTTGTTTTCCTGATACTTACAAATGCAAACTCGCTTGCTACAAAAAATCCGTTTGAAAATAACAAAAAAGCTACTACTAGCAAATTAAATATCAAACTCTGGTCTGTATCCATTTTTTCTCCCTAAAGTGTTAGTGATATTATACCTTAAAACAGCTTTTTTTCAAGTCCGCTAAATAGCCTATCCTGCCTTATTTTGCACTTTGTGAGCCAATTTTGAGCATTGTATTTAAATAATTTGTTAAAAGTTTCGGAACAAGCGGCGAGTGGATTGAAGAAAAGTCGATGATAAATTCATTTATTCCTAAATTTAAGTAATACGGTATTTTATCAAAATTTTGTATAATTTCTTCTTCAAACATATGCATTTTGCAGAAACCGTCCACCATAATCGGGAAAGTTCTTTCAATTAGGGGATCTGTCATACACCAGTGTCCGATATGACAAGGTGCAGAGCAGGAAAGCCTTGAAACAACTGCACTGTCGCAGTTAAGAGGGCATAAACCGATGCTTTCAACTCTTTTTGCCCCGCCTATAAACATTTTTTTGTTTGAAATTAATCTTTTTGTCTTTTTAATGCAAGAGACAATATTTTCGCTGTCCCCAAGCGTTGAAAAATCTATTGCTTTAATCGGGTGAAGATTTGATAAACACTTAATTGAATAACTGTTTAAAAGGTTAATTCCGCCCCCAATCTCAATTTGCGTTTCGCTTAGTTGAGAGTCGTTTATAATCGCCCAGAGCATGCCGATATTATTTACAACAATTGTTGCAGGCTTTAAATCTTCAAGGGCAAGAGTTCTTATAAGTTCGTAAACTCTGTCAAAATCACGCTCGATAAGTATTCTTGGAGTTGAAAGATTTAACTTAATTTTATGCTTTTTGCAAAAATCTTTTACAACTCTGACAAGGTCGTCAAAGCTTTTTGAATATAAGTCAACAGTTGAGGCAACTTCTCCGTATTCTATTGAATTAATCGGGTTAAAGCCGAGTTTTTCAATGAATTTTTCAAGCTCTTTTAACTGCTCTAAGCTTGCAATTCTTAAATTCATCTTAGGCAGCTTAAGTGTTTTGTAGTCAAAATCAACCTTGAGCCTTGTCCCTTTTAGTTTCCACTCGTATTTGTGGATATTGTTTGCAAATTTAAAATCGCCCCCTTGAGCGCTTTGAATTTCTTTTGAAAAATGGTTAGTTCGATAAAAACTCTTTCTTACATGCACAAAGGGCAGTTTTTGCTCTTTGAACATTTTTGGTTTTGCTAAAATCTTTTCAATCAGCTTAATAGCGTTTAAAATTTCTTCGCTGCTGTTAAATTTCCCTTTGATAACAACTCCTGACACCGCTTTTGATTTGATTATGTCATCTGCAAAGTAAGGAAGGTTATCTGTGTCGATTGCAAGCGGGATTTTTGCATATTTTTTAATTTTTTCAATATTTTTAAGATAAATTTCTTCGGTAATAATAAGCCTGTCAATTTTATGGAACATTTCCATAAATTCAATACCGCAAAGGTTATGGATGTCAAAATAGGAATCGATAATTACCTTAAAAGGTAAATCCATGGTTTTAATTATTTCTAAAATTCCGTAAGAATTTACGAAAATGCCGTCTATTTTTGTTGTGTGCAAAAATTCTATGAATTTTTTTGTTTTTGAAACTTCTTCCTCATCAATCGAGTGTTTAAAGTTTACATATATTTTTGCGTTGGCATTATGTGCAGCTTTTATGTATTCGTTTACGTATTCAAAATTATCATTGTTTATAAAACGATGATGATAAACGTAAAATTCTCTGCAATTTGTCTTTTGGCAAAATTCCGTAATACTCTCAGGAGTTTTGACAGGCGACACCACAAAAATTTCTTTCATTCCTAAATAATAGGCTTTTAGTTAGATTTAGTCAAGCTTATGGGTTAATTCTGATAACTCCCTTAACATTTTTGTCTATGTTTAAACTTTCAAAAAGACTGTGTCTTAATTCATCGGGAGAATTTGCACTGTAAAATCTTCCTGAAGTTGTAAGTGCAGTGCATTTCAGTTGATTTTGCGCCTCGGGGTCAAAAATATCAAAAGCGATAACATCAATCATAATATCATTTCTTGTTCGCATTAGTTCAATAGCGTACGTACAAGGGCTTTCATCGCAGTTTTCGCCCCCGTCGGTCAAAAGAATTATGTGTTTTTTACCGCTAACTCCTGCAAAATCCGAGTTTATGGCTTGTTTTAGCGAGTAAGTAATCGGCGTCCAGCCCACAGCCGAAGTTTTATAAAGCGAGGCTAAAATATCCTGCGAGTTATTTTGTCCCAAAGGTACTGCAAGTTTTGACGCCATGCAGCCGTCAAGATAAGTAAAACCGCCTCGATGTCCGTAAATCCTTAGTCCTGTTTGAACATTTTGAGGTATTTGAGGCAAAATGGAAGTTAAAGTGTCAATCGCCACCTGTAATTTTGTCTTATCTCCCATTTTTTCATTCATCGAATTAGAAAAATCAACAATGAATAAAACCTTAGACAAAGGGGTAAAGTTTTTCGGTTTAACTTGAGTGTTTAAATTTGGGTTTACCTCATAAACGTTATATTTGAAATCATTTTGAGCAGAATTTGACCTTTGTATGTTTACAAAAAATATTAAAATTACTAAAATAAAAATAAATTTTTTCATAGAGTTATTATACATCAAGAAATGAGGTAAAAGTGGACAATCAAGAATATTTTTTCCATATCATGGATACAAGAAAGACTATAAGAAAATATGAAGATTTTATACCCCCCATTGAGGATATTAAAAGAATAATAAATTCGGCAAGACTTGCAACAAGTGCTATTAATGCTCAAAACTGGAAATTTATTGCAATTTACAATAAAGACGTAAAGCAAAAAATGGCACAAGGTGTGCTTGATACTTATGAAAAGATTTTATCCAACCTTAGTGATGATGAGCTAAAACAAAATGTTGAAAGATACAAAGGACATTCTACGTTTTTTCAAAATGCTCCTGTCGTAATTGCTTGTATCATGACAAAAGCACCCTCTTTCTTGGACGGGGTGCTTGAGTCCTCTGGTTTTGAGTGTGCGAAAATTAAACTAATGCGTCCCGATTCTCAGCTTTTGAGCATGGGCGGTGCTGTTGAGAACATGTCTTTAGCAGCGCACGCATTAGGTTTGGGCAGCTGTTGGATGGTTGCACCAATCATTGCCCAAGATATATTTAGAGAGATTTTACAGTTAGATAAGGATGATAAGATAGTGTCATTATTGACGATTGGGAAGCCTTGCGTTAGTGATAATCGAGCTGTTAAAAAACCTCTTGAAGATGTGATGACAGTTATAGAATAGAAAAAGACAGTTTAGAATTTAAGAGACGAGAATTTTGCGAGATTGTAAATCAACAACTCGCAAAATCCTAACTCTTTTAATCAACACCTAAATTTTCTTGATAACTACATTAAACCTAACATTTTTTTGTACCAGCTGAACGTTTCAAGTTCAAGCCCGTTAAAGGTAGTTTTTAAGCATTGTTTTTTGAGGTAGTGTTGAAATTCATCGTTAAATTTCGACTTAATTGTCGGTTTGACCTTAAGTTTTTCTACCAGAGTTGACATCATTTTGCCTCCCATTTTTTTTAACGCACACATATCTAACAACCTTGAGTATATTATATCACAGTTTACAAAATTTGTAAGCCCTTTTTATTAGCCATGTGGCTAATATTCAAGCTATTTTTGAAATTTTTTTGTAAATTTTTGTTAAACAAATGTTGCTTTTTTGTATATATCTTTTATGTCATTTGCTAAGCTTGTAGCACAATGCTTTTCATCACCTGTTTGCAGGTATCCGTATTTTTCTGCAATTCTTTCCTTAAGCGGAGTTAAGCTGAAATTGAAAAATAATTTCGGGTATAAGCTGACCCCTTGGGAAAATAAAAAAGAGTTATGCCCTGTAAAAATATCTTTATATTTTTGTCTGTAAAACCTGTGAGCAAGGACGTTTAAGCCCATGCAGTTCAGTTCTTCCTGAATTGAGTTTTCGCTGTCTTTGTCTTTTCCATGCCCGCATTCGTGTAAAATTGCTTCTGAAATTGCAAGAACATCCGCAAATGAGCAGTTGTTTTTGTAATTAGAGTTAATCATAATAAGGCTTTTGCCGTTTTTTTCGTCCCAGTGCAGGCATGCGTGAACTTTTGGGTTTGAAAAATCAGCGTATAAGACTTCGGTATTTGAACTTTTAATCCAGTCAACCGCCTCTTTGCCGCTGTTAAAGGGGAGTTTTATCCCTAAGTTTTGCATGTAAATTAAATCATTTGGTAAAAATTCTACCCTTGAAAGCTCATCCAACGCCTTATTTATAGTAGAAATTTGCACGCTGTCAGGTTTTTCGGGAGTTGCCCACACAGGGGTAGCACCGCTTGAACCCTCGGTGTTTTGAGGCTTTTTTCTCCTTATAAAATAAGGCGAATTTAGAAAAATTTTATTAATTTCCATAATATCCTATACACCTAAAACCCCTGAAAAATATTTTTTTATAGTATAATACATTCTATGATTAAAAGGTATTCAAGAGAAGAAATTTCTTCCATTTGGGAATTGGAAAATAAATTTGCAACCTATCTAAAGGTTGAATTAGCAGTCTGCAAAGCATATAACAAGCTTGGCGTTATACCCGATGAAGCTCTGTCGCACATTTTAAAAACGGCAGATTTTAATGTCGAGAGAATTGATGAAATTGAGCAAACAGTACGCCACGACGTTATTGCTTTTTTGACAAATGTAAATGAAAACATAGGGGAAAAATATTCCTCTTATATGCACATGGGGCTTACAAGCTCTGATGTTATAGACACTGCTTTTGCTCTTCAGATAAAAGAGAGTTCAAAAATTATAAATGAAGATTTGGATGTTCTTTTAAATTCTATTAAAGAACTTGCCCAAAAACACAAAAATACAGTGTGCTTGGGGCGCTCTCACGGAATTGGAGCAGAGGTTATAACCTTTGGTTTTAAACTTTTAAACTGGTATGATATGCTTCAAAGGGCAAAAGAAAGATTTAACTACGCTCTTGATGATGTTTTATGCGGTCAGATTTCAGGCCCTGTGGGTACATATTCAAATGTTAATCCTAAAGTAGAAGAAATTACTTGTGAACTTTTAGGGCTAAAACCTGCGAAAATTTCCACACAAGTAATTGCAAGGGACAGACACAGTGCCTACATTAGTGCAATAGCTCACATTGCAAGCGCTATTGAAACTTTTTCAATCGAGATTAGACACTTGCAGCGTTGGGAAGTTTGCGAGGTTGAAGAAGGCTTTAGCTCAGGGCAAAAGGGGTCAAGTGCCATGCCGCACAAGAAAAACCCGATTGCAACAGAGAACCTCTCGGGTCTTGCAAGAGTTTTAAGGTCAAATTCTATTGCTGCAATGGAAAATATTGCCCTTTGGCATGAAAGAGATATTTCTCACTCAAGCGTAGAGAGAATTATTTTCCCTGATTCGACAATTTTAATTGATTACATGCTAAACAGGTTTAATAACGTTGTGAACAATCTTGTTGTTAAGCCTCAAAATATGATTAAAAATATTAACAAATACGGCGGAATAATTTTCTCGCAAGCTTGTCTTTTAAAGCTTTGTCAAAAAATGACAAGAGAAGAAGCTTATAAAATTGTTCAAAAAGAGGCTCTTGATGCGTTTAACCTTCAAGATGCGGGAAATTTTAAAGAGAATATGAAAAAACATTTATCTCAAGAAGAGATTGAAGAATGTTTTTGCGAAGAAAAATATTTAGAAAATATTTCCTTGATATACAAGCGTTTTGGGCTATAAAAAAAATTTTTTTAAAAAAAATGAACAAATTGTTTTTACATTCGTTATTAAAATGTAGGAGCAAAAAAATGGAAAATAACAAAATCGACTTCAATCAAAAAAAACAGGAACAATATGAACTAAAAAGAGTGTCCGAGCTTATTGGTGAAGTAAGACCTTATTTTCTTAATCAAATTCAGAAGAAAAAGGCAGCTAAAACAAGGGCAAAAGCTATGGTGGCAGCAGTTTTCGTTTTGTTTTTGGGTTTTTTCTCCACAGTTGCAAATTACGAGTATGATATAGTAAACTCAATTGTTTATCACGATTTATCCGCACAGGATATGGGTTTTCCCACTGATGAATACGGGTTTATTATGGTAGAGTGATGAACTTCAACGAACTAATCGAACAAAACAAGCAAAATGTCAGAAGGATTATAAAACTTATAACAAAAGAACAAAATGAAGATTTGGAACAAGAAGTTTATATAAAAGTCTGGCAGAATAAAGATAAATACGAAGAGAAGGGTAAAATTACAGGTTGGATAGGCACAATAGCCAAGAACCTCTCAAAGGACTACCTAAAATCTTCCTATGTCAAAAAAAGAGGTGAATTTGACGAAGATGGCATCTCTCAAATACAAGATAAAAAGGCAACACCCGAGCTGAAATTAATACAAAACGAAAGGCAAAAAAGAATAATAGAGGCGATTGAAAGCCTGAAACCAAAGTATAAAGAAGTAATTATGCTTTTTGAAATCCAAAATGTTCCCTATGAACAAATTGCAAAGCAGCTTAAATGCCCGGTGGGAACAGTAAAATCAAGATTATATAATGCAAAAAAAGAGCTCTCGATAATGTTAAAAGATTTAATTTAGAAAGGACTTTTTTATGAAAAAAACAATAATTCTGGCATCAACTTTGGCAGTAGTATTTATGGCAAACACAGCATTTGCTGCACCCTGTCCGATAAGTGAAGATAAACCTTGTCCTTCTCCTTGCGCTAAGATGGAGCAAAAATGCAAAAAACCTCCAATGTCTCCTGAAATGAAGGCTAAAATGGAGCAAAGAAAGGCTGAATTTGACAAAAAGCTAAACTTAACTGATGAACAAAAAGAAAAAATTGAAAAAATCAGACAAGACGGCAGAGAAAAAATGAAGCCCGTAATGGAAGAAATAAAAGTTAAGAAAGAACAAATAAGAGCAATTCGTGAAAACGGAAAATTAACTCAAGCTGAAGCTAAGGCAAAAATCGATGCTATTCATAAAGACTTAAAAGAGCTAAAAGCTAAGGCTGCTGAAATCAGAAAACAAAACATGCAAGAGTTTGAAGCAGTTTTGACAGACAAACAAAAGAAAACTCTTGAAAAAATGAAACAAGACGGCAGAAAAGAATTTGCAAAAAAACATAAAAAAGGTCATAGACCAATGCACAGACCACACAGTACAACCCCAATGGATAAATAATTAATTCACTACAACCGATTTAATTGCCTCGTTTTTTGCGGGGCAATTCTTTTTTCTTGCCAATTAATTTGTAAATTGTATAATGATAATTATCTAGATATTATTTTGGAGTTGAGTATGAAAAAAGCACTTATAACAGGTATTACAGGTCAAGACGGAAGCTATTTGGCAGAGTTACTTTTGGATAAAGGTTATGAAGTTCACGGGATGAAACGTCGTGCTTCATCTTTTAATACACAAAGAATTGACCACCTTTATCAGGATATTCATAATCCAAACCTAAGATTTAAACTTCATTACGGCGATTTAACCGATTCAACAAACTTAATCAGATTAATTCAAGAAATTCAGCCGGATGAAATATATAACCTTGCAGCACAATCTCACGTTAAAGTTTCTTTTGATGAGCCCGAGTACACCGCAAACTCTGACGGTATAGGAACTTTAAGGTTATTGGAAGCAATCAGACTTTTAGGCTTAGGTGATAAAACAAAATTTTACCAAGCTTCAACTTCAGAATTATTCGGTAAAGTTCAAGAAACACCGCAAAAGGAAACAACTCCTTTTTACCCACGTTCACCTTATGCTTGTGCAAAATTATACGCATATTGGATTACCGTAAACTACCGTGAAAGTTATAATTTATTTGCTTGTAACGGTATTTTATTCAACCACGAAGGCCCACGCAGAGGCGAAACTTTCGTTACAAGAAAAATTACCCGTGCCGCTGTTAGAATTGCACTTGGCATGGAAGAAAAATTATACCTTGGAAACCTTGATTCTAAACGTGATTGGGGTCATGCAAAAGATTACGTTGAAGGTATGTGGAGAATCTTGCAACAAGATAAACCCGAAGACTTTGTTCTTGCAACAGGCGTAACAACTTCTATTCGTGATTTTTGTAATATGACCTTTAATGAACTTGGCATTGACCTTGTTTGGGAAGGTAAAGGAGTTGACGAAAAAGGTATAGATAAGAAAACAGGCAAAGTTATAATTGAAGTTGACCCGAGATACTTTAGACCCGCAGAAGTTGACCTTCTTTTGGGTGATAGTGCAAAAGCTCGCCAAAAATTGGGCTGGACTCCTAAATATGACCTTAAAACCATGGTTTCTGAAATGGTTGAAGAGGACATGAAGGAAGCTAAAAAAGAAAAAGTATTACGTGAAAAAGGATATGAGGTCTTAGTTCCTCAAGAGGCTTAATTATGAAAAAATTATTAGTGTTTTTGGCACTGTTTTGCTTTATGACACCTGCTTTTGCAGATCATAAAGTAGTGGTTCAGTGTTTAAACTCTTTTTCTTCGGATAATCCTTCTGCTTATTTTAAAGCAAAAGCTATTGAAGATATTGAGTTTGACAACGGTATAATTTTTGAAAAAAATACCGTAATTTCAGGCAAAGTTAAAGAAGTTGTTGACCCAAAGAGAGCAAAAAGAGATGCGTATTTTATCATCACACCTCTTAGCTATACAACACCCAGCGAAAATATGACAAGAAAAATCAACCAAACGGGCTGGGAAGCTAAAGTTGTCGGCTATAAGCCCTTTGATGCCAAAGAAACCGCAAAAAGCGGCGCGGTTAGCGTTGCAAACTTCTTTGTACAAGGTTTTTCAACAGCATATTATTTCACAAAAGGCTTTATTCACCCAAATGAAGAGGACGGAAGGTTAAAATCAGGAGCAAAATCCGCTTATGATAATTCCGTTTTATCTTACATACAAGAAGGTAATGCCCTTAAAGTTCAACAGGGAGATTTGCTTGAACTTGTGTTTTATCACTCTGATGTTCCCAAGTGGAAATTTTGGCAGAGAAATAAATAAAATTAATCCCTCAAGTAAATTGAGGGATTTTTAATATCCTGTTTTTTCACAAATTTCATCAAAATATTTTATACTCTCAATTAAAGCTTCTTTTTCAAAAATTTCAAAAGTAAATTGAGGATAAATGCAAATATCTTTTAGCGTTTGAATAACGGGCTCAAGCTGCATATTGCCGCGAAGTAAGGAAGAGTGAGAGTCCTCATCTTTGTAGTTGTTGTGCAAATGCATATGATGAAGCATAATGCCGTAGTTTTTAATCCACTCATCGGGAGTAATTTCCGAGTGAAGATTGCAATGTCCCAAATCAATTGTTGCCTTTAAGTTTGGCGAATTAATTGTGGCTACTATGCTTCTTATAAGCTCCCAATCAGGCTCATGAACATTTTCAATCGTCGCTGTTATCCCTTCTTTTTCAAAATAGGGAATAAATTCGTGGAAAAATTCAATGTTTCTTTTAAAGTACATTTGCCTGTATTCATTATGCTTAAGCAAATTGTTAAAACATGTGTGAAAAACAACTGTTTTTGCATTGAATTCAAGAGCCAATTCCAAGCTTTGATAATATCTTTTCTCTGATACTTCACGAATTAAAGGGTCTTTTGCGGCAACATTTAAGTTAGAGAAGAACCCATGAAGAGTAACTTCGCCTTCAAAGTCCCTAAGTGCGGCTTTGTATTCTTTTTTTGTAATATCAAATAAATCTTCAATATCTTTCAATTTTCCAAAACGGCTGATTTCAATACCGCAATTAAGTTCATTGGCAATGTCCAACGCGCCTTTAAAATTGTGGTAATCTACCGTTGAGGATATAAATTTTTTGATTTGATTTTTCATATAATAAAATTATAATTAAAAAATAAAAGATGTATATAATTGAACTTATAGCACAGGTAAGCACAAAATTTAAGAGCGGTGAATTTAGCTTTTCAAAGCTTTTTGAAAAAAAAATTCCCAAAGACGAAGTACAAAGCGAGCAAAAATGTGAACATATTTTTGTTCCGATTGACTCTACCAAAAAAGTTTTAGCTTGCTCAAAGTGCGGTTATATCATTAAAGTTGACCCAAAAAAAATTAAAAAACCAAATCCGTTTTCAAAAGATTAATTTTTCCCCCAAAATAAGGCAAAAAAAATTAACAAATTGCCCGAGTTTATACTAAAATATATAATAATTACGGATAAGTATATTTAACAAGGTTCAAATTGGATACGCAAAGAAGTTTATCTAACATCTTTGATGAGAAAAAAAGCAGTCAAATTTCCTCTGTTATCAAGGAATTTGACGATAATTTCATGCCAAAAATTATCCAAGCTACACAAGAATGGTGGGAAAATGAATACGATTTTCGCGCTTTCTGTGTAAGTAATTACGAGCAAATTAAAGATAACAGATTTTTAAGAGGTGAAACTTTCTTTACAAGCCAAGTTCCCGACAGTATCTGTAACCCTGTTACAATAAGGCTTTCCGAAGAATTTGCAAGAATATTTTTACACAATGCCTTTGGCTCAAATCGGGGTGAGTTTAGGCTTGTTGACTTATCCGAGCTTGAAATTAAAATCTTAAACGGTTTTTGCGACTTTGTTTATAAATCTTTTGCAGATTTACTTATCCCCTCAAAAGACTTAAATAAATTTGACCTTAAAAAGCACAAGGAAGTTGTAAACTTTATTATTGTTATAAAAGACAAAGATGAAAAAACATCGAAGATAGTTTTAACGCTGCCTTATGTAAGAATTAACAAAAAAGAATTTGAAAAAACAGAAAACTTTAGCGATGAATCTTTTAAAACCTTATCCGTAAATGTTGACATTGAAGCAGGAAGCTCAAAAATAACCTTAAGCGACCTTCAGAGTATGAGTTTAGGGGATATAATACTTCTTGAGAGCAGCAATGTTAACAAAATGAAAATCAAAACAGGTGAAGATATGATGGACTTTAAAGTTAATCCTGATCCTTCGCTTGTAATTGAGCTTGATGAAGACGAACATGATATTGACAGAGAGGAGAATACAAATAAGAACATGTGGGATGATATTCAAATTGAGGTAAATGCTCAGTTCAAAAAAGTTAAGATGACTTTGGGAGAATTAAAACACATTTCAAAAGGTCTTGTTATTGATTTGGGTTCAATTTTTAACAATGAAATTTCTCTTCTTGTTGAAAATAAAACCGTTGCAAAGGGCGAGCTTGTAATAATCAATGATAAATATGCGGTAAAAATTAACAAAGTCATAAGCGATAATCAAGACGCTGCAAAAGGCCCTGCTCAAAAGCTTAAAGCTGCTGCACAAAATGCTCAAGCTCCTCAAGCTCAAAAAGCACCGGCTCAAAAAGCTCCAGCCCAAAAAGCCCCTGCTCCTCAAAAGCCTGCGGCGCAAAAACCTGCCCCTCAAAAGCAAGAGGACTTAGAAGAGGACTTTGATTATTCGGATTTTGAAGAAGAAAAATAAAGGAAAATTATGACAACTCATATAATAGCTTTCATTTTTTATACTCTTGCAATGCTTGGCGTTATTTTTGTCGCTTTTGCGGTGTATAAAAAGGTTGCTTTTAATCAAGGCGCACAGTCAAATTCAAAATTAAAAATAAATGACATGCTCCACATTAATCAGAGAAAATCTCTCTATGTCATACAATATGAAAACGAAAAATTTCTAATTGCCGCAGATATAGACAGAACAACATTTCTGGCAAGATTAAATCAGAAAAATAATTCAAATTTTCAGCAGGAAGAACCATCTCAAATAAACGCTTGCGCTGATCCTGAACAAATGGTGCAAGAGTTAAGACAAGAAGGACTTAGCTCGAAAGCTGCAATGAGAAAAATTTTAAAAGAGTTAAATTCACAAAAAGAAAGATAATAAAATGGATGTACTTTTGAAAGATATGAATCCCGTCATACAATTACTTGTGGTAATGACCCTGTTTTCGCTCTTGCCGCTTGTTTTTACCTGTATGACATCATTTTTAAGATTTACAATAGTTTTTTCAATGCTAAAAACAGCACTTGGTACACAAAGCGTTCCGCCCGCTATTGTTCTTATCGGTCTTTCAATGATTTTGACTTTTTATACAATGTCGCCCGTATTTGACCAAATGATTAAAGCGGGTCAGCCTGCTTATAAAAGCGGAAATCTTGTTTTGTGCATATCTGAAGGCTCAAAACCCTTGAAAGAATTTATGCTCAAGCAGACAAGACAAAACGATTTGGCGTTTTTTGTTGAAAAAACAAGAAAAAATCCGCCCGCAACGCCTGAAGAGCTTACAATGTGGGAAGTTGCTCCTGCTTATATTATAAGCGAGCTTAAAACCGCCTTCGAAATAGGGTTTATAATTTTTATTCCCTTTATTGTCTTAGACCTTGTTGTGGCGAATATCCTTCTGGCACTAGGTATGTTTATGTTATCACCCACGATTATATCTCTGCCGTTTAAATTGCTGATATTTATCGCGGTTGACGGTTGGAGTTTGATTGTAAAAGGACTTGTGGAGAGCTTTAACTAATGGAAATAATGGTAGAATATCTTGCAAAAGGTTTTATGGTAATGCTTATGGTGTCTTTGCCATGCGTTTTGGTAGCTGCCGCAATCGGTCTTGTGGTCGGTATTTTGCAAGCCGTAACTCAGGTTCAAGAGCAAACAATTGCTGCTGCACCTAAAATTCTTGCAGTATTTTTGACAATTATAATCCTTGGCATGTGGTACATTAAAATTCTTACGGAATTTGTCATTGAAGGTACGGTTATTGCCTTTAATGTCGTTCCTAAAAATGATGAATTTGTGCTTGATTCAAACTACTATAAACACACAAAACCCTTTAGCAATGAGATGTATGACAAAATTAACGAACCAAGTAAGGACTTGAAAGAAATAATGAAAAACCCGGGCAAACTGCCTTGGGTTGATAGTGCCGAAAAGAACATTTACGGCCCGACAAGAAGGGGTGCTAATCCTACACCTAACTTGATTGAAAGAAATAAAATGATGGGGAGGTAAGAAATGAAAAAGTTTTTTAGCATTTTATCGATTTTGCTTTTATCCGCTTCAGCTGCGTTTGCTTATGAAGTGGATGCCAACAGTGTTTTTGCAAGGACAGAATTTGTAGGTTTAAGACCTTATTCAAGATACACTCTTAACTGCCCTTCTATCGTTGAGAATGTTAACTATGGAGATAGGGCAAATTTAAGATTTTTCTTTATGGACAACGAACCGTTTGAACCAGGTAAAAGAGCGGGAAACGTCCTTGTAATAAGAACTTTTGACCCTTCAAGCTCAAGTTTTGAAGTATTTATGCAAGACGGCAATTCAATGGTTGTTAACTACAAAATTGACAATAAATATGAAAAAAACGGCGCTGTTGCGGGAAATTGCAGGATAGAACCTTAAGTTAAGATATGGACCTATTTCTTGTACAATTTGCAAAACTTTTTCCCGAACTTAACCTTGCGTTAGGTGCGGGAATTATGGTGTTTTCAAGAATGCTTGGTCTTATGCAGTTTGCACCGATATTTAACAGAAAAGAAGTTCCCTCAATGGTGAGAATTTCAATTGCATTAATCGTTACGGTTATTGTAACTTTGCTTATAAAACCTCAGCCAATACCTCCCAATACTTCAATTTTGCTTGGAATTCTTCTTAATTTTACATTTGGTGCAATCATGGGCTTTATTGCAAACTGTGTACTTGCGGCAATTAGTGCGGGCGGGGATATGATAAATATGCAAATGGGTTTATCTTCTGCGATGGTATTAGACCCCACAACCCGTTCGCAAACCTCAATTTTGGGTAATTATTTTACAATTTTAGGGCTTATTATTTTTATCAGTGCAGGCGGTGCATACTGGCTTATTAACGCTTTTATAAGAAGTTTTGATATTTTTAATATGTACGGGAATATTATTCCCTTAGCTCAGGTTATTAACCCGCAATACCTTGTAAATATTACATCTAACGTATTATATTTTGGTATGCAGCTTGCAGCACCTGTGCTTCTTGCAACTTTAGGGCAGGATATTATTTTGGGGATTATTTCAAAGACCGCTCCGCAAGTAAACGTGTTTCAGTTGAGCTTCCTGTTTAAACCGATTATGGGCGCTTTAATTTTAATTTGGATTTTACCTATGTTAATTAGCGTTATTACGGATTATATGACTTCATACGCAAGTATATTTTAGTTTTTGGGTAATTGTTGCAGGGGATAGTGCATTCGAGCTTCGCTCGGGCACGGTTTGTGCTCTGTGCCAAGCTCTTCGCTTGCCACATTCGCACTTCACACACCAAAGGCTCGCTCGCTCTCAAGCAGTGCAGTCGCACTAGCTTTCGAGCTTCGCTTAGTCCAGTGTCGCATAAGCCCACCACCTCATCGGTGCTGTGCATATGCTCACATCCTTAAGGCTCGCTCGCTCTCATTGGACGCGTCGCGTCGCAATTCGAGCTTCGCTCGGGTACGGTTCGTGCTTTGTGCCAAGCTCCCCGCTTGCCACATTCGCACTTCACACACCAAAGGCTCGCTCGCTCTCAAGCAGTGCAGTCGCACTAGCTTTCGAGCTTCGCTCGACTTCGTATTCCGTAGTGCAAGGGTCTTGCTCAACGCAAGCCCCTATCGCACCGACTTCGTTCTCCGTAGTGCTCCATTCCGCCGGCTCAACGCCGCCGTCATTGGGAGCACCGACTTCGTATTCCGTAGTGCACGGGTCTTGCTCAACGCAAGCCCCTATCGCACCGACTTCGTATTTAACCTCGGAAAATACATTAGTTTTTTCTCAAAAACCTATATTACAATCGCAAATGTAATATGTAATGAGGTTTATCAAAATGTTTAAAATCGATTTAGCTAGAGGACAGTTTTTAATGCGTGTGATTAAATTGCAATTTCACAAAAAAATTTATTCAATAAACATTAAAAAGCTTAACTCTGTTCTTGAAAAAATTGGCGCACACAAATTTTTTGATGAAAAAAGTCAAGACATAAAGGACTTTTTATTCGGTCAAAAACTGCTCTACACCGAGTTTTTAGAATTTATAAGCGATGAAGTTACATCTTCTTAGTAAGTTCAAACAAATCTTTTAAATTCTTGAATAATTTGTGGGCATCATCAAGTGCAATCATGTTGTCCCCGTCGCATTTAGCACACTCGGGGCATGGGTGAATTTCAAAGAATAAAGCTCTTGCCCCTGCTGCAACGGCACTTTTGGCGAGCATCGGGACAAATTTTCTCTCGCCTGATGATGACGAGCCGTGTCCGCCCGGCAGTTGCACACTGTGAGTTGCATCAAATACAACAGGGTAGCCCAACTCTTGAATTATAGGGATTGAGCGCATATCTACAACTAAGTTATTGTAGCCAAAACTTGTACCTCTTTCGGTGATTAAAATCTTATCATTGCCGCTGTCTATAACTTTTTTAGCGGCAGAGCCGATTTGATAAGGGGACAAAAACTGTCCTTTTTTAATGTTCACAATTTTTCCTGTTTTTGCTGCCGCAACAAGCATATCGGTTTGACGGCACAAAAAAGCGGGGATTTGCAAAACATCAGCCACGTCTGCAACTTCTGACGCTTGGCTTGGCTCGTGAAAATCGGTTACAACAGGCACATTAAATTCTTTTTTAACTTTGTCCAAAAGCTCAAGTCCGACTTTTAGCCCCGGGCCTCGATAAGAATTGATTGATGAGCGGTTTGCCTTGTCAAAGCTTGCTTTGAATACGTAGTTAATATTAAGCTCGGCGCAAATTTTCTTTAGAGTTTTTGCACACTCAAAAAGCATTTCTTCGTTTTCAATTACGCAAGGGCCTGCAAAAATTGTAAGTTTGTTGCCGCCTATTTCAAAATTGTTAAGTTTTACAGTTTTCATAAATTTTATTATATAATATTCATAAAGATTAGGGAATAGAGGAAATTTTTAAATGGCTGAAACTAAAGAAAAAGAATTGGATGAAATAAAGGCAGGGAAAGACAAAGCGCTTAAACTTGCATTAGATAAAATTGAAAAAGATTTCGGAAAAGGTTCAATCATGCGCCTTGGCGACAGGGCAACTTTGAATGTGGAATATATTCCGACAGGTGCCCTAGCACTTGATATTGCTCTTGGCATAGGTGGTGTACCAAAAGGCAGAGTTATTGAAATTTACGGGCCTGAATCAAGCGGTAAAACAACTTTGGCACAGCATATTGTTGCAGAGGCTCAGAAAAAAGGCGGTATAGCAGCGTTTATAGATGCAGAGCATGCTCTTGACCCTGAATATGCAAGAAATTTAGGTGTTAATGTGGATGAGCTTTTAATATCTCAGCCTGATACAGGTGAACAGGCTCTGGAAATTGCCGAAGAACTCGTGCGCTCGGGTGCGATTGACGTTATTGTCATCGACTCTGTTGCGGCTCTTGTACCTAAGGCAGAAATTGAAAAGGCGATGGATGAGCAGCAAATGGGTCTGCAAGCTCGTCTTATGTCAAAGGCTTTGAGGAAATTAACGGGTATTGTAGGTAAAACTAATACAACAGTAATTTTCATCAACCAATTAAGACAAAAAATCGGCATAATGTTTGGTAACCCTGAAACAACAACAGGCGGTAATGCCCTTAAATATTATGCTTCAGTAAGACTTGACATAAGAAGAATTGATTCGGTTAAAAATAAAGAAGGTGAAGACATCGGTAACAGAGTTAAAGTTAAAGTTGTTAAAAACAAAGTTGCTCCGCCGTTTAGAGTTGCCGAATTTGATATAATTTACGGAAAAGGTATTTGTGCAATCGGAAATATCTTAGATGTTGCCGTTAATATGGATATTGTTAAAAAAGCAGGTGCTTGGTTTAGCTACAACGATGAGAAATTGGGTCAAGGCAGAGATAAATCGAAAGAATTTTTGGAAGCTAATCCCGATGTTTTAGCTGAAATTGAAACAAAAGTAAGAGAAAAGCTTGCAGCAGCTAAAAAGGCAAACCAAAAAACAGATGAGGACAAAAAGGAAGAATAGATGAAAGGCATAATTCTTGCAGGTGGTGCAGGTTCAAGACTTTACCCTGCGTCATTACCAATATCGAAAATTTTACTTCCGGTTTATGATAAACCGATGATTTATTATCCTATAACTACGCTGCTTTTGGCAGGTATTAAGGATATTTTAATCATAACCAACCCGCTTGATAATCAAAATTTTGAAAAAGTTTTAGGAACAGGCGAGCAAATCGGCGTTAAATTTTCTTACATGGTGCAAGAAGTCCCAAGAGGAATTGCGGACAGCTTTTTAATTGCAGAGAAATTTATTGATAACGAGCCTTGCGCTTTGGTTTTGGGAGATAATATTTTCCACGGCTTTGGTTTTTCTTCCATGCTAAAACGTGTAGGTCAAAAAACAACAGGCGCAACCGTTTTCGGCTATGCGGTAAATGACCCGCACCGCTTTGGGGTTGTTGAATTTGATGAAAATAACAGAGCAATATCTATTGAAGAAAAGCCTCAAAACCCACGCTCCAACTACGCTGTAACAGGTTTGTATTTTTATGATAAACACGTTGTTGAATACGCAAAAACTCTTCAACCCTCAAAAAGAGGCGAGTTAGAGATTACGGATTTAAACAATATCTACCTTAAAAAACAAGCGCTGGATGTGGAAATTTTGGGCAGAGGCTTTGCTTGGCTTGATACAGGAACTTTTGAAAGTCTTTTGCAGGCTGCAAACTTTATTAAATCAATGGAAGTAAACAC
Organism: Candidatus Gastranaerophilales bacterium; assembly: GCA_944325665.1. Lineage (GTDB taxonomy): Bacteria > Cyanobacteriota > Vampirovibrionia > Gastranaerophilales > Gastranaerophilaceae > Galligastranaerophilus. The sequence continues at coordinate 56,623 of CALVAY010000005.1, forward strand.
AGGCATGAAAATTGCCTGTATCGAAGAAGTAGCTTGGAGAATGGGCTACATCGACGAAGAGCGTTTACTTGAGCTTGGCAAGCAATATAATAATGATTACGGCGAATACATCAAAAAAATTGTTGAAACCGGTTCAAAAAAATTAAAGAGCAATGCAGTTGTTTAGATAATTTACCGTTTGCACTTTAATTTCGTACAAATATCTTACGAAATTAAGGAAGCATGCGCTTTTTGATGAGACAGTCAGACTTATTTCAAAACCGTCCGAGCAAAAAGGCTCATAGTCATATACAACGTAATTATTATATTTTGAACGCCATTCCTTTTTTTCGATTCGGCAGCGGTATTCAAGCGCTAAATCTTCCAGCCATGGCAAAAATTCCTTGTTAACATCTCTAAATTCCATAAATACACATTCTTCACTTTGTGAACATCTTTTATCGACTAGCATTGAACACTCCCTTGTCTTATGTCCTTTTCTTTTATAGTCTAGCCTCTTTAATGTTCAAAAAAAATAACCGAACAGGCAATTTAGGGATTAAACTTTTTATTAAGTAAATTATAATTAAGCAAAATTTTTAAGTGTTGAAAAAGCAGCACGAATAATGGAGTATGAAAATATTTTTCTTAAGAAATTAAATTTCTTAAAGCCTTTGTATGCTTTATATGACCTGAGCAAGAAAAATAAGCTTATAATATCCGCTACAAAGAGAATATATTTTTTTATGTGCATTTGTTTAACTTTTATGATAATTGCCGCAATACGGTTAAATTTCCGTATAAATTCTCTTGTAGTTTGAATAAGCGGTTTAATTTGAGCATTTACCTCGATTAGTTGCGAGTTAATCTGTGAAATTTTTTTATCGCACTTTAATATTGCAAAAGAGATTTGCACGAAAACGAAAATTTCAAGGATAATTGTAAAAATATATATGTATTGCTCCATTTGTGTATTATAATTTATATAAAATAATTATTCCATACGCAGGGCGGGCGATTTTATATGAAATTCGAAAAAGCTTTAGAATACACAAATAAAATTTACAGATTCTTAAGACGACTTAACTCTGAAGGCACGTCTTTGCCGGGGAAATATTTAAGAAAATTTTATCCTAATTTTTTAAAAAAAGCTCAAACATACGTTTCTTCCTATAAATTTTCAGTAACGGGAACAAACGGAAAGACAACTACATCGGGCATTTTGGCACAAATTCTAAAAGAAGCGGGTAACAGCGTAATTCATAACGAACTTGGTGCGAATATGCCAAACGGTATAATGTGTGCAATTGCGCTTGGTTTGTATCAAAATTACAAAAAAAACTCGAAACTTGAGTGTGTAGATAATCTTGTTATAGAATCCGATGAGGCTTACCTTTCACACATTTTCCGCGAAATGGAGTTTGATTATCTGCTTGTTACAAACTTATTCAGGGATCAGCTGGACAGATACGGCGAGCTTGATATTACAAAGAAGAAAATTCAAGAGGGTATTGCCCTAAATCCTTATTTAAAGCTGGTTTTGAATGCTGATGACCCGAGTTTGTATGACATAGATAAAAATATTCCTAATGATAAAATAGGTTATGCAAAAAGGCGTGAGAGCATTTATTTCGGGTTTGAAAGCGTTGAATTTTGCGATTTTGATGATAAATCAAACAGCCCGTCAGAGGTTATATACTGCCCTATTTGCAAAAGTCCGCTTAAATACTCAAAAAGATTTTATTCGCATTTAGGTATTTGGAGCTGTGATTGCAAAACAAAAAGGCCCGAGCTTGATGTAAGTGCAAGAGTTAAGGTCTTTAGAAATTATTCTATTTTGGATGTCAGCTACAAAAACAAAAATATCATGTACAAAGTGAACCTCTCAGGGCTTTATAATGCCTATAATGCGCTTGGGGCAATAGCTTGTGCCTATACAACAGGAATTGACAGGAAAATTATTGCAAAAGCTCTTGAAAATTATCGTCCCGTATTTGGCAGAGCACAAAATGAAAACATAGACGGCAGAGAGGTTTCGATTTATTTAATCAAAAACCCGACAGGTGCGTGCGAAGTTTTAAGAGGGCTTAAAAATATTGATGCAAATCTTATGATTGCAATTAACGATAAATACGCCGACGGAAGGGACGTTTCTTGGCTTTGGGATGTAGATTTTGAAATATTAAAAGATTTCAGGGGCAAAATTTTCATCTCAGGCAACAGGTGTGATGATATGGCGCTAAGGCTTAAATATGCAGGAGTGAGCCTTGGGAATATGGTAATTGATAAGGACGTTAAAAAGACTTTCGATTTTGCAACACAGAGTATGCAAAGGGGTGAAAAGCTCGTTGTTTTGCCTACATATACCGCACTTTTAGACTTAAATAAAATCTTAAAAAACAAAGTAAGGCGTTTTTAGATTTTCCCTAAAATTTTAAGTTCAAATTCAGGCGCAACCTCTTCAAGGCAAATTACAGGGACGTCAGTGTAAATTTGTGAAATTAAAATAAATAAAAGCTGCCTTAAGTGCTGCGGTGCAACAAGAACCGCCTTTTGCTCGCTAAAGATTTGCTTTAATTCTTTTTTAAATTTGGAAAACTTTGTTCCGTCTATTTTAACCACGCCGCCTTCTTCGTCCTCGCTGTGGTTTTCAAGCGCTCTTATTACGCTTTCGCTTATTTGATAACCGAAAATTCTCTTGTCTTCATCCGCAAGCGAATAGCAGATTTTTCGAGAAAGCGCAACTCTTAGTTTGTCCAACAAGTCGGTTTTTGTTGATTCGTCCGAAAAGTCATTTATTTTTTCAAAAATAAATACAACATCTTTGACGCTTACTCTTTCTCGAATTAAGCTGCAAAATATGTATTTAAGCTCGCTTACCGTAATAAAATCGCCCAAAATTGAATCTATAAGGTAAGAATTTTGCTCGGAAACCAGCTCAATATAGCGGTTTATGTCGGCATAGTTGAATATTTCATTTACATGAGAAATTGAATAATGTTTTAGATACTCAACAATATACTCTGTTGCCTCAACCCCTTTTGTCCAGAAGTTTTCACACTGTTTTTTCTCAATCCAGACAATTTTTTTACCGCTTAATTTGTCTTTTGTTCTTATTGAATTTTTTGGAAATTTATCCAAATTCAAGTCATCTTCAAAGAACATTAAATGCTCGGGATAAGCCTGTGCCTCAACGATTGGCACCGCATGAACCGAAATTGTAAAAACAAACTCATCAAGCTCGGGGTTTTCTACAAAACGAACCTTGGGGATAATGTATCCAAGCTCATTTGTCAACTCCTGTCTTGCTTTTATGGTTTGTGCAAGCAAATTGTTTTCATTTTGAATACTGTTTAAACAATATAACTCTTCGCTTAAATCAATGGAAAGCCTTTCTTCGCCGAGGTTTTGTACCATGTTAACGGGCGATAAAAGATTTTTAAGCTGTTTTTTTAAGTTGTTTAATCTGTCAATTTCGTGCGAAATTTCTTCGTTTAAAAAGGCGCGCTCGTCCTCTTTTGCACTTTCAAGAAATTTCTTTATTTCTTCGATTTTTTGGCGCTTTTCACGAATTTTCTTTTGAATGTTTAAGCACAATTCATAAGGCTGCTCTTTAGAGTAGAGCATTTTTTCCATCTGAGTTTTAAAACCTGCAATGTCTTCAAACTCGGCTTCATCGTAGATATTTTCAACTTCACGAACAAAAAGACAATTATAGACAATTTTTGTCCCGTTGTCCGATTCGTAAATTGAGTATAAATCCCAGCCTTCCTTTGACATTGAATTGAGGGTATTTTCAAGCAAAATAATTTCATCTGAAGGACAAACTTTTATGGAAAATTCCTGACGGGTAGGTTTAAACATATCCTTATTTTATCATATTTTATTAAAAAATTCATAAAAAATTAAAAGCCACGCCCTGCCTATCGTCGCCTAAAATACAAAAATCCGACTAAAATACCTCCAATTCAAAGTTTCACACCCGTTAACTTCAACTTAGTGCTGCTATGTTTCCATCCTGACACGGTTCGCTGCATAATCGCCGCAAAACTTTGTATCATCAACAATATTTTAGTTTTCAATTTGCACCCTAAACGCCTCATAGCAGGCTTTGCACCCGACATAAGCTTTCGGTCGAGGGCTTGCAACACCCCGTGAAGCGTGGCTCTAAAATAATAACATAAATAAGTGTAGTTTTTCCATTATTAAATATTATTACAAATGGTATATAAAAAAAATATACATGCCGTTTTTTTGTATAAAAACCGTTTATAATATAAATAGAGAATAATGGGAAGGTTATGAGAGTTCTAAGTACAGAAGCGACAACACCTAACGGTAACAAATACAAAATAACTCGTCTGGGAAGAATAATCGGTGCGGGTTCATTCTCTGCTTGGGGTCTGGCTCAATCAGTTAAAAATTTTCAAACTGATGAATATGCAAAGAGATTAGCAGACAGTGCAAAAAATGCAGGTAAATACGGCTTGCACAATTTCCCGAAATTGAGAAAAGGCGTGTTTGTTGCCTCAAGTGCTGCGATAGTTGGTTTTTGCGGTTTTATTGCAGGCGGTCTGGTTGACTTTGTGATAAACCGAAATTCAAAGAAAAAAGCTGACGAAACAAAATTAAATACTAAAGCATAAATCGCCCGACTTATCTAAAGTGTGGGCGATACTTTTGTCTAATGAAATACTTTAAAAATTTCTTTATCATTGTTGTATGGAGAAATTTAAAGTTCGACATATAGTAAATTGCGATAATAAAAAAAAGGCTCTTAAATATTTGATAGGATATTTAAAAGAGCTTAAAATGCACTTTAATTTGGAAGATGGGGATATTATAAGCATACTTGGCAGCACATATTTTGAAATTCACAAACAAAATGTTTTCCAAAAATGTTCAAATGTGATAAAATCTCTTTTGCACTAAATTTAAGAGAGAATTATGATAGTTAAAAAATTACCGCTTGGCCCGATTGGAGCAAATACATATATTTTAGGCGATGAAACATCTAAAAAGGCAATTTTAATTGACTGTACGGGAGATTGTCTTGAAATAAAAAAAGCACTTGATAACGACAATCTGAATTTAGTTGCAATCTTTTTGACACACGGGCATTTTGACCATGTTTTAGGTGTAAATGACATAAAGAAAATTTACCCTGATGTAAAAGTTTATATTAATAAAGAGGATGAAGTTCTCTGCCAAAACATTGCCGTTCAGTGTGCTCATTTTGGAATAAACTCTTGCGATGTGCCAAAAATTGACGAATACATTGATGAAAATTCAAAATTCGACATTTCAGGCTTTGACATAAAAGCAATTTCAACTCCGGGACATTCAAAAGGTTCGCTTTGTTATTTAATAAACGGGGAGCTTTTCTCGGGTGATACATTATTTTACACTGAAATTGGCCGCTGCGACTTATTCGGCGGAAGTTTCAGCGAAATTGAAAAAAGCATCAGAGGCAAACTCTTTGTTTTAGATGATAAAACAATAGTCCACCCCGGGCATGGACAAGATACGTCAATAGCCTATGAAATCAAGCATAATGCTTATTTTGGGGAAAATTCAAGATATTAAAAAAACTGTCGAAACATCTAAATATAAGATATTTTAGGGGAAAAAATGGAAATAACTTTTGAAGAATTATTAAACAAAGCAAAGGAAGTAAGCAAAAATTCTTATTCACCTTATTCAAAATTTAAAGTCGGGGCTGCCGTTTTGTATGAAAGCAACAAAATATACTGCGGTGTCAACGTTGAAAACGTGAGTTACGGGATAACCCTGTGTGCCGAGAGAACTGCAATTTCGAGCGCTATTGCGCAAGGTGAAAAAACGAAAATCAAAGCTATTGCCGTTTATTCGCCTAATCAAAAAAACTGTCTGCCCTGTGGTGCTTGTCGTCAGTGGCTTGCGGAATTTGCACCCGATGACACCTCTAAACTAAGAGTTGTTTTGGAAGGCTGCAAAGGCGAAGCCGTGGATTGGGGATTGGATGAAATTTTCCCCGACAGCTTTAAATTTACTTACTGTGAGCCAAATTAGAATTTTTCAACCGCAAGTAAGGCTGCACCAATCATTCCTGCATAGTTACCCGATGTCGCATGTAAGATTTTTGTCGGCAAGGTAACAATTTCGTCGTTTACGATTTTTTCCATGTACTCTACATCGCAAAAATTGCCCATTGAGCCTGAAAGTATTATACAGTCGGGGTCAAAAATATCCGCAAGTCCGATAAGCCCTGCTATAATGTAGTTTTGCCATACATTAAACACTTTTAGCATTAGGCTGTCGCCCTTATCAACCCCTTTAATTATGTCATAGGTAGTTATATCTTTGTTTTTGGTGTGTTCGATACCTGTAATTCTAAGCCCGTTGCCGGATGCGTAAATTTCAAAGCAATCATAAGCATCACAAGTACATTGGCGATTTTTTTCCATAGACATTTTAAAGTGCATTTCGCCTGCTACACCGGATTTGCCCTTTAAAAGCTTTCCGTCCACGATTATACCGCCGCCTACACCCGTTCCCAAGGTTAAAGTAATTGAGTTGTCCATATGTCTTGCAGAACCTATTTTGTACTCTGCCCAAGCGGCACAATTTGCATCGTTTTCAACAAAAACGGGTTTTTTGGATAATTTTTCAAATTCTGTTTTAGGGTAACCCATAGGCAGATTTGCAGTTGAACAAATTACCCTTGTATTTTCTTTGTTTACGCCGCCCGCGGTTGAAATTGCAATCATATCAACGTTTTTTTCGTGTTTTGCAATTATTTCTTTTAATTTTTCCACAATTTCTTCACAGGTTTTAGGAGTCGGAGTTTTCTCTATTTGCGAAATTATTTCGCCCTTTTTGTTAATTATGGCATTATAAATTTTTGTTCCGCCAATATCAAAACTTAAAACTTTTTTCATTTTATTTTCTCCACAAACCTTTTAACGATTAATTGCGGACGTGTAACCGCCGAACCTATTACAACACAAAATGCACCCGAATTAAATGCCTCTTTGACATCCTCAGGTGTCCAAATTTTACCCTCGACTATGACAGGGGTATCAAAATCTTTGCTTAGGCGTCTTGTAAGCTCAAAGTCAGGTGTATCGGGTTTTGATTTTGTTTGCTGCGTATATCCGCTTAGCGTTGTTGAAACTATGTCTGCCCCAAGGTTTATAGCATTTTGTGCTTCTTCATAAGTTGCAATATCCGCCATGGCAAGTTTTCCTTGAGATTTAATGTATTTAATTAAATCCTCAAGTGTTTCGCCATTTGGGCGCTCTCTTTTTGTGCCGTCAAAGGCAACAATATCCGCACCTGCTTCGATAATTTTTTTCGCATCGCTGATGTTGGGTGTAATATAAACAACATCCAAGTAATTTTCGGGAATTTTATTCGGCTTTGTAATGCCGATTACAGGCAAATTCGGGAAAAGTTTTTTTGCGTTTTTTATGTCTCTTTCACCCGCAAGTCTTAACCCGCCTGCCCCGCCTGCCACAACGCTTTTAATCATCGCTGTCATTGCTTCTTCTTGATACAGTGGCTCATCAGGCATGGCTTGAGAAGAAATTATAATTTTATTTTTCAAGTTTTGTAACATATTTGAAGTACCTCTTAGAAAAATTATACACCAAATTGACCATGATTTTTATTTTTGATTTATACTATTATACATACACAACAATAAAATAAGAGGAACTATGACTAAACACACTATTGAAAGACAAGAAGGAAATCTTGTAAAAATTGACATCACAGTTGACGCTAAAGTTGCTAATGAAGCTTATTTAAGAACACTTAAAAGAATTGCTCAAAATATTAACATAGCAGGCTTTAGACGTGGAAAAGCCCCGAATAATGTTGTTGAAAAATACGTGGGCGTTGAAAGAATTAAAATTGAAGCTATGGAAAATCTTTTCCCGCAAGAGTTTGCACGTGTTGCACAAGAAGAAAATCTTGACCTTGCTACTCAACCGACTATTGAAAACTACGAATTTGAAGCAGGAAAAGACCTAACAATTCACGTTAGAGCAGAAGTTAAACCCGAGGTTAAACTTGCTCCTTACAAAGACGTTGAAGTTGAATATGAAGAGTTCAAAAATGAACCCGATGCACTTGAAAAAGAACTTCAAATGCTTCAAGAAAGATTTGCAACACTTGAAGTTGTTGATAAAAAAGCAACAGATAAAGACCTTGTAGTTTTTGACTTTGAAGGCAGCGTTGACGGCGAATTAATCGAACATGGCGCAGGCAAAAACTACACTCTTGATTTAGCTCATTCAAACTTTATCCCCGGTTTTGCGGAAGGTCTTGTAGGCCACGGCGCAGGCGAAGAGTTTGTTATTGATGTTAAATTCCCTGAAAATTACCATGAGCCTAAGCTAAAAGGTGCTGATGCCAAGTTCAAAATTAACTTGCATGAAGTTAAAGAAAGAAAATTGCCCGAATTAAACGATGAACTTGCAAAAAAAGCTGGTAAATTTGAAACTTTAGATGCTCTTAAAGAAGATATTCAAAAATATCTTGAAGATGCTGCTAATTTTGAAAACGAAAAAAGAAAATCAGACGCAATTTTCAACAAAATCTACAATGACACACAAATTGACATTCAAGATTCTATGATTGAGCGTGAAGTTGAAGCAGTTCGCGAAGAAACTAAACAAAACGCTATTCGCCAAGGTCAAGATTGGCAAAAAATCGTTGATGCTGAAGGTCAAGAATCAGTTCATGAAAAACTTCGTGAAGAAGCGGTTAAGAGAATTAAAAACTCTTTAATTATTGAAAAAATCACAAAAGATGAAAATATTAAAATCGAACAATCCGATATGTTAAGCCAAATTCAAGAATTGGCAAGAATGTACGGTGCTAATGCGACAACAGTGTTTGAAGAAATGAAGAAAAATCCTTCTTCTTTCGGCTTGTTGTCTCAACAAATTGCAACAAGAAAGGTTAATGACCTTCTTCTAAGTGCAAATAAATTCAAAACAAAATAGTGAAAGGAAATTATATGAGTTTCGTACCTGTTGTAATAGAACAATCATCTCGCGGCGAAAGGTCTTTTGATATTTTCTCAAGACTTTTAAGAGAGAGAATTATATTTTTGGGAACACCCATTGATGATATGGTAGCTAACCTTGTTGTAGCTCAAATGTTGTTATTGGACAGCGAAAACCCCGAAAAAGATATTATGCTCTACATTAACTCCCCCGGTGGGTCTGTTACCGCAGGTTTTGCTATATACGACACTATGCAGCACATAAGAGCGGATGTTTCTACAATCTGCTTAGGTCAAGCGGCTTCTATGGGTGCATTTTTACTTTCATCAGGTAAAAAAGGCAAACGTCTTGCGCTTCCTCACTCAAGAGTGCTAATTCACCAGCCTTTGGGTGGTGCTCAAGGTCAAGCAACCGACATCGAAATTCAGGCCAATGAAATTTTAAGAATTAAAAAATCTTTAAATAACATTTTGGCTGCAAACACAGGTCAACCTCTTAAGAAAATTGAAAAAGATACTGACCGTGATTACATTATGACTCCTGAAGAAGCCGTTGAATACGGTATGATTGACAGAGTTATAACATTAGAAAACAATGCTTAATAAAAGGGTAGTATTGTTTTAAAAAAGGTGATAGGATGTCTTTATGATTTCCCTTTTACCAAATTAATTTGGAGAATTTAAATGGCAAAAAATGATGAACCGAATTTAAAATGTTCTTTCTGCGGTAAAACGCAGGATCAGGTTAAAAAGCTTATAGCAGGGCCTGACGTTTGCATTTGCGACGAGTGTATCGAGCTTTGCAACGAGATTTTAGATGAGGAATTATTTAACCTTAAGGGCGATGAAAAAACTCCCGAATCAGAACTTTTATACGAAGGCATTCCAAAGCCTCATGAGATAAAAGCGTACTTAGACGAGCATATTGTTGGTCAGGACGACGCGAAAAAAGTTCTCTCCGTTGCCGTTTATAACCACTACAAAAGAATTGCTCACAACATGGAAAATGAAAAATCCGATGTTGAAATTCAAAAGAGCAATATCTTGCTTGTAGGCCCGACAGGTTCAGGTAAAACACTTTTGGCTCAAACTTTAGCCAAACTTTTAAATGTACCTTTTGCGGTGGCTGACGCTACTACCTTAACAGAGGCAGGTTACGTCGGCGATGACGTTGAAAATATTTTATTAAGATTATACCAAAGTGCCGACTATAACGCTCAAAAGGCAGAACGCGGCATAATTTACATCGACGAAATAGACAAAATTGCAAGAAAGTCTGAAAACCCGTCTATCACTCGTGATGTATCGGGCGAAGGTGTTCAACAGGCACTTTTGAAAATGATAGAAGGTACTGTTGCAAATGTTCCGCCTCAAGGTGGAAGAAAACATCCTCATCAAGAATTTATACAAATCGATACTTCTAACATTCTTTTCATTGTTGGCGGTGCGTTTGTCGGTTTGGATAAGATTGTTGAGCGTCGTGCAGGCGATTCTTCAACTGTCGGTTTTGGTTCAAAACCTGTTTCGGCAGCTGAAAAAGAACTTCAAGCGGCAAAAATGCTTAAAAAACTTCAGCCTGATGACTTGTTAAAATTCGGCTTAATACCTGAATTTATCGGTAGAATCCCTGTTTATACAGTTCTTGATCCTTTGGATGAAGAAACTTTGAAAATGATATTAACAAAACCCAAAAATGCCATTGTTAAGCAGTATCAGTGCTTAATGCAAATGGACGGCGTTGAGTTAAAATTTGACGATGAAGCAATTGACCTTATTGCAAAAGAAGCAATTAAGAGAAAAACAGGTGCACGTGCACTTCGCTCAATTGTGGAAGAAATTATGCTTGATGTTATGTATGAAGTCCCCTCTAACAGCGACATCAAGACATTTACCATAACTGCTGATTTGGTAAGAAAAAAAAAGAACTTAGCGGAGCTAATCAAACTTCCGACGAAAAATAACGTTGAAAAGGTTGAAGAAGATATCGCTTAGATGATGTAATTTTCTTGCCAGAAGTCAAATCAGACGATAAAATATTGCTATAACCGGTTTGGAGAATAAAATGAAGAAGATTTTTAAGTTTTTTGCAGTTGTCATTTGTGCATTAATGCTTAACGTGCCTGCAATGGCGGATACTTTTAATGACCTGCCAAGCACTCACTGGGCTTATGAAGCAGTTGAGTTTTTGTATGACAACGGTGTTGTTGTAGGTTACCCCGATGGCAGCTACAAGGCTGATAATAACGTTACAAGGGCAGAATTTTCATCAATGGTTGTAAGTGCCCTAAGACTAAGAGAAAAGACAATTACATCTACAAGAAATTATAAAGACGTTGAAGACTGGTATTGGGCTTATAACGATATTCAGCTAGCGTCATTTTTTGATTTAATTGTTGGTACGCCTGACGGCTATTTCCGCCCGCTTGACTCTGTTTCGCGTGTTGAAGTTTTGTCAGTTGTGCTAAACTCGCTTTCTACAAATGATATAACTCAAGACGAAGCTTATGAAGTTTTATCAAAATACCCTGATGCAGATGAAGTTCCGCTATGGGGTCTTTTAATCACCGCAAAAGCTGTTCAAAACGGTTTGATGTATAATACTCCGGGCCATGAACATACTCTTGAACCAAACCGCCCTGCAACTCGCGGCGAGGTTGCAATGTTTATTTATAATATGATGAACCAAGTTGCAATTCGTCCGAGCGAAAAGCTTCAAGAAAAACAACGCCCGATAATTAAAGACGGTTACGTTGTTGAAAATGCTTATTTTGACGGAGACGAAATTGTTATTCCGGCAGGTACGATTTTACCTTTGGGTGTTATGGAATGTATCAATGTTCAAAAAGCAAAAGTGGGCGATCCTTTCGTGGCACGTGCTTTGGTTAACTTTGTAAATAAAGACAGACTTCTTTTAATCCCGATTGGTAAACAATTCAGCGGTAAAATAGTTAAGGTTGAAAAGCCTCTAAGATTTATAAGAAACGCATATATCGCTCTTCAAACCGAATACATCTTAGACAAAAACGGCAACGTCGAAGGTCCTGCTTTTGCTACTTTGGGACAAAAAATTGCCGATATGAGATTAATCAGAGGCTGTCCGCACTTAACAAAAGTTCGCTACTACGGTACAAGAACTCAAAAAATGTGGATACACAAATCTCAAAGAGTGGATTTCGTTCTACAAGAACCTTTAAGATTAAAAATTCTTGATAATTATTTCATTGAAAAAGATGAATAATTAAAAGAAGATTAATTTTTGTAATATTTTAAAAAATCCTTATTATTATATGAATATAAAGCGTTCGAGATAATAAGGATTTTTTTATGTTCGATAATTTTACACAATCGGCTCAAATGGTCATATTTGAGGCACAAGAGTCGGCAAAGGCAAATAATAATTCTTTAATTGAGCCTGCACATATATTGTTGGCGTTGGCTAATTCTCAAGAAAGCTCTGCCGCTCAATTAATGAGTGAATTAAAATTAAACACTACGTTATTTAAAGACGACTTAAGAGCGATTATAAATAATCTTGCGAAAGTTTCTTCGCCAAGCGAAATATACTTTTCAAAAGAAAGCGCCAAGCTTTTTGAAGTTGCGGCAGATGAGGCAAAAAGTCTTAAGGACAAATATGTTTCGCCTGAGCATTTACTTTTAGCTTTGGTGCAAACTGCTCAAAATACTGATTTAGAGCGAATTTTTAATAAATTTTCAATTACAAAAGATAAAATTTTACTCTCGATGAAAAATATAAGGGGGGACAAAAAAGTGGATACTAAAAATGCTGATGAAGATTATAAAATAATGGAAAAATTCTCTGTTGACCTAACACAACGTGCCAGAGAAGGTAAGCTCGACCCTGTAATAGGACGAGACGAAGAAGTAAGAAGAATTATTCAGGTTCTAAACCGCAGGACAAAAAACAACCCCGTGCTGATTGGTGAAGCCGGAGTCGGTAAAACCGCTATTGTTGAAGGTCTTGCACAAAGAATTATAAGGGGCGATGTGCCTGAAGGTCTTAAAAATACAAAACTTGTGGCACTTGATATTGGTGCTCTTGTTGCAGGTGCAAAGTTCAGGGGCGAATTTGAAGAAAGACTTAAAAAAGTTATAACCGAGGTTGAAAAGTCTAACGGTCAAATTATTATGTTCATTGATGAACTTCACACTGTTGTAGGTGCAGGCGCCAGCGAGGGTTCAACCGATGCCGGTAACCTTTTAAAACCTATGCTTGCACGTGGTCAGATAAGAACAATCGGTGCGACAACCGTTAATGAATACAGAAAATACATAGAAAAAGACCCTGCTCTTGAGCGTCGTTTTCAACCTGTTCTTGTGGATGAACCGACTGTGGAAGATACAATTTCAATCCTAAGAGGTTTAAAGGACAAATACGAAGTTCATCACGGAGTCAGAATTAAAGACTCTGCCCTTGTTGCGGCAGCAGAGCTTTCTAACCGTTACATAACAGACAGGTTTTTGCCCGATAAGGCGATAGACCTTGTGGATGAAGCGGCTTCAAGCGTTAGAATTGAGATAGATTCAATGCCCGAAGAGCTTGATAAGCTTGAAAGACAAAAGTTACAGCTTCAAATTGAATTGCAATCCTTAAAGTCTGACAATGATAATAAGGATGAGGATAAAATTAACGCTGTAAATAAGGCACTTGAAGAGATAAGCTCAAAAGCTGATGTTCTTAAAAAACAATGGGAAGCCGAAAAGAGCAGCATTAAAGGCGAAGCGGGCATAAAAGCCGAAATAGAAAAAATTCGCCACGACATTGAAAATGCCGAACGTGATGCTGACCTTGAAGTTGCCGCAAAATTAAAATACGGCAGATTGCCCGAACTTGAAAGACAGCTAAAGGAAGCAAAAAGCTCTGAAGGCAAGAAAAACACCCTTTTAAAAGAAGAAATCGACGATGAAGATATTGCAAATATTGTTGCAAAATGGACGGGAATACCTGTTGCAAAGCTTGTTGAGTCCGAAAGTAAGAAATTAATCGAGATGGAAAATTTAATCCATAAAAGAGTAGTCGGACAAAATGAAGCGGTAGAAGTCGTTGCAGACGCCATAAGAAGAGCCCGTTCAGGTTTAAAAGACCCTAAACGTCCGATTGGTACGTTTTTGTTCCTTGGCCCGACAGGTGTCGGTAAAACCGAACTTGCAAGAGCTTTGGCAGAATTTATGTTCCAAGACGAAGATGCACTTATCAGAATTGATATGACAGAATATATGGAAAAACACTCTGTTTCAAGGCTTATAGGCGCACCTCCCGGATATGTCGGCTACGACGAAGGCGGTCAGTTGACAGAAAGGGTAAGAAGAAAACCTTATTCGGTTATTCTTTTTGATGAAGTCGAAAAGGCTCACCCTGATGTGTTTAACATCATGTTGCAAATTTTCGATGACGGTCGTTTGACAGATTCCAAGGGCAAAACCGTAGATTTCAAAAATACAATTATAATTATGACCTCAAATATTGGCTCGGATATTATTCTGGACAAAGCCGTAAAAGGCTTGTTGTCCGAGGCTGAAAAAGAACAAACCAAAGAAGAAATAACTCAAAAGCTAAGAGAATACTTTAAGCCTGAATTTTTAAACAGGATTGATGAAACGGTGTTCTTTGACGCTTTAACTTTGGATAATTTAAAACATATTGTTGATATTCAAGTTCAATATTTGAAAAAATTGCTTGAAGAAAGGAAAATTGAAATTGAAATCACGGAAGACGCCAAGGAAAGACTTGCGCTAAACGGCTTTAACCCAATCTACGGTGCTCGTCCGCTAAAACGTGAAATTCGTCAAAGCATTGAAAATCCTCTTTCAAAAGCACTTTTGAAGGGCGAATTTAAAGAGGGTGATAAAATAAAAATCGATGAAAAAGACGAAAAAATCGTATTTTCCAAATAAGAAATAACCGCCATTTTGGCGGTTATTTTAATTTTTCTAATATTTTTAATGCTCGAGTAGGCTTTGAAGCACGGGAATCGATGTATTTTTTTAAAAGTCCGAAACATCTTTCGCAAAAGTTTTTATCCACAAGTGCGTCATAGTCTGTTTTTTCGCCTAATTGACAATTTTTTTGCGAAATTAAAAAGTCCCTTATTTTTTTATGAACTCTTATATAATTATCGCCGCTATATCTGCAAGTTGAACAAACAACGCCGCCCTGAGCGATTGAAAAATAGGCGTCTTCGGAAATTTTGCACCCGCATTTAAGACAGGTTTCAAGCTCTGTACCGTAGCCGATTTGCTCCATAAACTTAAGCTGAAATCTGATTATGTTGAGCAGAATTTCAACTTCATTCTCTGCATTTGCAACCTGTTCTAAAATGTTATAAAAAAGCTCATAAATTGCCTTATTATTTTCGTTTTCCTCGTCCCCGTCCGTGCAGTAGGCACTTATAATTTCGGTTAAATAAATTGAATAAGAAAGCTTGTCTAAGTTTGAGCGAAGCTTGTTAAAAGTGTTCAGTGCCTGCGCTTCGCAGATTGTATCGAAATTTCTGCCCCCTCTTAGCATGATTTTATTTGCAACTAACATCTGCATTCTTGCGCCCAGCTTAGATTTCGGACGTTTAACACCTTTTGCGATACCCTTTATCAGCCCGCGCTCACGGGAAAACATTACGACAATGTTGTCATAATCGCTTAGCGGGTAGGTTTTTATGTTTATGGCGTCAACCACAAAATTTTCTTTTATATTTTTATTCATAGTTTTTTGTTAGTTGAGTTTTTATAAAATCCTCTCTTAAATCGTCTAAACTGTAATATTCACAGCGAATATCACAGTCTGAAAGAGTGTTTTGGAATAAATTTTTATAAAACTCCTTCTTGTCGTTTTCTTTTGTGAAAAGGTAAATCCTCTTAGGGCTTGAACACTCTAAAGCAGTTTTTATAAAGTCGGTTATTATTTCTTTTCCTTCTTCAAAAGACGGGTTAATTAAAATCCAAACTTCTGATTTAATAAAGGATTTAAGAGCCTTTTGCCAGTATATCGGATTTTGAATATTTTTTGAAATTGGCGAATATAACTCGCAAAAAGACGCGCCATCACAGTTTGGACACTGAATTGCAAGAGTTTTTGTATCTTTTGGCTCAACAATTACTTTATTTTCGCATTTAGGGCAAAAGAAGATATTAAACAGCCCAAAAAGAGGGATAAAGTTAATTGTTTTCTTGTTTGATGTATCTTCAGCCAAGTTTTTAATTGAAGGAATTTCAAAATTTATATCTTTGTCTTTTAAAAATTTTACTTGTTCTTGGCTTTGAGAGGTGCTCACAAGGGAAATTTCTTCTTTTGAATTTAAAAGACAGCTAAAAACTTTTTCTAAGTCGCCGACTTGCGTATTTACAAGGTTACTTAGCATACTAAGCTCTTGAAGAACATCATTTGTGCAATTATCTTTTAATAAATCCGCATTGTATTTTTTAATTAGAGAAAAATCAATTTTATTATTGTCATCATAAAAGACCAAAGTACCCTGTGTTTGGGCTTTTGGAGTTTTATCTTCAGATGTTTGAACTGACGCCTGTGCTTTAAAAAATCCTGTGGGTAAATTAGGCTTTAAAGAAGGGTTTTGAACACCTATTGTTTGAGGTTTTACATAGGTTTGCGGGTTATTGTTTTCGCTAAAGCTTTTTTCAAAATTTTCCTGTTCTTTTTGTGCTTCCTTTTGCGCCATGTACTCTTCGTAAGCTTCCCCTTGAAGTTTTACGTTTTCAGGATTAATCTCAAGCGGGGGAACTTTTTGCTCACTATCTTCAGATTTTATTCCCAAAATTTCTTCTATTGTCGGACATAAAATTTCTGCAATATCTTCAGGGATATTATTTTTTTTAACATATTCAAGGATTTGGTTTAATTCGGTTAAAAATTCAAACTTATGCCCCATATGAAACTTTTCATGCAGTTTGTATGCACCGTCTTTTAAAAGTCGCATATCATCCTTTCTTAATGCAACTTCAAGACGTTTAATTGTCATTGATTCTGACTCAGGAAATGGCGCCATATTACTCTCCTAGATTATATCCCCGCCGGTCATATTTTTTGCACCGTGGTAAATTCCTCTAATCATTTGTTCAAGCTCGTTCTTGTTATCACTGTACTCCAGAGCGATTTCTTGCTCGATTATTCCGTGTTTTAACAGTGTATAAAGAGATGAGTTCATTGTGGTTAAGTTTGGAAATTTACTTTTTTGCATCAGTAAATATACATCTTCAAAATTGCCTTTCAAAAGGTAATCGGATATTGCGGGAGTTACGGTCATAATTTCCACGGCTGCCGCAAGACCGCCGCCTTTTCTTGGCATAAGTTTTTGTGAAATTGTTGCACGAAGAGTGTTTATAACCCTTTGCACGATAAGTGCAGAGGATTTATCTTCAAAAAATCCTAAAATTCTGTTTATTGTCTGAATACAAGAGTTGGTGTGCATTGTAGATAATACCAAATGCCCTGTTTCAGAAGCTTCAATGGCTGCTTCAAGTGTTTCCCTGTCTCTTATCTCGCCGACTAATATAACGTCGGGGTCTTGTCTTAGGGCGTATTTAATACCTGAGGCGAAAGTTTCGGTATCAATACCTAAGCCCCTTTGTGTAATTAGTGATTTTCTGTCTGTGTATAAAAACTCAACAGGGTCTTCGATTGATATAATGTGTTTTTGCTGTTCTTTGTTAATTAAATCAAGCATTGCAGCCAAAGTAGTTGATTTACCTGAGCCCGTCGGTCCTGTAACAAGGACAATACCGTTGTTAAATTTTGTAAGTTCCGCTAAATAAGAGGGAAGCTGAAGCTCTTCAAGCGTTGGAATATTATATGGAATTACACGCATTGTTAACTTTGGCAAACCTAAGTCTTTGCAGTAATTAACCCTGTATCTGCAAAGGTTTTTAACCTCGTATGTGAAATCAATATTGTTTGATTTTCTTATGTTTTCCAACACATCTTTTTTTGCAATAGTCGTTAGAATATTTTCAAAATCTTCTTCACTCAGGGGTGCGCTTGCAGTTCTTATAATTCTTCCGTCTATTCTTAAGGAGGGTGCTTTTCCTTCTCTAAAGTGAACATCCGATGCGCCTGCTTTATGTGCTTTCGCTAAAAATTCATTTAAGTTAAATTCGCTTGTCAAAATATCCCCCAAAATTCTCCTAGTAATATTCTATACACATTTACAATATAATACAATTCTAGCACATAACGCTTTTTTTGGCCTTGTGTAAAGCATATTTTTCCAATTTGTTAAGAAATGTTAATCTTCAAAAAACATGCATGCAATTTTTCAAGCCAAAAAGTTTTTATTATAGTGTAGGTTAGTTTAAATAATTATTGGAAGGAAGTTTACAATGAGTGCAGTTACAGGTTTAACCGGCTATGCGGATTATTCTGCTCTAAATGGTATTGCAGGTTCATATAACGGGCTTGGCACAACCTATTCAACCCCAACATATGGTAATTATGGCTACTATGGCGGTTATTATTGGGGTATGGATGTTGATCAGGCAAAAGAAAATCTGCAAAATAACTATGATTTATCTACTTTACAACAGTCTTTTGGAAATAAACAAGGTGTTCAAAACCTTGATTGGTCTCAACTTTGTGCCAATATTTCCACACTATTGCAACAAGGCAGAACAGATGATGCTATTGTTGAATACAAAAAATTAACAAAATCTATGTCTGAAGCTCAACAATATGAAGGCTATAACGAAAGCCAAATCAAAGCTTTAGCACAAAAACTTTACGCTCAAACAACAGGTATCAATCTTGTTGATGACATCGATGCAAACGCATCAACAGCATTTATTCAAGGTGTAAAAGCAGGTATTCCGATTTTCGGAACAATCTTTGCACAAGGCAACTCTAAAGAAGATATGATTTCTGAAGTAACAGGCGTAAGTCAATCTAAAGGTGCAGCAGTTGCTAAAGGTCTTGGCGCAATTGCAGCAGGTGCAGGTACAGGTGCAGCAGCAGGCGCAGCTCTTGGTCTATGCGGCGGTCCTTTTGCACCAATAACTTCAACAGCAGGTGCTATCGGCGGTGCTATCGTCGGCGGTGTTATCTCTATTGGTAAATTAATTTTCAGCTAATAAAAAAGTAAACTTCCTCATTCGTATAACAACCTATATTTAACAACAAAACCCTGCAACAGCAGGGTTTTCTTTTGGTTATTCTTCTTTTTTATCTCTGACTTCAAAAGTTATTTCCCATTCGTCGTTTTGTTGATTATCATCTTCTTCTTCGATTTTTTCATCCACAAATTCGGCGTCTTTTTGGGCTTTTATTTCATAATCGTTAATTGTTGCAACCTCAGGGGCAATATAAACTTTTTCTTGAGAATTTTGATTTATTTCAGCATCCGCTGCGGTTTTCGGAGTTTCTTTAGCTTGTGCGGCAACAATAACGGGCTCTTTATCTTCTTTGTTATCATCAATAATTGTTGCTTTAGCGTCAAGAGGTAGCCAGAAGCCAAAAGTTGAACCTTCGTTTAGTTTTGAGTGTACAAAGACTTTACCTTGGTGGTGTTTTTCAATGGCTATTTTTACCAAATGAAGTCCAAGGCCCGTGCCTTTAATTGTGTGAGTAGCGTTTTCAACCCTAAAGAACCTGTCAAAAATCTTTTCCTGATACTCAGGGGCAATACCCATGCCCATATCTTCAATTGTTACTTCAAGGTATTTCGGGTCTTTTGCAATTTCTGCTCTGATTTTCACCCTTGAATTTTCGGGCGAATACTTAATTGCATTTGTAATGAGGTTTGAAAGAACTCTTTCTATACTTTGTGTGTTGTATGCAATTTCAGGCAAGTCAGGCTCTTTTATAACCGAGAAAGTAATATTTTTTTCCTGTGCCAAAATTTTATGCTCTTCAAGAGAGGTTTCAATGGTTGTCATTATATTTTGTTTTGTTTTTTCAAGCTTGGCATCGTTTTGCAGTTTAGAAAAATCTAAAATGTCGTTAACCATTTTTTGAAGTCTTATAACCTCTTGGTTAATTGTTCCTATAAACTCTCTTTGCTCTTCAAAGTTAAAATCCTGTCCGTAGCTGTAAAGTGTTTCAGCGTAGCTTGTAAGAATAGTTACAGGGGTTCTAAGCTCGTGTGAAACGTTTGAGATAAAGTCGTTTTTAAGTTTATCAACTTCTGCTTCTTTTGTTATGTCAATTAGAATAATAATGTAGCCTAAGTAATCGTGAACATTTGAATACATAGGCGAAATGAGCGTTTTTGTAACTCTGTTGTCAATGTTTATATTAAACTCAAGCGGTTTTTTCTCCATTACATCTAAAGGCGTGTTTTTGAATATGGCGATTTTTTCCCTAAAACACATCTCTCCGTTTGTATCACAGTAGTTTTGAATTGATGTGTTTATAATATCAGAGGATGTAACAGAGAGAATTTTTTGTGCGGCAGGATTCAGCATTGACACTTTATCGTAGTTGTCGCACACAACAACACCGTTTGCGATACTCATCAAAACGGATTCGAGTTTATTTCTCTCAAGTGTCAATTGGTCAACATTTTGCTCTTCATAAGCGTGCAGTCTTTTTGACATATCGTTAAAGGCTGCAAAAAGCTCTTTAATTTCCCCTGATGCCTGTTTGTAGTCAAGCACCGTTCCAAATTTTCCGCTTGAAATTTCTTTTACACCGTGGTGCAAAAGGGTTAATTCTCTTGTTATAAGGAAGGTGTTAACTAAAATTACAATCGTAAAAATTATCCACACAAGAGTAAACACTACAAGCATGGAGTTCTTTGTAGTTTTAGCTACAATGCTTGCCATATCCGCACTAAGACCTATTTCAACAACACCTACAATTTTGCCTATGCTATCTGTCATAGGGGAGCTGATATTGATTTTTGTGTCTTGTGCGCGACGATTAAAATCATCTGCCGTTGTGTATATTATCTTGCCTTTTTCGTCTCTAAAGGTGATAAAAGAAATATCTTTATTGCTTGTTAAAATTGAATTTGCGTGAGTCTTTAAAAGGTTGTAGCGGTATTCTTTTGCACTGTCTTTAGTCAGCTCATAGCTCTGTATAGCAAGTGTTTTGGTCAAAAGTTGTCCAAAGCTGCCGTAGCTGTCATATAATTTCTGCTGAATTTTGCTTATGGCAAAAACCGCAACTCCGACGATTAATACTGTCGAAATTAACAACCCCGTAATGATTAATTTATTTTGTGCAGTTAAGTCAAATTTTGCTTTCTTAATCATATCGGCAACATTATAACATAATAAAGTTATGATATAATCTTTTTATGCAGAAAAAAATTATTTCAACAAATAAAAAAGCATATCATGACTTTCTGATTTTCGATAAATTCACGGCAGGACTTGTTTTAACCGGAACTGAGATTAAATCAATAAGAAAAGGTTCAATTAATTTAAAAGACAGTTTTGTAAAAATCGAAGATATGGAAGCATTTTTGTATAACGCTCACATCGGTCTTTACGAGCAGGGTAATATCTTCAACCATGAGGAAAAAAGAGTAAGAAAACTGCTTTTGAATAAAAAAGAAATCCTAAAACTTTTAGGAAAAGTTAAACAGGAAAACTACACCATTGTTCCTTTGGAAATTTTCTTTACGGGCCGTTGGGCAAAAGTTGAAATTGCCCTTGCAAAAGGTAAAAAGCTTTATGATAAGAGAGAAAGCTTAAAGAAAAAAGACGTTGAAAAAAATATTGCAAAAGTTATAAAAAGAATCTAATTAAATAAGCCGCACTATTAAGTGCGGCTTATAAGTTGATTTAATAAAATTAATTAACCGGGTAAGGGTAAGCCTTCGCTGTCGTCTTCAGGTGTGCCTTCGATGCTGTCAATATCAACATCGGCATTAGGAATCATAGTTGAGCCTGAGTCTTCGCGGAAGCGAATTTGGAAGATGTCTGATAATATAACATCTGTCCAATCCGGGTTTGTTAGGTCTTCAGCATTTTCGTAAGTTGCCAAAGTGTAAGCTCCGTTTTCAAGGGTTGAAGGACCTTTGTCGCCGTTTACGTCAACAATAAAAGAAACGCCTGTTTCATCAATATCAGTAACTTCGTATCTAAAGCCATCAGCTGTGTAGAAGCTGTAATTACTTGTGTCACCAGTAATTGTAACAGCAAATGCTGAGCCCGGTAAAAATGCTCCGCCACCCAAAGTACCTTCTTCTTTAACAACGTTCATGTTGTTAACTAAGGCTTGAACAAATAAATCTTCATCTCTGAAGGTATAGCCGTCTTGTACTTGAGTTAGCTGTACTGCTTGAGATAGAACAGAATAAGCTTTTTTAGCAGCTGTTCTGTATTCTTGTTGTTGCGTTTTAACGATTACAGAAGGAATAGTAAGTGCCGCAACTACACCAATAATAGCCAAGGTAATCAAAACCTCAGCAAGTGTAAAACCTTTTTTCATTCTTACATTACCTTTCTATGGTTATTCACCTTTATTTATATATAATGCCACCATTCGTGTATTTTTAACAATACATTATTTGAATGAGTCTTTTTTAAAGCTTTCATTAGGTCTTGAGGAGTTAGATTCCACTATTTCGTAGTATTCATTTTTGTCAAAATTAATACCCCATTTTTTGGTATTAAGTTTAAGTTTTTTAACTTTTGGATTTTTTTTGTCCATAATCTACATCTCAAGTTCAAGTTTCATATCTATATTTGTTACTCTTACAAGGAGTTTGACGTTATCAATTTTAACAATAAAGAAAGTTTTCGTTTCTTGTTTTTCGGAGATTCTGTATTTTATCGTGTAGTCTGAAACATATTCTCTGAAGTGATATAAGAAAAATATTTCATTGCCGATAAAGCCAAACAAAGCCCTTTTGCCGTCTTGATCAATTACGCTAAAGCCTCTATTAGGTGCAATTTCGGCAGTTGAGAGAATTTCCGGTTCAACGTACGGCTCTTCTATAATTTCTTCTTTATATTCTTCTTTTTTAGGTAAAACTTCTTCTTCATCTTGGGCTAACGCTGCAAATTCTTGGGCAAAGTTTTCCGTTTCTTCCTTGATTTCTTCTTGCTCGAAAATATCTTCTTGAGATCTTTGCGAATTGTTTTTAAGTTCTTCAAGTTCAGATTTTAGCCTGTCTTGTCTTAGGTATCTGCCGGCATTTTTAAGTCTTTGTTTTTTGCTTTTCCCGCTTATTGCCATAAGCATCAAAATGCCTATTATAGCGACAAGAGAGGCGCAAAACAGTATAAAGTTTTCGCGAATTACTTTGTAATAGGGCAAAATAGTGTTGATTATTTCGCTTAGCTGTTCTTCATCGCTTAACTTGTCTATGTCTTCTATTCTTTCAGGCTCATAGGTAATAGGGCCGTCGTCTTTGTAATTGTAGTCCGTGTTTCCGCTGGGGTCAATTTCATAGGCAGTAACGTCTATGCCTTGAGTTTTTTGCGGCTCTTGAGTTTGGTTTTTAAGTTCTTCTTCAGCCTTTTTTTGTGCTTCTAATTGCGCAAGTCTTTGAGCTTCAAGCTCTCTTTGCTTTTGCGCTTCTAATTGAGCCAACCTTTGTGCTTCAAGTTCTTTTTGCTTTTGAGCAAGTCTTTGTGCCTCTTCTTGAGCTTTTCTTTGAGCTTCAATTTGAGCGAGCCTTTGAGCTTCAAGCCTTTTTGCCTCTTGGGCTTTTCTTTGCGCTTCAAGTTGAGCTTTTTTCTTTGCTTCAGCCTGCGCTAAAAGCCTTGCTTGAGCTTCTTTTTCCTGCTGTTCTTTAAGTTTTTGTGCCCTTAGCTGCTCTTCTTTTATTTTTTGCTCTTGTCTTTGTTTGGCTAAAAGTGCTTCTTGATTTGATTGCCTGTTAATACTTCCGTCAATTTGAGCAAGTTTTTTAGTGTCAATAACAGGTGCGACCGCTCTTTGGCTTGTATTTAGCTGAGCTGTTATATTAACGGGTTTTGCTGTGTTAATTGTAATTTTCGTATAACCGTTGTTTAAATCTTGCCCTGCGTAAGGGAAAAGTTTAACCTCAACGTTTTTTATATCTCCCGTAGGGCTAACCGAGGGTACGGAGTGAAAAGTTTCGGGAAGGAGCAGATAGTAGCTCGTATTGGATTTTTTAATAACTTTAATCGGCTCTTGGTAAGGTTTTTGGGTATAGAGCTTAATATTGTAACTGTCAGTGCCTACCTTTGCGAAATCAACCTTTAACAAGCTGTTTTTAAAATCGCTTTCAATAGCTACACTGGAGGTTGCAAAGCACAATATCCCCGCTATAACCAAAAGAAATTTCTTCATCCGATTTTTTATTCTCCTCCCGCTTCTATCAGACGGGATTTATAAAATTAATTTTATCGTATATAATTATACAAGAGATTATACTATGAATTAAAATTTGTGGCAAAAGGAAGGGCAAAATGAGCGAGAAAAATGAAAAAGATTTTAAATCAGGCTTTGTCGCTATAATCGCTCGTCCAAATGTCGGAAAATCAACACTTTTAAATAAAATTATCGGGCAAAAAATTGCAATTACGACTCCTGTTGCACAAACCACAAGAAAAAATATTAAGGGATTTTATACCGATTCAAATTCTCAAATAATTTTTATCGATACTCCGGGAATTCATAAACCCCTAAACAAGCTTGGTGAGGCACTTTGGGAGCAAACAAAATCTGTTTTGGATGATGTTGATTTAATTTTATTTCTGGTTGATGCCCAAGATGAGGCAGGGCGCGGGGATAAGTGGATTGTCGATAATTACTTAAAGGCGACTAAAACCCCTGTTCTTATTGTCTTAAACAAGGTTGATTTGATTAAAGACCTTGCAAAAAGAGAGCTTAACACCTATTCGTATAAAAAAATGTTTGAAATTTCGCCCGATACAATTAAAGTCAGTGCGAAAACAGGCAGAAATATTGATGATTTAATTAAAAAAATAAAAGAATATCTTCCCTTGGGCGATAAAATGTATGACGAGGACGAAGTAACCGACCAGACTATGAGAGAAGTGGCTCAAGAGGTCATAAGGGAAAAAATAATTTTTTCTACAAAGGATGAAATTCCCCACCACTGTGCAGTTTTGATTGAAAATTATCAAGAATTGGAAAATATAGATAGAATCAGTGCAAAAATTATTGTTTCAAACGACAGTCAAAAGAAAATTTTAATCGGCAAAAACGGCTCTATGCTCAAAAAAATCGGTACAAGTGCAAGGCTTGAGCTTGAGAGGATGCTGGATAAAAAAGTTTTCTTGGAGCTTTTTGTTTCCGTTCAAAAAAATTGGCAAAAAGACCCGAACTTTATTAAAACCCTTGGTCTTGACGTAAAATAATTTTTTTAGGCAATTTTTTTAACTAAAAATACTTTATTAATATATACGAAATATATATGCTAGAATAAAATCATGGAAAAAGACAAAATTACATTTATTGAAGAAAAGAAAATTCAAAAAGAGCAGGAAAAAAAGGTGCATTTTGAAAAAAATATTGCATCTACTGACCCTATTAAATCAAGATTTGCTAAGTTTTGTCTTGACAAAAAACAAATTAAAGTCGATGATTTAATTTAATGTTATATATTAAAAACAGTGTTTTTTTGTATCTTACGCCTCGCCAAAAGTCTCAGTTGGTGAGCTTTTTAAGGTCTTTTGTAAAAAAACATCCAAAGCTTTCAAAAGAAGAACTTTTGGATAAATTTATTGAAGAGGAAAATTATTATAACGAAGTGGGTTCTGCACATTTTGAGTTTGCACTTGAGAATTTTTCCAATGATGAATTTTTATCGGACATTTTAAAATATTTTGATTTTGTGTTTTGGGAAATTAAGCAAAAAGAGGCCCAAAAGCCTTTAATAGAAAAGCAAAAAGCACATGCAAAAGAGCTTAGAAAAAAAGCGAACGATTTTAAAATGTCAAAATTAAAACCAACAAAAAAACAGCTGTGGTATTATGAAAAGGTAGCACATGCTCATAACGTTCCGATGAAACCGACTAAAGACGCCTCAAGGCTTGATTTAAGGGATTGGATTATGGAAATAATTGAGGGCAAGGGAGAAGATGAAGAAAACTCTTAATAAAGTTGTTGAAATATTAAACGCTCAAAATATTGATGAGGCAAATGTTAAAGCAAGAATTATCCTAAGAGAAATTGCCAATATGACGGTAGAGGATATGCTCTTAGACAGAGAAGTTAAAAATGAAGATGAGGTGCTTAGTTTTGCTCAAAAATTGGCACAGACAAAAATGCCGATACAGCAGCTTTTGGGCTTTGGTTACTTTATGGGGGAAAAATTTAAAGTTACTCCTGACACCCTTATCCCAAGAGATGAAACGGAAATTCTTGTAAAATGTGCTTTGGATAAGGTTAAAGAATTGCAAAAGGATGAAATAAAGCCCCTTAGTGTACTTGATATAGGTACAGGCACAGGGGCAATCGCCTGTTCAATAGCCAAAAATTCTCAAAATGTCGAGGTTTTGGGGGTAGATATTTCTTCAAATGCTCTTATGGTGGCTCTTGAGAATGCTCAAAAGTTGGATTTAATAAAAAGAGTTGTATATAGAAAGTCGGACATTTTTAGTGCTTTAAGAGAGGGCGAAGTCTTTGATATTGTTGTTTCTAACCCGCCTTATATAAGCGAGAAGGATTATAAAAATCTTGACACAACAGTTAAGGACTTTGAGCCAAAAACAGCACTGTTAGCTAAAAACGACGGCTATGAGTTTTATGAAAAAATTATTTCTCAGGCAAAAAAATATGTAAAATACGGCGGTTATATTTTATTTGAATGCGGACAAAACCAAGCACAAAAAATCTGTATGATGCTTGAGCGTAACGGTTTTCAGGTAAGCGATGTTGTTCGTGATTTGGCAGGAATCGAAAGAGTTGTCGCTGCTCAGATGATTTTTATTGAGGAAGATGAGCTGACATTTTAAGCAAGTGAGAAAATTTCATAAATCTCATCATCGCTTAGTTCGGTAATAATCTTTTCGCCTGCAAACACTGCCGCATCTGCAAGTTCACGTTTGTCTTTTATAATTTTATCAATTTTTTCTTCAAAAGTTGATAAGGTTATAAACCTGTGCACCATAACGTTTTTGTCTTGTCCGATACGATATGTCCTGTCTGTTGCCTGATCTTCAACCGCAGGGTTCCACCATAAGTCGTAATGGATAACGTTTGAAGCCGATGTTAAGTTCAAGCCCAATCCGCCGGCTTTTAAACTTAATATCATAATTTTTTTGTTTATATCGTCGCTAAATTCTTTAATCATCTGCTCTCTTTGCTTAACATTCAGCGAGCCGTGGAAAAATAAGGGGTCAAATTCAAATTCGTCTTTTAAGATTTTTTCCAAAATTGAGCCCATTTCCTTGTATTGAGTGAATACGAGAGCTTTTTCATCGTTTGATAAAATATTGTGCAAAATTGAAACAAGTTTTTGAGTTTTGCCCGAAGCGCCTTGGGTCATATCACCGTGTTTTAAGTAGTGATAAGGGTGATTACAAACTTGTTTTAGCGATGTTATAAGTTTAAATATCGCTCCACGCCTGTTAATTCCGCCGCCAGAGTTTGCAATATCGGTCATAGACTGGTTAAGAACTCTTTCATAAAGCGCAGCCTGAGTTTTTGTTAAATAGCAAAATTCATCCAAAACAATTTTATCAGGAAGGTCTGAAATGATTGATTTATCTGTTTTAAGACGTCTTAGCATAAAAGGCGAAATTGCTTTTTTAAGTTTTTGCGCTCTTGTTGTTTCTTTAAATCTTTCGATTGGCACTGAATAATTTTTGCTAAAGTCGTTAATTGTGCCTAAATAGCCTTTGTTAATAAAGTCAAATATGCTCCAAAGCTCGCTTAAGCGGTTTTCAACAGGTGTACCCGTCATAGCAATTTTCATTTGAGCCTTAAGTGTCTTAACTGCCTGAGTTTGGCTTGTAGAAGGATTTTTGATGTTTTGAGCTTCATCAATAACAAATAAATCCCAAGTGTATTTTTTGAACTCTTCAAGGTCAATTCTAAGTATAGCGTACGTAGTTAAAATTACGTCGCAATCTATGCTGAAAGTTCTGTCAAAACCGTGGTAGATAAAGGTTTTAAGAGAAGGCGCAAAGGTTTGCAGCTCTCTTTCCCAGTTGCCCATAAGAGTTGTCGGACATACTACAAGCACGGGCTTTTTGAGCTTGTTTTCTTCTTTCAGTTTTAAAATTAAGCTGATAACCTGAATTGTTTTACCAAGACCCATATCGTCTGCTATTGCACAGCCAAAACCCTTTGTAGTGTTGGTATATAGCCATCTGAAACCGATTTCCTGATAAGGTCTTAGTGTTCCCGTTAAGTTTTTTGGAAGAGTTATATCCTCAACACGGGTAAAGTCAGAAATAATCCTTGCAAACGCCTCATCGTAGTCAAAATCATACTCGTCGATTTTGCCCGATAATGCGTGGTGTAATAATTGCATTTTGTTAATAACAAAATCAGGCTTTTTCTTAAGTCTTTCAAGGAGTTTTTCTGTTTCTTCCCTGTCTATTAGGATATATTTATCTTTGTACTTAATAAGTCCTTTGGTGTCTTTTGCAAGCTTTTGGAACTCTTCTGCGGAAATTTTTTCGCCATCTCCTAACGCTACTTCAATAGAGAAGTCCATAATTTCATCAAGCGAGATAGTAGAGTTTGAATTACCTTCTAAAAGCTCTTTGACGTCTTTAAGTCTTTTTTGTTTAATTTTTGCGTTAATCGAAGCACGAGGAATAATAACGTTATCCATACCCTCGGGCAGATTAACCTCCATACCCGCTTGAGCAAGGTAGTATGTTATTTGTGTAATTAACTTATAAACGCCTGATAAATCAAGCTCGAGAGTAACATCCTCTAAGTCCTCAATATATTTTGTTGCCCAGTTGATTTGCTTTTCTATGAGCGTTTTTTGCATTTCATCAAGGTTTTCAAGTTCGATGATTTCATTTTTAACTTTGTCCTTGGCTAAAATTTTCATCAAGAACTTTTCATCATCAATTTTTTCAATGTTGAAGACCGGAATAATGTCATAAGTACCTAAAGACATTTCATCAAGCCAGCTTTGAATATCAAGCCCTAAGTCGTTGCCTTTTAAAATTCTTTTGTGAGAAATGTTTTTAGTAAAGTAAATCCCAGCCTTCAGGTCTTTAAACTTGTAGTGTTTGACCCCTAAGAAGGTGAAAATAAGGTAGTTTAAATACCTGTCGATTAATTTTTTTGTCGTGTCGGAATCTAAGAAATCATTTTCTAAAATAGCTTGATAGGCTTGAAGATAATCCTTGTTTTTAAAATAAGGCTCCCAAACAATTGAGAAAGTTTCTTTTTTAAACTTAACGGAAGGTATGAAATTAAGCTTTTCAACCGTTTTTTTGACAAATTGGAACAAGCTGAAGTAAAAACGATAATTTTCGGAAATATCTTCAAATAATTCGCTGTTTTCATCAACACCCGTAAAATATTCAAACAACATATCCAAAGTTATGTCATAGCCGTATTTATCGCCTTTATACTTTGCCTTAAGCTTATATAGAGAGCCTTTTGACTTAAGGTAGTATTCAAAATTATAAGGCGGTGTGATAAAAATTTCTGCCGAATTGTCTTTTGCCTCAATCAAAATGTCTGTTGTTCTGAGAATTTGATTTTTTGTATCAAAAGTGTCCGAAAATTCTTCTTCAATCAGTTCGTACACAAGAGAAAGCGTGTAGCGAAAGTCCTTGTTCTTTTGAGAATAAGGGTTTTGGTCCAAATTCAAAAGAAGCTTTTCAACATCATTTTTCTTAAAAGTAAGATTGTCCGCAACTATCATCTTATTTATTTTAATATAAACAAAATTTGTTGTATAATTATTTTTATGAAATTTGCAGTTAGAATTATAAAAAATACTTTTCACCCGCTAAAAGTGCCTGACGGTGCTAATTTGCACCATGGTCAGCTGGTTTTGACAAGAACTGATAAGGGCGAAGAAGTTTTTAAAGTTTTTATCGTCAATTCAGAGATTATGAAGCAGTGGCAAAAGTTTAAGCCCGAAGCTCTTCCTTTGATAAGAACGATAAACGAGCATGATAAACCTGTTTTAGAAGAGCAAAAGCAGCTTGAAACACAAGCTTTCTTTAAGTGCAGGGCATTAGTTGAAAAGCGCGGGCTTGTTATGAACTTAGTTCAAACTCGTTACACTTTCGACAGGAAAAAAATTACTTTTTATTACACCGCCCCCGAAAGAGTTGATTTTCGTGAGCTTTTAAAGGATTTAACTCAAGAGTTTAAAAGAGTAAGAATAGATTTAAGACACATCGGTGTTCGGGATGAAACCTCAATTTTGGGCGGTCAAGGCGTTTGCGGACAAGATTTGTGCTGCTGTCGCTTCTTAAAGAAATTCGAATCAGTAAACACTAAACTTGCCCGAGATCAAGGAATACCAATGACCCCCGGGAAAATCACAGGCTCATGCGGTAGGCTTTTATGCTGCCTAAATTACGAATATCCAAATTATCTTGAGGCTGCAAAAACTCTCCCGCCAATTGGTTCGGGTATTATGACACCTGACGGTGTGGCAAAAGTTTTCTCGATTAATTTCCTCAAAAAAAGTGTCAGCGCTAAACTTGAGGATGGCAAAATCAAAGAATATTTAAAAGATGATATTGAAATGCTTGATCAAGAGGTAAATATTGAAATTGACACCTCTCAGAATAACCTTAACTACCATGATGAAAATGAGGTTGTGGATTTAAAATCTTTAGATAATGACAAAAACAGCTCGACAGGAAACATATAATGATTGAAACAAAAGATATAACTTCAAAAAAACTTGCAAGCGTTGTGGCAAGAATTTTAGACGACTTTAAAGCGGAAGATATTGTAATTTTAAACGTTGCAAATGTTTGCGTGTTATCTGACTATTTTGTTATAGCGTCGGCTCAAAGTTCAACTCAGGTAAAGGGTTTAACCTCTACCGTTCGAGAAAAAATTAAAGAATATTTTGGCAGAATCCCCGCAGGTGATGAAAACGATGTTAAGAACCGCTGGAACTTGCTTGACTACGGTGATGTTGTCGTGCATATTATGCACCAAGAGCAAAGAGAAACTTATGCACTGGAGAAATTCTGGAACCATTCGTTTAAGCTTGAACAACAAGAGTGGGAAGAAGAATCCAAAGAATTTGCAAAATATGAATAAATTTAGCCCCTCATTTTTTGAGGGGCTTTAAATTATTTATAGTTTTTATACGGCTCATCCGGGCTTTCCTGGTCTTACAAAATCAGGCATCCAAGGATATGGACCAATTACGCTTCTTCCGTCATAGTCAAAAGCAATTACAAATAAATCGCTTAATTTTATATCGGGCCATTCGGGATTATCAAAGTCGCAATTTTGCCCCATACAGGTTGCACTTGAGTTTTGTACTTGTTCAACATCTGTGTCAAATCTTGTCGGGCCCTTGTCTCCGTTTACATCTACCAAAAAGACAATATAATCGTTTGACCCCATTACTATGTGGTATCTCATACCATCTGCTGTGTAGAAAACAGTGTAAGATTGTCCTGTAATATTAGGAATATTAGGCACTTCAACTAATGAGTCAAGTGCAAAAGCTGCTCCCGGATATGGGAGTGTCGGTAAGGTATTTAGGGTCATATTTTCGGGAACGGAAAAATCTTTTTCCACTTTGACAACATTCATATTGTTCATAAGTGCCCGAACAAATAATCCCGCATCCTTAAATGTGTATCCGTCTTTAACTTCAGTTAACTGTACAGCTTGAGAAAGCACTGAATGAGCCTTTTTAGCAGCTGTTTTAAATTCTTGTTGTTGGGTTTTAACAATAACCGAAGGAATTGTAAGAGCCGCCACAACTCCAATAATAGCCAAAGTAATTAACACTTCAGCAAGTGTAAACCCCTTTTTCATTTAAGATTCCTTTCTTCGTGTTTTCCTATATATTTTAAAAATGCCACAAAATTCGTTTTTATAACTAATCCGTTTAAATGAAATATAAAATAAAAGTCCTGCTTTTGGCAGGACTTTTATAATTTTAGTTTTTCTATTTAGCTTACGCTTCTTGTTCTTCGTCAACTTCGATAGATTCTTTAATAGTTTCGGAAGCGCTAACTTCAACGTTTAATTTAGCTTTTACTTTAGATGATAATTTAACTGTCATAACAAAGCTGCCAACGTGGTTAATCGGGTTGTCAAGAATGATAGATTTTCTGTCAACTTCGATACCTGTTTTGTTAAGCAATTCTTCAGCAAGTTTTTTAGTTGTGATTGTACCGAATAATTTGCCTGATTCACCTGCTTTTGCACTAAGTGAAATAAGCTCAACAGCTTCGATTTTTTGTGCATTTTCCAATGCTTCCTGATGAAGTTTTTCTGATTTAGCTTTAATTCTTGCAATATTTCTTTCTCTTGCAGCAAGAGAACCTTCTGTTGCAATTTCAGCTACGTTATTCGGAATCAAGAAATTTCTTGCATAACCGTCTTTTACATTAACCAAATCCCCTGCTTCACCAAGGTTTTGAACGTCTTTTTTTAATATAACCTGCATGGTTTTCTCCTTTTTTGACTTGTGTTTTAAGTTTAATTTTAATTAAAACATTGAATAAACACAAGTGTTGTCTTTAATTTCCTTAACTTTTAGTTTTTTGAGCCTTTTTTTCTTCCTTGTCTTTTGGCTCTTCTTCTTTATTCTCGTCGCTTTCTTCGCTATCTTTTACTTCTTCTTTTGACTCGTCTTCTTCGTTTACTTCTTCTTCGTCTTCTTCGATGTTTTCATCTTCAACTTCTTCAGTAACACCTGCAAGAGCTGCCGCACGTTCTTTGATTAGTTCTTCTAATTCTTCAACGATTTCTTGTGCTTTTGCTTGAGTCTTAATAGCCTGTTCTTTAATTGCTTCGTCAATTTCATCATCCGTTTTAGCGCGAACTACGGGAATTGCAAGATTTAAGAAGGTCGCATTATCCGCTGCGTTAATTTCAAGCTCAAATCTTTCATCATCAATTTCCATGTATTTTGAAATTGTTGAAACAAGTTCTTCTCTAAGCATTTGCATAGCACGTTCGGAAAAACCGACTCTGTCTTGCATAAGAACGGTTTTTAGCCTGTTCATTGCAACACCCTTTGTTTCGTCATGAACCGGCGGGTTAACAAAGAAGCTTAGAACTTTGTTATATAAATCTGAAAAAATATCTCTCATCTTACGCCTTCACTTTCTTTGAAAAGAATTTTTTAATTTTTTCTACAAAAGTTCTGGGTTCGTCGATGTCAAGGAAAGGAACTTCTTCCCCTTGTATTCTTTTTGCAACATTCATATAAGCTTTGCCTGCAAGAGAATTTTCGTCATTTACAATAGGCTCACCCTTGTTTGTTGAGGTTATAACGCCTGTATCTTCAGGAATTATACCGATTAGGTCGCAAGACAGGATTTCAACAACATCCTCAACACTCATCATATCGTTTGATTTAATAAGGTTTGGACGTACTCTGTTGACTAAAAGTCTGTATCTTGCAACTTCTTCTTTTGCTTCCAATAAACCTATAATTCTGTCAGCATCACGAATTGCGCTCATTTCAGGAGTTGTAACGACAATTGCTTCGTTTGCTCCCGCAACTGCGTTTTGGAAACCTTGTTCGATACCTGCGGGGCAGTCAACTAAAACGTAGTCAAAATCTTCTTTTAAAGTGTCGCAGATTTCTTTTAGCTGTTCTGATGTAAGAGCAGATTTATCACGTGTTTGAGCAGCTGCTAACAAGCATAAATTCGGATTTTTTTTGTCTTTTACAAGTGCTTGTTTTAGTTTGCATCTTTCTTCAACAACATCTACAATCGTATATACAATGCGGTTTTCAAGCCCTAAAAGCAAATCTAAGTTTCTTAAGCCTATATCAGTATCTATAAGCACGACTTTATTGCCGTCTTTAGCTAAGGCAGTACCTATGTTAGCAGAGGTTGTAGTTTTGCCTACTCCACCCTTGCCTGATGTAATAACTATTACAGAACCTGTCATTTATTTTTGCTCCTTTTAATTAATTTTGAATAAAACAATTGAATTGTCCACGATTCTTGCTTCTTCAGGCGTAAATGTGGAGGATTTAATTATGTAGGGGATATTTGTCCCGTCAGGTCTTCTTGAGTAGCAATCCGCAATTCTTAACTGAACGGCATTCATCTTAAGAGCACGGATTTTAGCTTCACGGTTGCCTTTTGAGCCTGCGTGCGCTATTGAACCCAATACGCCCCAAACAGTAATATCGCCTGCGGCTTTGATTTCCGAGCCCGGGTGGCAGTCGCCGATTATGACGATATTTCCGTCGAATTCTAAAACTTGACCTGAGCGAAGGGTTTGGTTAACGTAAATTGTTTGTTTTGAATCGACTACAACAGGCTCATCGGTCGGAGGAGCGTAGTAGTCAACTTCTTCCCAAGTTTGCTCTTCTTCCTCGTTCTCATCATAAGCCTTTTTGTATGTATCCATTACTTGTTTTTCGCTTACGTCTTGAGAAATTTCCTCTTGAATTTCATCTGCTGATTTTTCCCAAGTATTTTGAACTTGCGATGAATTATTTCCGTTAGTGTCAAAATTTATGCTTGGTTCAATATTTAAACCGTTTGCACTAAAGTCTTTTGCTTCAATATTTATTTCTTGATTAAAGCTTTCAAAACCTTCATTTGGTTTAATTTCAAAGCTTACGTTTTCTTGTGGAGGTATTTCTTGAGTTAGCGGTACAAACTTTGCTTCAATACCCATGCTTAGTGCTAATTCTTTTGTTATTTCATTTGCGCTTTCAAGATACTTTAACTCTGAGCCCCAGCTTGCAATAAGCGATTGGATTGAAAGCATTTGAGCTTGGTTTAGGGCGATGTCGCCAAATTTTAAACCAATTTGTCTTTCTCTGGCATTTGGCAGTTCAAAAGCGCCTGAAACGCTTGTGATAATTTCTCCGGTGTTGGCACAAGAGGTCAAATCGATAATAAATAAATCGTTATCCATATTTTATCCCTGTTTGTCTTCTCAATATTCACATTATCTTAAAAAATCAATAATTACAAGGATTTATAAAGCTTTGTGAAAAAATAGCAAAAAAATTTTTTTATGTGATTTATAATTTTGTTACGGTGGAAGAAAATGAAAATCGAAAGCCTAAAACAAAATCCTCTAAATATAAAAAAGCCAAACCAAGAGAAAAAGCCGAAGGAAAATATTTCTTATCCTGCTTTATTTGGTTCGCTAGTTGGTGCTCTTGCCCCTGTTGTTGCTATAAGCAAATTGAGAAAAGGTAAATTAAGCTTTGATATTTTCGAAAGCGGTAGCTTAAAGAAAGATTTGGCAACTGTTTTAACAGTCAGCACAAGTGCGGTTGCAGGCGGTTTAGCAGGCGGTTTAGCTGATTCAAAGACCAAAGAAGACAAAAAAGCAAAAGTAAAAGAAGCTATTTTTCATACATTAACGGTTGCAATCCCCGCAACTATTGCAACAGGTGTTTTAGGAATTGCTAAAAAAGCAAACTATAAGGGTAAGTTGCCAAACGTTCTTGCTCCGATTATCGGTATCGGTGCAGGCATGAAATTGGCACAAGGCGCTACAAATGCCATCGATAAACATGTCTTTAACAAGGATAACCCAAATTTTGAACCTAAAAGAAAATTAAAACTTGAAGATTATATAGTTCATATCGATGATATACTTGCGCTTATGATTTTATCGAAAGTGCCTTTGGCAAATAAAATCCACGCGGATAAGATTTTGCCTTTAATATACGCTTGGAGCGGATATGAAGCTGGTGCAACAAAAGCTCAAGATGAGAAAAAAGCTCAAGGCTAAAATATTCTTGCCTTATTTGTGGCAACTACACTTTTGCCGCCTTCTTGAAAATAATTTTTGAACTCTTCTTTCGCGTTTAATCCTGTGTAAAAGTTTTTCTCAGGGCTAAAAATTGATAAGATTGCCTGATTTTTACACTTTTTGAAAAATTTTTCCACATTGGCAACTTTATATTTTTTTTCAGGTTCTATTTTTTCACCGGTGTCAATTCTTTCCAAAAAACTTGTAAGATATTTTTTGTCAATTCCATGTTCATAAGAATATAAAAGCAAAGTTTTGTTTATTTTTAAATTTCCGTAATGAGTAAGAGGATTTCTGTCAGGATTTTGTTTGTTTGCAAGCAGATTTTCAAGGATTACCTCTAAAAGTTCTTCACCTGTAATTTCGCTGATAACTATTTCCGCATCATCTTCTTTAATGCCGTTTAATGTTAAAAGTAAATTCGTATTATTAATCACTCCGATATTTTCTGTTATAAGAGGCCCTCTTATTGCACTTGCATTAAGTGCAAAAAAGTCCGTGTCAGGCATTTGTTTTTTTGTTCTTAGAAGAAGAATATCTACTATATAGTTTGCAAGAGGGCTGTTTTGATACCTTACACCCTTTAAACTTAATTCTTCAAGACCTTCTTGGGCGGGGATTTTAAATGTTGTTTGTAAATCTTTTCTGAAAATTCTTTTGTAAAATTCGTCCATTTCATTTGGCATGTGATTTGTTTGAGGATAATAAGCTCTGGATTTGATGTTTTCAATTTTTCCGTTGTCATCGAAGTTTATTTTGATGTTTTGGAATTTTCTAAAATTCTGGAAAAGTTTTGTTATAAGGGTTGAACCTTGGTATTTTTCAAAATCTAAATGCTCATGTCCGCTTAAAATAACGTTTATGTCTAATTTTTCTCTCAAAAGTCTTTCCTGAAGAACTCCGCCTAAGTGGTCGAGTATAATGACAGCACCGTTTGGATTTTGTTTTTTAAATTGTTCGATTTGAGATTGAATTTCCGAAAATGTTCTTTCCGCATCATCATCCGTTAGTTGAAGCTGTGGTTTAAAAACGTTATCGCTAAATTCTACACCTTGAAGTTTTTTGTTGTAATAACTCATGTTTGTGGGAACAATACCTAAGAAAAGTGCCTTGTGGACAAGGTTCGGGTCTTTATCATCCTCAATTTCAACAACTTTAGACTTTGTCATAAAGGGACTTAAAAGAGGGGAATTATCATAATTTATATTAGTTGCAACAAAGCTTGCGGGCATTTTTTTCGCACTTTTTGCAAACTCTTCAACACCTGCGTCAAAGTCATGGTTTCCGGGAGTGAAAATTGTTATCATCGATTTTGAATATTTTTTTAATTGCTGAATTAATCTGTTAAAGAAAATTGTTTGATAATTTTGCGAATTAAAATCCGGACGGCTTTGGTATCCTCTTACCGAGCCTGCCATAAACCAGTCGCCCGATACTGCAAGTACGTTTTTCTTACCTTTTTCTTCCTTTAAAAATAAATCTTCCTTATGTTTTTCAACTTCTCCCCAAAAGCTGCCCATTTCGCTTAATTGACCGTGAGTGTCCGAGATGGCATTTATATTAAGCGTTGCCCCTTTAAAGTTGGTATTAAAAAATTGTACATTGTTAAGCTTCATTATGTTTTTATAAAACCTGAAAATAAAATTTGTTTATATTAAATAATATGATAAAATTTTTTTGATGAAAAGAATTTTAACATTATTATTTTTAATTTGTTTTATACTGCCTGCAAAAGCAATAAATGAGCTCGATTTAGAGGATGTGGGCATTGCAAAGTACGCGGTACTAGAGGCAAAATATGATTTTTCGCCGGTTAGAATACTGCCTGATGAAAATGCTCAAAGGTTTACGCACTTAAGGCAAAATGTTGCAATATACGCAGACAAGCAAACAAAAGATTTCTTTAGAATTGATTTAGGCGATGGAAATTATTACTGGGCAGAGAAAAAATATTTTGAAGTTCAGGGAATAATCCCCGAAAAGCGTATTCAAAAGGTTGATAAAATTTCTTTTAATCAAGACAAAAAAGGTTATGAAATATTTATCCCGCTTGATATTTATAACGCTTATTCCTTTAAAGAAGAGCCTTGGGGGCTTGAGTTTAAATTATACGATGTTGATGCTAAAAATTTAGAGATAAAAAATAAGCCCGGATGTGTGAACTATGAGTTTAAGGATTATACCTTAACTCTTCGATACACTACTCCTGCTTTGTTTGGATACGATGCGAAAATAGACAAAAAAGGCTTATATGTTTATTTAAGAAAAGCACCCAAGATTAAGCCCAAAAAGCCTTTAAATAACATAAAAATTGTTCTTGACCCAGGTCATGGCGGCGAGGAAACAGGCGTTTGCGCTTTTGGCGTTGAAGAAAAGGATGTAAATTTAAAAATTTCAAAACAGATTAGAAAAGCGCTTAAAAAGCGTGGTGCAGATGTTTATATGACAAGAAAAAGGGATAAATACACTCCTTTGTACCAAAGAGTTGCTTTTGCGGATAAAAAAGAAGGGGATATTTTGTTGAGCATTCACCAAAATTCTCTTTTAAACCCTCAGGATGTTGTAAAAAAACACGGCGTCGGGGTTTATTATTACAATCCTCAAGCAAAAGAATTGGCTCAAAAACTGCAAGATGAGCTTGTTAGAGAAACAGGCTTTAGAGATGACGGGGTTAATTTTGCTTCTTTTGCACTTACAAGACCCACAAACCCTGTAAGCGTGCTTGTTGAGTGCGGCTATTTAATCGATAAGCACGAAAAAGAAATGCTTACAAATAAAAAATTCCAAAAGAAATTTGCAAATGCATTGACAAAAGGGGTTGAAAACTATTTAAGATATTTAATAGTCTTTTAAAGTTCCCAAAAACGCTATGTTGAGCCAGAAAATTATTTGCAGCTGCGGTCTGAACCAAACAGTATCAAAAAGACCGTGAACCATTGTTGCAACAATGCATAAAACAAGAGAAAATACAGTGATTTTCGTTCTTATTGGGGCAAATTTTATTGTTTTAAAACAGTCTTTGAACCAAAATATTATGAAAACAACAAAAGATATTAGGGCAAAAATTCCGCTTTCAACGGCAATTTCAAGGGGAACACAGTAAGAGCCTAAGGCGTCAAACCCTGTTTTCATATACAGCCCGTAAATTTCTCTGAAATTTTTGTTACCCACTCCGATGCCTAAGAAAGGATTATCCAGAAACATTCTGAAGGATGACGCGTAAACGTTCATTCTAAAGGCGATTGAGGAGTCTTGCCTGAATTCAAATATTGAAATTATTCTTTTTGTAATTGCAGGATTAGACATGATGAAAACGAGTGCAGCACAAATGATTGTAAGGGCAAGGTTTTTATACCTTTTTTTAATTGAGCTGAAACCGCCTTTAACGAAATTTTTAATATAGTAGATAATCCCAAGTGCAAAAACTCCCCAAAAGGCTAAAATCCCTAAGTATCCGCCCCTTGAGCCTGTATAAATTATTGCAACCGAGCATAAAAGCATTAAAATCAGCAAGAATAAAAATCTTTTGTAGTTTTTGTTTAAAAGACTTGTTGCGCAAAGACACCAAATTGACGATATGCCCGTTACCAAAAAGCCCGCCAAAAGGTTGGGGTTGTATGGTTTTAATGTCCCATAAGCACGAGAGATAATCTCTTCGGCATTTAAGTTGGTGGTATCTTGCCAGCCTGAAATTGCCAAAATTCCCGAGTTGTTTTGAATTATGGCAACAACGCTTTCAAAGCCTACAATTGCTGCGGTTATAATAAATGTAGGTATAATTTTATCTCTGTTGTCGTGAAAATATGATAAGGCGCTAAAGTAAAAATACATATAAAGAGCGGTTTTTAAAAAGCCCTTTAAGCTTAGCAGAAAAAGGGTTGAGCCGAACAAGCTTAACACAACAAAAGCAAAATAAACCATTATCGCTTTGTCGTAGAAGGAAATTCTTGTTCTTGCGCCCTTTTTTATGAAAAGTTTAAAGCTTTGCAAAATACTAAAGCAGCCCGCAAAAACGCCTATGTAGTTGGATTCTAAAAAGGCTGTTGAAATAAGTGTAAAGATTAAAAAGGTGAACAAAAGGTTGTCTATATTCCTGAA
Organism: Candidatus Gastranaerophilales bacterium; assembly: GCA_944325665.1. GTDB lineage: Bacteria > Cyanobacteriota > Vampirovibrionia > Gastranaerophilales > Gastranaerophilaceae > Galligastranaerophilus. The sequence goes on from CALVAY010000005.1 coordinate 96,474, forward strand.
AAACAGGCTTTCACGGATTTCTGCCGCTAAGGCACTATTTTGGGTTTGTCTTAAAATTCCGTTTTTAAGACCGACAAGAATACTTTTTTTTGTCCCCACTTTTCTATTGAACATCTTGGTTTTGGTTTACCTGTTTGTCTATTTCTTCACTGTTTGTTTCGTCGCTTTGTGCCACTACCGTTATGTTTGAAACGATACCGTTAAGCTTGTAGTCAGCTCCTTCAAGTGTTATTGGCAGACCGATTTTAATTTTATTTCCGCCGACAACTGCACCGTCTTTGTCCTTTGTAATTTTTGCTTTATCAACAACGGTAATTAAAAAGTCATATTGATAAGGCGAAGTTACGTCATCCACAACGCTAAAGGGTTGTTTAACATTGAAAGTAGGCACTATCGCTTTTTTTCTGTCATATTTTACATCTTTAATTTTTAATTTTGTGTAAGGTACGTTTCTAATTGTGATGAAAGTTTCATCGCCTTCTTCAAAAATATTATTTGACGAGCTTATGGTAACGCTTCTTAAAAAGACTTCTATTTCAACATTTGCAGTTGTTTCAATCTGATTTGAAGAAGTTGCTCTTTTGCCTAAAAAGGTTATCATACCTACAAAAATTGTAATAACAAGTAATAAAATTATTATTAAATCAAATGTTCTTAGCCTTTTGAGCAAATTCATATTTTTCTCCTTATAATTTTTCAAGTTCGGATTTTAAATCTTCCACACTAACACTATGACATCCAAAATATCTTATGACAATGCTTGCGGCTAAATTGCCGATATACATTGCCTCATAACCGCTAAAGCCCGCACAAAGTGCCAAAGTAAAGGCTGCTACAACAGTATCGCCCGCGCCTGTTACGTCAAAAACCTCTTTTTTGTTAAAGGCGCTTACAAAGCTTTCTTTTGTTTTGCTGCCTTCTTTTTCAAAAAGAGCCATACCGTTTTCACCCCTTGTAATGAGGACTTTATCCAGTTCAAGTTCATCAATTAAGCTCTCTCCAGCTTTTTTAAGGTTTTCTTCGTTATTTAAGAAATAGCCTACAAATTTTTCGCTGTCGGGCTGATTAGGCGTAATTGCCGTTGCACCTTTGTATTTGTCCATATTTTTTTGAACGTCGGCAACGATGATTTTATTGTGTTTTTTTGCTGTTTCAATCGCAAAGGAAACAACTTTGGGAGTTAAAAAGCCCAAATGATAATCGGAGAGTATAATTCCGTCAAACTGCGGGATAGCTTTTTCAAGGTTTTTAATAACTTTTTTTTCTGTTTCTTGGCTTAAATCTTCAGTTGTTTGCCTGTCAATTCTTACAATTTGCTGAGTTATGCTTTGTGAGCAAGAGCCTGAAATACGTGTTTTTGTGGTGGTTTTTCTTTTTTTGTCTTGAACCATGTATTGAGTTGAAATTTTATGCTCCTTAAGGGTTTCAAGAAGTATTTTTCCGTGGTAGTCATCACCGTAAACACCCAGCGCTGCTGCTTTTCCAAGATTTAATGAGGCAATATTGTTTGCAGCGTTTGAAGCCGTACCAAGAATAATTTTTGTTTTAGAGTGTTCCAAAATTAATACCGGAGCTTCTCTTGAGATTCTCTGCGTGTTTCCGAATATCATCTCATCTATACCAAAATCCCCGACAATAAGTATTTTCGGGTCTTTAAGCCTGTCCAGTTTTTTTAATAACTCTTCTTTGTCCATATATTACCAATAAATTTTATCATAAAAATCAATTTCAACCCAAATGTAAAATTTATGCTAAAATGGTAAATAAATAATTTGGGGTTTAAACGTGGAAGAAAACAATTTTGAAGAACAAAACAAAGAGGAATTAGCTCCTGAGCAGGAATTGAGCGAAAAAGACGCTCAAGAGAGCGAGGCTGATGAACAATATTTAGGTGAAAGCACTGAAGAAAATTGGGAAGACCCTTTTAAACAGGGTGAATTATCGGATTTTAAAAAATATGTTATACATATTTCAAAAGAATTTGTTGATAAATTTGACGAGCTTGATGTTGACGAAAGAAATGAAATTGTAAATGATGCACTCAAGCTAAAGGCGTCTTTAGAGGCAAAAGATGCTAAAATGTTCTATGTTCAGAGGCTTTTAAGGCACTTCATTATTGCAATTTTAACTCTTGCAATTTCTATACCGTTTTTGTTTTGGTTCATTGATAAGTCAATTGTTGCAACCGTTCAAAACTACGGCTACGTTCAGAAAAACTTTGAAAAGCTTTATAAAGAGCGAATTGACAGGCAAAGGTCAATTCAAAAAATCCAATCAATGCAGCTTGGGCTTTAGTTAATATCTACAATACTTACTCCGTCGCCGCCCTCAGAGTCTTCACCGGGGCGAAACTTTGCAACGTAAGGCGAGGTTTTAAGATAGTTTCGAATGGCATTTTTTAAAGCCCCCATGCCATGACCGTGGATTATCACTATTTCGCCTAAGTTTTTGCAAGAAGCACTGTCCAGTTGTTTGTCCACAAAGTCGATAGCATCTTCTACCCTCATACCCCTGATGTCAAGCCTGTTTGAGAGGCTTTCCGTGAGGTGATCAAAGCTAACGGATACTTTTTTGAGTGCTTTATTTGGTTTTTTGTCTGTCTGTGCAAGCTTTTTGGCGTCAACTTTTGTTTTTATCAGCCCGATTGAAACAAGAACCTTACCCTTTTTATCAGGCAAGCTCTCAAGTGTTGCAACCTGCTCTATGCCTTTAATAAGAACGTGTTGGGAAATTTTTGCCTCTTGCCAGTTAATTTCTTTATATTTTTCCTGTAATTTTTCTTCATCGCTGCTAAATTCTTCTCTTGCCTGTGCTTCAAGTTTAGCAAGTCTTGAGTATGAGCGTGCGGCAATCTTTTCAGACTTTTCTTTTCTCATTAAATCAAGCGTTTCTTTAATTTCAGCCCTTGCGTTTTCAATTTGAGTCTGATACTTTTTCTTAAAGTTTTCTAATGATTTTTTCTTTTGAGCTTTTAGCTCTTTTAGTTTTTCTTGGTACTGCGCCTCGATTTCAGAGGTTTTTTCCTTTATACTTTGCGCTTCTTGCTCTTTTTGTACTAAGTCGCTGTAAGTTTTTTGAATTTTTGTGAAAATCTCTGAGTTTGTGTCCTTTGAGCCTTTTAAAATGTTCCTTGCGTTATCCACAATTTCACTGTTTAAATTTAGGTTTTGGGCTATACAAAGGGCATTTGAGCTTCCTGCAAGTCCTAAAATAAGCCTGTATGTGGGTCTTAGGGTAGTTGCGTCAAATTCAACACTTGCGTTTTCAAAGTTTTCATTTTCGTATTTTAATATTTTTAATTCGCCCAAATGCGTTGTAGTAATTGTGATTACCTTGTTTTTGCAAAGATACTCTAAAATTGCTCTTGCAAGTGCCGCACCTTCTTCGGGGTCTGTTCCCGCTCCCAATTCATCAAAAAGAACAAGAGAATTTTCATCCGCCAAATCTATTATCGTGCTTATGTTTTTAATGTGTGCACTAAAGGTTGACAGGCTCTGGATAATGTTTTGCTCCTCGCTTATGTCCGCTAAAACCTTTGTGAACGGGAAAATTTTTGCACCAAGACAGGGTATATGCAGTCCTGCTTTGGTCATAAGGGTTAAAAGACCCGCTGTTTTTAGTGCGACAGTCTTTCCGCCCGTATTTGAACCTGTAATTAAAAGGCTGGTGTAGCTTTTGCCGATTGTAAAATCGTTTTCTACAATTTTTTCAACGTTATCAATAAGCAAAGGATGCCTCATAGCTTGAATATCTATGATTTTTTCATCGCAAATATCTGCTGCACAAGACTTTGTACGAATTGAATATTTTGCTTTTGCAAAAATGAAATCAAGTTCGCTTAGCGTGTTTTCAATTAACAAAAGCTCGCTTTTGATTTTCAGATAATCCTTTGTAAATTCCCATAAAATCCGCTCTATTTCTGCGTTTATCTCAATTTCGATTTGTCTTATTTTGTTGTGAATAGGGACAAGTGCCACAGGCTCAATAAAGTAAGTTTGACTGCTTGCACTTATGTCGTGAACTATGCCTGAAACCTTGTTTTTGTCTGTGTTTTTGACCTGAAAAACCGTTCTGCCTTCTCTTGTTGTCCAAACTATGTCTTGAAGGTGAGATACAAAGTCTGCGTTGCTTAAAAGCCCGCCTATTGCTGTTTTTAGGTTGTCTTTTGTGCTTTTATAAGAATTTCTTAATCGCTTTAATTCGGCTGATGCCGAGTCTTTCACGTTTAATTCGGAATCAAATGTGTCAAAAACCCTGTCCTCAAACTCTTTATCGGTGTATAGGTTGTCGCAGTAACCTTTTAAGTTTGGGATGCCTTCTTCTTTTGAGAGGAAATTTTTTGTTAACCTTGATGTTCTTAAATTTTTTGCAAGGTCTATAATGTCTTGTGGCCCAAGCATTTGCTCGTTTAAGATTTTTGAACTTTCACATAAAAAATCAAGCGGAAAGCACGAAAAATTACCGTTTTTATCTAATATCCTTCTTGCTTCACTTGTTAAATTAAGATGGTATTCAATCTGTGCTTTTTTTTCGTGAATCTTTGCCTCAAGGCACTTTTTGCGGCCCAATTCCGACACCGCAAAATTGGCAAGTTTTTCTAAAACCTTGTCTAACTCTAATGAATTTGCGTGTTTTTTTAAAATTTCGTGAGGCATTTTTAATCTTGAACTAACTGTGCTCTTATTCTATCAAGAGCAGCTTCTTTACTCAAGCCCCACTCACGCTTTGTAATTCTTACAACTTCATATCCTAAACGCTCCATTAGAGCCTGTTTTTTCATTTCGCTAACGTAGTTTTGACCTTCATCCTCTACGCCGTCAATTTCGACAATTAAATTATCATCAAGCATAATATCTGCGTTAATTCCTGCAAATTCAACTCCCGAGCGGACTTTGTGGCTTGCAAATTCTTCTTTCATTGCTTCAAATACTTCTTTTTCAAAATTGTTTTTAAAAGTATTTTTTCTAAGCGCAATTACTTTATCCTGTGCTTGAACAAATTCCAAATAATCTCTTAAAAGCCCTTCGGGGAGTTCGTTTACAGGTTTTGAAATGAAGTTTATAACTTTTTTTCTTGCCCTTGTAATGGCAACATTAAACAAATTAGGTTTTTGAAGGAACATAAGGCTTTGAGAGTGTGAATTTTGTGCAATAGCCCAAGACATAAGCATTACATCTCTCTCATCACCTTGGAAAGTATGAGCCGTGCCGACTTCAATTTGATGTTTTTGTATGGTTTCCTGAGAAAATACTCTCATAATTGCTTTTTTAATCAGCTCGACCTGTCCTCTAAATGGCGATAAAACGCCTATTGAAACGACTTCTTGAGTTTCATCTTTTTCATTTTCGTAAATTATATCTTGAATTTTTTTGACAACACTTTCGCATTCGGCTTGGTTTCTTGTAATGTCCATATCCACCTTTGCCTCTTTGACTTCGATTAATTCGACAGGCGAAATTGTTTCAAAGTAAGGTTTCATAACTTTTATTCTGCCGCCGTAAAATTCGGAGTTAGAAAATTCGATTATGGGCTTTGGAGAGCGGAAATGCTCGTCTAAGAGCGTTGGCGTTGTTGAATAATAGTTTGCAACATCAAACATGGAGTTTGTTCTGAAACGCCAGAGAAGCTGGTATCTGTCCTCAATATTGTACTGGTTTAAGAAGGACTGCTCTTTTGCTTTTTCTAAGAATGATAAGTGAGGTAATTGTTTGTCATCGCCCACAATTACGGCTTTTTTCGCTCTGAATAATATTGGCATACAGCTTGCAATGTCGCATTGAGATGCCTCGTCAATAATTACAACGTCAAATAAAGCCGGTTTTAAGGGCAGTGAATTTGAAATTGCATAAGTAGTTACGCACCAGCAGGGAAATGCTGCCAAAAGCGGCTTGAAGTCCTCTTTTTCAAGAAGTCTGTTTTGTTGGTTAACTTTTCTTGAAACAAGAGATTTTGAGTGTATCATTAGCCTTTGGCGTTTTTGTTGGTCGCAAAGTATGTTCTTTAGCGCTGTTCGACGTTTGTTTCTTAAAATATCGACCGCTAATTTTTTCTGTTTTTTTCTAAGGCTTTTGATTTTCTTTAAAATCTGATGCAAATTTCCGATTTTATAGATTTTATTTTCAATTTCTCTCAATCTTGCCTCAAGAAGCTCTAAATCAAGCTCAAGAGCCAGTCTTTGAGATAGCTCGGAGGCTTTAATTTTACCTTTTAGGTTGAGAATTTTTTTGATTTTTTTAAGTTTTACGTTTTCAAAAATCTTATCAAAAATATTTTTTTTGAATTTTGCCTCATATTTTTCAAGAGAATTTAAAAGCTTTCTTGTCTGTGCTATTTCCTCGACTGAAAGGGCATTTTTGACTATTTCGCACTCGCCTATTGCTTCTTTTGTTTCGTTTCTTTCTTCTTCAATTTGGCTGTAATTTTTTTCAAGATTTAAAATCTTTTGCGCCCCGCCTTCAAGCCTTGAAATCTCGTCCAATAAGGTTTTCATATCTTCTCTGTCGCATAAAACCGCATCAGAGTAGCCTGTGTCTAGGTCAACTTTGTTTGAAAGCAAATCTTCAAGTTGAAAGTTTAGTTGTTTCTGATAATTTGCTCGTCCCGCTCTAAGTGCAATATAAGGCGCTTTTAGCTCATTTAGCCTTTGAGCTACGACATCGACTGCTTTATCCATTCTTGAAGCTACAAGAACGCTTTTCCCGTTTGCGATTAAGTGAGAAACAAGATTGACAATAGTTTGCGACTTACCTGTCCCCGGTGGGCCGTAAACTGCAAGAAAGTCATTCTCTTCTATTTTTTTAATAACGTCCTCTTGCGAATCGCTCAAAGGCAGAGGGGTTATCGGGAAAAAGTCTTTTATTTCTTTTTCTTCAATTTTTTCATTTGGAATTTTGCCCTTCTGCATAAGATATTCGTGCGTTATGACGTTTAAAACAGTTTCTCTGTATGTTCCCTGCGGTTTTTCGGCAATTTGAGTAAGCTCATGCAGTACCCCTGCCGTAATTGAAGGGCGTTTTGTTAAAATTACCGCACATTTTCTTTGCAAGGTAAGTTTATCCACCTTAACCTTGGGCGTTTTTGCAATTTCATCAATCGCATCAAAATCAAAATCGCCTTCAGATAGGCTTTTTTCAAGTTTTTCTCTTGAATAAAATTCTTCAAAATCTTGTTTGATTTCTGTACTGTCTTGAACAATATCTTCAATTTCAAGCTCAGGAACAAGCGATTTTAGTGTTGTTAGGAATATATCAACACTTTCTTTTGTCAAAGGCAGCTCGGGTACAACGTCCAAAAGGCCTGACAACATTGCATCCGCCTCTTGCTCATCATCCTTTTTCATAAGTTGAGCCAAAGCCCCCGTGTTAAGAGATAAAATATCCTCTTGCGCAGTAAGGACAATGTTCACGCCTTTTCTTTCAAGCTTACAGGGGACGTATAAAAGCGGAGTTAAAAATTGGTTGTTTTTCCTTGCCTTGCCGTTTTTTCCGACTAAAAACAGGTAGCCGTATATTAAATATTTTTCCTTTTGGCTCATATCCGACTGAATCATAAGCTCGGTTAAGTAGCTGTCAGAGCCATCCAGAAGCAGTTCTTCGTCAAAATTTGTGAAGAGTTTTTCTTCATCATCTAAAAATACCCATTTGTTTTCTCTGTCTTCTTTTAAGTTGCGAAAAGTAGAGCTTTTTACCTCTTCTCTTACGCAGTCGTGAAGATATTGGGCCAATTTTTTTATGAAACTTGTATTAAATGCACTAGCAATTGCTTTTTGAGCTTTATCTAACATAGTTTCTATTATAGACCAGATTTCACATTTTTTTTCATACGTTTGGTTGAGGGCTTGAAAATTTTTTTTGATGAGGGTAGAATAACTTAAGAAAGTTTGCTAATTCAGAGTTTTCTGAGTTACGCCGACAGATTGACAATTAAAAATTTTCTTCTTGGGTGCGGAAGTAACTCAATTGGTAGAGTCCCTGCCTTCCAAGCAGGTTGTTGCGAGTTCGAGCCTCGTCTTCCGCTAAT
>CALVAY010000006.1 GCA_944325665.1 Candidatus Gastranaerophilales bacterium
CGAGCTTCACTTAGTCCAGTGTCGCATAAGCCCACCACCTCATCGGTGCTGTGCATATGCTCACATCCTTAAGGCTCACTCGCTCTCATTGGACGCATCGCGTCGCAATTCGAGCTTCTCTCAGGTACGGTTTGTGCTCTGTGCCAAGCTCCTCGCTTGCCACATTCGCACTTCACACACCAAAGGCTCACTCGCTCTCAAGCTGTGCAGTCGCACTAGCTTTCGAGCTTCGTTCGCATAAAAAAAATGTTTGCCGAATGACAAACATTTAAAACACGAGGATATTAAGAGAGAGTAATTTTTTTCTTTAAGACGTATTTGCAAAGTCGCTTTAGTCTTGATTTTCTTCCTTTTAAGTTTAATTCCCTTACTCCTTAATAAAGTATTTTTCAATTTCTAAATTGCCATTTTAGAATTAAAATATTAAGAAATGTAAAACAGGGGCCAAAATGACCCCTGTAACTTATTTTTTCTTTTATGCAATTTATTTTACTTCTTTTGCATCAATTTTCTTTGCATTATCCAAGTCAACATCAGCCGTTGATTTTTTGGCTTCGTCTTCTCTATCCAGCTGCTTATTAACAACAACGGTTTGGACAATTTGGAAAATATTACTTGTAACAAGGTACAAAAGAACGCCTGCCGGGATTGGAATAAATACAAAGGTTAAACCAATCATAAGCGGCATAACAGTACCCATTGATTTTTGAATTGCTTGCTGTGTCGGGTCTTGTTGCATATTTTTTTGCCCCGCCATCATAACTTTCTGTGAAATCCACATAGTAAGAGCAAACAACAAGACTAAGAATATTACATCATAGTGAACCGAGCTTTGAACATTTGCAGTAGGGACACTTGCAACTAAGATATTTCCCATAGGTGCAAAAGTAATCTTTTCAGTTTCTTTTGTCTGGTTATCTATAACATTAATTTCGGCTTTTTTAATTTCCTTAAGCTCTGCAAAGCTTAAATTTAAACTATCCGGATACATTTTTAAATCAAAATTTTGATTTGGTTTAATGTCGCCCTGAACAGTAATAGCCTTTGTAGGACGGTCAATTTTAACATCGTTTAAAACTTTTCCGTTATTTAGGTAAACAACAGCTGTTTTGCCTGATGAAAAAGAATCATATGGACCTGCAACAAATTTACCGTCAAAAGATTGACCTGCGGTACTTTTAATTGTTGCATCCAGCCTGTTTATAAATAAAAAGTTAGCATTACCCGCTTGTTGAATAAACTGAGGGCTCATAAGAGCTGTGTACAAAAGTATGAAAATCGGCAACTGTAATAAAAGCGGCAAGCAGCCAGCCATGGGATTAAATTTATGTTCTTTGTAGAACTCCATCATTTTTTGCTGCATTAACTGCGGATTACTTTTATACCTTTCCTGAATTGCTTTCATTTTAGGTTGAAGCATTTGCATAGAGCGCATAGAGCGTTGTTGAGAAACACTTGAAGGCCACATGCAAGCTCTAACTATTACTGTAAGTAGAATTATTGCTAAACCCCAGTTTCCTGCAAAGTCAGCCAGCATTTTTAATATTGAAATAGTAAATGATACAAAATCCATATTTTCTCCTCTTTGTGTCATGCCTCTTTGGCTTTATCAATTTCAATTTTACAATAAATATGATATTATTCACATATGGATTACAGTTTTGATACAATTTGTGCAACAGCAACTCCGCTTAGTCTTGGAAGTATAGGCGTTATAAGAATTAGCGGAGAGTATGCCTTTAGGATAGTTGAGAAAATATTCAGTAAAAAAATCACCCCTAAAATGATAAATCACGGCTGGATTGTAGATGAAGGCAAAAAAATTGATGAAGTCATAGTACTTCCTTTTGTTGCGCCCCATAGCTATACGGGGGAAAATGTTGCAGAAATTCAAACGCACGGCTCGCCTGTTGTTATGAATGAAATTTTAAATCTCGTTTTAAAAAATGGTGCAAGACTGGCACAAAGAGGCGAGTTTACCAAAAGAGCTTTTTTAAACCACAAAATTGACCTCTCTCAAGCAGAGGCGGTCTTGGATTTAATTAACGCTAAAACTTCTAAATCTGCCCACGGAGCAGCAAATAACCTTTCAGGAAGCCTTAGGGAGAAAATAACAAAAATTAAAGACGATATAAGTGAAATTTTAGGTAAAATTATCGCATCTTTAGATTTTCCTGACGATGTCAAAGAGGTTGAATATAGCGAAATAAAAGACAAAACAAGCGATATTATCCAAGAAATTGAAAATATTTTAAAAAACGCAAAAGGGCATAATATCCTAAGACAAGGTATAAAAATTGCGGTTATAGGAAAGCCCAATGCGGGCAAATCTTCGCTTTTTAATGCACTTTTAAGCTACAACAGAGCAATAGTTACTGAAATTGAAGGTACAACAAGGGATACTATATCAGAAACCCTTGAAATAGAAGGGATTTGCGCAACTCTTATAGATACGGCGGGCATAAGAGATAAGGGGTGCGATAAGGTTGAAGACATTGGAATAGAGCAGTCTAAGCTTGCCATAAATGACGCTGATATGGTACTTTGCCTATATGACGGCAAAGCAGGCATAACAGATGAAGATAAGGAAATATTTAAACTCGCAAAAGATAAAAAACACTTGATAATAAAGACAAAAGAAGATATTTGCGAAGATAAAGTTCAAAAAGAAGGCGAAATTTCAATAAGCTCAAAGACATTATTTGGTATAGAAGAGCTTAAAAAAAGAATTTATGAAGAAATTATCAGTATAAACCCTTGCGATGGCGAATTTTTAACAAATCAAAGACATCAAGAATGTTTAAATAAGGCACTTTTGGCACTTAAGCGAGCAAATAAAGCCGCAAGAGAAGAAGAATTGCAAGATTTAATAAGCATAGACCTAAAGGACGCTCTTTTGAGCCTTGGCGAAATATCAGGTGAGGTCATAACGGATGATATTTTAACGAATATATTTGAAAATTTCTGTATCGGCAAATAAGCTTTTATTAAGTTTTGTAAATACTTTTAAAAAATATGTTATGAATTTTTTAGTTAGAGGAATAGTAATATTGTAAAGAAAAAAACTAATTAAGTTTCATAAAGTTTTCTCTCTAATTCCTCTCTCTAATATGTGGTAAATTTACTGGCTCTTTGGGTCAGTTTTTTTTATGTTGAATTTTATTTTTTTGCTACAATAAGAGTATGTTAATGGAATTTTTATACGCAAAAATACACAGAGCAACCGTAACAGACGCAAATCTTAACTACGTCGGCTCAATTACGATAGATAAAGCTCTGCTTAAGGCATCAAATATTAAAGTCGGACAAAAAGTAGAAATATTAGACATAAATAACGGCGAAAGATTCTCAACTTATGTCATAGAGGGCGAAGAAAACTCCGGTACAATTTGCCTTAACGGTGCTGCCGCAAGAAAAGTTCAAAAGGACGACAAAGTAATTATTGTGGCATACGCATTATTAAACGAGGAAGAACAAAAAACGTTCTCCCCCAAAATTGTCCATGTTGATGAAAATAACAAGATAGTCTAATTTTTAGATATAGCAACTTTTCCGCTTCTTGCAAATTCCTTGTAACCGTAAGGCTTAATTAATTCAATTAAAGCCTGAATTTGCTTTTCATCGGATACAATCTGTATTGTATAAATTTTATCTGTAATATCTATAACTTTTGCACCGGTAACTTCTGCAATTCTTAAGACTTTATCAACATCTTCATCTTTAACTTGCAGCTTAATTAAAACAACTTCCCTTTCAAGTGCTTCATTAACCGAAAGGTCGGAAACTTTTAGCACGGGGATTAGCCTGTGTAATTGCTTGCAAACCTGCTCAATAGCTTCATTATTTGCAAAAGTTGTAATTGTTATTCTTGAATAATTTCTATCTATTGTGGGCGCAACAGTCAGTGTTTCAATGTTGTAGCCTCTGCCTGAAAACAAGTCCACTACGCGGGATAAAACTCCTGCTTCGTTTGTAACCAAAATAGATAATGTATGTATAGTACTCATATTTACTCCAATTATATTTCCTGACTGTTTGACAACAGAACTTTATTTAACGGTTGACCCGCAAGCACCCAAGGATAAACCATTTCAAAGTTTTCAACAACAAAGTCAATGAAAACGGAACAATTTGCTTCCATTGCTTCTTTAATAGCAGGGATAATATCTTCTTCTTTTTCAACCCTGATTCCTTTAGCGCCATATGCTTCAGCTAATTTAACAAAATCAGGCGAAGAGATTTTTGTTTCACTGTAATGCTTATGATATAGCTTTTCCTGCCATTGACGAACCATGCCTAAATATCCGTTATTTATAACACAGTTAATTACTTTAAAACCATAATCCATACAAGTTGCAAGCTCTTGGATGTTCATTTGAATTGAACCGTCGCCCGCGATATTAAGTACTAACGCGTTTTTATCAGCAACAGCCGCTCCCATTGCAGCGGGGAAACCAAAGCCCATAGTACCTAAGCCGCCCGATGTTATAAAATGTCTCGGCTCGTCCATTTTAAACATTTGCGCACACCACATTTGGTGCTGACCTACTTCGGTACATACAATAGGTTTAAAGGGTTTAGTGTATTCATATAGCGTTTCAATAACCTTTAGTGCACTCAATTTATCCGAAGGGCACTCGGGAATTGCACGTTTTTTACGCCATTCTTCAATTTGATTTAACCACTTGTCTTTAGCCTTATGATCAACCAATAAAGCCTTTGTACAAAGCTCATCAATCATTGAGCTTAAAACATTTTTAGCATCGCCGACTATCGGAATATCTACTTTTACGTTTTTCGAGATAGAACAAGGGTCAATATCAATATGGATTACTTGCGAATCTCTTGCAAAGCGCTTTAAGCAACCTGTAATTCTATCGTTAAAGCGAGTGCCGACAGCAAAAATTACATCAGCATGAACTACTGCGTAATTTGCCCAATAATTTCCGTGCATACCAAGCATACCAAGGCTTAAAGGAGAGCTTTCAGGGAAAGTTCCCTTGCCCATTAAAGTATGAGCAACTGGTATCTCAAGCATTTCAGCTAACTTAGTTAACTCATGATGAGCTCCTGCCTGCAATACACCGCCACCCGAGATAATTACGGGTCTTTGAGCTTCTTTTAACATCTTAAGCGCTTTTGAAATCTGAAGCGGGTGCCCCTTATAAGTCGGGTTGTAGCCAACTAATTTTACCTCAGAAGGGTAATTAAAAGTTGTCTTAGCAGTTAAAATATCTTTTGGCATATCAACAACAACGGGGCCGGGTTTGCCTGTTGTAGCAATATAAAATGCTTCTTTTATTATTCTTGCTAAATCTTTAACATCTTTAACCAAATAGTTATGTTTGCAGCAAGAACGAGTAATACCGACAATATCAGCCTCTTGGAAAGCATCATTTCCGATTTGGTTTGTACCTACCTGACCTGTGAAAACAACAAGCGGATAGCCGTCATAGTACGCATTTGCAATACCTGTTATAGTGTTACAAGCACCTGGGCCGGATGTAACAAGGGCAACACCCGGACGACCCGAAACTCTTGCATAACCTTCGGCAGCATGCACTGCGGCTTGCTCGTGTCTTACAAGATAGTGTTTAATAGCTTTTTGGTTATATAAAGCTTCATAAATTGTCAAAATAACCCCACCGGGATATCCAAAAATTTCATCTACTCCTTCGGCTTCTAGCGATTTTAGGAAAATCTCGGCACCTGTAAACAATTCTTTAGCCATTATTTTCTCTCCAACAGTTTCTGATATAATTGCATTATACTATGAAAAAATTAAATGTAACAGGAGATTTATACGGAGGAATTTTAGGTGCTATAATTGCACTGCCTCAAGCATTAGCATTTGGTGTAGCTATTGGTGTGGGTGCACTTTCAGGACTTTGGGGTGCGGTAATTTTATGTTTTATGGTCGGCATTTTTGGTTTTAATCAACCTCTTTTATCAGGCCCGACAGGTCCTAGCGCAATTGTGGTTGCAAGCGCCTTAATCACACTGAACGGGAATATTGAAGCACTTTTTGCAGTGATGTTTTTAAGCGGGATATTTCAAATAATCATTTCAAGAACAAAACTCACGGACTTTGTAAAATACGTCCCATATCCTGTTATATCGGGCTTTATGAACGCAGTCGGAATTATACTTATAATTCTTCAGATTAACCCGTTTTTGGGGAATAAGTCCCTTGCAAAGCCGATTTTAGCCCTAAAAGACCTTCCTAATTCAATATTAAGCGTCAATCAGGATGCATTTTTCATAGGTCTTTTAAGCTTAGTGATAATTTTTGCAACACCAAGAGCAATAAGTAAAATAATTCCCTCTCAAGTGCTTGCAATTATTGTGGCAACACTGTGCAGCTGGGCTTATAAACTTGATGTAGCAACGGTAAGCGGAGTTACTTCCGAACTGCCAAAAATAGTTTGGGCAGATTTTTCAAACATTTCATCCCTCATTATTCCTGCGCTAATTATAGCCATTGTCTGCTCATCAGAAAGCCTTTTGACGAATTTGGTTGTAGATTCGCTAACCAAAACAAATTGCGATACCAGAAGAATGATACTTTCTCAAGGGATAGGTAATTTAGCCTGCTCACTTTTTGGAGCAACGGTAGGCTCCGGTGCTACAATGCGCTCTGCTGCGGCAATTAAGGCAGGCGGAAGGACAAGATTTTGTGCAATAATCTGTTCTTTAATTTTACTTGTTATTATCCTATTCGGTTCGGATTTTGCAAATAAAATTCCCCTAAGTGCGCTTGCAGCAGTGCTTTTTAAAGTTGGGGCAGATATTGTTGACACAAAACTTTTAAAAGTCATAAAATTTGCGCCAAGGGAAGACTTATTTGTAATGTTTTTGGTGTTTTTCCTTACGATTACAACGGATATAATCGTCGGAGTTGTAGCGGGAATTACACTGAGTGCAGTTATTTTCGCAAAACAGTTGGCAGATAAGGTTAACGTTAAAACAAAATTTGTCGTTGACAGCGAAACAATCACACTTGAGAAAAATCTTGAAAGAGAAATGAACTATAAAATAAGGGTAGTGCATATTTTGGGAGAATTTTTCTTTGGAAGCGCAACACACATTATCTCGCACTTTGAAGAAATTTTAGGCACAAAGTGCATTATTATTTGCTATGATTCCGAAAAATTACTTGATATTAGCGCAATATTTGCCCTTGAAGACATTATAACAAGGCTAAAGGGGCAAAAGATTAATGTACATCTTGTTGTTAAAAATAACGAGATTAAAACACAGTTGGATAATTTAAAAATTTCCGAGCAAATCGGGCAAGATAATATTTTTCAGGATGAAAAAGACGCAATTTTGCATGCCGAAAAAATATTAAAGAAATAAATAAAACTTAAGGGCAATGTTTTTTAAACCGCCAAAACTTAAAATTTAAGTATGGAAAGGATGGTTTAAATGACTAAAAAACTTGAAATTTATAAGTGTAATATCTGCGGAAATATTGTAGAGGTTATGCACGAAGGCGAAGGAGCTCTTGTTTGTTGCGGTGAAGAAATGAAGCTTATGAGTGAGCAAAAGGGCGATCCGCTAAGCGAAAGACACATGCCGATTTTAGAAGAAAACGGCATGGAGAAGACAATTAGAGTCGGCTTTGAACCCCACCCGATGAGCGATGAGCACAGAGTGGAATTCATTGAAGTAATTTCAAAAGATAAAAAATGGGTAAAAAGAAAATATTTAGATGCGGGCGATGAGCCTGAAATGAAGTTCAAATGCGACTGCAAAGAAGGAATAGATGCAAGAGAATTATGCAATATTCACGGATTATGGAAAAATGAATTTTAAAAAACTTTTTTGCAAAAATCCTTAATTGAGCACTCTTCGCACTTTGGTCTTTGCGGTTTACAGACATTTTGACCGTGAGTAACAAGGAGCGTATTAAAATCAATCCAATATTTCTTTGGCAAAATTTCCCGAAGTTTAAACTCTGTTTCTTCGGGATTTTTTGTTTTTACATACCCTAAGCGGTTGCAAATTCGATGCACATGGACATCAACGCAAATTGCAGGAGTATTAAAACCTTTTGTTAAAACCAAATTTGCCGTCTTTCTGCCGACACCCTTGAATTTTACCAATTCTTCAATGCTGTTTGGGGTTTTACCGTTATATTTTTCAACAATTTCTTTTGAAAGTTCAATAATTTGCTCAGCTTTATTTTGATAAAATCCGACAGGATAAATGGCTTCTTTTAGCTTTTCAACATCAACTCTCATCATATCATAGGGATTTTTTGCAAGCTCAAGCATACGCATTGCAGCACCGTAAGTCGTTTTATCATTAGTCCTTAGGCTTAAAATACAGCAAATTAAGACCAGATAAGGATCAGCGACTTTTTCCATAAACTTAACAAAATCAGTCTGCACAACCTTACCGTCTTTGTTATCTTGTTTAAGATTTTTAATAATATTATCTATATCCATATTGCTAACTTGCATATAATAATAATTACGATTATAATACCAAAAAAGGAGAAAACAAAAATGAGTAATGCTAAAGATATAAACGATGCTACATTTGAAGCAGAAGTTTTAAAAAACGAAACTCTTACACTTGTTGATTTCTGGGCACCTTGGTGCGGACCTTGCAGAAAAATGGGCCCTGTGTTAGACGAAATCGCTTCCGAATTTGAAGGAAAACTTAAGGTTGTAAAAATTAACACGGATGAAAACCTAAAAACTGCAAAAGACTACCAAATAAGCGGTTTGCCAAGTTTGCTTCTTTTTAAAGACGGCGAAGCAAAAGAAATCATGGTTGGTTTAATGCCAAAATCTGCAATTGTTTCAAACATTGAAAAATTACTGTAATTTAAAATTTAAAATTTTAAAGCCGCCTAATAGGCGGCTTTTTTAATTATTTCAAGAAAGTTTCTTTATAATTCGGAATTTTAAATTCTCTTTTATCTTCATCCTCTTTTGCAAAAACCTCGTAAACCTTTAGCGAAAGTTCTTTTGAAGCTTCAACATATTCTTTTGATAAGTACTTCAAGTAAACTTCGTTTAATTCACCGTTATAATTACCTAAAGTTTTTGCAAAATCAGATAATTCGGCCCTGTTTGCGCCGCCTGCGTATGCTTTTGTTTTAGCGTCAGTTCCAGAAGGTCTTATTTCGACAAATTTATCGCTAAAGTTCAAATAAGTTCCGTCGCCTACAAATTTAACATCGATTAAATTAGAAAAATCGAGATTTTTAAACGTTGAGGATAAAATTTCTTTAATATTATCCAAAGTTATTTTATTTTCATATTTTGCCATTGCAAGGGCAAGATAGAAAATGTCGTTTTTAGTTCTTAGCCCTTCACCCAAAACCTTTGCTTCTTTAAGCTTTTCAATATTAGGCTCAGACTCGTTATAATATGCAATATCTTCTCTTACATCAAATCTTGCTACGATATTATTTTGTTCATATACAAGGTTTAAATGTTCCCAAAGAGAAGTTTTAAGGCTTGCAACAAGAGCGGAAGCAACGATAATAGCTTCGGTTGCGCTTTTTTCTCTCATAGCAAGAGCCAGTCTTCCCGATAAAGATTTAATCAACTCTTGAGCACCAATTATCATACCGCCTGATTCTTCGCCGCCAAAAAGCATACGAGGAGAAGAACCCAAGGAAACAACATTTCCAAAAATGTCTTTAATTTTTATATCTTTAACGCCTTTTTCAATTTGATATTCGATTTTTTTCGTCGCACTTGCAATTTCTTTAAAGCCGACAGGCGTGTTTATTACTTCGACAGAATTGTGTTTTGCCCACTCATCCCAAGTTTTTGAGCTTGCAGTGGTTTTTATGATAAATCTTTTATTTTTATCAAATTCACCGCTCTCTTTAAGACCTTTTGCCCAAAAGTCCATAATCATCAAAAACGCCTGATTAGCACTAAATACACATAAAATCCGATTTTCATCAAGCTTTACAACGTCAACTCCTGCTTTTTTGACATCATCAGCCTTTTTAATATCCTCAACCTGCACAACGCTCAAACGGTCATGGTCAGGGTCAGTAATCAAGCAGACTGTGCCAATCGGATAATTTTTAAGCTTTTCATCGTATTTTAATGACTCAACAACAGGGAAATACTCCTTACCTTCCTTGTTTTTGGCAACAACAGTGATGTCTAAAGACCAGTCATAAAATTTGCCGTCTTTAACGTCTTTTCCAATCGAGTGGAAAAACGGGTCTTCTTGAGTGTTTAACCAGTCAAAAGTCTTATCAATGTTTAATTTGGCTAAAATTTTACTTAATGTATTGTAAGAAGCACCGCCTACCGAATCAATTACGATTTTCTTATCGAAATTTTTGATAAGCTCAAGATTTTTATCATTCGCAACGCCTGATTTTAGATATTCAACATACAAATCAACGCCGTTATTAAGCTTTGCCATTGTTTTTTCGTCTATTAAATCATTTTCGGATGCTTCAAACTCAATTTTATACTCACCCTTATTTATTGCAGTATCAAGAATTTGCTCCATTTTATTAACAAATTCCATACTCTCATCGGGCAAAAACTGCGACCCTTGGTTATTTAAGTCTTTTGTAGCATTTTTTACACTTATACCGTGAGATGATGTAATATACTCTGCGCCAACTAAATCAAGCTTAAAGGCCAAGAAAGAAGCAAGCCAGATTGGCATTGTTTTCCTGTCAACCGGAGCAAGTGTTCTTATGTTAAGAGCGCTTTGAATTCTTGCAATAATATCTAAATATATTTTTGAATTGTAGCGAACTTCGCAGCCCACAAGCTTTACAAGTTCCGAATTAGGATATTTTTCTTTTAAAACCAAGGCTTTTGCAAGCGTCGCAAGAGTTATCCCTATTGTATTAATAGGAAATCTTGTATCGTGGGGATATAAAACGTTTTGGGGCCCTCTAATCCCTGCTGTTGAAACCATAGCCTCTTTTTTATAGCCTTCAAACCACTTTTTAAGCTCAAGTTTCTCTACAATTTCTTTTGTAAGAGTAAAAGTAAACTTGTCTTTGTTGTTATAATCAAATATTTTATCCTGCTTAACACTGTCAGGAGTGTTTTTTTCAATGCCTTCAAGCAAAAGTTTTTCAAGTTCGTTTGTTGTATTAATGCTCATTTAAGTTCCTCTCGTTATCCTTTGGAACTATTTTAGCACAAAATTATTTTTGAGTTTCTTTTGGTTTTTCTTCAGCTTCTTGTGGCTTAGGTTGAGCTTTCTTTTGTGAATCTTGAGCTTTTTGCGAAATTGATTTTTTACCGGTTAATTTTGACATGAAGCGGAAATATTTACCCCAGAAGTCATCTCTGGTCAAGTTTTCTTGGTCATGTTTTTCTATTTGTTCTTTAGTCATCTTGTGCGTTGGAACACCGATTGACTTACGAATTGCGTTTTCATTTGTAAATTCGGTAGCACCGGCAACTAAACCTGCACCAATTAAGCTGCTGTGGTAAGGACCTTCAAATACTGAGTTGAACAAGTTCATAAACATTGAGTTAAAGAAGAAATTAGACACCTTGTGCATAATTCTTTCTTTAGCAACGGCATTTGCACCTTCAACATCACGACCTTCAGAGGTAATTAATACTTCGTTTCTATAATCGTTTACAAAGAAATAGCTTGCGATTAAAGTTACAAAAGGTCTTGAAATTGCAGCAAGAGAACTGTTTTTATATGTAGATTTACCTGTTTTATCTAACGCACCGATTATTGTTTTTCTCTTAATGAATTTATCAAATTCGCGCACTGTCATTTTGCCTTCTTTTACCTCTTTTAAGGCTTTATCGAAGACTTTATACAGACCTATAATATCTTCTTGTTTAACTTTTGAAGTGTCTTTAGGTATCTCACCTTCAAAAACACCTCTTAGCATTTTTATAGGAAATCTTATTGCGCCCCAAACAAAGTTAAACGGATATGTAATAGCTTTAACAGCAGGAGCGATTATCTTTTTGTCAACCCTGCCAAGAACCACATACTCAACTTCTTGACCGTTAACAACTTTCTTAACGGTTTTATATGAATCTGTTGCAAGAGCTTCTCTAAATTTGCCTGCGTACTCATGAAGACCATACTTTGTATCGATTCTGTCCAGCATTTTGTTAACTTTTTCAAGAGGAACTTCAAAATCCTTCTTGGTTAACATATCCATAGCATCATCAAGTCCGCGTCTTGCATCTTTTAGCATAGAGTTGAATTTTTCACTTCTGCTTCTTGCAAAGCAAACGCTAAGACCTGCAAGTGTAAGTACTCCAGCTGCTTTAAGTATATTATTCAAGTTCAATAATGAATTTTCATCATCTTTCTTTGCCTCGCCCTTGAATTTAACTTCTTTTGTCTCAGGCTGTGCTTTTGCTTCATCATTTAGTTTGTCAGGATTAAATACGCTAAACACTTCGGGTTTATTTTCAAGAACCGAAGTCATTTGTCTATCATCAACGCTAACAGGTTTTTCCTGTTTTGCTTTATTTTTGCCAAGCTTAAAGCCATGCTGCTTATGGGCATACGTTTTTGCTTCATCCGGAGTTAAAGGACGAAGAGGCATGCCGCTTAACAGTCTTGATAAAATTTCCGAAATTAGTGTTGTACCTGAAATTGTTGCAAGAGCAATGTATTTGTTTTTGTTTACATATTTTGAAAGCGCGCCCAATGTTAAAAATGTCATTGCCGCACTCATACAAATTCTTGAACTTTCTTGTTTGAAACGTTTATTTTGAGACTTTCTTGCCAAGCCATCATCATCATTTTGCATTCTTGAGATGTTGTAAAAGTCTATACCTGCCATAGTAGCACTTACAAAACCGGTTGTAAGCCTGTTAATTGTACGCTCATCCGCTGTTTTGTAGTTACCTTTTACGCTGCTTGTTGAATGCAGCATCTCACTTAGTACACTGCCTTTTAAGCTGTCTAGATTTTTCTGTAAATCAGCAGATGTTTTAGTTGCAGATGAAAGCAAATGTCTTGCAGCGTTTGGATTATTGACATCAGTCATAGCGCCTTGCAGGGTACAGAAAATATCTTCCAAATACCTCTCCTCAGCCCTTGTTCTTAAAGGATTTGAGTCAAGAACCCTTGATGCAAAATTAGAAACTGAAGGAAGTTTTTTCAGTTTCTTTAGTGAACCAAACAAGCTGTTGCCGATGTCCAACCACATATCCCTAACCGGATACATAGCACTTTTAAGGAACTTCGGCAGAATACCGTCATCTTTAAACGTAATAGAACCGTTGCCGTTATATCTTATTCTGCGTGCGAAAGTACTGTGAGACCAACCTGCTCTAAGCTCCTCGAGCATTGTAGAGAACTCTCCTCCTAAAAGTTGGTCAAGCAACAATTCTTTTGACTTATAATCGTCAAATACCGTCGAACTTTCCGTAAAAGTTTTACATACTTTATTAACAGCCGAATTTAAATTTCCAAAAGATATATCTTGATTAGTAGCGTTCTGTAAAGATTTTTTTTGAGATGAAACTTGAGGGTTAACTTTATTTGTTAAACCCAATCTGGTGTAATTGGCATCAGTATTAACTTTTTGCACTTTGAGAATCATCTTTTCCCTTGTCTAAAGAGATTATTTCACACACACCATATGCTTACAATTAATTGTAAAGAAAAATTTATAATTAATTCGCACACAGATACAATTACAAAACAAATGAAGGTCAATTTTTGCCCTAATGTAACAAAATTTATATTTTTGTTAAATATTTGTCCAATATAAATAAATAAATTATCCTGTAAATATGGATAATTCGGGAAAAATAGTCTTAGTCGATGATGAAGCAATGGTTACAAAGACCCTGGCAACCTTATTAAAGCTTGAAGGGCTAAAAAATACCGTATCCTTCAACAGTCCCTATGAAGCGCTTGAGTATTTGGAAAATAACGAGTGCGATCTTGTTATATCCGATTTTATTATGCCAAAAATGGACGGAATTGAATTTTTATCAAAGGCAAAAGACCTTCCCACACAACAAGATACCACTCAAATTCTTCTTACCGGCTATGCCGACAAAGAAAATGCAATTAAAGCAATTAACGAGGTCGGAATATTTAAATATATCGAAAAGCCTTGGAATAACAATGATTTAATAATAAATATTAAAAACGCTCTTGAGAGAACAAGCCTTAAAAGACAACTTAAAGAAACAATTGTGCGCCTTAAAATAGCCAACGAAGAGCTTGAAGAGTACTCAAGAAACTTAGAGGCACTTGTCGAAAAAAGAACAAAAGAACTTTATGAAAGCAGAGAGAAACTCAAGGCGATTTTTGAAAACTGTGCGGACGGAATAATTACATTTTCAAGAGATTATTCAATAACCTCGCTAAATAACGCGGCTTCAAATCTTTTTGGGTTAGATGAAAAAAATCTTATCGGCAAAAATTTCTTTGAAATTGTAATAAATGAAAAAAATCAAAAATTTCAAAACCCATTTAGTGTTGATAGTGCAATATTTTTAAGAGATTTTAGCCTTGTTAACTACAATACAAATGACAAAACACCGATTGAAATAAGCCTTGCCAAGGTTGAAAATGAGAAAAACAGCTTTATAGTCGCAGTTTTAAGAGATGTATCTTATCAAAAAGAAAACGAAAGACTAAGGGATGACTTTATAGCAACATTAACTCATGACTTAAGAACCCCTCTTTTAGCTGCAATCAGCGGCTTAGAGTTTATTTTAAACGGAACTTTGGGAGATATCTCGGACAAACAAAAAGAGCTTATTTGGGCAATGAAAAAAAGTAACGAAGACATGCTCGGACTTACAAACGCCCTTCTTGAAGTTTACAGATATGAAGCAGGCAAAATATACCTTTGCAAGACAAAATTCTGCATAAATACACTTATTAAAGAATGTATTTCAGAATTGGAAACACTTTTTCAACAAAATAATTCGGATGTTAAATTTGATTATGACAAGTGCGAAGAGCTGTTAATAAATGCCGATAAACAAGAAATTAAGAGAGTTTTGCTTAATTTATTGGGAAATGCAATAAAGCATGGCGGAGAAAACGTCAGCGTAAGAGTAACAACAAGACAAGAAAAGAAAGATTTAATTGTAAGTGTAGAAGATAACGGCTTTGGACTTGCACAGGAAGATATAGAAAAACTGTTTAAAAGATTCTCGCAGGGCACAACCAAGAAACGCTCATGTTCAACTGGTTTAGGGCTTTATTTATCAAGACAAATTATAGAAGCCCACAGGGGAAAAATTTGGGTCGAAAGCGAATTAAACAAAGGTTCAAAATTTATTTTTAAACTGGAAAATGCCATCAACGAAAGCAAGGTTTTATTATGAACAACGAAAAAATTAAAGTCCTGATTGTTGAAGACCACATGGTTGCAAGAATGGGAATAGCAATAATAATAGAAAATAATCCGAGATTTGAACTTACGGGACAAGCTCAAGACGGTCAAGAAGGGGTCATGCTTGCTCAAAAATATAACCCTGACGTAATCTTAATGGATATAGGGCTTCCGAAAATCGACGGTATTGAAGCAACAAGAAAAATTAAAGAATTGGGACTTAATTCATCAGTTCTTATGTTCACTTCAAGAGATAACAATGAGGATGTTTTTGCAGCTCTGAAGGCCGGGGCAGACGGTTATATTATGAAAGGCTCAAACGAACAAACGCTAATTAATGCAATTGATGCCGTAAGCCAAAAAGCAGGATGGCTCGACCCGCAAATTGCAAGAATTGTTTTGAGCGGAATAAACGAACAAAAAGAAAACACTGAAGCTCAAGGCAAGCAAAAGGGTGAAAAAAATAAATACGGACTTACAAAAAAAGAACTTGAGGTCTTATCTTTAATAGTTGACGGGCTTTCAAACAATGAAATTGCTCAAAAACTTGTGGTATCGCTTTCTACGACAAAAGCTCACGTGCATAGCATTTTGCAAAAACTTTATTTAACGGACAGAACAAAGGCTGCAATTACCGCTCTTAAAGAGGGTTTGGTTTAATGAAAAAAATTTTTCCGACCCTTCTTATAATTTGTTTGTGTATAAACGCAAGCGCATTTGCTTTTGAATTTAAAAACCCGTTTTCCAAAAAAAGCAAACAAACTGTTGAAAAAATGGTTGAAACAAAGCAGGAGTGGGAAGAAAAGGCAATCAATATTAACCTTGAAAACAGGTATGCTCCTCAGTATGAAGCGCCGCAGGATAAGGATTTTAAACCAAAACTCGCCCCTCAAAAAAGATTTGTAAAATACAACATGCCGCCCGGCACACAAGAGGCAGACTTTACAAAGATAAAAAGAGAGAAAGATATAAAAAGTGCCGGTGTAACAGACTCGCATTTTAAATATCTTGCATACGCTCAATACTACTATTCTCCGGCTTACGATCAAATTTCAAGCGAACTGTACGTGCAAGAGTTGGGACGCGGGGCAACCAGAATAAGAAAAGTTCTTAATACAACAACGCTTAATGCGCACAGAAGCCCTCTTATTTCAGTCGGAATGGAACAGCTTCAAAATCACATGTTTCAAACACTTACAATTGTTGACTTTTCTCCTGATTCAAAAAAACTCCTCGTAAAAGAAAAAGTAGGCTCAAGCACAAAAGGAATCTTTAGAAACTACGTTTGGGTATGCTTTTTAGACGGAGAAAACAGCGGGGCGGTTAAATTTGGCAATTTAAACGAAGAAATTAAAAGGCGATACAAGGAAAAAACAGGACTTGCGCTTGATAATTATCGCTGGGATATAAAACCTCTGGGATTTTATAATGAAGACTCCGATATAGTGATAGTTGAGGCGTTTGTGTGGGACAACAATCAAAAACAAATTTTCTTGGGTGTATGGGGAATTAATTGCCTAAATTCGACACTTAAGCTGATTTCCGAGCAGCCAACCCCCTTAAACATAAGTGCAAGCGGACTTGTGGTCAAAGAATTTTTACCTTAACACCTGTTGAAAAGTTAAAAAATATGCTATAATTATAGTAGGATTGAGGAAGGCTTCGGGTGTAAAATGATTGAAGTTAGAAATTATCCTTTTTTAGGTCAAAAAAACCAAAAACAGGAAATGGAAAGACTAAAGCAAGAAAATTACAGCAGAATTTATTCCCATGAGGCAGCACACAAGGCAGCGGCAGGCTCTTTGGGCGGGCCAATTGTTATCGAATACAATCCTCAAGGCATACCTGTTTCAGGGCATGTAAGTATCAGAATTCCTACTCTTAATAAGGCAAATCCCGACGAAACAATTTCTCAAGCGCAACAAGTAAAAAGAGCAGCACTTGCACCGTCGGATGAATTATCTTCTGCCGATTTAAATGTTGCAAAAACTGCACAAGGCATACTTAGTGAAGCTCAAGAATACAAAAAAGACCAATCCAAAAAGGGTAATAGACTTGATATAGTTGCCTAATTATTTGAAAAAACGGGCGGTGTTTGAATATAGTTTGCTTTTAATTTTGCTGAAGAAAATTCCTCTTTAGGATTTTTTGATGCTGATATTTTTTCTTGCGCTAAATCAAGCATAACTTGCCCAAGCGGATAATTCTGCTCCTCGTAAGCTACAAAATCATCATTTTTGCTGCCAAATTCTTTTTTTGAATTCAAATCCCCGACAACGGTTTTATTTTTTATCTTATCTAAAACCTCGTCTTTTAAAATTAAGGATATTTCACCGTTTTCATAAAAATAATACATTGAGCGTCGCGCATCAAGCAAAACGGCATCTTTTTTTGACGCTCTCTTTAAAATTTCACATGAATTTAAATTGACAACAGGTAAATCAAGCTCAAGCGACATAACTTTTGCAACACTAAGAGCTGCTCTAATACCCGTAAAACTACCGGGGCCGCAGTTTGTGGCTAAAAAGTCAAGTTTATTATAGCTCAAATTTAACTTTGCAAAAATTTCTTTTGTTTTAGGAAGCAAATATGCACTGTGGTAATTATTTTCATCACTTTTAATCTCGCAGCTTTCAACTTTATCATTAGCTAAAAGCGCAATATAAGTTTTATCAAGTGCAGTATCAAAACAAAATATATTCATTAATTTGCCTCATAATCATTTATAATTTTTTGTGCAAAAATTTCATTCTCTGCCCCGTTTGGTATAAACTCAAATTCTCTTGGGTCGCCAAGCTCACTGTATTCAAGCACCTCAGGATAAGAAATTTTTATGTTTAACCTGTCGTAAGACAGATTATTTTTACCAAAGTCAGCCCATTCAACAAAAGTTAAAATACCGTTTTTTGAATACTCGTACAACTCTTGCTCAATAGTTCTGACACCTTCGTTTTCAAGCCTGTATAAATCAAAGTGATAAATCGGCATTTTATATCCGTGATACTCATTTAAAATTACAAAACTTGGGCTTGTAACTTTTTGTTTTACTCCAAGTTCAGATAATATGTATCTTACAAAAGCAGTTTTCCCAGCCCCAATATCACCATAAAGCGAAACAAAAGCGCCTCTTTCGGGCAAATTTTTTGCAAAAGCCCAAGCAAGTTTTTTTGTGTCAGATAAATTTTTACATTTAATTTTCATACGTTAATTTTAACATAAATATACAATGGCTAAAGTTTATTTATAGTCATGACGATAAATAAATTACAAGGGTATTAGTGTATGGCAGAAAGGCGAATTATGGAAGATTTCTTAAACTACGGTGAATACGATCCGGATTTTTGCGAGTACAATCCAAGAAGTGTTAATCCTGAAAAAGAACTGAGAGACTTGGTAAAAAAAGTTAACTCAAAACCTAACTCGTTTTTCCAAAGCTTTATGAAAAGGCTTGTGTTAAGTTCATCTTGTCAAAACTAAAATTTAAAACCGCCTAAAAAGGCGGTTTTTTAAAAAGTAAACTTATTCTTTGGACCTTGATCATGGAACTCACCGCCTGCGCAAACAAGTTCAATTACTTTAAGTAAAAATTCCCTTGAAGCGTCAATCGGGCTTATTAAAAACTCCTGATTATCCTTGTGTCTTATTGTCATAATGCAACTTTGAGTTTTTTCGGCAGGAACATATAAAGAAGCAATTTCATTATCCAAAAGAGCTTTCATTTGAGAATCGTAGTCTTCTTTACCTTCCATAATTGTATTATAGCTACCGTTTAGGGCAAATATTCTACCGCAAAACAAAGGTGCACGACCTTCTTGCGGCAAGGCTTTTGGTGAAATATTAAAACGAGAAGTAAACGTAATTTTGTGCCAAAGAATATTTACAAAGGCAAGCGTTTGAGTATTATCCACCTCAAAGAAAACGTTTTGGGTGGGTATGTTTCTAATCTTAAAAGACTGCTTTAAATACTCGACAACAGAGCGCATATTATCAAGCATTTTTATAAACATTTCCTGAGTAAGCTGGCTTGAGCGTTGGAAATCCAAAAATTGCTTGTACATATACACAGCAACAAGCCCTGCTCTCTCTTGAACTACGGAAGATTTGCGAACTTGAATGTCTAAGTTATCCAAACTGTCGAAATTATTTTGCAATTTAGGCACGCCTTATCTAGGGATAATTTAATCATATAACAAAATGGGGATAATTTAATACAAGAATAATATTTTTCTTTACATTTTAGAATACTAAATTTGTATTATTTTTTTAAAAATGCGTGTATAATTAGAAAAGAGGTTAAATTTATTTTTTATGGGAGTTAACAATAGTTCAAAAAAATACTTGGAAGATTTTGAAATCTTCTTGAAAAGCGAAAAAAACTTTTCGCCCCATACCGTTCGAGCTTATGTGGCGGATGTTTATACGTTTTTAATTTGGGCTGATGAAATTGAAGTTGAAAAAATCGATACAAAAAAATTCAGCGAATACCTCTATTTTATACAAAAAATTAATTACACAAAAACTACCGTAGCAAGGAAAATAGCCTCTATTAGAGCTTTTTACAGATTTTTATATCAGGAAGAAATTATTGATAACAACCCGACAGATGCGATTGTTACACCTAAACAGCCAAAAACTCTGCCAAATTTTATGAGCGAGGATGAAGTTGAAAACATTCTTCGAAACGTAAAAATTGAAACTCCGGCAGGATACAGAAACAGGGTTATTTTAGAACTTTTATGGGCAAGCGGTATGCGAATCAGCGAGCTTTCGGGGCTAAATTATGAAAATTTAAACCTTGAGCAGAACGAAATTAGGGTTTTCGGAAAAGGTGCAAAAGAAAGAATAGTTCTTATTCCAAACAAAACAAAGGAAAATTTAATTAACTATATTGAAAATGTTTCGGATTTAATTTGTAAGACCCCAAAAGACCCGTCATCCCCTCTTTTTATAAACTATAACGGGTACAGACTGCAAAACCAAAGTATAAGAAAAGCTCTTAAGGAAGTTGTAGAAAAAATTGAACTGCCCAAAAAAGTTACACCGCACGTATTTCGCCACAGTTTTGCAACAAAATTACTTGAGGGCGGTGCGGATTTAAGGATAGTTCAAGAGCTTCTCGGACACTCGAGCATTAAAAATACACAAATTTATACCCACGTTACAACCTCAAGACTAAAATCGGTATATGAGGCAACTCACCCAAGGGCATAAAGCTAGCTTGGTCGGGTAATAAAATTTGTTTTAAAAACGTAATATTATTCAAATGATGAAAAAAATTCTCATTTGTTTAATTATCACAAGCATAATTCCGCTTTTTTGCGCATGCTCAAAAAAAGAGGAAGAGGTTTTGCGCCCTGTTGAATATGTTCTGGCACAAAGCTCAAAAAGTATTAAAAATAAAGCTTTTTCAGGGTACTTAAAATCTGCAACGCTTACCAACTTAAGCTTTCAAATTGAAGGGTATTTAGAAAGAATCTACCCGAGCGAAGGGGCAAAAGTAAAAAGCGGGCAGCTTCTTGCAAAACTTGATTCTCCGCTTTATCAGATACAAGTACAAGAAGCTCAGTATAATTTGGCAGATATTCTTGTTCAATATCAAAACGCAAGGAATTATTATCAAAGAATTAAACAACTAAATGAAATGGGCGGAATTTCAGACAATGACACCGATAACGCCAAAACAAAAATGGAGTCCGTAAATTACCAAATTCAGGTTGCAAGAGAAAAGCTAAACTATGCCAAAGAAAGGCTAAACTACTCAAACCTTTACGCTCCGCAAGACGGGATTGTCCTTACAAGGGTTGCTTCAGAAAAACAATACGTAAAACCGGGTGATACAATAATTGAATTTCAAGGTATTAAAGATATTGACGTCTATATCTCGGTTTCACAAAACTATATCAATGAAATTTATTTAAACCAAAACGCAAAAGTAAGAGTTGATGCAATAAAAGACAAGATTTTTGACGCCAAAGTTAAAGAAATAAGCGGGACAAGCTTGGGCGGAATTTCTTATCTTGTAAAATTAAGACCGATACTTCAAAGTGAAGAATTGAAAGACGGCATGAGCGCAAACGCCGTTTTTGAGATTAAAGAAGAAGAAAAATCATTTATAAAAATACCTATAAACTCTATTTTAAAAGAGGGGGATGACAATTTCGCATACACAATTGAAGAAAGGAAAGAAAACAAGGGGATAATTAAGAAAAACAAAGTAACCCTTGGCGCTCTTCAAGGAGATTATATTGAAGTAATTTCAGGGATAGAAGAAGGGCAATATGTAGTAAGCAAAGGGGTAGAAGAAGTGCAAGAGGGTCAGAAGGTAGTGTTTAATGAAAATAACTGATTTTTTCTTTAAAAACGAACTTTTACTGATAACCGTTATAATTATTATGCTATTTGGCGGAATAGCCTATTATCTTACAACTCCAAGAAATGAAGACCCTGGTTTTAAAATAAGAACAGCAGTTGTAACGACGTCTTTTATCGGTGCAAATGCAAATCAGGTGGATAAATATGTAACCGATAAAATTGAAGAAGCAGTTGAGCAAATGGGTGAAGTTGAAGATGTTAAAAGCAGATCTTATGACAACAAAAGTGTTGTTTATGTTGACATTTGGGAATATTTTAAAGAACTTCAGCCTATTTGGGACAAGTTAAGAAGAAAAGTAGATAATGCAAAGCTTAAACTGCCTAAAAATACTGTTGTAAACGTAAATGACGAGTTTGGAGATGTCTATGGTATAGTTTTGGCGCTAATTGGAGAGGATTTTGATTATTGGGAGCTAAAAGACTACTCGGATAAAGTAAAAGACGAACTTTTAAAGCTTGAAAATTCTGCAAAAGTTGAGGTAATGGGGGTTCAAAAAGAGGTTGTTTATCTTTATTATGACAACGCAAAACTTGCAAAGTACAGACTGACATCAGAGAATCTGCAAAAAATACTTTCTCAAAGTAACATAATAAGCCCGAGCGGGGAAATTTTGGTCGGGGATAAATATTTACTCTTACAAACGCAGGATAATTACAAAACGGTAGAAAACATTAAAAACACTGCTATTTCGCTGCCAGACAGAAAAGAGTCCCTAAAGCTCGGTGAAATACTGAACGTAGAAAAAACATACCTTGAGCCAAGCGAAGTAATAACGGGCTTTATGGGCAAAAAAGCGCTGATAATAGCTCTTTCAATGAAAGAAAACGGCAATATTTTAAACTTCGGAAAAGAGGTTAAAAATAAAATTAAGGAATTAAAACAATATCTTCCAATCGGGATAAACCTTGAAATTGCAGCCTTTCAGCCTGATTACGTTAAATACCTTACGGATAAATTTACAAGCAGTTTAATACAGAGTATTTTAATTGTAATTGCAATGATTTTATTTATCCTTGGGGTTAAAATGGGCTTTATTGTCGGTTTTATAATCCCTATAACAATTTTAGGTGCATTTTTAATTATGGGATATTTTAAAATAGGTTTGGATAAAATATCTCTAAGCGCCCTTATTATCGCACTTGGCATCTTGGTTGATAACTCAATTGTAATATCAGAGGGGATTTTAAGAGAGATAAAACTAAAAACGCAAAATCTAAAAGAAAGCACAATAAGAATTTGTGAAAAATTTCAAACCCCGCTTTTAGTTTCAACACTTATGACCTCTTGCGCGTTTTTGCCCATATACCTTGCAGAATCAACGGTAAGCGAATACACATCAAGCCTTTTTAAAGTTGTGGCAACGGTTCTTTTGGTTTCTTGGATTTTATCGATAACTTTTTTGCCTTATCTTATTGTTAAATGCTTTAAAAACAATCAAAAAAGTAAAATTAAAGAAATTAACGTATCAAAATACCTGTCCCGCTTTACAAAAAAAGCCCTTAAAAGACCCAAGACAACAGTGTTTTTTGCAGGGGTTTTTGTTTTAAGCTCATTTTTTCTTTTCACTTTTGTTCCGAAAATTTTCTTCCCCGATTCAGACAGAGCAATGTTTGAAATTGAGGTAAATATGCCTCAAGGTGCAGATATTATGGTAACAAAAAAAGAGATAGAAAAAATTGAAAACTTTTTAAACAATACAAAAGGTGTTACTACCTATTCAAGCTATGTTGGTACATCAGCCCCAAGGTATGTTCTATCCGCAAGCCCCGAGCCTATTAAGAGTAATTACGGGATGATTTTGGTTAACACGGAAAATTATAAAGAGGTTTCAAGAATAATAAAAGAAGTTCAAAACTTCTGCACAAAGACCCTGTCCGATTCAAACACAATTGTAAGAAAAGTTCCTCTGGGGCCGCCTTATGACGCTCCTGTCGAGATAAGAATTTTAGGGGATGATGAGAAAAAAATTTTTAAAATTGTAAGAGATATTCAAGAAAAGCTTAAAAAAATTAAAGGCGTTATACTTGTAAAAGACGACTGGGGAGCGCAAACTCCAAAGGTAAAAATAAACGTTGATGAACAAGCAGCCTCAAGATACGGAATTACAAACAGTATAATAGCCTCAAGCTTAAATGCCGGCTTAAGCGGTTATCAGGTTTCAGATTATTTTAGGGGGATTACAAACGTACCAATTATTTACAGATTGGAAAAAACCTCGAGAGATAATTTAAACAAGGTTGATTCAATTAATATCTTCTCCCCGATATACAACCTTGCAACACCATTATCTCAAATCGCAACACTTTCGCTTTCCTTTGAATATCCGCAAATATTCAGGCGAAACGGATATTTAACCGTAACAATACAAGGTTGGATTGATAAAGAAAAAACAACCGCAGACAAAGTAATTAAAACTATAAAACCCTACCTTAACTCAATAGATTACCCCTTAGGATACTCTTGGGAAGAGGGCGGAAGTGTTGAGAGCTCAAAAAAAGGGAATAAATCAATCGCACAAAAACTGCCAATCGCCTTTGGAATAATTATTCTTCTTTTAATAGGTTATTTTAAATCGTATAAAATTCCCTTTATTATTCTCTTAAGCGCACTAATGGCGCTAAGCGGGGCAAACTTAGGCTTGCTTATTACAAGGAGCGAATTTGGTTTTATGACTTTTTTAGGCTACATCTGCCTTGTTGGGATTGCAACAAATAATGCAGTAGTTTTAATTGATACAATTGAAAAAGAAAAATTGTCATCAAAATTAAATTTAAAACTGTTGGTGCAAAAGTCCTCAAGGAGCAGAATTACACCCATAATTTTAACCGCATTAACAACAATCGGGGGCATGCTCCCACTTTGGATAGGACGAGACCCGATGTTTTCTTCTTTAGCCGTTGCAATAATTTTTGGACTTATGTCCTCTGTTGCAATAACGCTTTTTGTTACCCCCTGTATTTATTTTATTTTATTTGAGAAAAAAGAAGGTCAAAAAGCTTCTCTAAATCAGTGGTTTCAATGGAAGCATTAAGCGATAACCTCAGTCTTGCCTGATTTTTGGCAACGGTTGGATATCTGATTGCAAGGGAATAAAAACCGTTTTCAAGCAAAATTTTTGAACAGCGAACCGCTTTTTCATTCTCTCCAAGAACAATTGGTAAAATGTAGCTTGAACCGAGTACATTTAATTCTTTTAGCATTTTGTGCGAATATTCTGTTAAACCTAAAAGCTTCTTGCTTAAAGAATTGTCGCCAAATATATAATTTTTTAAGACAAACAGTGAAAACTCGGCACTAATTTGAGGGAAAACTGTCGAAAAAATAAACGAACGGGCAAAGTTAATAAGGTATTCAATTAGTACATCCGAACCGACACAAAAAGCACCGTATGAGCCAACAGCCTTGCCGAATGTAGCCATAATTAAATCCACTTCATCAAGCATGCCAATTTCATTTGAATACCCGAGCCCTTTACCATAGACACCAAAAGAGTGAGCTTCATCTACAATTAAAATCGCATTATGAGTTTTTTTTAGCTCAACCAATTTTTTAATATCGGAGAAATCCCCGTCCATACTAAAAAGGGCTTCTGTTGCAATTATTGCGTTATTATATTTTCCCCTGTACTTTTGAAGCTTATTTTCTAAATCTGTATAATCGCAATGCTTAAAGGGAATTAAATCCGCACCGCCCAGCCTAATACCGTCTATTATACTTGCATGGTTTAATTTATCGCAAAAAACCACATCACCTTTTTTTGCAAGAGAAGAATATATGCCCACATTTGCGTGATACCCGCTATTAAAAAGCAATGCTCTTTCTTTTTTAAAAACTTCCGTAAGGTAGTTTTCAAGCTCAAAATAAGAACTTGAATTGGCACACAAAAGCCTTGCTGAGGGAATTGAAATTTGCTTATCGTAGCTTTCGAGAAACTTTTTTCTTATCTCATCTTTTGTACTTATGCCTAAGTAATCATTTGAAGATAGATTTAATAGCTTCTTGCCCTCCAAAAAGACATATTTATCCTTTATTTCAAGCTCTCTTAAGGAGCGGAAATTAAAGCTTTCTTTTAATTGTGATAATTTTTCACTGTAAGGCTTAAGATAACTTTTCATTTTTAAACCAAGATTTATTAAAAGCATTTATCATTTTGTAGCGTTTACAATAATCAATTAAATCTTGCTTGATTTCAGGCAACAAAATAAAAATTGCGATTAAGTTTGGCGCAGCCATTGCAAGCATTGTAGAGTCCGTAAAGTCAATAACGCTTTGAAGATTCATAGATGAACCAATAACGATAAAGACACAAAACATTATTTGATAAACTTTTGTTCTTTTAAAGCCTTCACCAAACAAGTAACTCCAAGCTTTTTGACCGTAATAAGCCCAGCTTATTATAGTTGAAATTGCAAAAAGAATTATTACAACCGCTAAAACATAAGGGAAGAATGGAAAAGTTCCCTCAAATGCAGCTGAAGTCAACTGCACGCCTGTAATTCCTTCGCGATAATTTAAATATTCCCCTGTAATAATTATCACAAAAGCAGTAACAGAGCATATTACAACCGTATCCAAAAAAGGCTCCATCAAAGAAACAAAGCCTTGTGATACAGGCTCTTTTGTCTTAACTGCCGCATAAGCAATCGGCGCAGAGCCTGAGCCAGCCTCATTAGACTGCACAGAGCGGCGAAAACCGATTATAATTGTACCAATAATGCCACCTGTAACCGATTGAGGAGAAAAAGCCTCTCTAAATATTGTTGCTATTGCAGAAGGTATAGAGTTAAAATGTACTATGAATATTGCAATGGCAGCAACTAAATATATTCCGCACATAATCGGAACTATTTTTGAAGTAACATTTGCTATCGATTTTATACCGCCGACAATTATAAGCCCGACTATTATAGCAACAATTAAGCCAAAAACCCAAGCATGATCGACAAAGAAGCTGTTTTGCCCCCCTGTGATATTTATAACTTGTTGTGTGGCTTGGTTAATTTGCAGCATATTACCGCCACCCAATGCTCCGGGGACGCACATTAGTGCAAAAATTAATGCCAAAGGTTGACCCAACCATCTTAAACCTTTTCTTGTTAAGCCATGGGCAATATAGAACATAGGCCCGCCTGATACTGAGCCGTCAGGGTTAAATCTTCTGTATTTTACAGCAAGCGTGCATTCTAAAAATTTAGATGCCATACCGCAAATTGCGCCAAAAGCCATCCAAAACATTGCACCGGGGCCGCCAATTGAAATAGCGATTGCAACACCTGCAATATTTCCAAGTCCGACAGTTCCTGAAAGGGCAGTTGCAAAAGCACCCATAGAGCTTACTTCGCCATCTCTGTCGTTGTCGTGTTCTTTATGGTACTTGCCAAAAAGCTGTTTTAGAGAGTGCTTAAAGCCCCATATACCAATAAGCCTCAGATAAAAAGTGAAAAATATGCTGGATAAGATTAAGAATAAAATTATCACAGGCACGCTAATGTTGCCTATAACAATAGGTGTAAAAACAAGGTTTGAGAATGCATCCGAAAAAGGTGCAAAGTACTTATCTACACACTCGTTTACGCCTATTGCAAAAGCGTTTTGGGGAAGAAAAAATAACATTGTTAATGCTAAAAATAAATGTCTTATCATTAAACCACTCTCTACTAAATAAAAAGACCTTGTCTATAATTACATAAAAATGACCCGATGACAAACACTCGGGTCATTTTTGTTACATAAATTTAAAAGTTTTTACTATCTTGCACTGTCAACAGGGATTAAAATCACTTGTCCTATCTGCAATGAAGAAGGATTTGTAATATTATTCAACTGCTGAATAGCTTCAATTTTTTGAACATCATACTTACCGTAAAATCTGTAAACGATTTTATCTAAAGTATCACCGCTTTTAATTTCATATTTTTCTTCGCTCACAACAGGGATACTGTCATTTGCAGCCGGAGCATCAGGTGCAATTACTGCAACATTAGCACTTTTTTGAGCTTGCGGTAAATTCATTTCTTCAACTTTAGGACTTCCGATTGTATTTGAAATACCTGCTATAAGAGAGATAAGTCCCATAAACAAAGCACCTGCAATAAAACCGATTAAAAGATAAACACCGGGGGCTTTTTGTTTTGAACTTCTTGTTTCAACCGTTGTCTTACCGACACTTCTCCAAAGCATATCAAGCTCGGGAGCTTTTTGGGGTTTTAAATAACGTGAATACTCATTTCTATCCAAAGCCTGATATCTTGAGCTTTCAAGAGCTGACATATTTTCACGAGATAAGCCCGCTCTGTGTAAAGTTGAACTTTTCATTAAGACCTCTTACTTTTTTAACTTAAGTGTATGTTATTAAAAAAGTGTTCTTGAAGTCAAGATTGTTACATTGACAACATTAATAAATATTAACATTACTTATCCAACTCGGCCAAATGCTTTTGCGCAGCATACATCATGGCATCAAACAGCCCCTTGTTTTTTTCGACATTAAAACCGCCTTCTTGTAAAAATTCTTTCAGCCTTGATTTATAAAGCTTAAACAAATCTTCGTTTGACATATCAAGAACTTTTGCAATGTTTTTCAACTCGCAATAATCAATCTGAAGGGGTTTTGCACCTCTTAGGACATCAACAAGATGTAAACGTTTTTTTCTTTCAAAAAGTCTTAAAAAATCTAATGTCGATAAATTTTTAGCTTTTATAAAATCCTTTAAGAACTCTAAATTTTCATTATAAACAGGCGGGTCTTGAGGTATTTGGTATTCAATGAAATCTTCGGGACAAATATCCATAACCGTGGCAATTCTCTCCAGCGTTGTTGTGCGAGAAGAAAATGGAATAGCTTCATCAATTAAATTGTAAACATAGGACAGGGTAACGCCAATCATTTGTGCAAAATCTTTTTTGTGAAGATTGTTTTTCTCAAGAAATCTGGCCACCTTGTAAGAACTCTTCTCGTTAATTATCGGTTTATTTTTCATTGACATAATTCAACTCCGTCTAATATGATATTTTATAAATAACCCCTTTATATTATTTTTTAATTAGCAAAAGGAGTAATCAAAAGGGGAATTATAAAGAAAGGTAAAAAATGAAAGCCGTTATAGGTCTGGGCAATCCCGAGGTAAAGTATTTAAAAACAAGGCATAACGTTGGTTTTATGCTTTTAGATAAACTTCTTGAGAAGAATAATGTGGTCTTAAGTGAAAAGTTTCAGTCGTTCTTTGGGAAAAAAGATGACATATTATATCTTTTACCAAAAACGTATATGAACCTCTCGGGTCGTGCCGTTGTTGAGCTTATGAATTTTTACAAGCTTAATATAAAAGATATTATAGTAATTTGCGACGACACAACACTTGAGCTTGGCACATTAAGATTTAGAAAAGACGGTTCACACGGCGGACACAACGGACTAAAATCAATTATAAATCTTACGGGCTCATCTGACTTTGACAGACTAAAAATAGGTGTTGGGCCAATACCAAATAATATTCCGATTGAAAATTTTGTTTTGGGAAATTTCACAAAAGACGAAGAAGAAAAACTGAATAAAACACTTGAAGTTGCAAAAGATGCCGTTGAAGAGTATTTAAGGACAGATATTCAAACCGTTCAAAATAAATTTAATAAAAAGCATTTTTAAATTTTGTACTTTTTAAAATAAAAAAGTATAATTTAATATATGAAAAAGTTTTTTGGAATTATCTTAGTTTTTATATTATTACTCGGCACAATTTCTCCCTGTCTTGCAGATGAAGCAATTATCAAAAAAGACGGCAGCTTGAATATGCCGACAAAGAAAAGTTTTTTAGACTTTTTCAAAAAGAAGAAGGATAAGATTAAACAAACCGTTCAACCTGAACAAAACAAAGGTTACTATGGAATTTTACCCGACATCGAAAAAGATTTTGAGTACAAAAGAGAAACCATTCAAAGAATCGCCCCTAAGCAGTATAGCGAAAAGGAAATTAAAGACGGGTTTTTACTTAATGCACCGCTTGATGATCCGCTATTTTTGGATGTAATTATTAAAAAAGACAAAACTTCCGATTATGTAAATGAGTTAATGAAAATCAAAAGAACTCTCGAAAAACTTCGTCAGTGCATAGTTGACAACTCCTCAATACAATTTTTCAATGCAAATGTAAATGTATTGGATTTGCAGACCAAAAATCTTGAGAAAAAATTTGAACTTAGCGCATACTCGCAAACACCCAGCTACTTTGCGGTAAGGCACGTTAATTACAGTGCAAAACTTCTTGGCAACTTAAAGTACGACGCAAACTTTTATTCAAGATATATGCCAACTCAAGAGGGTGAGTATTCAAAAGAAAACATTAACAATCGCTCTTTAGAGTTATTAAATGAAATTGAGCAGACAATTTTTGAAATAGGCAATGCCGAGTAAGGTGATGTAAAAATTTAATAAAGCTTATACGCTTTATTCTATGAAAAAAATATTGTTGAGTTTTGTGATTTTACTTTGTGCAAATATAACCCTTGCACAACCTTTGGTTGAAAACCTGCCGGACATACAATACAGAAATCCCGACGGGACGAATTTTACAAATGATTTTAGCTACCCGAAAATAACTCAAATTGAAAATTCAATTTTTCAAAGAAGTTATGAAAACGAACCTATTGAAATCAGATTAAAAAGGCTTGAGGAAAAATTTTTAGGCAAAGAAACGCCCGATATTTCACTATCACAGCGGGTAGAAAATATTGAGAATATAATTGACGAAAAAAGCGTTAATGAGCAAAGCCTTAAAACACTTTGTGAGCTTGAAAAGAAATTTTTTAAAAAAGAATATAAAAACGAAAACCCGAGAATAAGAACTCAAAGGCTTGAAAGAATGCTTTTGGGGGCAAATCAACAGGGAGATTTAAACTCAAGAATTCAAACCGTAAAAATTGCCTCTAACTCCTCAAACGGAAGCTACTATCAGCCAAATAACTACGGGTACAAAAACCCCAATATACAAACACCCCACTCAAATTACTACCAAAATGCTCAAAATAACCAAGTAGGCTTTAAAAATACAATTAAAAACTTGTTTAATGTTTTCTCGGGCGGTGCTATGACAGGATACACGCCTTCGATAAATCAGGGTTATAATTATCCCTCGCTTTACAGCCGAGTACCAAATAACTACTCACAACCATATTGGGCAGGACAAAACCCGTATAACTATTCACAAGTAAGCTATCCTAACAATTACCAAAGGTTTTACGGTGAAGACAACGGGGATGAAATGTACTATTCTGACGGACAATACTATAAAAATTTTAAATCTACTGACGGTGGCTGCGGAGTAACAATAATTAAATAATTTGTTAAATTATAAATAAAATTTTAAAATATTCTTTAATGAATAATAAAACTTTATTTATAATTCTTATCTCAATATTTTACGTTTTTGGTATTTGCGCTTTCTTCTTTGAACTCAAAGTGCCATTTGCGCTCTTTTGTGCGACAATTTCAATAATTTTAATTTTCACAAACAAAATTTCAAGACTTTATGCAACGCTTTTGTTTCTGGTATTTATTTTAGGTTTTATAAACACCGACAGAAACCTTAAACAACAAGACAGTCTTTCAAATATAAGAGCCTCTAATGTTGTTCTTTCAGGCAGAGTTGAAAGCATTCCGCAAATTATAAGCAGTAAAAATCAAGTCAAAATTTTTCTCAATGTAAATTCGGCAAAAATTTCAGATAAGACTTTTAAGATAAAAGATACCAAAAGCCTTGTTGTTATTAACAATATTGCCAAAAATAATATTCAAATAGGCGATATTATTGAAACAAAAGGAAATTTAAGACCGCCAAAGAAAGCAAGTAACCCTTCACAGTTTGATTATGCAAAATATTTACAGTACAAGGACACTTTTTCAATTTTATACAGTGAATATAAAGACTTAAAAGTGCTTCAAAAGTGCGAAAATTTTAGCAATGCAGAGGAATTTTGGTGGTTTATTCTGCAAAAATTTGACACAAAGAGAGATGAAATTATTGAAAAGCACTCTAAAATTATTAAAAGCCCGAATTTAGAAATATTGGGCGGAATAGTTTTTGGTAACGAAGCAATAAATCCGCCCGATGAAATTAAACAGAATTTTATCTCCTCAGGACTTTTACACCTTCTTGCAGCAAGCGGCTTAAACGTTGCGTTAATTTTTGGTATTTGGTGGTTTTTAGCAACAAATCTTAGAGTTCCTTATGTTCTTGCAACATATTTAGGAATGTTTTTAATTGTTTTATATACCTTTATGACAGGCTTTCCGCCTTCAATTTTAAGGGCAGCCATAATGCTTTTGTTTGTTCTTTTGGGGCAGTTAATCGACAGACAAACAAAACCCGTGGCACTAATTTTCTTTGTGGGCTTCATAATGCTTCTTTTTGACCCCAAAATGTTCTTTGACGTAGGTTTTCAGCTTTCTTTCGTTGTAACAATAGGCTTAATTTTAACGGTTGAGCCAATATGCTCAAAATTGGATAACGTAAATAAAAAATACATTGAAAAAATTAAAGACAAGGCAAGAATTATAAGAGTAATTTTACTGAGTATATGTCCAAAGGCACTTCTTGCAGCGTTTTTAGTACCACTTTGTGCTCAACTTTTTGTTGCACCGCTTCAAATGTATTACTTTAACACTTTTACCCCATGGAGCTTATTTGCAAACTTGTGTGTAGTTCCTTTTATAGGAATAATAAGCTTTTTGGGGTTTATAAGTTCAATAATTTGCGAGATTCCGTTTATAGGCAATTTTGCTCTTACAATGCTTGATACAATAATAAATCCGTTTTTAACCATTCTGATTAAAATATCCGAATTTTTCTCGAGCCTTGAGCGCTCTGTTCTTATTACACCTTCGCCTTTGATTTTTCAAATTTTAATTTATTGGGCGATTTTGTTGTTTTTAACTTTAAATATTGCAAAAAACTTTAAGAATAAACAATTTAAAGTAATTCTCTTGAGTTTAATTTTAGTACTTTTTGTATCTTGTATAAAATTTCAAAACAAAAACCTTGAAATAATAACCTTTGATGTGGGTAACGCAGATGCAATTCTTGTAAAAACTCCAAACAGCAAGTATATATTAACAGATACGGCAATGTTACCTTATAAAAGTGTATCGAGTGCAAAAAGTATAATTATTGAATACTTAAGAGATAAAAACATTAAAGAGTTGGAACTACTTGTTATCACCCACTTTGACGCTGACCACTGCGGCGGAGCATTAGATATTTTAAAAAATGTCAAAGTAAAAAACATAATTTTACAAAAAGATAACCCAAAAGAGTTGGCAGGCTTAGAAATTATAAAATACTTAAAAGAAAACAATCTAAAATACACTCTTGCCGAGAATAACAAGGTTTTATACAAGGACAAAGATACTGAAATTAAAAGCTTTAGGGCAAACTTAAAACTTAGCGAAAAAGACAGAGAAGATAACGAAAACTCTATTGTAATACAAATTAAAACAAAAGATGTAAACGCACTTTTGATGGGCGACTGCGGGGTTTTAGGGTATGAGGAGTTTAAAAATTATATAGGTAAAATTGATATTTTAAAAGTAGGACACCACGGCGCAAAAGAATCAGTAAATAAGGAAATGCTTGAAAGATTAAGCCCGAAATACTCTTTAATCTCAAGCGGCTACAATAAATACGGACATCCTTCTCACTTAACCTTAATGGAATTATCTAAAACAGATACCAAAATATTCTGTACAAAAAGCACAGGGGCAATAAAAATATCCGAGTGCAAAAACCACAACTGCAAAGTAGAAATATATAACAGGGGTTTTAAGAAATACCCTTAAAACCCCTAAAAATAAACTAAATATCAACTTGAGCTATGATGTCATCATCCGCTTCAAAGTTAGAATAAACGTTTTGAACATCATCATGTTCTTCAAGCTTTTCTAATAACAGCATTATTTTTTTAGCAATTGAAACATCCGTTATTTCACAAGAGTTTGAAGGAATTCTTGTAAGTTCGGAGCTCTTTAGTTTATAGCCAAGTTTTTCAAGACCTTCAACGGTAGGCTGAAAACCTTCTACAGTAGTTGTAATTTTATATACACCTTCCTCTTCAACCACATCTTTCGGGTCAAATTCCATACAATCTTCAAAAAGCTCGTCAAATGTGAACATTTTGACTTCTTCTTTAGATTTTTTATCGGGTTCTTTTGGTATATCAATTAAAATTTCGCCGACAGGTTCAAATATCCAGCCTACACAACCTGTTTCACCAAGGTTACCGCCAAACTTTGTAAAGTAGCTTCTAACGTCCCCTGCTGTTCTGTTACGGTTATCTGTTGCAGCCTCGATAAACACGGCAACACCGCCTGCACCGTATCCTTCGTATGTAATTTCTTCGTAGTTTTCATTACTTCCGCCGCCTGCGCCTTTTTCGATTGCCCTTTTAATTGTATCGTTGGGCAAACCGCCTGCTTTAGCCTTTTCAACCGCAGTTCTTAACCTGAAGTTACCGTTAATATCAGAGCCGCCGATTTTTGCGGCAATGATAATTTCTCTTGAAAATTTAGCAAAGCTGACACCTTTTGCAGCGTCTGTTTTTGCTTTTTTATGCTTAATATTAGCCCACTTAGAATGTCCTGACATACTATTTCCTTATTTTCTGTGTTTGCTATATAATTAAACCATATGGAAAACGAACTTTCAAGAATAGATTACATAAGAGAATTAATAAATGATTGCAGATATGATGATGCATTTGAGGCATTAGAGATTGCACAGGAAAAAGAGCCCGAAAATTGGGAACTTTTCTACGAATACGCACGTTTACAGTTTGAGCTGGGCGATTATTCAAGTGCGGTTGCAAATTATGAGGAACTTGTTGAGCATCATAAAAGTGCAATAATTTTCTACAACCTTGGCGAAGCCTATGAAGCCGACGGACAAACAGACAAGGCGATAGGGGCTTACCTAAAAGCCATAACAATTAATGAAAAATTTCCTTTTGCATACAAAAAGCTTGGCATGCTTTTTATGGCAAGAGGGGATATGGATGATGCAATAGAATATTTTGAAGACTATCTGAAATTAGACATAGCACAGGATGAAAAAGAGCTTGTTAGCAATGTTTTAAAAAGGATAGGAAAATGAATGTAGAAATTTACACTGTTGACTACTGCCCTTGGTGCAAAAAGGCTTTGGCTTTTTTAGACGAAAAGGGGGTTAAATATAATCAACATAAAATTGACTCCGATGAGGATTATTGGAGAAAAAAACTATCTGAAATGTACGACATTAAAGGAGATGTAACTGTTCCTCAAATAATAATTGACGGCAAAAGAGTGGGCGGTTATACCGATTTAATGGAAAAATATCAAAACGGCTCTATAAGTTTTATGTAAAACTTTGTAACAAAAAGCCTGTAAGGGATAAAGTAAAAGAGATATTTGTCGATATTTTAAGCATAGGAACAAGGAATATTTTTATGCTTAAAAAACTTGCAAAATCAAGCAGTAACTCTCTTGAATGTGTCGATATGATGCTCAAAGGTGCACTTAAAAGACGCAGACTTGCAAGTAGTGTTATAAACGGTAATAACTCTCAAACAGGGCTTAAACCTAACATTATGGTTGTAAAATAGCTAAATTTTGCTATTTTCGTTCATATTAAACTTGCTTGCAATGTTATTTGTAAAGTAGTAAACCACTTTATCTTTAAAGGTCTTAGGCTCGCTTGGAGTATCTTGAGGTTCGCTTATAATTACAAGCACCTCATTTTTTGCAGCCATTTTTAAGTTGTTTCTTGCAATAGATTCAACTTTTTCCATTGAGTTAAAATTCTCAACCTCTTTTTTAAGCGTTGCATTTCTTGTCTTGGCTTCTGTTAAAAGTTGTCTCGATTTAACAATTTTTGTGCGATAAACAACAATTTTTGAAATATTTAAAAGCGCACTGTAACTTATCTGAAATACGCAAAGTATAAGTACGATAGTCAAAAAAGAGTGGTAAAAACGAATTTTAGTGTTCTTTTTCTTTTGGTTTTTACGCACTTTTTGCTTTAGATTATCTTTTGATAAAGTTTTAACATTCTCAAGTTGCATAGACCAATTTTACACCGCAGTGAATATTTTTTCCACACAATGTTACAAAAAAGAAAAATTGCAATAATATTTTCCGACAATGTCATTAAACCCGTTTACAAGGTCATATGAAGCAGGGTTATTATCAATCCAGCTAAGTTCATCCAATACCTTAAGTACAACAAGACGCCTTGCAAAATTGTTATTTTGAGACATTTTTATTATGAAAATCTTATCTTCATTAAAATTATAAACAAGCAAAAATCCGCCCGCACCTACTTTCGCAAACAGATTTCCCTTACCCAAGGTAATTACTTCGCTATCCAGACGGTCATTTCCCCCAAATTCGTAAGGGAATTTAATAACAGAATTAAACAAATTTTTATACTTTTCACAGTGGAAAAAATCAAAAAACATATTGGCTATTTCAGCCGCTTTCATAGCAAAAACCGGCGTAGAGCAACCGTCTTTTGAAACAGGGATATTATCATTGTGCGTATATTTTAAATGCTTTTTATAAATTAGCTGCTGCAAGGGGTGTGAAATATTACAGTAGTTTTCAATATCCCAACCCATTTGCTTGCAGATAGCAAGCATAAGAGCATGTTTTGCGCTACAATTATTGCATAGAGCGGTTTTCTCTCCGTCAAAATCAATTAAATCTAAAGGGGCAGTCTTTGGGCATTT
The DNA here is from genome assembly GCA_944325665.1 of Candidatus Gastranaerophilales bacterium. Classification (GTDB taxonomy): domain Bacteria; phylum Cyanobacteriota; class Vampirovibrionia; order Gastranaerophilales; family Gastranaerophilaceae; genus Galligastranaerophilus. The sequence continues at coordinate 36,429 of CALVAY010000006.1, forward strand.
TAGTTCGTCTTTAGTTAATCCTGCTTTTTTTAAAATATCTTCCACTAAAGCACAATGAAGCTTTGTTCCACTGTGAGAACCGCAAGTTATAGCCTTTTGTTCATCAGAAAAATTATAATAGCCAAAAGTACCCAAATCAACTCCCAGGGAAGCTTGAATGGGCTTAGATAATGACCTTAAGAAGAAGGGTGAATTAAAATCTTCACCAAACTTTGATAATAATTTATTTTTATCAAACAGATAAACAAAGCCGAAAAATTCTTCGTCAACTACGTCTTCTCTTGCAGAATAAAGGAGTTTATAGGGTTTTAGCGAATTCATATTATTCTTTTATATTTAATAATTTTCTTAATCTTGATTTTAAAATTCTATTTTCCTGCTCAAGCCTTTTTAACTCTCGTTGTAAGTTCTGATACACCTGAGCAACGGTTGCTTGATTTTCCATTTTTAAAGAAGCCAAGCCAAGACCCATAACAAAGCGTTTTTTAGACTCTTCTTTAAACATAAGCAAGATTTTAACGTCTTTTTCGGTGATGTAACCAAGGTTAATCATAACATCCGCAATTTTTGCATTTGAACCTTGTTCGTTCATCTTTTTTTGTTCGCGAATAGCGCTTTCAAGCTGAATTACATCAATCTTACCAAGACGCTTCATAAGTTCGCCCGTTCTTATTTTTCCCGCCAAAAACTGTATAATAATATAGTTTCTCTCGAGCCTTGGTATTTCAATAAATTCTTTTTCAACGGCTCTTACAAAAATTGAAGAGGTTTCAGCCAAAGTCCAAAAGTTTCTAAGTGTTATTTCAAAAATATCATACTTATCGCGGCAGTTTTCTAAAAATATATAAAACTGCTCGCTCATATTGCCCGAGCGTTCCTCTAATTCGCGCTTGCCCTTATATGTTAAGGCAGGTACAAGAAATTGCAATGGTTCTTTTGTGTTTAAAATATCTAAAAAATTGTCCAGCTCTTCATTAAGCTTTTCTTCAGTTTTAAGATAAACAACCTGCCTGACCCACAGGGGCAGCGCATAAACATTGTTTAAAAATAATTCTGAATTTTTCTGTGTTTCCACTTAAAACCTGCCATAATTTACCATTACAATTATAATGTTTTATTAAAAAAATGAAATACATCATTTATATTATTGAGAAAATGTGCGATAATATAGCTGATAAGACACGAAGGTATTTTATGGGACTTGATGGTATCTCGGTAAACCAACTCAGATTAAAACAAGAAAATACTTCAAAGGAGCTTGCAATAAACACTCAAATGGTTGCAAACAGAGACTCTTCCTCAAGAAGTGTAAACTCGCTGGACAAAAAAGGTGCAATTGACACGGATGACAAAGAAAATACTTCTTATTTTGGTGCAGGAAGCACTGGCGAAGAGGGTGAAGAAGAAAAAGAAGAAACAAAAGAATCGGAAGAATTTGTCAAAATAGACCTTACCGACAAAGAAAAATATGAAATAAAAATTGACGAAAACTCAAGCTCGCTAACAATTTACAATAAAAAGTCTCAATCCGTAGTGCAAAATATTTCAGCTAACGAATTATCAACATTGGTTGACAACTTAAAGAACCCTTCGGGAATTTTGGTTAACAAAAGGATATAAAAATGAATCAATATGTAAAACAATATCAAAAAACAACAGTTGAAACAGCATCTAATGAAAAAATCCTTATAATGCTCTATGACGGCGCTATACAGTTTTTGAACAAAGCAAAAATTGCCCTTGCGGAAAAAAATTACGAGCAATCGCACAACAATTTAATGGGCGCTCAAAGAATTTTGGAAGAATTTATAAATACAATAGATAAAGAGCCGAATCCCGAGCTTGCTAATAACTTAATAAGCCTGTATGAATATTTCATTTCAAGACTTGTACATGCAAATATAAAACACGTTATAGAGCCCGTTGACGAGGTTTTAAAATTCTTAAAAGAACTAAAAGAAACCTGGGAAAAAGCAATTGTAATAGCGCAAAAAGAAAGACGAGAACTCATCCAAAAAAGTAAATCCTTAACTCAAGACGAGGATGAAGAAGACGGTGATGAGGACGAAGACAGTTACGAAAATGATGAGGATGAGGATGAATAACAATTTCAATCATCTTATGCTTTTGTACGACAGAGCTTATAAGCTTTGCTTGCAAATAAAAGAGCTTATAGAAAACAATAAAATAGAAGACCTTGCCGAAGCAATAAACATAAAGGGTGAAGTTTTTAAAAATATTCTGAGTTTTGAGAAAACCTTCAGCGGGACTCAAGACGAGGAAGAAAAAAGGCTGGAGTTTAGAGGTAAAATAGAAGCCCTTGAGAAGGCAAATATAGAACTTCTTACAAGAAAAAAAGAAGATTTAAGGCTTGAACTAAATAAGGTTTCAAAAGGCAAAAAGCTTGTTCAAGCATATATGGCAGATATTCCCGAGACATACAGCTCGGTAGATATAAGAGAATAATGGGACAGCTTACACAAAATCAAGAGAAGAAGTTCAGCGCAGGGCTTTCGATAGTTTCTAATTTTATTTTAATCGTAATTAAAACTGTCGCAGGGGTGCTTTCAGGCAGTATAAGCGTTATATCTGAAGCTCTTCATTCGCTTGCGGACTTAAGCGCCTCTTGCATTGCTTTCTTCTCTGTTTCAAAATCTTCTCAACCCGCCGATGAAGATCATCAATTCGGACATGGAAAATACGAGGATTTGGCAGGTTTTATTGAAGCCATAATAATAATTTTAACGGCACTTTATATTTTCTACATTGCAATTCAGAAAATTATTACCCACAATACGGAAATTGAAATTCATACCACAATAGGTATAAGCATAATGTGTCTTTCAATTTTGGTTAACTGGCTCATAAGCAGCTATCTTTTTAGAGTTGCAAAAAGAACTGACTCAATTGCCCTTGAAACGGATGCACAGCATCTGAGAGCCGATATATATTCATCTTTAGGCATAATTTTAGGATTATTTGCAGTAAAAATAACAGGAATAACCCTACTGGACCCGATTATCGCCATAATCGTTGCCGCAGTTATTATAAAAACAGGGGTAAAACTCACAAAAGAAAGCTCAAATAACCTTCTTGACGGGTCTTTACCCAAGGAAGATAAGACAAAAATAGATAAAATTATCGAAGGTTTTTCGCACATTGGAGTAGTAGGAACAAAAAAAATCAGAACATCTAAATCGGGCGCAAAAAGACTGGTGCAGATGACAATTTTCCTGCCCGCAGGTATGACTTTAATTGAGGCACACACAATTTGCGATAAAATTGAAGAAGAAATAAAGAAAAATATTAAAAATTCTGATATAATAATACATGCAGAACCCTATTGCAAATCTTCAAAAGATTAAAAAACGTAACATTTAATTTTTTTATACGATTAAAAAAATTAAACCGTGGAATATACTAGATAATAAAAGGATTTATTTATTTTTTATCGATAAGGAATCAATATTATGAGTATACAGTTTACAGGCTTAGGTTCGGGTCTAGATTACGCTTCTTGGGTTGAACAGCTGGTTGCAGCCAAGAAGGCAAGCTTAGTTACGCCTCTTGAAAGCAAAAAAACAGATTTAGAAAACCAAAGCAGCGCGCTTGATACCATTAAAAATTCTTACACAGAGCTTCAAAAAGCCCTTAAGAATTTTACAAGCGTAATTTCAAATACATCAAATGACATTTGGTCAAAAACAAATGTAACATCAAGCAATGACGCTTTTGTTACTGCTACAAGCTCAAACGGGCTTGCAGTAGGCTCAATAAACATCTCTGTTCAACAGCTCGCAACAAGCACAGTTGCAAAAAGTGCACAAAACCCGGCTAAGTTAATTTCAGACGACACAAAATTTTCTGAAATTGGCAACAATCAAGCAAAAGGCGGCACTTTTTCATTCTACGTTGACAATAAAAGATATGAAATAGAAATTGATGCAAATAATGATACCCTTGCAGATATTTCACAAAAGATTTCAGATGCATCAAATGGTGAAGCAACGGCAAAAGTTAACCCTGACGGAACATTTGAGATAAACGCTACTTCAGGCGGTAATATTTCAATCGGAGCGTTGTCAGATACTTCAAACTTTGCAAATATTATGAAGCTTACGGGTTCAAGCGGCTCAAGCGTTAAGAGTGCTTATACGCTAACTTCATTTTTAACAAACAAGCCATTAACAGATGCTAATAACGGTCTTAACAGCGCAATAAGCGAAGGTACAATAAAAATTAACGGCGTTGAGTTTGAAATAAACAACAAAACAACTCTTCAGGGCTTAATTAACGAAATTAACGCAACCGAAGAAGCTAAAGTCAGCGCAAAATATGATACATTAACAAACCAACTTGTTTTGACTTCAAAGGAAACAGGCGAGTTTAACATTAGCCTTGAACAAGAAGGTACAAACTTCTTTGACGTTTTCGGTCTGACTAAAGACGGCGCTTTGGCTGACGGTTCTCAGACATTAGGGCAAAATGCCGAATTAACAATAAACGGCAATAAAATTATTTCAACCTCAAACACTATAACAGGTGAAACATCCGGTATAAACGGCCTTACAATAAATGCAAAAAAAGTTACCGACGGCACGGACAAAGATAGTACAAATGAGGTAACACTTAATGTTGAAAGCGATTTAACGGACGTTAAAAAAGCAATTAACGAATTTGTAACCGCATACAACAAGGTAACTGATCAAATATCCGAAGCAACCTCTGCTGACGGCTATCTTAAAATGGATATAACTCTAAGAGGTATGCAAACAGAGTTGAGAAATATGCTAAGCTCAAGAGTAGAAGATAACGGCGCGTTTAACGCATTATCTCAAATCGGCATATCAACAGGTAAAGCCGGATTAGACGTGTCAAATACTGCAACCACTTTGGTATTTGATGAAGAAGCGTTTGACAAAGCTTGGGCTCAAGATTCAGAATCTGTTAAAAACCTTATATCAGGCGGCTCAACAGGTGATAAAAACGGTATTTTTGACCAAATGGTTACAAAGGTAAACCAAGCGCTTGATACAGTGAGCGGTACATTTAAATCAAAAAGCGATTCATTGTCCAGAATGATAAGCACTCAAGAGGACAGGATTACAAGAGCTTATGAAAGCCTTGATTCTTATGAATCACAACTTACCAAGCAATTCCAATACATGGATCAGATGATTGCAAAACTGCAACAACAATATTCAGGCTTTTTATCAGGCTAGCGCAACCCAAAAATATAAATTAAAGTACGAGCCAAACGCTCGTACTTTTTAGTTTTAAGCCTTACCCGCCAACTGACCGCAAGCGGCGTCAATATCCGCACCTCTTTCCAGTCTTATTGTAACTTTTTTACCTTGTGATTCAAGAAGATACTTAAACAACATAGTATCTTTTTTTGTTGGCTTTTTATATTTAGAGCAATCTATCGGGTTATAAGGGATTAAATTTATATTACACTTTAAATCGCTAATATATTCGCACAATTTTTGCGCCATTTCTTTGGTGTCTGTTAACCCGCCTATTAAAATATACTCAAGAGTAACTCTTTTACCTGTCTTGTCGCAATAGTATTTTAAGGCTTCTTTAAGCTCCGAGAGGTTGTATTTTTTCTCAACAGGCATAATCTGCTTTCTTATTTCGCTATCTGCGCAGTGAAGAGAAATTGCAAGCGTCGGAACAAGCTCACAGCTGCACAATTCTTTAATTTTCTGCGCAATTCCACAGGTTGAAAGCGTAATTCTTCTTATTCCGATTTGTAAATCTTCATTAATTCTTTTTATAGCCTCTGAAACATTGTCAAAATTATTCAAAGGTTCACCCTGCCCCATAAAAACAACATTTGTAACCTTAAGACCGGTATCTTGTTGAATGGTTAAAATTTGACTTAAAATCTCATAAGCTTCAAGATTTCTTTGAAAACCTGATTTAGCAGTAGCGCAAAAATCACACCCCATAAGACAACCAACTTGCGAACTTACACAAGCAGAGAGATTTGCACGATTATCAAAGCGCATTAAAACACACTCGGCACACTTTCCGTCTTGAAATTCAATTAAATATTTAATCGTTCCGTCTTTTGAAACCTGTTTCTTTTTAATTTTTGTATCAAGTACAACTGCACTTTGTTTTAGCTTTTCTCTAAAGTCTTTTTTTATATCCGTCATCTTGTCAAAATTGTCGGCAGATTTAGTATAAATCCAGCTGTAAAGCTGCTTTGCGCGAAATTTCTTTTCCCCCAAAGCTTCTACAAATTCTTCAAGTTGCGATAAATTTAATTTAGCAAGTGTTTCCATAGTAAAATTCTAACATAATCATACAAATAGCGTGTGGCTTTTTTTAAAAAGAAGGTTATAATTTTAGAATGATAGAAGTATCAAGTGAAGAAATAATTTCCCAAAAAACTCTGCCTTATGATATTTATGACGAGGCAGGGATTAAAATACTTGAAGCAGGAGAAATACTTACCCCGGGTAAAATTCTGCTTGTAAGAAACTATGAAGTTCTTTTTCGCAAAGAGTTAAAAGAGGAAGAAGAACAAGAAGTTAATGAAATTAAAGAAAAAGTAATCGAAACACCGGAGCAAGAACAAGAAACAATTGAGGACTTCGGGCCTATAAATAAAAAATCAAAACTTGATTTTCAAAGTCAGTATGAACTAAAGTGTGATTACAACAATGCCATGGACTTTTTTAACAGGAATGATGTAATTCGTGCAAAGTCTATGATTCTAGAAACACGCGACAAAATCATAAAAAATTCACAACTTATAAGAAAAAATGCAAAATTTTTCTCTGAACTAAAACTGCTTGGTGAATATAAAAATATTCACCCCTTAAACACAGCGATATATAGCGTATTTTTGGCAAACAAACTTGAATACAACGAAGCACAAATTATGGAAATAGCACTTAGCGCGCTATTGCACGATATAGGCAAATGCAAGCTTGAAGGCGAAATTGCAGTTCTTTCAAAAATGACAAAAGAAGAAGAAATAGCATACAAAAACCACCCGATAGTCGGACACAAGCTTATAAAAACAGAATTAAAACTAAATGAAAATATAGCAAGAGTAGCACTCCAGCACCATGAAAGAATGGACGGAACAGGCTGGCCTTACGGTATATCCTCTACAATGATAAGCGAATATGCTCAAATAATTGCCGTATGTAATTATTTTGACAATATGACATCAACTAACGCAAATCTTGAGATATCAAACTTTAGAGAAGCACTAAGAGCTTTGCTTAAAGTTGGCAGTAAAGCCTTTTCGCCAAAACCTCTGTACGCTTTTGTACACATGCTTAACTATGGCGACAGTGCAACTTTTGAGGAGCTGAAACTTTGAAAGTAACAGTTGCAGGCGGCGGCTTAGCAGGTTCTGAAGCAGCAATTTTTTTGGCAAATAACGACATTGAAGTTGATTTATACGAAATGCGCCCCATTAAAACCACAGGCGCGCACACGAGCGAAGATTTTGCCGAATTTGTATGTTCAAACAGTCTTGGTTCAACTGCAAGCTCAAGCGCGTCAGGATTATTAAAACAGGAAGCACTACTTTTGGGCTCAACTCTTATGAAAACAGCATTTGAGCTAAAAGTACCTTCGGGAAATTCTCTCTCAATTGACAGAAAAGGCTTTAGCCAAAAAATTACAGAGATTATCAATAATCATCCAAAAATCAATATCATAAGAGAAGAGCTTACGCAAATACCAAAAACGCCGACTATTATAGCCACAGGCCCATTAAGCTCGGATAAAATGTGTGAAAAATTAAAAGAATTTACGGGTCAGGAAGGCTTTCACTTTTTTGACGCAATAGCTCCGATAGTTAAAAAAAGCTCGATAAATTTTGAAAAAGCTTTCTACGCTTCACGTTGGGACAAGGGTGAAGCAGATTTTATAAATTGCCCTTTAAATAAAGAAGAATATGAAAATTTCTATGAGATTTTAACAACGGCAGAAAAAATTCCGCTAAAATCTTTTGAAGCAAAATATTTTGAAGGCTGTATGCCTGTTGAAGTTATAGCCTCAAGAGGCAAGGATACTCTTCGTTTTGGTCCAATGAAGCCTGTTGGAATATTTGACAAAAGAACAAGGCAAGAAGAGCATAAAAATTATCAGTTTTGGGCGGTAGTGCAGCTAAGACAGGACGATAAGGAAGCAGAACTTTATAACCTTGTAGGTTTTCAGACAAACTTAAAATGGGGTGAGCAAAAAAGGTTGCTAAATTCAATCCCCGGGCTTGAAAACTGCGAAATTGTCCGCTACGGCGTAATGCACGCAAATACTTTTATTAACAGCCCGAAAATATTAAACAAAACCTTGCAGACAAAAAACAATCCCGACCTGTTTTTTGCAGGACAAATTACGGGTGTTGAGGGTTATTGTGAAAGTATTACAACAGGATTATTTGCGGCGATAAATATGCTAAGGCACTTAAGAGGGCAAAAACTAATTGAATTAAGCCCAAAAAGTATGCTTGGCGCACTTCTTGAGTACATTACATTTGAAGGGCATAAATCCTTTCAACCCATAAATTCAAACTGGGGAATTATTGAGAAGGAAAATTTTGACAAGAAAAAACGTCTTAGTAAAGAAGAAAAAGGAATTATTTTATCAAACAAAGCATTAGATTACATAAAGGAGATAAAAAATGGAATTTTCTGCTAAAAATCAAGAAATGGCAAATGTTTTTGCAAGCATTTTGACCATTGGTATTTTTGAAGACGACAAGGCGCTTACACCCGCGCAAGAAAACCTTGATATTGCACTTAACAATCTTATTAGCGATTATTTAATTAAAAAAGAAGGTTTTAAGGGAAAATTTACAGATACCGTCTGCATTCCGACCTTTTTAAAAATTCCCGCAGACAAAATTATGCTTGTAGGGTTAGGCAAAAAGAAAGATTTTAGCTTGGCAAAAGTTACTGAAATCTGCTCAAAACTTGCAAAGCAGTACGAAAAAATCTTAAACACAAAAAACGTTGCCTGCGAATTACTTGGTTTAAATTCTAAAAAATTTGATGCGAAGGCTTGCACTAAGGCTATGACCGAAGGGTTTATGATTGGCGCGTACGACTACGACAAATATAAGACCAAAAAAAATACAAGCGAAATAAAGAAAATTAAGCTAATTGCAGGGACAAACCAAGAAGAAAAAGAGGCAAAAGAGGGTATTGTAGAGGCGCAAATTATTGGCGAGGCAATGAATTTTACAAAAGATTTAATTAACGAGCCTGCGCAAAACGCTACTCCTGAAGCAATTTCAAACATCGCAAAAGAAATGTGCGAACAACTGGGTGTAACTTGCAAGGTTTACAACAAAAAACAACTTCAAGAAATGAATTTTAATGCATTTTTGGCAGTGGGACAAGGCAGTGTCCACGAACCAAAATTCATACACCTTACTTACAAATCACACAACCCTAAGAAAAAAATTGTACTTATCGGCAAAGGTATTACTTTTGACTCCGGCGGCTTAGATATTAAACCTGCAAACTCAATGTTAACAATGAAAACAGATATGTCAGGCTGTGCGACGGTTCTTGGCGTTATGAAAGCGATAGCACAGCTTAAACCAAATATCGAACTGCATGTTTTAAGTGCGCTATGTGAAAATATGCCAAGCGGAAGCTCATACAAACAAGGTGATGTGCTTACTGCTAAAAACGGTAAAACAATTGAAGTTGATAACACTGACGCCGAAGGCCGCCTAACTCTTGCGGATGTACTAACTTACGCAGATGAATTAAATGCGGATGAAGTTATCGACATCGCAACTCTTACAGGGGCAGTTGTTGTAGCACTTGGACAAAACATTACGGGCATTATGGGCAACAATAAAACCATGATAAATAAATTAATTCAAACGGGAGAAAAAATTGGTGAAGCACTTTGGGAGCTGCCTATTGTCGATGATATGCAAGAGGCACTAAAAAGCGATATTGCAGATATGAGAAATACAGGTTCAAGATTTGCAGGCTCAAGCGTTGCAGGCAGATTTCTTCAAAACTTTACTCAGTCTAAAAACTGGGCTCACATTGATATTGCAGGCACAGCATTTATCGATAAACCTTATCGAGAATTAAACAAAGGTGCAACAGCAGCAATGCTAAGAACGCTTACAAGCTATATCTTAAGTTAACAAAAAGCGGGTTAAAACCCGCTTTTAATTTTTATTTTCGGTAATTACAAGTTGATTAAACGGAATTTCAATTCCAAGCTCGTCAAATTTCTCTTTAATTCTTAAATTAAACGCACGTTTAACTTCCCACTGGACCCTTGGAAGAGTCTTAAAGCGAATTAAAATAGATATTGAGCTGTCATTGAATTTATCTAAACCCAAAACCTCAATTGGACCGATTATTTTGTCTTTATACTCATCCTCGCAAGAAAAATCTTGTCCGATTTTTTCCAAAACCCTCATAACCTCAGCAATATTTTCCTTGTATGCAACGGTAATTTCAACAAGAGAGTAAGAAAACCCTCTTGTAAAGTTTGTTACCATATCTATCATACCGTTTCTTATAAAATGTGCAGAACCGTCGATACTTCGCAAGACAATTATTGTTAAAGTGATTTTCTCAACCGTACCTGTTACGCCTTGAATTTCAACAACATCCCCTACGCGAATTTGTCCTTCAAATAGAATTGTAAGACCCGAAATCAAATCTTCTACAAATCTTTTTGAACCAAAACCTATTGCTACACCTAATACACCAGCTGCTGTAATTAAGGGGCGAACATCAACTCCCAAGTGGTTTAAAATGTTGATTATTGCAAATACAAAGAGAACAAAGTTTGCTGCATTAATTGAAATTAATTTTAAAGTATCAAAGTTCTTTGCGGATTCAATATCTTTTGCCCTTCTTTTGATACCTTCAAAGGCATGGGTAAGAGTAATTTTTATAAATTTAAGAGCAAAGAGAAAAAATATTATCGTAAACAAAATATTTAAGATATTAGTCCACTTTAAGGATTTTAACATCTCTAAAATATCCATTTTTACCCTCCTTGTTTTTCAAAATTATACCAAAAAATAAATCTAAAGATAATTAGAAAATCAACCTAGAGATTAATCTAATTTTTTAAAAATAACCGTAAACTTATCATGTAAATTAGGGATAAGTTCAGCTATGGGCATTAAATTTACTAATAAAGAGGAAGATTTTGAGAAATTTTTGCAACCTGTAAATGAAACAGAGTGCGAGCATTTTAAATTGGCAAGAAAATTTATGCTCAAGAAGAATTACAGGCAAGCAATTAAAGAGTATTTAACCTCTATGATATTTTCAGGTAAAAACACTCAGTCTTACAAAGAAATATCAAAAGCTTACAAGAAAAATAAAGAATACGACAAAGCCATTAGCCACCTTAAAAAGGCAAAAGCGCTAAGCAGCTTTGATTCGGAAATATATTACGAACTTGGTTTAAATCATCTGCTAAATGCGGATTCAGCCGAAGCAAGAAAAAACTTCATTCGCTCACTAAAGTTAAACCCGACAAACATTAACGCACAAGTACAGTTGGCTATATCTCACGAATTAATGAACGAAGAAGAGATGGCGCTCAGTATTTATCAAAAAATAATTGAGGAAAACCCAAGATACATACCCGCATACAATCATAAAGCGGGCTTGCTGATTTCAAGAGAACAATTTAAGGAAGCATCATACTTATTTTACAAAATTCTAAGCATAAACCCCGCGTATTATAGGGCTAATTTAGGCCTTGGTATTTGTTTTGATAAAATGAAAAAATATTCAAGAGCCATAAGGTATTATAAAAAATACATCGCACGAAAGCCAAATTCCGATACTACAAAATCACTTGTAGGAAGAATTTGCGAAATATACTCCAAGAAAAAAGATAATCAAAAAGGGCTTAGAGTTATTAAATAGATATATTTAAACTTTAAATAATAAAAAACAGGGGCAAAGTAAAGTGTCCCTGTTTTTATTTAACACGTAATCTTGCGAATCGGGGTTATTTCATATTTCCTAAGAAATATTGAAAAGCTTGTTTTTCCATTGGTTTAAGATTGTGCAACAAATTATATGCGGGGATTTGCACATTTGGATCTTGGTATTTTGCTTGAAGGGTGTTATTATCCTTCAAATATTTTCTTTTTATAATTAGCTCGTTAATTTTCGGTAAGCCAAAGCCTAGGAAGCCTGTAACAAGAGCCAAGGAAACCGTTTCAAAAATTGCATTTATTTTGTTGGCAAAACCAAGCAATGGGTTATTCTTGGTATCATTTAAAATAGCAAGAAAATCTTTTAATTCTTGACTATCCGCCTTAGCTTTAAGTACATCATTCAATTCTTGAGCGCTTACACCTTCTTTTTTGACCAGCTCTTCGCCAAAAAGCTTTTTAGCAGCGTTAAATAATACAGGGGTTTTATCGCCCTTGGCATTTGCGTCTATGTTAAGTATTTTGTGCAAGTTGCCTTTTTGAGCTTCAGTGCTTGTGAAAAATCTTGCCAACTCATCACCGTTTGCAAATGATGACATTTGAGCAGTGTTTTGTTTTTTGGATAACACCTTAACTCCACCTTCCGAGTTAAAGAATTCAACAAATTTCTTAAACGGATTTGTCTTATCGTCCAAGACTTTGTTTGTTAAAACAATACCGCTTCTTTTTGAAGCATTATGAGCCATAATTGAGCCTAGGCCCTTCATAGCAAATAATATTGTAATAATTGTTGTAACATCGCGTCTTAAGTTGTTTAAAGTCTCATCCCACTGAACAGGGCCGCCATTTTTCTTTGAACTTTCAATATCCCTTTTTGCAGACTGAATTACACGGGGGATTAAAGTACAGGTTGTAATTAAACCCAAGAAAATTGGTCTTGCAACGTTTATCCAATCGCTTTCAACATTGGGCGCAATTGTTTTTGATAATTTTGTATCTAAACCGGGTTGAACCTTTTGACCCAAATCGGAAACAAATCTGCTTATAGAACCACCCTTAAAATTAACTTCGCCTTGAGCGGGTTTATCCTGCTGAGTTGCGCCACCCTTTAATTCGCTTGCTTTCTTTCTTACAGGGTCAGTCTCAGGGTTTGTTTTGCCGATTGTATAAATTCTTGGAATTGCCCACATTGCAGCTGCGGTAAATACACCCATTGCAATGTTTGTAAGGAATCTGCCACCCATTCTTTTGTGAGCAAAGTTATCAATAAATTCTTGACTGATAGAATCTTTTGATGTTTTTACAAAAGTAGAGTAAAAGTCATCTGAAAATTTACCCATTCTGCCAATTAAGTCTTCAAACGGGATTTCTGATGAATTTTTAGCAATTTTACCTGTCAAAAAGTCAGGGTAGCCGACAGTATTAGCCTTTTTGTCTTTCACGAAACGGCTTACAATACCCTGCATGATTTCTTCTTTACTGTCAGGGTTTGATTTGCCCATAATACTGTTCATTAAGCCCTTTTTAGGAGCTTTTTCCATCTTGATAATCTCATCTACGTAAGTGTCTAAATCAAGATTATTTTGGCTATCAAAATTTGAAAAAGTACTTTGTAAAACTTCTCTGTATAAGGATTTTTTAAAGCCATCTATTGAGCTTATATCTAAAGCTTGCGCATTTTGACCTACTATATCAGACAAGTCTTTAATAGATTCAACAGGAACACCGTTTGCTTTACCCGCATACTTCATTGTTCCGTACAAAACAGCAGCAGGAACAGCAAACATACTTGGGCCTGTTAAAAATTCTCTTAAGCCGTTTTCAAGAACGGCAGTCCAGTTATTTTTACCTGTATATTCTTTACCAACATCTTTTGCAGCCCAAGTTCTCGGGATATTTGTTCCAAGCATATCCTGAACGGTAAAGCTTGCAGCAAGACCGCCTCTATCTACGCCTTCCCAAAATTTTATCATTAAATCCGTAGCACCCTTGAAATTTGGGGAGTTGTTGGGGTTCGAATTTTTATTTAAATTCTTTTTGTTGTTAGTTTTTTCAGCGCTTCGATTTGCCGAATTAGAAATATTTAATACTTTCATTTAACCTCTATCTGAAACACACAGATACTTTTTGAAAAAACAATAAACAATAAAAATTGCTATTTTTAAGTTGCTTTGTGTAGTTTTTTAACAAATAACAGTGTGATAGGCATTCACTCAACCATGTCGAGCGGGTGTCATTATAACACTCATAATTAAACAAAGCAAGAAATATTAATAAAATTTAACATTTAAACATAGCCCGTTTGGGCGGTTTATTTATTTTTTTTAAATAATATTTTATGTATATGACATCACACAGTAAGGAAAAAATATGAGTATATCTAAATTCTGCGGAGCATACATTTTTTACTGCTACTTAGTAATCTTTATTTTGACAAATATAATCCTAAGATAAATAAGTACGTTTTTTTACATAATCAACATCTTTTTGAATTTGCTTTTTCAACTCTTCGATATTCGGAAATTCAAATTCGTCCCTAATTTTTTCAACAAAGGCAACATTTATAATTTTTCCGTAAATTTGAGAATTAAAATTCAGAATATGCGCTTCAAGCAGCTCATGGTTAGAGTTATCAAAAGTCGGTTTTACCCCCCAATTTATGACAGCGGGGAAAATCTTATCCATATATACATAGCCAAAATATACACCATAGGGCAATTTTACAATATCCTCCGCCCAAAGGAGATTGGCTGTCGGGAAACCTAGTTTTGAGGCTATTTGCTTGCCTTCAATTACATTATTTGTAACGTTAAATTTATGCCCTAATAATGAATTTGCCTTATCAACCTTACCTTGAGACAACAGCTCTCTTATTTTTGTACTGCTTATCGTAATATCTTTTTTTCTCTGCTCGGGAAATTCAATGAATTCATAATTAAAATGTTTTGCATAATTTGCTAACAGTTTTGAAGATCCGGATTTTTTAGCGCCAAAATGATGATTAAAACCGCTTACTATGCAGTTGGGCTTAAAGTTTTTAATGATGACATCTTCAAGATATTCAAGAGCATCCATATTCCTAAACTGCTCAAAATCAAGCATATAGACATAATTAACACCCAATGCTTCAAATTTTTCAAGCTTCTCGCTATTTGAGGTAATATTTAAAGTCTTTTTATCGTTAAAACAATTCGCAGGATTTTTTTCAAAAGTAATCACGGCAGATTTAGTATTTGTATTTTTTGCATACTCAACAGCGGTTGAAATTAATTTTTGATGCGCAAGATGAACCCCGTCAAAGTACCCAAGTGCCAAGGAGAGGTTTGGATTAGAATTTAAACTTTTAAAAACCTGCATTTATTTTTTGTCCTGATGATGATGTTGCATCTTGTGTTTATTTTGTTTCTTGGGTCTTGAACCAAAGTTT
Organism: Candidatus Gastranaerophilales bacterium; assembly: GCA_944325665.1. Classification (GTDB taxonomy): domain Bacteria; phylum Cyanobacteriota; class Vampirovibrionia; order Gastranaerophilales; family Gastranaerophilaceae; genus Galligastranaerophilus. Next base: position 51,770 of record CALVAY010000006.1, read on the forward strand.
TGATCTTTTTGCTGAAGCCTGCGGACAGAATAAACATCCGGAATAGATTGAATACTTGTAATTACTTTCTTTAAAGTTTCGATATTATCAAGCTCTATACCTAAATCTATTATACCAAATTTTTTATTTTTAGAATAACTGTTAGCATAAGATAAGTTGGTATCTGCAATTTTTAATAATACATCCTTTAAAAGTCCGGGTCTGTCTTGTGTTTCAATTCTGATATGTGCAACATAAGTACCTTTTGAAACCTTATCAGCCCATTTAATATCCATCATTCTCTCAGGCTGAACATCAAACAAGCACTTGCAATCAAGCCTATGTACGCTAACACCTTTTGAGCGTGTAACGACACCTACAATAGGCTCACCGGGGATTGGCGTACAACACTTTGCAAGACTCCAGAGCATATCCTCAAGTCCGACAATATCATATTTTCTTGAGTCTTTTTTCTTTCTGTTTGTTTCTTGTTGCGGCTTTTGCGTAACATCTGCTTGTATTTCTTCTTGCGGGCGTTTTAATTTATTTGAAACCTTATGAAGAGTTGTTTCGCCATAACCGATTGCAGCAAATAAATCGTCCTGAGATTTATAATTCATCTCATGAGCAGTTCGCTCAATTTCACCCGATTTTAAAAGCTCGTCAAAAACCTGTTTTGTAATATAAAGTTCAAGATTTGCTCTTCCAATTTCAATATTTTCTTCACGGTTGTACTTTTTAAACCAAAGTCTGATTTTTGAAATAGCACTTTTTGTAACAACAAAGTTAAGCCAGTCTATTTTTGGCATAAACTGCTTTGAAGTTAAAATCTCAACTATATCACCGTTTTTAAGCTTTGTATCAAGTTGTGCTATCCTACCATTGATTAATGCCCCGACAGTCCTGTGTCCTACTTCGGTGTGAATACGATATGCAAAATCAACAGGGGTTGAATTTGCGGGTAAATCTATAACGTCGCCCGCAGGAGTAAACGCAAAAACTTGATCCGAGAACAGGTCTATTTTAACACTTTCTACAAATTCCTTGGCATCAGTTGAGTCTTTATCAAGCTCCATCACCTTTCTCATCCAAGAGAATTGCATATCATATTTTGTATCAGATTTAACGGAACCTGACTCCTTGTAGCGCCAATGAGCGGCAAGACCGTATTCTGCAACCTCATGCATTTCTTTTGTTCTTATTTGTATTTCAACAGGCTTGTTTTTCGAACCTATAACGGAAGTGTGCAAAGAACGATACATGTTGCCTTTTGGCATTGCAATATAGTCCTTAAATCTACCCGGTATCGGCTTAAATTGAGAATGAATAATACCTAAGACGTTGTAGCATGTTTTCTCGTCATCAACAATAACTCTAATTGCACTGACGTCATAAAGCTGATCAAAGGTAACGTTTAAGCGTTCCATTTTTTTGTAAATACTGTAATAATGCTTTGCTCTACCGTAGATTTTAGCCTGAATGCCGTTATCCAAAAGGCTTCTTCGAATATTTTCTATTAAAATAGATATAGCCTTATCTCTGTCATTTTTTGTTTGAGCAACAAGTTTTGCAATTTCATAATATTTTTCGGGATTAATATATCTTAAAGACAAGTCTTCAAGCTCTGCTTTGATTTTCCCGATACCAAGACGGTTGGCAAGGGGGGCAAAAATATCCAAAGTTTCTTGAGCAATTCTTTTTTGTTTATTTGCTGCCATATAGCCTAGGGTACGCATATTATGAAGTCTGTCCGCTAATTTAAGGAAAATTATTCGAACATCTTTTGCCATGGCTATAAACATTCTTCTAAAGTTCTCTGCCTGACGCTCTTCTTTAGATTTAAACTGATATTTACCAAGCTTTGTAACACCTTGAACAAGCTTTAAGACATCTGCACCAAAATTCTTTTCTATCTCATCAGGCTGAGTATCGGTATCTTCAAGAATATCATGCAAAAAAGCCGCAATGATGCTGTCTTTATCCGCTTTTAATTCAACCAAAATTTTTGCCACTTCAACAGGGTGGACAATATAAGGTTCTTCAGAAATCCTGTATTGACCTTCGTGTAACCTTCTTGCGAACTCAAAAGCGCGTTCAATATCGGCAATATCTTCCTTTGGACGATTTTGCTTTTGCAGTAACTCTTTTAATTCTTCAAAAATTACAAGATAGGACATAAAAAAAATTCTAATATATAATTATCATTAGAATTTTACAACTTTGAGGACAATTTTTCTATATGCCAAATGATGTAAATAAAACTAAAACATTTTTCCCAAAAAGCGTTGAAGAAATAAGCACTTTGCTTAATACAAAAGAAAAAGAAATAAAAATACAAATCAAAGTAGGTGCAAACTCAAAGAAAAATTCAATTGAATTTAGTGAGGACTATATTAAAGTAAAAATCTCAAAACCTGCCGTTGAAGGCAAGGCGAATAAGGAAATAATAAGTTATTTCAGCGATATTTTAAATTTACCTAAAAATAATATTAAAATTCTTAACGGAGAAAAATCATCCGTAAAAACGTTACTTTTGCGCTCCAAATCTTTACAATAGTAAATATTACACTTCATATTTAATTAATATTATGTTATAATTCGTTACAAAAAAGGCAATTATTATTTTGCTCATGATTTATTAAGTGCAAGTGAAGAATTATTCGGAAGGTTGACGTGAATTTTTACAAGAATCCCCACAATGCATCAAATCAATCGGGAGAAACACACTCCAAAAGCGAAGATTCAAAGTTGAGTGTATTGTTCTCTAACCCGATATCCGCACAAAAAGCAATGGTGCAAAATAACAGGACAAGTGCCAATAGGCTTTACGGTGGCTATTCTTCAAACCTAAACACGAAAAATCTTAACATTAACTATAAGCAAACATTAAAAATAATTAATGAAGCATTGGGGCAAAAAACGGATTTAGGACAGTTTTTCTACATGCTTCACAACATTTTATCTGCTAATATGCAGGCTAACTTTAGTGCAATCGGCTTATTAAACGCACAGTCAAACTGTATTAATGTAAAATTAATAGATAAAATCGGCTCAATTTATAATACAAAAATTATGTTAAATGACGACACTAACCCTCTAATTAAGTGTTATTTAACAAAAACAATACAAAATTGCCAAGATAACAAATTCCTAAGAGCAAACTATCTTAACAGCTCTCCTTGTATTATCTTACCTCTTGTAGCTTTTGGCGAATGCTTAGGTGTATTTATAATCGGCGACAGCCAAGCAAACAGCTGTATTGAGCTTTATCAATTCTTATCAAATTATATGGCAATTTTTGTTCAAAACAGAAATCTTGCCGAACTTGTGGATAAAAATACCGATATTGACTCCTTAACGGGTCTTGCTAACCACAAGTGCTTCCAAGAAGAACTTATAAGACAAATTGACGGTTGCAGCAAAACAAATTCTCCTGTGTCCGTTTGTATATTTGACGTATTGAACATTTCTCAAATTAACAGAGAATTCGGACATGCAAAAGGTGATGAAATCATCAAAACTGTTGCCAAAAAGATAAAACAAAACATCAGAAATACAGACTTTGCGGGTCGTTACGGCGGCGATGAAATAAGTATAATTATGCCCAACACCGGAGTAGATGAGGCTAAATACATCGCCGAATACTTATCTTACGCATTATCTTGCGTACTTATAGACGATGTTGGCCCCGTTAAGTTAAGCTGCGGTATTGCAACATACCCTCAAACATCAAAAGACCACGAAAAACTTGTACTTTTAGCAGAACAAGCAATGTATATCTCAAAGAGCAAATGCTACGAAACAGGCAGCTGTGTAATTGTAACATCTGAAGATTACAATTTCTGGGATGACGAGGCCCTAAAATGCTTTGCGGAAGTATTAACCAAAAAGCATGCTCAAATCGGTGTTGATTTTGAAGAAGAATTAATCCATAAATTCCACAATGAACAAATTTTATCAAGTAAACACATGCTTGAAGTTGTTACCTCTCTTGCAGGTACAATCGATGCTAAAGACCCATACACAAAAGGTCATTCAAGCCTTGTATCAAGATACTCTGAGGCTCTTGCAAGAGCAATTCATCTTCCCGAAGCTGAAGTTGAACGCATAAAATTAGGCGCATTGCTTCATGACATCGGCAAAATCGGTATTCCGGAAAACGTATTAAGAAAACCTGCTATGCTTGATGATGATGAGTGGGAAATTATGAAGCAGCACCCTGTAATAGGCGCAGATAAAGTATTAGCACCTAACGAATCTCTAAGAGATTTAATTCCGATGGTTAAATATCACCACGAACATTGGGACGGAACAGGTTATCCTTGCGGCTTAAAAGGTGAAGAAATACCGCTTAATGCAAGAATAGTATCAATTGCAGATGCTTACCACGCACTTGTTTCAGACAGACCCTACAGAAAAGGTTTAAGCGTTGAAAAAGCTTGCGAAATCCTAAAACTTGGTGCAGGCGTACAGTGGGATAAAGAACTTGTAAGACAATTTATAGTAATTGCTCCAAGCCTTTCAACTACTGTTTAATCCTTCAGATAATTAAGTTTTGTGTTTAAATCAAGGTGTTTTGCATTCTTTTTGAAAATGCTGCTTTTGTATATGCCAAGTTTTGCAAAAAAGTAGTCAATGCTGACTTTTAACACTTGAAAACCGTATTTTAGCGACCTTTTAAAGTTAATAGAGCTGGCATCGGGGAAATATTTGGTAGGACAAGAAATTTCGCCAATTTTGTAGCCATAATAAAAGATTAACGCCAAAATTTCATTATCAAAAATAAAATCGTTATCGCACTGTGCCAAAGGCAAATTCCTGAGAACTTCTGCACTAAAAGCACGAAAACCGCTATGATATTCGGATAATTTGTTTGAAGTTAAAATATTTTGAAAAGTTGTTAAAAATTTATTTGCCAAGAACTTATACAGTGGCATTCCGCCTCTAAGAGCAGAGTTAGTAAGCATTCTTGAAGCAATAACAGCGTCATACTCACCAAACGCAATCATTGAAGCCATTGCGGGAATTAACTTTGGCGTGTATTGATAATCAGGATGAAGCATAACTACAATATCCGCTCCTTCCTGCAAGGCTGCAATATAGCAAGATTTCTGATTAGCACCGTATCCAAGGTTGCACTCGTGCAATACTGTTGTTATACCAAGACTTTTTGCTATATTTATAGTGTCATCGCAAGAGCAATCATCAACTAAAATAACCTTATCAACAATACCTTGATAAATTTCGCCAAAAGTTTTCTCAAGGGTCTTTTGAGCGTTATATGCAGGCATTATTACAACAACTTTTTTCGAGTTAATCATATATTTATTTTAAAGAGAAATCAAATAAGTTGCAAATGTCAAAATATAAAACTATAATAATGTTATGGATTCACAGGAAGAAAACTCTTTAGATTACATAAAAAAGTCTTTTGAGCTTAAAAATTCAAAATTATACAAAGAAGCTATTGAGATGCTCTATAAAGCTCTGGAGTTTGAAGAAGGAAGGGCAAACGCTGAGATAATTTCTCAAATAGGCGATTTATACACTCTTTTAAAGAACTATGATAGAGCCTTAGAAGAGTACGAAAAAGCTCTTGATATAGACAAAAATCATCTTCATTCGCTTGAGCAAATAAGTGAGTTGAACTTTGCTTTGGGCAATTACGCAAAGGCTCTTGAAGCGTCCAAAAAAATCATTGAAGCAACAAATGATGTAAAATATTTCATTTCTCACTTTGAGATACTCTTTAAGCTTGGATATTTTGACAAATTAAAAGAAATGTATGAAGGCTTTGATGATAATTTAAAAAATAATCCTCAAATTCTTTATATTTTATCCAAAACAGGAATTTATCCAAAAAAAGAACTTTTAAAAAGAGCTGTTGAGGCTGATTTTAACTTTACAAAGGCAGTCTTTGACCTCGCTGTTGAATACTTTAACGACGAAGAGTACGCAAGTGCAAAAGAACTCTTCAAACACGTCGTTAAGCAAGAAGAAAATTCTTTAGCTTATTACTACATCGGTGCAATAGAGCATATCGAAGGGCACTTCTTTGAAGCAATTGACGCCTACTTAGACTGCATTAAGCTTGATAAAACAAACGACAAGTGCTGCTTTGAGCTTGCAAAGGCGTATATTGACATCAACTGGCTTGAAGAAGCACAAATCGCAATAAAAAGCTCAATAGGAATTTTAAAACTAAAAGATGAAAAGTCCTTAAAGCTTGATGAACACCACTTTTTACTGGCTTGGATATTGTCAAAAGAGGGAGATGATAAAAATGCCCTCCTGTATTTGGATTTAATCGAAAAAGATTCAAAAATGTATCCCAACGCGCAAATTCTAAAGAATACGCTTAGTTTGACATCTGATAATTACATAAAAGCAAAAGAAATTCTTGAAAAATATTATACTCAAAATGAGGAAGACGCTAAGAACCCGATTTTAATAGAATCTTTAGGTAAAATATATAAAAATTTAAAGCTTTACAAAGATGCAATAAATTTGTATGAAAAAGCCCTTGAATTCTTCCCGAACTCGGTTTTCTATGCTCTTGAACTTGTTGATATATTAATTGATGACAAGCAATATGATAAGGCTTTAGCATTAGCGAAAGATTTAGAAGTAAGAGCACCAAAATGCCCAAGCACCTATAACTCTTTTGCAAGAATATATTACAGACTTAAAAACTATGATGCGGCAATTGAAAACTTAAAAATATTAAACCAAATGGACATAAATAATGCCGAGGGCTTCTATTTCTTAGGACTTATTCAAAATGACATCTGCCAAGCACAAGCCGCACTTGAAAACTTTAAAATCGCACTAACCCTAAACCCCATGCCTGCAAAATACTACGCACAGGCATCAAGAGCCTATGAGACAATGGGTGATTTAGAAAATGCGATGTTATACATTAAAGAAGCTATTGAAATTGCACCTGAAGAGATTAACTACAAAAGACAGGCAAAAAATATCGCTCAAAAAATGGGTGATGAAGAAAAAACAAGCTTCTATCAATCTCAAATTACAAGAATGGAGCAGCTTTTAAGGCAAAGAGGTTAGGCCTTTTTAACTACCATTTCACAATTTTTACAATCAAAAAACAGCTCCAGTCTGTCATTATTTTCGTTAATCAAAAAAAGTTTCTCGCTTGTGTTTGTTTTTTTATCCTTCAAACACATATTTAAAGCACGCCTTATGCAGTGTTTTGTCCTCATAAGCTCGGCTTTGTCGATATTTTTTAAGCTCTCAAAAGACATTTGCTCAGGCACAAGAGAACATTTCTTGTAAAATTCCTTAGCACAGTTGTTGTGAACATTTAGTCGATAGTCATTATTTGAGCAAGGATAAGGCGAAGGGCTGATTTTTCTTTTTGGTCTATTCAGGCGCTTTTTGTTATACTCATCAAGTCTTTTTTGCATTAACTTTTCAAATAATTCACGCCTTAGTGAGTTAATTTCCGAAATTTTTAAGAAAGGAATTTTATCCTCTTGAAATATAATTTCGTCAAAGTAAAAATCGCTCTGTCTCGTTTTTTTCATCTGGTTAATAAATATCTCTTTTGATTTTTGAGGATTGTTTGCAAATTCTACCTTACCAAAAGGCATTTTTAGCTCAATTAAATCCTCGTCAACAATTTTAACCTCATTTGAATTCACAAAAAGTGTGGCTCTAATTTGCCTTTTTGTTTTTGATTTCTTTAATTTTGAATCAAATTCGCTGTCAAAATTTCTAAAAATATTTTTACCCAATATATTTTTTAACTCTTTATTCGGATAAATTCTTACAAAGTCTTTATTTTTTTCAACCCTGTTAACCAAAAAACCGAGGACACTTTTATCAAAGTAACATAAGCCGTCTTGAGGATTAATTTCAAGGTTTGTTTTAACATCAATATATTTATTTGCTACATTAACTACCTTGCCAAGTTTTTCTCCTATATGTCCGCTTGATTTAAAGTTAAATATATCTTTATTTTTATCATCCAAGAAATATGTACAAAAACCGCGATTAAAGGTTTTATTTACATCCGGTATAAAATCATAGTTAACCTTACCTGATGAAATTCTTTTTCTGTCCTTAAGTGCTAAATTAAAAGCGCTTACAACATTTTTTATGTAATTTTCATCCTTTAATCTTCCCTCAATTTTAAAAGACACAACCCCCGCGTCAACTAAATCATCAAGATAAGGTAGAGCGCAGAAGTCTTTAAGGCTTAACAGGTGCATATCTTTTGCGTAAACTTTTCCAAGATTATTTACAAGAGTATATTTTTTTCTGCAAGGTTGAGCACACTCACCCCTGTTTGCAGAGCGAGAACCTAACTTTGCACTTAAATAACACTGTCCGCTGTAACTAACACAAAGCGCACCAAAAACAAAAGTCTCAACTTCTATATTCGAACAGGAGGTAATTTCTCTAATTTGCTCTAAAGACAACTCTCTTGCCAAAATTACTCTATCAAGACCCAAATTCTCAAAAAATTTAACCTTGTTTTTATCCCTTATATCGCACTGTGTACTTGCTGAAATTAAAAACGGGGGTAAATCCATGTTAAAGATTGCAAAATCCTGAACTATAATACCGTCAACACCCGCGTCCCAAAGCCCATACAGGAGCTTTTGCACATCCCCTAATTCTTCATCTTTTAAAATTGTATTTATCGTTACATAAACTCTTGCAAAAAATTTATGGGCATAATTTACAACCTCTTTAATATCATCAAGAGAATTTGCCGCTCCTTTTCTTGCCCCAAAATTACCCGCACCAATGTATATGGCATCAGCACCATATTCTATTGCGCACATTGCACAGTTTTTATCTTTAGCGGGCGCAAGCAGTTCCAGTTTATTATCTTTAAAAGCATTTACCATATAAAACAAATATTATACACAAAATATCGTCCGAGTGAATTATTTAACAAAACACACCTTTTTTGATAATATATAGATTATATTTACATATAAAGAAAGTTGATAAGAAAAATTGGATAATTTACTGAACCCATTATATATTAATACGGGTATTTTGTTTCTTGTACTGTATATTTTTCTTAAAATATTTTACAAAAATAATGCAATCTGTGAAATTGAAAAAAATCTCGATACGCAAGAATATTTAATTTGCGACATAACACCGATAATTTATTTAGACTTTGTTTTTGCCTTTTTATTCGGTTATGCTTTTTCGCAAATTGTAAGCATAAATAACTTAAATTCTATTCATAATTTTTTCTCAAACTATGACAATATAAGCTTTTTTACTAAGGCAATTTTTACTGTTTTTGAAATGACAATCTTAAACCTGCTTGCATCGAACAATATTTTTATAACAAACAGGAGAATAATTTTTGAAAGCTGTTTTTTAAATGGTTTTGCAAATAATCAAAATGAAATTTTAAATGCACATTTTAATGATATAAAAAAATGTCGAGAACAAGATTCTATCCTTGGTAAAAAGTTTGTCATCAGGTTCAAAAGTACTGAAAACAAATATATACTTTATAAAATAAATACACCCTGCTATACTCTTGCCTCAAAAGCAATCAGAGGAATACGCAGAGAAAACATATCAGATAAACTGAGCAAAAGAAGATTGAAAAACAAGGCTCAAATAGCAATATAAATTGCCGATGAGGGGACTCGAACCCCTGACCTGTCGATTACGAATCGACTGCTCTACCAACTGAGCCACATCGGCATATTATAAAAGAGCCATAAACCGGCTCTTTTATGGCGCGCCCAGAGAGATTCGAACTCCCGACCTTTTGGTTCGTAGCCAAACACTCTATCCAGCTGAGCTATGGGCGCATATGTTATTTAATTGTTTGTCAATTCCGACAAATTAAATCATAACACAAACCAAAGAAAAATTACAAAACATTTTTTTAAAACAAAATACTATATAAAAATGATTATATAAATAAAAAGATAAATTATAATTCAGAAATGGGTAATAATGTAAAAATTGGTTTATACGGCGATTTTACACTTGGAGAAAATTATCAGGCAAAGTACGACTTTCAAAATAAAGTCAGTTTACTAAGGCAAAAGGGTTATAATTTTCTTTTTGAAAAGGTCAAAAATTTTTTATACAGCTTTGATTTAAACATAGTAAACCTTGAAACTCAAATTACTGATTGCATGCACTCTGAGCTTGAGGGCAAAAAAGCTGTACTACACTGGAATGACCCAAAGGTAGCGCCCTCTATGCTCTTAAAATATCAAATCGGAGCAGTTTCTCTGGGAAATAACCACGGTTACGACTACAGGGAAAAAGGGCTCATTCAAACAATAGAAAAACTAAACGAAGCACAAATAAGCTACTTTGGTGCAGGAATGTCCGAACAGGAAGCAGCAAAGCCTTTTAAAAAAACTTTTAAGATTAACGAAAAAGATTTAAATTTATATATCTTTGGAGGCTACAAGTACCGCGAGGACTACGATAAAGAGTTCAACTTTTATGCCAAAGGGAAAAAATCGGGCATATTTTTATTCACACCTGAAAATGTTGCACATAAGGTGAAGGAAATTAAAGAAAACGACCCAAATTCATTTTTGATTGCTTTCCCGCATTTTGGTTTCGACCTGCAAAAAACAGTGCCCATGCAAAAAGATATGGCAAGAAGATTTATCGATATGGGCTTTGATACGGTAGTTGGACATGGGCCTCATATGATAAATCAGATTGAATACTATAAATCAAAACCAATAATATACAGTCTTGGAAACTTTATATTCCCTGCTGATTTTAAAGGAAAATGTTTACCGTATAACCTTATTTGCTCAATTGAATTTAGTGAAAAAGAGGGTAAAATTACGCCAAAATACAAATTATACGGCATTTATATGGATAACTCCTCAATGACACCGCAAACAAGGCTAATAACAAACCAAGAAGCCAAAGAGGTTTTAAATTTACTTTGTGAAGCAGATATAAGCCTTAGAGAAAAAATTAAAACAGATGAAAACGACCCGCTTGGAATAAGTTACGAGTTAATTAGAGAATGAAAATAAAAGAAATTTTAGATAAGACATACGCTTTTGCGCTGATTTTAGACGATGAAAACAAAGTCTATAAGTTTTGCTCAACACTAAATTATGCAAACTACATTGGCAAAGACTACATTTACCTTCCGATTTTAGAAAATTCGGAAAATATTTTTGAACAAATAAAGCTTCATCTTAACAATACAAACTGCAAAGGTTTTTTTATTGACAAGAAAATTCTTGATGAACCTGAAAACCAATATCAATATCATAAAATCATGAAGGAATTTTCTTCAAAAATTGAAGTTATTGCACTTGTTAAAAATGTTTTTAACTCGGCACTTAAGATTTGCGAAGAAAATATGCAAATATATTCGCCCAAATGTGTAACAATAGCGGGCAGTGAAGAAAAAAGCGTTATTATCAGTCTTGTGTCATATATGTTATCTCAAAAAGGTACTACATATAGCTCAATCAGCACCTGCGGCCCTTGGCAGAAGTTTTTCGAACCAGTTTTAGCACTGGATGAAACAACAAAATACTGCGTAATTGAAATTGACCCGAGAAGAAAAAGTATTGCCGAAAATGCGGGAAGAATATGTAAAAATAACACGGTAATTTTTACAAAAACATCTGTCAATTACACAAATTTATACGAAAATGCACAAAATTACCTGTTTGAAATAACAAGTGTACTTGATTACAAGGAAAATATAGAAAATATTTTCACATACGAGGAAAACGACCTTGTAAATACATATATCGGGCAAAATGAAAACTTAAATATAATAAGCGAATCACAAATTAAAACACAAATAAAACATGACATTTTATCCAACAAAAATTTCCTTGAAACGCAATATCAAGGATTAAAATTTGAAATACAAAGCACCAACTACTATATGCCAAGGTGCGCAACAATAAGTGCAATGTGCGCTAAAAAACTCGGAGTTGACGAGAAAACAATCAAAAAATGTTTAAAAGAATACAAAGATATTTCGGGAATATACATCGAAAACAAGCTGCCAAATAATAATTACAGCATCTTAAGCACGCAAGAGCACACCCATTTTTCAATTACAAATGCCATACGTGAATTTTTACAAAAATATAAAGATTACGGAAAAATTTTAATTCTCTCAAAAATAACAGGTCTTAAAGAATTTGAGAATGAATTACATAAAGACATTATAAAAAAAGTTGCCAAAGAAAATTTTGAAACAATTGTACTTATAGATATGGCACAGTGGTCAAGCTATTTAAGACTTTTAGACAAAAATTCACACATTAGAAAATTTTCATCAAAAAACAACAGGCTTGACGAAAAGGAACTTATGGACCTTGGAATATTTTTAAAAGGAAAAATAGACAGCAACTGTGCAATTTTAGTCTGCACAAATCCTAAATTAAATTTGGAGTTTATATTTTAATGAGATACACTTTAAGGGAAATTCTTTCAAATACATCATCATATCTTTTCTTTAAGCAAGGTAATAACATGTGGGATAAAAATTATCGCCCCACAATACTTTTGAAAGAAATTAAGCCAAAACAAGATATGATTTTCTTCCCTTTTTACTCAATTGTAAACAATGTCCCGACAGAAACCTTTAGCGATATTGAAAGCGCAATAATAAAAGGGGCAAGAGCTTTTGCTTTTGATGAGGAGTATTTAAGAAATCCTCGTTACCAAAAAATGTTATATGAAATTTTAAGAAAATATAAGGACAGAATAGATTTTGTAATAATGGCCAAAAATTCCCTTGGGGCAATAATGGAAATTGCACAATATACAAGGGTAAGAAAATTTTCAAAAGATTTAAAAGTAATTTGTGTAACAGGCTCAATAGGGAAAACTTCAACAACAGAGATGCTCTATTGCGTACTTAAGCAAAAACACAAAGTTTTTCGTGGCGAACCTATGGTTAATTTAAGAGTGAGAATAAATCATAAATTAATAGAGGCTGAGCCTGATTGTGAATATTTACTTTTTGAATGTTCCGGAGCTACAAAAGGATACCTTAAAAACTTTTCCGAGCTTTTAATGCCCGACGGAATGATTTTAAGCAAAGTGGGAACGGAAAATTTGGGCAAATACGGAAGCTTGCAAGGAATAGCGGATGAAAAATGCACGCTTATGAGCTGTATGGGCGAAAAAGCGGTAGCTGTCTTAGATGATAGCGAAGAAACCAAAAAAGCCTCAAAAGAGTATATTTGCAAGAAAATATTCCCTCAAGAAGGAAATTACGAGCTTATAAAAACAGACAAAAACGGTTCAAAATTTAAATATAAAGGAGAAGAATACGCTCTTAGCGTAGTCGGCGAACACCAAATTAATAACGCAATCAAAGTAATTGAACTTGCAAAAAGTCTTAATATCGACGACGAATCAATTAAAAAGGGATTATTTGACTTTAAACCCGTTGGAAGCAGGTGGCTTGTTGATGATTACAACGAGGCAACAGTTGTAACAGACGCCCCCAATAACCCGAGTTACGAAACAATAATATCTTGTATTAATACATTTATGAATATATACAAGGATTACCCGCAAAAAAGAATAATGATAAGCGGAATAAGAGAACTTGGAAAGTACGAAAAAGAAGTACATTTAAGGCTTGCGGAATTTATCTCTAAGCTAAATATAGACGAGCTAATTTGTGTTGAGAAGGAAGCTAAGACCGTTTATGATTATATCAGCCAAAATGCAGCTCATATTAAGAGCGTGTATTTTGAAAAACCAAAAGAATTAAACGAGAAAGATCCGTTTGTAAGCTATATTATAAATTCGCTCAATACAAAGCAGGCGCTGCTTATTAAAGGACAAGGAATTGATCCTAAAATTCAGTATGAAAAAGTAAGAATTATATTAAACAGAGTAATTAAGGGCGAATATTAATACTTTTTGGAATTTTTTGCAATTGTTATAAAATCCTTAGCATAATTCACTGGAACCGCAAAACCTATTCCGATGTTTGAGCGATTATTATCAGGATTATAAATTGATTGATTTATCCCGATAACCTCGCCGTCTAAGTTTAAAAGCGGGCCTCCCGAGCAACCGGGGTTAATTGCAGCATCTGTTTGAATTTTCTTTCTTTGATAGTCAATTCTTGAAATTATCCCTGTTGTCAAAGTTCCCCTAAAACCGAAGGGGTTACCTATTGCCAAGACTTTTTGACCAACTTTAACACTTTGTGAATCACCAAGTTTTATAACGGGTAATTTTTCTTTAGGTGTAATTTTTAGTAAAGCTAAGTCATTTTTATCCTTCAAAACAGCAAGTACACTTGCCTTGTAGGTCTTACCGCTTTGAGTTGTTACTTCAATATTTTTTGACTGATTTACAACATGTGAACTTGTTAAAATAATGCCCGAGGAGTCAATTACACAACCTGTGCCTGATGAAATACCCTGTTCTAAATCCGCATCAATTGCAACCGTACAGGGGATTATTTTTTCATAAACACTTATACTTGCAGCCTCATCGTTTGAATAAGGCGCACTAAGTGCGATATTACAAGGTGTGTTAAAATAACTTAACAAAATTACAAAAATAGGCAATATACGTGCAAAAAATGTTTTTTTAAACATGTAACCACTCCAAAGTTATAGGGATAAAGGGAATTTAAAACGAGGACAGTATTTTTTCATTGCCCAAAGTGCTATGTTATGATACAATTCTTGTGAATTTTATGAAAGGAAAAAACATGAGAAGTATTGAAGTTTTCAAAAGACATTTGAGAGAAAAACGTGCAGTAAAAGTTATTTCTGGTATTGATAATTACGATTTAGACTCAGTTAAAAAAGTTGTTAGCGCAGCTCAAATGGGTCTTGCAAGCGCAGTAGATATTGCTTGCGACAAAAAAGTTTTTGAAGTTGCTTCAAAAAATACAACATTGCCGATTTTCGCATCATCAATTCATCCTTTTAAACTTGCTCAAGCAGTTGAATGGGGTGCTGATGCAATAGAAATTGGTAACTTTGATGCATTATACAAAGAAGGCAAAACCTTTAGTGCAGACGAAGTTTACGAAATTACACTTGAAACAATGAGCTTGGTTGAAGGCAAAGACGTATTCATTTGCGTTACAATCCCCGGCAACATTGATATATCAGAACAAATTGAATTAGCTAAAAAACTTGAATTACTTGGTGTTGACCTAATTCAAACAGAAGGCATGAAACCACAAGGTGTTAAAAACATTGGTGCAAAAGCACTTCTTGAAACAGCTCAAGCAACAATCGGAAACACTTTAGAATTATCACGCCACGTTTCAACACCTATCATGAGTGCATCAGGCATTAGCGCTCAAACTACACCTCTTGCTTTTGCAGCAGGCGCTTGTGCAGTAGGCGTAGGTTCAGCAGTTAACAAACTTGATACACAAATTGAAATGATAGCAACAATCAGAAACATTGTTGGTTCAATTGCTCAAAGAAATTCTATCAACAAAGAATTTGCAAGAAATTCAAAAGAAGCAGAACTTATTAAATAAGTTTTAATCTATTATGTAAATAAAAACCGCCCCTTAAAGGCGGTTTTTTTATTGCTAATTTTAAAAATCAATTATTGATTATTGTCTTTATTGGTCAAATTATCGATTATATTTTTTAATTCCATATTTATAAAATTAGGGCAGCAGTTCCAAATAAGTGTTTGAGCTTGACTATTTTCATCCAAAGACGCCATAGCGCACTCACCTTTAAGTAAATCAACCGTGCCGTCAGGAGTTGAAACAAAGTTGCCGCAATTTTGACATATCCTTAAAACAAGTCCTTTTGCACTCAATTTGTTAATCATATCTGACATTGCATCGTACATTCTTATAAAAGAGTCAGATGTAATGTGTCTTTTTCCGCATTCAAAAACTACTTTTCTCATTCCGTCTTCAGAAACAAGAACAAGTTTGCATAAATTATCCTTTTTGCCGTCAAAGACAATCGCATTAACTGTTGCAGAGTTGACATTTTCCTCTTCGTGGATTTTTTCTTCTATCCAAACAAGAGAGATTTTCCTCATAAATATCTTTGCTCTCTGGTAAAAAATGCAAAGCGGATAAAACAAGATATATACAAGCTCTTTTATACTTAATTTTGCAGCAATGGCGCCAAGTATAAAGTTTAAGAATAAAAGAACGCCCAATTGGAATGTAAACTTAAGTTCAAAATAGGTGTAATATTTAAATGCGCAAAATAAAAGTGCAAAATAAGAAACAAAAATGCAAAGTGCATCCGGTTTTAAAATATGAAATACAAATTCTTTAAAATACCAAGGCTTTGTAAAAAGAATAAAAAAGTAATACTTAAACATTGAAATACGCTGTGCAAGACTTGCACTTGACGCATCAAAATTTTCTATATCAATTTTTGTATTAATAAATGGTGAAAAAGTTGGCTTAATTGAATTTGACGCAAGAAACAAGGAAAATTTAAGTTCATCATTTTTTGTTTCTATGCAAACCCTGCCTGTCTTTTCTAAAATTTCAGAACCGATTACGCAGTTTGAGCCGTCAAGTATAATAGGCATTTCAAACATTGTTCTGACTATATTTTGCACTTTGTTTTGATACTTCAGATAAGCCCTTACAACCTGACACTTTAATTGTTTGAAAAATTCTTTTTTACGGCAAACTACCCCTAAAGTACCGCTCAAAACAGTGTTTGCAGAGGAAACTTTGTTAATATTTAACAAATAATTTTCATCAATAATTCTGTCTGCACCCAAAAATACAAAAGCGCTAAAACGTCTTTCCTCAACCATTTTATTTACAAAAAGGGTTAGAGCCTTGTCTTTTGAAAAATAATCAGGGTTTTCAATTATATGAATTTGCGCCCCGTAAACCGAACTTGCCAAAGGAGCGCTTTCACCGTCTTTTTTAAATACAACATGTACTTCATAATTCATGCGGTTAAGAGTTTGATTATCAAGAATCTTTAGCAAGTCATATAAATTTTTATTTGAAGAATCCGCCCAAACCAAGACACATAAATTGTTCTGCGCATTTGAAGAATCAAGCAGCATTTTAGAATCTTGAATGTATTGCTTTGCGCCAAATGCTTTAATATTAAGTGTCAGGGTATAAATTGAGTATATGATAATATATACAAATAAAGTAAACAGAATAAAATTAACTATAAACATTGCTTAATTCTAAATAAAAAAAATATAAAAATCTAGCTTTTTTTACGATATTTTGCAATAATTGATTTGTACATAATATAATTCGGAGGGACAAATGAGCCAAGAGTACTATTACATGGATGGCAACTATGTACCATCACAAGAAGCTATGATACCTGTAAGAACACACGCATTTTTATATGGCACATCCGTTTTTGAAGGCATTAGAGGCTATTACAATCAGGAAGAAGACCAAGTGTATGCTTTTCGTATGAAAGAGCACTTTGAAAGACTTCATAACAGCTGCAAAATCATGCACATGGACCCAAAACACTCTGTTGAAGAATATGTAAAAATTACAAAAGAACTTTTGGCTAAAAATAATTACCACGAAGACTGCTATATAAGACCCGAAGTATATAAAAGTGCAATTAAAATCGGTCCAAGCTTACTGGATAACCCTGACTCGGTTTTAATTTTCACAATTAAACTTGGAAACTACTTTGGTGATGACAGAATGTTAAACGTGTGCGTTTCAAACTGGCACAGGCTAGAAGATAATACTATCCCGCCAAGAGCAAAAGTTTCAGGAGCTTACGCAAATACAGCCCTTATGATTACAGATGCAAAGCTTGCAGGCTTTGACGATTGTATCTCAATCTCAGCATCAGGACACGTTGCCGAAGGCTCTGCAATGAATTTCTTCATTGTTGAAGGCAACACTCTTGTTACAACACAAACAACAAGCAATATTTTAGTTGGTGTAACAAGAAATACTATTATAGAAATTGCAAAAGAAGAACTGGGTATGGAAGTTGCCGAAAGAGAAATCGACAGAACCGAATTATATACAGCTGATGAAGCATTCTTCTGCGGAACGGGGGCTCAAGTTGCACCTATTGGAACAATCGACCACAGAACAATCGGCGATGGCAAAGTTGGTGTAAAAACAGCTCAAATTCAAAAACTATACTATGACATAGTTCGTGGTAAAGTAGAAAAATATAAAAAATGGTGCACACCTATTTATGAATAGTTTTGGAATAGATTTTTTGGGACAATGTGTCCAAAATTTTATAACAGCAATGAAATACACTTTTTCGGGCAATGTTGCCCTTAAAAGTGTTATTTCGCAAGCTGCAAGAATAGGCTTTGATTCGCTTGGCATTTCATTAATGATAGTTTTTATTGCAGCATCGGTCATTGCTCTTCAAGTTTCAAACCAGTTCTTGATGAGTGGTGCAGATACATACATTGGCGGTTTTTTAGCCATAGCACTAATAAGAGAAATTGCCCCGGGCTTTGCAGCGCTCGCTGTTGGCGCAAGGGCAGGAACGGCAATTACTGCTCAAATTGCCAATATGAAAGTAACTTCGCAAGTTGACGCTATGAAAGTTCTTCAGGTTAACCCGATAGGTTATTATTTTGCCCCAAGAATTATTTCAGGCGCAATCAGCGTATTGTGCATCGTGGTTTTAGCTGAATTTATAGGTATAGTGGGCGGAATGATAGTTTCGTATTTTTCGGTAGGACTTCATCCTAACCGCTACTTTAACTCTGTTTGGCTAATGCTGAATACAAAAGATATTTACGTAAGTCTGCTTAAAGGCTTGTTGTTTGGCGGCATAATTTCGACAGTTTGTGCAACAGTTGGATATAATACAGTGGGTGGAGCAAAAAATGTAGGTGAATCAACGACAAAATCTGCTATTTTGTGCACACTGTATCTGCTTTTTGCTGATTTATTGATAGGATTTTTATTTTACGCAAGCAATCATTAATTTGGTGTATTTTTTTTCGATTTGATTTAATCTTTTCCACATTTTAGACGATGAAGCAAAATTCCCCATGGAGTATTCTTTTAATATCAAACTTGGTATTTTAAGGAAATTTATCTTGAGGAGGTTTAAATTCAGACTGCAAAGTGTGCTCAATCTTAAGGAGAAAAAACTTGAAGATGAGAGGATGGCACTTGCGCAAATTCTAAGGGTGCTTGAAGACCAAAAAGACACTCTTTTAAGTTTGAATGACAAGAAAGAACAAATTGAAAAAAGTTTTGATAATGCAAACAAAGAAGCAGCTTTAGACATACAAAATATAGTAAATGCAAGAAACTATCTTGAAAAAATATCAAATGAAATTAAGACACAGTTTGAAATTATCAAAAAAACACAAATAGAGCTTGATGAACAAACACAAAAGGTAAATGAAGCCTATAAAGAACTAAAAGTACTTGAAAAACTAAAAGAAAAACAATACGAGGAATTTTTAAAAGAATTCAGACAAAACGAAACCAAAGAACTTGATGACATAGTCATCTCAAGATACAAAGGATAAAAAATGCAAAACTTCATCAATACCGATGCAATAAATATAAAAGATACCCTTGGCGCTACTTTTGAAGCTGCTAAAGAAAATGTTGCCGAAAAAGGCAAAGAATTTGCAAAAGTATTTGACGAAGTAAAAGACACAATTAAAGAAAAGGTATCAAAAGATACAAAATCTCAAGAAACTCAAAACCAAAAAGAAGACAAATCTAATCAACATACAAACGATACACAAACAAATAAACAAAGTGAGCCGGAACAAAATATCAAAACTGAAGGCACAACGATTGACAAGATAGAAGTACAAAAACCGAAAGAAGAATTAAAAAAAGTAACAACAGGTGAAAATACAACTGTTTTAAGTGCAGATGAAGTTATTCAAGATGCTATTCAAAAATTAAATGACGTAATAGAAAACGCAAAAGACGGGCAATTAAGCCAGGAAGATGTTGCGCAAATTAAAGCAGTTTTGGCTGAAATTAATCAGCAAATTAATTCAAATCAAATGGTTGTAAGTGAAGACACAAAACAACTTATAAACGAGCTTTCACAAAGGCTTCTAACTCAAAACCCGCAAGACCTTGAAGTTGCGTCATTAGAAAAAGACTTAAGACAATTACAAAAAGACATTGAAGCAAGCGCCTTTAAAACACAAGCGCAATTAGAGGAAGAAGAAAAGAATAACAATCCTAACAAAGCGCTTGAGATGAATGTTAACACTGAAGATAACAACAAACTTCAAGTAAAAACACAAAAAACAACAAAAGAAGACGGTACAGTTTTACAAAAAACTGATAATAAAAATTTAGTACAAGTTTCAGACACTGTTGAAGAAGGTCAAAATACGCAAAAAACAAGCAATAATGAAGAAATTGATCAAAAAATGCTTGATGAAATGCAAGTTAGAATTGAAGATACACAAAACACAAACACAAATACAAACTCACAAAATCAAAACTACTCTAATGCACAAGATGAAGTAATTAAACTGCAAATTCAAGGTGTGCAGGACGAAGGGGTAAGAACAACTTTTGCATTTGATAAGACAATTCAAACAGTTCAAAATACAAATGCACAAAATGTGCAAACAGCTCCAAAAGAGCTAAATATAAATGATATTTTAAATCAATTAAGTTCAAAATTTGAGCAATTAAAAGACGGGCAATCTACAAAAATTACAATGACACTTCGCCCAAATGACCTTGGAAGAATAACAATAGAGCTTATTCAAAGTCAAAACGGTATTTCAACCAATATTATCGCTCAAAATTCTCAGGTAAAAGAACTGCTTGATAAAAATATAGACGCACTTAAACACCAGCTTGCAAGCCAAGGAGTTAATGTGCAGAACGTTCAGATTAAAACAGTCGAACAAAACTCGCAAGCAAACTTAAATAACAACTTTAACGGTGAAAAAGATAATCAAAACCAAAACGGAAATAACAATCAAAATCAAGGTTCAACCAGAGAAAGACAGGAAGGGGAAAGACATCAAAACTTTAAATTTAACAGAGGAAATATAATAGAGAACATTGATTTTGAAAACAACGCAGAGCAAAATACGACAAGCATTAACACTCTGCGTGGCAAAATAAGTTACAACCTATAAGGATGAAGGATTAGTATGTCAAGTATCACATCGCAAATAAACCAAATGCAAAACTGGACAGCTCAACAAGAAGCACTTAAGTCAAAGACAGAGGGCACAAACAATGAGCTTGATCAGGATATGTTTTTGAAACTTATGCTTGAGCAGCTAAAATATCAAGACCCGCTCAACCCTATGAGCAACCAAGAGTTTTTGGCTCAACAAGCACAGTTCACTCAGTTATCGGAACTTCAAAAATTAAATGAAAGTATAGAGGCCAACAACGGCCTATCGCAAGGTATGGATTTAATTGGTAAAGAAGTTACACTAATTGATCCCAATGACGCGAGCAAAACAATTACAGGTGTTGTAGAAGAAGCCGTATTTTACCAAAACGGTTGCGCAGTTGTGATTGACGGAAAAGAGTATCCGGCGGGCTTAATATTAAGTGCCAGAACTCCTTCCGAAGGCACAGTGCCGCCTGAAGGAGGAGAAGGTGAAGACTCAGGCAATACAGACACAGAAGGTGGCAATGACAATACCGTTGAAAAGCCTGAGGGAGAAAGCAGTGCGCTAAGCACACTTTCTAATGTTGCTTCAGTTTCAAAAGTTGCAGCAGCAGCAAGTTATGTAGGAAATAAAATTAGCGAATATTTTAAATAATTTATTCAAGGGAGGAGACAATAAATGTCGCAAGCAATGTACACAGCAATGTCAGGAATCAACGCAAACCAGCTGCATATCAATGTAGTTGCGGACAACATTGCAAACTTAAACACAACAGCGTTTAAAGAGTCGCAAATGACTTTTAAAGACGTGTGGTATCAAACAAGAACAACAGGTACAGCACCAACAGGCAACTTGGGTGGTACAAACCCTTTTCAAATTGGTGTGGGTACAACTGTTGCAGCAATTACAAAGAACTTTGAAGCTAACAACATTACCATGACAGGTAAAAACACAGACTTAGCTCTTGAAGGAAACGGTTTCTTTACGGTTATGGATGCTGAAGGAAATATTTTCTTAACAAGAGACGGAAGTTTTGATGTTGACGCCGAAGGTAATTTGGTAAACTCACTTGGCTATAAAGTAATGGGTACAAATTCGGATTATTCAATGAAATCATCTGAAATTCCGGTATATATCCCTCAAACACTTAGAGCAGGGGCATACGCTCAGCCTTCAGCTTTATTTGCAAATAAAGATTTAAGTGAACTAAATAATGCCGATATCAGTGGTGGTACATTTACAATTACACCAACAAACCCCGGCGGACATCCCGGAACTCCGATTGAAATAACAATTTCAGGAACCGGTACAGTACAAAACATGGTTAATGAAATCAACACTCAACTTGAAGCAGCAGGCACAGCAGCAAGATGCCAAATTGTTGACGGCGGCTTTACTTTTGTAACTGACGGCGGAGAAGGCGGTGTGGTACCTGAAAAATTAGCATTTGAATCAGGAACATCAAACTTTGTAGATGAAACAGACGTATCATTATTGCCTGACGGAACAGGTGAATATCCTTCAGCTACAATAGATTACAAAGTTGACATTAAACAAGGTGATAACAGTCAGCAATCAATTGTTTACCAAGGTATGTCAGTTTCAGCCAACGGTATTATTACAGCAACCTATTCTAATGGTGATACAATAACAATCTGGCAAGACCCTGAAGACGGTACAAACTTATTTAAATACACAACTTCAAGCAACGTTTCAATCTATGGCCCTAATGACGTAACAGTTGACCCTAATGTATTAAAAGTTGAAAACTTGCAAATCCAATGTGCCAACGTAAGAAACCCTGAAGGTCTTGTGGGCGTAGGTTCTAACTTATACAGCCAAGGACCTGACACAGGTGATATAGTTTATTCAAACGGTAATACACACGGTATCGGAAACGTTAGAGCAGGCGGACTTGAAGCTTCAAACGTTGACTTGACACGTCAATTCTCAAATATGATTATGGCTCAAAGAGGTATTGAGGCAAATTCAAGGGTGTTTGATACAGCAAACAGCATTTTACAAACTCTTGTATATTTGGGAAGAAGCTAATAAAAACTTTACATTCCAACTTACTTAAACCGTCCGAATTATTTTAATTCGGACTTTTATTTTACCAAAACTTCAATTTCGCTATAATCGCTCAAATAAGGCATATGCTCTTCTAAAATAAGCTCGCCCGGAAGTAATACTGAAATTCCGGGTGGGCAAAGAGCGATTACCTCGGCACAAACTCTGCCGATTGCATCTTCTTTTTTAATTCTTTCTTTTTTTGAAAAATATGCTTCCCTTGGAGTCATAACAACATTTGGAGCTGTCAAAGGCATAAATTTAATACCCTCAAGATAAGCTAAATCGGGGTAATTTCTTTTTGAAATGGTTTCAAGCGCATTTAACAATACATCAAATTCTTCTTTTTTATTTCCGATATTAGACAGAACCAAAATACCTTCATCGGACGCGCTTTCGACCTCAATTGAAAAATCCAATTCAAGGATACTTTCTAGTCTCTTTCCGCTAAGGCCGTCAACCTTTAAAAATATCTTTGTAACATCAAAAGCAACATTGCTTACTGAGTTTAGAACCCTTACGCCATCAATTTTTAAAGCGCGCTCTCTAAAATAAAGTGCATTATCGATTGCATTTTCTATTGCACACTTGCCCATTTTGGATGAAAGAAAAGCTCTTGAGGCATCTAAGCTTGTTAAAAGCAACAATGACGGACTTGTTGTATGCAAAAGTTTAAGGGCATGCTCTATTTTATGAACATCAAATCTTGAATTTTTTGAAATATGAAGCATAGAGCTTTGCGTCATTGACCCGCCTGTTTTATGAAGCGAATGCACAACAGCATCGGCTCCGCATTTAAGAGCAGACTTAGGAAGAACATCTGAAAAATTCCACAAACTTCCGTGTGCTTCATCAACAATTAGCGGAACATTGAACTCATGACACACTTGAGAAATAGCTTCAATATCACTAACCACACCCTCGTAAGTCGGGTTTGTAACCCAAACAAGAGAGGTATCGGGGTTATTTTCCAATTCATTTCTTAAATCACAAGGGCTAATTGCGCCATAGATTGCCCAATCATTAAGTTTTTTGGGCATTAACCAATTTGGATTGGCGCCCGATATTATCATGCCTGACAAAACTGAGCGGTGGCAATTTCTGCCTATGATAATTTTTTGATTAGGAGATGTAACTCCAAAGGCAAGAGCAAGGTTAGCGATTGTTGAGCCGCCCGTTAAAAAGAATGTTCTTTTAGAGCCGAAACATTCGCTTGCAAGCCTTTGAGCCTCATCGATTGCACCGGTTGAAGGGAAAAGAGTACCAAGATTATCAAACTCATCAGTTGTATCGAGGTTAAGTGCATCAATACCAATTAACTTTGCAAAGTCATCAAGAACGCCTTCACCTCTGTTGTGGCCGGGAATATGAAAACCTGTGCAAGGAGAATTTTTATAATTTTCCATAGCGCGAACTAAAGGCGCATAAACTTCGCTATTTTCGGCATAAGTCAGTGCACTTTGTTTAAAACTTATTAAATTTTTATCTTGATAATTTTTCATCGGCATAAATATTATACACATAAAAACAAAAAAAATTAATTTTTGCGCAAAAAAATTTTTCTACACGTTTTGTATGAAAAACACATGTTTAATTGAAGCACACTATTAAAGGTGTTATAATTTCCTAAAACGAGGTAAGGAAAGAAATATGGTTGATAACCGTTCGGCGGGTTTCTATGGAATAGGCGGCAGCTTTAATTTTAAATCTGGCGACATCTCGGGAACAGCGGCAAAAACTTCAGATGAAAAAAACGGGCAAGGCGGCGAATACTTTGCTCAAGAGGGCGAGTTTGAAGACGAAAACCAAAGAAAAGAGCCCTACGTTGACCGCTCTGCCGAGCTTCAAGCGTCATTGGATTCTCTTGCCACAATGAATGCGGCAACTATCGAGAAAAAGAAAATACTGTCGGAAAATAAAGCCATGGATAATCCGATAAATAAAAAAAGATGATAAAACCGCCAACAGGCGGTTTTTATTTAGTTGAATTTTCTATACAAAAGTGTCGAAATATTTTTTTCAAAGGGCATGACTAAAAATGTTAAAACCGCACTTATTAACAAAAACGACAATAAATCAACCTCTTGTCCTTTTATCACGACGATTTTACCCAGTATTGAGGCAAAAAGAGAAAGAAAATAATTTAAAATCAGAGCCACAATTGTAATTAAGATTGTATATCCGATAAAATACATCGTTCTGCCTTTTGTTAAATTAAATGATTTTTTAAAAGACTTTAGAGGCATATCAGGGCAATCCAAGATAAATATCGGAAATACAAGAAAGACTCTTGCGCTGAATATAAAATAAAAAACAAGAATTGCAATCATTGATAAAATTGTAGCAAGGTATGTTAAATCAAATTTTTTAAAAATAAAAGCACAAGCAATTACACTCAGGATAAAAACCAAAATACCAAACAAACAGAACCACAAAAGCAAATTAATATAGTTTTTTATATTTTTCTTTGCTATATCAAAATATTCGCTCCTGCTCTTGACGCTTTCTCCCTTATCAAAATCAGAACTTGCAAGCACACAGGCATACTGAGCCAAAATAAATTCATAAAAACCTACACAAAAGAAGATAATACCCACAAAAGAAAGAATAAGAACAATTGCAAGGTTTGAAAAAATCGGAAATTCAGGATAATTTTTAAATAAAATTACGGGCATTAAAGATAAAATTAATCCGACAAAAGTGTAAATAAAAGAATAGGTCAAATACTCACAAATTTTATCCAAATTCGTATAACCAAAATTAAATGTTGAAACCAATACCTCTTTTAGAGAATAATTTTTATCCATATCTAACACCTCAAAATTTATGATATTATAATAACAAAATACAGGGGTAAAAATCAAAAAAGTTAATGAATATTAAAGACAGAATTAAAGGCATAGACAGAAAAGATTATTTCACACAAGCAAATCTGCACATACATTCAACTTGCTCGGACGGCAAATGCACATTTGAAGAGCTGATTGAACAAGGCAAAAAACTTGGCTTAAAACACATGGCAATATGTGATCATAACAGTGTTGAAGGTTGGCAAAATTTAAAAGAAATTCCGGATTTTTTAATTCCCGCAGTCGAATTTGACTGTTTTTATATGGGAACACTTGTCCACATTTTAGGCTACGGAATTGACCCAAATAACGAGGATTTACTTAAAATTTGTGCCAAGAGCAAAAAAGAAACACAATATGACCTTGTAAGACTTTTTAAATCCAGACACCCAAAAAAAGTAATCGAAGCCATACATAAAGCGGGCGGCATAGCTTCTCTTGCACACCCTTGTTGCTGCTGGGTAATTAGCCTCGATTTTTTTGTAAAATCACTCAAAAAAATGGGCTTAGACGCAATTGAGGTTTATTACCCGTATAAAAGACACAGGGGTATAATAAAATTCCATTCAAGAAAAAACGTCAAAGGGCTTGCTCAAAAATACGACCTTGTTATAACAGGCGGAACAGATGAGCATGGCAGCTTAATTTAAGAAATTGACGAATGAATTTCTTTTTGAAGATAGCTGTACTTTTCGTAGTACTCTTCAGGATTTTCCTTCGCAGCTTTAATTGTATCTTGCAACTTGACAAATAATGCTGCCAAATTCGGGTCAAACTGAGTACCTGCGCATCTTTTTATCTCATCTATTGCAACTTCATGCTCCAGCGCTCTTCTGTATGAACGAGTAGAAGTCATAGCGTCATAAGTATCGGCAAGAGCAATAATCCTTGCCGAAATCGGTATTTCTTCGCCCTTCAAGTGTCCGGGGTACCCTGAGCCGTCCCATTTTTCATGGTGTGCCTTGAGCCACTCTGTTATACCGCTCAATTTTTTAATGCTTGAAACGAGTTTTTCCGAATTTTCAGGGTGAGATTTCATAACGGCAAATTCTTCATCAGTCAACTTGCCCGGTTTGCATAAAATGCTTTGCGGTATTCCGATTTTACCTATATCGTGTAAAAGCCCTGCAAGTTCGATTTCTTCAAGCGTTTTGTCTGTTAAATTAAGCTCTTTTGCAAGAATTAAAGAATATAAAGTTACCCTGAGCGAATGCCCGTGAGTATAAGGGTCTTTGGCGTCCAAAGCTGAAGAGATTGATTTTATCGTTTTATAAAACAACTCTCTTAAATCTTTTAAAATAGCCGATTTTGAACTTGCTAAGTCAAATTTATCAATACCGCTGTCTATAACCTGTTCAAGCTCAACAGGGTCAAAAGGTTTTAGCATGTACTGAAACAAATTGCACTTATTCACTGCATCCATAAGTATTTCAATATCCGAAAAACCTGTTAAAAGAATTTTAATAACATCGGGCGAAATTTTATTTGCCCTCTCCAAAAACTCCGTGCCTTCCATTACAGGCATTTTATGGTCAGATACAATCAGGGAAATTCTATCAATATTGTTTTCCAATACTTCAAGTCCCTCTTGTCCGTTAGAAGCAGTCAAAATATTATATTTGCCTCTCAAAGTTCTCTTTAAAAGTTGCAGGTTATTTACTTCATCATCAACAATTAAAACGGTATGAGCACCCTTATTAATTGTAGTTTGCAACATATCATCGATATTATTTAAAAAAAGTTCTTTTTCGGTATCTAAAGACATGATAAACCCTCGAAATATACAAATGGTTTATCGGCATAAAAAGATATTTCTTTAATAAATACGTTAAATAAACTACAAATTATCCTTGGCTGCTCTCGTCTAATTTAGAGTCGCCAAAAGCACCTTTTGCAAAGCAATCAACAGCCTTTGCGCCCGCCAAGGTTGCAAGTTTAACTGCTGCCAGAGATGCCGCAAATGCAACAGCTGTCTTTTTATTAACACCAATTATATGTAAAGTTTTCTTTGGATTTAAAATATTTCTATATTTATATATGCCCTTTAAGGTCTCAACATCGGCATTTTTAAAGAATTTTTTAGCGCTCATAAGTCCAAAAGCTGCTGTTGCAAGAGTAGAGCTTTTTCTTTCTATTATCCCCGGTTTTCCATCACTTTTTTTGTTTTTCATAAGTCCAAGAAGCGAAAAGGCGCCAACGCAAAGTGCAGCATAGGGGGCAACTTTTTTTACTTTGCCTTTTACTACTTGATTTGAAATAGCGTCAGATACTTCACGAGCAACAAATTCACCCGTCGCTTTTGCTCTTCTTGCAGTCCTTGTAGCAAATTGACCTATTTTATTTACGTTCATAAAAACCCCTTACACTTACAAATATACAACACGCAAAAAGTTTTTTTAATGCCTAAAACACAAGTTTATCACTTAATTTGTTACATAATTTTACAAGAAAAGCCACCTATTGGTGGCTTAAATCATTCTATCAATCTTGATTACATATTATTCAAAGTTGAGAATTGTTCTTCGGTTCTTTGAGTTAATGTTTCATTCAAACTTTCAATATCTGCATCTACTGCTTTAATTTTAGGTTCGCGAGCTGTGATTCTTTGTTGAATTAATCTTTCTTTTGCTTCTGTTTGAGCCATTAAAGCCTGAAGTTTTGTTTCATACTTTGTAGCAATTTCACTGAATTTTTGAAGAGCACGAGTATAAAGCTCGGTTGAAACTTCTTCAGAGCCATCCAGCTCCATTTGAACCAAAGCTTCTTCATTAGTTTGTTGTTGAAGAATTCTTGACTGTTCATTTGAAGTTTGGAATTGAGTATCTTGTAGTTCTTGGCTATCTCTCATTGCATCAGTTTGCCAAGTGTTTCTCAAATCAATATATGTTAGTATCGTCATTAAAATGTTTAACATATCATTCCTCAATCTTATTTGTATATATATAAAAAATACTTAGTATATATTATTGCCAAAATATATATACTTTATTAAGAAATGTTAACAAAAGTACTTTTGCCAAGCATTATTTTTGTGCTAAATTCTTATTATGCTTTTAGTTGTAGATATCGGAAATACAAATACAAATTTAGGCGTATTCAACGAGAAAGGCGAGCTTGAAAAGAGCTGGAACATAGCTTCCGACATTAAGCGTTTTGAGGATGAATACGGAATACTAATACTTAAGCTTATAGAAAGCTCAAATATTACATCAAAAATAGACGGCGCAATTATTTCAAGCGTTGTTGCACCATTGAGCGAAACTTACAAACTGGCTCTTGAAAAATATTTGCACATAAGTCCGTTTGTTCTTTCTCACAAGGCTAAAATGCCGATAAATATAGCGCTTAAACAACCGAAAGAAGCAGGTGCAGACAGGCTTGCAAACGCAAGTGCGGCAGCTGTTATGTACAAATTGCCCGCAATTGTAATTGACCTTGGAACGGCAACAAGCTTTGACATTGTCGATAAAAACGCAAATTTTATAGGCGGAATTATTGCTCCGGGGCTAAAAATTCAGGCAAAAGCACTAAGCCAATTTACCTCAAAGCTTCCAAAATTAAAAATTGAAGCGCCAAAAGCAGCAATAGGCTCTGATACAATCAGTGCAATGCTTTCAGGAATCGTAAGAGGGCATGCTGCAATGATAGAAGGCATGATTTCAAGCTGCGAAGAAGAGTTGGGCGAAAGAGCTACAATCATTGCAACCGGCGGTTATTCAAGCGTCCTTTTTGACACATTAAAAAGACCTTTTGACGTTATAAATCCTTACTTAACGCTTGAAGGCTTAAAATACTTGTACGAACTAAACTTTAAAGAAAGCGATAATGAAAGAACTAAAACTGAAAATACAAAAACTGCCGCATTGCTTTAAATTACCCCAATACCAAACACAAGGGGCAGCAGCGATGGATTTATATGCTGCAAACAGCGAGGATATAACTCTAAAGCCTTTAGAGAGAACCCTAATTCCAACAGGAATTAAAATTGAACTTCCTTGCGGTTTTGAAGCGCAAATTCGCCCAAGGAGCGGTCTTGCCATTAAAAGCGGGATTACCCTTACAAACTGTGTCGGAACAATAGATGAAGATTATAGGGGTGAAATTTGCGTAGGCATTATAAATGTTTCAGACAAAGCCTTTATCATCCAAAGAGGAGACAGGATTGCTCAAATGCTTATATCACCCGTTTATAAGGCAAATTTAGAACTTGTAGAAGAGCTCAGTCAAACTCAAAGGCAAGAAGGCGGTTTCGGTTCAACGGGGATTAAATAGCTCGCCAAGCATATAAAGCGAACCGCAGACAATTTTAAACTTATCTTTATTATCTATTATCTCAAAAGGATTTTCGATTTTAACTGCCTTTTGCTTAATATCAGGCGGTAAAAGCTCAAATTTTAGTGCATTTGGATAATTAAACTCATAGAAATAAAGCTCATCCTCATCAGTTACAAGTTTTGAAAGCATTTTTGAATAATCTTTGTTATTCAAACAACCAAACACAAAGGCTTTTTTGACATTGGGAAAATATTCGTCCAAAAATTTTCTAAGCTCGTAAACCCCTGAAGGATTATGCGCGCCGTCAATTAATAAGTTTTTTTCGGGGTGATATTCAAGCCTAAAGGGCCATTTAACGTTTTTTAAAGCTGTTTTAATCTCATCAATACTAACGCTAAAAGGCAAATGTCTTAAACATTCTATTGCAAGTTTTAAATTCTTTGCCTGAAATTTGCCCAAAAGAGAGAACTCAAGCCTTTCGCCGTGGATTGTTGCATAATTTTTATTTAAATCAAAAGAAATATCTACACCAAAAGACGGCGAAAACAAGGGTGAGCCGACACTTCTTGCGCATTCGCTTACCGTTTGATAAGCGGGGTTATCAATACCTATTACAACGGGACAATTTTTCTTAATTATACCCGCCTTTTGATACGCAATATCGGAAATTTTTGTCCCGAGTCTTTGGGTGTGGTCAAAATCAACAGTTGTAATTATTGAGCAAAGCGGGTTTTCAATCACGTTTGTTGAGTCAAATCTACCGCCTAATCCAACCTCCAGCACAGCGTATTTAACATTTTTATCTCGAAAATATAAAAACATTGCAACGGTTAAAATTTCAAATTCCGTTAACTCACTATTTGAAGAAGCAGCCAGATTAACGTATTTATCCAAATCCTGCTGTGATATATTTTTATTATTAACTTTTATTCGCTCGCAGTACGAAAACAAGTGAGGGCTTGTAAACAAGCCTATATTCACATTTGTATTTTTAAAATGAGTACATAAAATCTCATTTAAAATTGCACAAGTTGACCCTTTACCGTTAGTGCCCGCAACGTGGATAAATTGCACGTCCTTATGAGGATTGCCAAGCTTATTAAGTGCTTCAAGCGTTCTTGAAAGCCCTAAATTAATATGAAACTTGTTTGAAGAAGTTAAAATATTACTTGCGCTTTGCACTGTCTTTTGCCTCGTATAGCAAATTAATTATATCACTAACCGCACTTAGGTGAGCATTTTTTTGTGCACATTTTTTTGCCTCATTTAATGCTTCCTTATCGGATATAAATTCTTCTAAAGCCTTAAGCAAACTTTCACCCGTGCAGTCGTTATCATCAAGGTATTTTGACGCACCAAGTTCGCACATTCTTTTTGCGTTTTCCCTTTGATGATCTTGAGCGGCATAAGGGTATGGCACAAGGACAGAGGGCAACTTTGCAGCACAAAGTTCCGATAAAGATAAAGAGCCTGCTCTTGAAATTGCAACATCAGAGGCAATAAGAGCGTAGAACATCTCGTCAAAATAGGGCCTTAAGGTTAAATTTTTAATTTCAAAATCAAATTCTTTATCGAGCTTTTCTTTTACGTCATTGAAATTTTTCTTGCCTGTTTGCCAAATTATATGATAATTTTCATTGTTTGCGTACTTTTTAACTATATCGATAGCAGCCTCGTTAATCTTTTTAGCACCTAAAGAACCGCCCATAATAAGAATTACAAAAGCTTGAGGGATATTTAGAGCAGCTCTTGCCTCGTCTTTTGTAATGGTTGAAAACTCTTTTCTTATAGGATTTCCAAGGACTTTTGCATTATTTGTTTTTAAATATTTTTTTGCTGATTCAAAAGCAAGAGAAACTCCGTAAGCATTATTTGCAAAGGTTCTTGAAACAATACCCGGATGAGCATCGCAGTCGTGAAGTACATATGGGATTTTAAGAATTTTTGCAACAAATAAAATAGGAGCACAAACATATCCGCCTGTTGCAAAAACAACCTCGGGCTTGTATTTAAGCGCATAAAAAAATGCTTTTACGGTTGCAAAAAACAAATCCCAAAAGAACAAAATAAACTTTGGCGAAATTTTTCTCGGCATACCGATTACTTTGTATGAGAGAAAATTCAAGCCTTCTTTTTTTACAATATCAAATTCAAGATTATCTTTTGAGCCAAGGTAAAATATATCTTCCTTTAAAACACCACCGGTCAAAAGTTCTTTAACTACCGCCATTGCAGGGTATATGTGTCCGCCCGTTCCCCCGCCTGTTATAAAAAATTTAGTACGATGCATAATTTTTTATCCTCTGAACACGTTTTTTTGAAATATTCAACAAAACGCCAAACATACATAAAGAAACAAAAAGCGAAGAACCGCCATAGCTTATAAACGGCAGCGGAATACCCGTTGCGGGAAGAAGAGAGCTTGCAACAGATATATTCATAAGGGCCTGAAAGCAAATTGAAAAAGTAATGCCCACAGCCAAAAGCTTTCCGAACATATCAGGACATCTTTTTGCAACAATAAAGCCGCGATAAGCAAACATCGCAAAAAGACAAACAATAAAGAAGCAGCCCAAAAAGCCGAATTCTTCAGCGATAACGGCAAAAATAAAGTCCGTATGCCCCTCAGGAAGCCAAGAAAGCTTTTGTTTTGAATTACCAAAACCTACACCAAAAAATCCGCCGCCCGCAAAAGCAACTAAAGACTGAATGATATTGTAACCGGCGTTGTGCGGGTCTTTTTGAGGGTCAAGCCAAACCAAAATTCTTTGTTTTTGATAACCCAAAATTGTAAAGGCCAAAATCGGAATTGAGCAAACAAAAGCTGCAATAATGTTTTTTACCTGTCCGCCCGCCACAAAGTACATTACAACAGAAGCGGTGCAGAGCAAAATAACCATAGAAAGGTTTGGCTGCTTTAAGATTAAAACCAGCATTATTGCAAATAGTATATAAAACGGAAATTTTTTATTATCCAATATATCGACATTTGTTGAAAACAACCCCGCAAAAGCCAAAACCACAGCGGGTTTAGCAAGCTCGGAAGGTTGAAATTGCAAAGGTCCGAAGGCAAGCCACCTTTTTGCTTCGTTAACCATAAGCCCAAAGGGTGAAAACTGCACCATTAAAAGCAAAATCAAAACTATAAAACAGACTAAAATACCCCATTTCTTTAAGTTTCTGTAATCATATCTTGAAAAAAAGCAAGCCGCACCAATACCCGCAACAAGCCAAACAAACTGCTTAAAGGTAAAAATCAAAGGATTGTCGCCATTTGCAATCGCACGAGGAGAACCCGCAGAGAAAATTGCCATAATCCCTATAACCACAAGAAAAATTACAACCGTAACCAAGGTGTTGTCAGGTTGTGAAATTATATAATTATTACCTGATTCTCTATCGTGAAACGAGTTGCTTCTTTGATAAGACATAGTTTTTAAATACTTCCCCTCTTTGTTCGTAATTTTTGAACATATCAAAACTTGCACAAGCCGGCGATAACAGTACAACATCAGGCATATCAAGACTTGCTAAGTCTATTGCCTCTTCAAGAGATTGTGCATGGACAATATTGGTGTAGCCGCTGTTATAGAGCTCATCCATAAATCTTTTTGTCGCTTCGCCAATCAGTACAACTTTTGAAATTCTGTCATGAACAGACTTTATAAACTCGTCTAAAGAAGTATTTTTATCTCGACCACCCGCAATTAACACAACTTTTTTGCCTTCAAAAGCATTAATAGCAACTATTGCAGCCTCAGGATTTGTTGCCTTTGAATCGTTGTAATAAGCGGTATTATCAAGCATTCTTACAAATTCACAACGATGCTCCGGAGCCTTAAATTCTTTTATTGCTTCACAAATTGCATCTGTATCAATACCTTCAATTTTAGCTGCAATTACCGCACACATAACATTTTGAAGGTTATGATTACCGACAATTGGAACATCCTTAACATCAATAATTTTTTCTTCACCATAGTAAATAGCATTATTATAAATATAACAATTATTATCAGTTTCTCCTAATTCGTCTTTACTAAGGGCAAGAAAGTGGACTTTACTTTTTAGCTCACCTGCCAATTTTCTTAATGCTAAATCATCAAAATTTAAAATACTGTGAGAATTTTCACCCATTCTTCTAAAAACAGAGGCTTTTGCTTCAAAGTAATTTTCTAAACTTCCGTGCCATAAGATGTGGTCAGGGGTTAAATTTGTAAATACTGCAATCTTTGGGGCAAGTTCATAAGAGTAGTTTAGCTGATACGAGCTTGCTTCAATTACCAAATATTGAGCAACGCTATCAAGGTATTCAACGGGCGAATTACCGATGTTGCCGCAGCTTGGAGCATTATATTTTTTTGAAAAAATAAACGAAGTTAGTGCCGTTGTTGTTGTCTTTCCGTTTGTTCCGGTAATTAAAACAATTTTTGGAAAATCCTTGCTTGATGTTGCTCTATAAACGAAATCCAAATCGGAAAAATAGGGTATATTTTTTTCTGACAACCTTTTTAAAATCGGTGCGTCAAGGGGGATTGAAGGACTCAATATCGCAAAAGAGGAATTATTTATAAATTCATCACTATGACCGCCAAACTCAAGCTTTACGCCCAATTCCTTAAGTTCTTGTGCCTTATCTTTATCCTCATCTTTTAAGCTTGAATACTCGCTAAGATAAACATCATAATCTTTGCTTAAATATTTAGCACATGCTATACCTGTAACCGAAAAGCCGGCAATAAGAACTTTTTTTGTGGACGATTCCATAATTAACCCAATACCTTATAAATATAATAACTTACAACCGCAACAAGACCGCCTATTGCACTAATTAAAGAGAATACAAAAACAATTTTATTCTCCTTCCAACCGCAAAGTTCAAAGTGGTGGTGAATAGGACTCATTTTAAAAATTCTTTTTCCTGTCAGCTTAAAGCTTGCAACTTGAAGCATAACTGACAATGTTTCACAGATAAATAATATACCGATAGGGATAAGCCAAAGCTCAAATTTACCCATAATGGCAATTGTAGCAAGTAAACCGCCAAGGGCCAAAGAGCCTGTATCTCCCATAAATATTTTTGCAGGGTGTTTATTGAAGTATAAAAAGCCAAGACAAGCAGCACTTGTAGCGGCGGAAATTATAGCTAAATCGGTATATCCGTTTAGTTTTGACATAATCGCACAAGCACCAAAAGCAAAAAACGCACATCCTGACGCAAGCCCGTCTAAGCCGTCCGTTAAATTCAGTGCATTTGAAGAACCGACTATCATAAACACGGCAAAAATCGGGTAAAACCAACCTAAATCAATTGAAAAATTAAGAAAGCTTACTTCTGTTTTACCTGAAAAAATTAAGTAAAAAGCGGGAAGCATAGAAACTGCAATCTGTAAAAGCAGCTTACCTCTGGCGCTTAAGCCTAAATTCTGATGAGCTTTAATTTTTTTAATATCGTCCTCAAAACCTGTAAAAGCGTAGAAAATTAAAGTCATAAGGACAATTAAAGCACCTGTTGTTGTTTCTTGAGCCATAAAAAGAGTAATTAAAGAGGCTATTAATATTGAGAGAACAACAAAAACGCCGCCTGTCGTAGGGGTGTGATTTTTCTTAGCATGCAGTTGTGCAACCTCTTCTCTTATGTACTGACCGTACATTTTTTTCTTCATAAAAGCAAGATAAGGTACACCGAGCAACAGTGCTAAAATCAACGCTATTAAGGCTGCAACGCTCATCATTATCATAATCTGCCCACCATTTCAATAATTTCTTCAAATTTCATGGCACGAGATGCCTTCAAAAGTATTGTAGAACCTTTTTCAATATTATTTAATATATATTTTGCACATTCAAAATTTGTTTCAAACTCAACCCCTTCAAGAGTGGAGTTTCTTAGAATATATTTTGCCAAATTGCCCACTGTTAAAAGCTTAACACCTTCATAGGAGCTTAAAAATTCACCTATTTTTTTATGATAAGCAATCTCGTCTTTTCCAAGCTCGGCCATATTGCCCAAAACCAAGACCAAGGGCTTTTTATAAACCGAAAGAAAAGTTTTTAAAACAGCCATCATTGATTCAGGATTAGCGTTATAGCTGTCATTAACAAAAGTTAAACCCTTTACTTCGCTTATTTCCCATCGCTTTTCAATAGGTTTAAAATCCTCTAAACCTTTCTTGATGTTTTCTTCGCTAATATCAAAGCTTTTGGCGGCTTCAATTACCAAAAGGGCATTTTGAATATTATATTCGCCTTCAATATTCAACTTGTAATTTTGATTTTTATAGGTAAATTCAGACAATCCCATTTGAATATTTACATTTGTTACCTGAGAAAAATCCGTAAAAATCTTTTTACCGTCGTATTTTAGGTTTTCTTGAAGATTTTTTGAAAGCGGGCCGATAAACAAGCCGTCTTTTTTAAGATTTGAAGCTATTTCACATTTTGCAATCGCAATATTTTTTAGTGTTCCAAGACGCTCAACGTGAGCCGAACCGATGTTTGTAATAATGCCTAAGTCGGGTTCAGAGTAATTTGAAAGCAATTCTATTTCGCCCAAATTTCTCATGCCCATCTCTAAAATTAACACTTGAGTATCATTTGGCATATTGAAAAACGTTTCGCATAGCCCGATTTCATTGTTATGATTAAGCATTGTTTTGTGCGTTTTAAAAGAAGTGCTAAAAACACTAAAGAGCATTTCCTTTGTGGTTGTTTTACCTGATGAGCCTGTTATTGCAATAACTTTAGGATTAATTTTGTTTCTTATATAATTTGCAAGCTTAAGATAAGCAACAAGCGAGTTTTTAACAAGTAAAACAAAATCCGCATCTTTGTTAATTTTGAACTTATCTTGAGTAAAATATCCTCTTGCACCAACCTCAAGAGCTTTATCTATAAAGTTATGACCGTCATAATTTTCACCCCTTAAAGGCAGGTAAACATCACCTTTTTTAAGCTTTCTGGTATCTGTTGAAATATCAAAAGTCCCTTGGGTGTCTTTTTGGTACAAAACTTGAGCATCAGTACATTTTATAATCTCGTCCAGCGTGAATTTCACGGTCATCTCCACAAAAACAAAAAATCATTCAGTTAAAATAATTGTAAATCAAACAGAATATGATGTAAAATAAAATTTATGAAAAAAATTGCATTAATTCCGATTGACAATCGACCGATTTGCTATGATTTAGTAAAAGACATCCTTGGGCAAGATACAAGCCTTAAGCTGTTTATGCCGGAAAATAGATTTTTGGGCGGACTTATTCAGCCTTGCAATATTGATGAAATTTATAATTTTTTAAACAACTTAGACCATGTTGATATTTTAGTTATAGCTCTCGATACAATCGCTTACGGCGGGCTTGTCAGCTCAAGAAGATGTAATGACAGCTATGAAGAAATCAAAAAAAGACTTGAAAAATTTAAAGAAGTTATTTCTCAAAAGGCGGACAAAGTTCTTGCTTTTTCAAGCATAATGAGAATTTCGAATAATAATATAAACGAAGAAGAAAAAGAGTATTGGTCAAAGTGGGGTAAGAGAATTTTTGAGTTTTCTTACTATCAGCACAAATCAAGAAAAGACAAAAGCTACAACTGCGTTTATAACCAAGTCCCACAAGAGATTTTGGACGATTATTTAAATACCAGAAACAGGAATTTTAAAATTAACGAAATGTATTTAGACTGGCTTGAGGACAAAACCCTTGATATGCTTGTTTTCTCAAAAGATGATACGGGTAAATACGGTCTAAATGTTGAAGAAGCGGAAAAACTTGAAGAGAAAATAATTAAGAGAAACTTAAAGGCAAAAGTTAAAACAGGGGCGGATGAGATTCCCCTAAGCTTGCTTGCTAACGGGCTTTTGGATAATGAGAATATAAAAATAAAGGTAAATTATGCATATCCAAAAAGTGTTGATAAAATTTCAAAATACGAAGATATATCCGTTAAAGACTGCACGGAGGGGCAAATTGAGCTTGCAGGCTGCAAGGTTGTACAAGATAATGAAGATTTAAACTTGTTTGTGAATAATTTTGAATTTGACCAAGGGGACTTGGTTTTGGGCGATTTAATTAACTCAAGCAAAAACCCTAAATCCTACGACCTGAATAAGCCTTATTTTATTGCAGATATAAATAACGCAAACGGGGCTGACAACGGGCTTATTAAGATGCTTTTAGAAAATAAAATCGATAAAAACCTGTACTCTTACTGCGGCTATAATACAAGTGCAAATACCTTGGGCTGCGCAATTTTATCTGCAACGGTAAAGTTTTTGGCAACTAAAAACAACAGCTATAATGACAATGCATTTAAAAAATTAATGTTTATAAGACTGCTTGATGACTGGGCTTATCAGGCAAATATAAGAAAATTTGTAAGAGAAAGTGCACCGAATTTTCTTGATGCGCTTAAAGAAAAAAGTGAAGAATTTAAACAATATGAACAAAAAATCGCAAATTTTCTTGATTTTAAATATAATAAGATAGACTACTCCCTTCCTTGGGACAGAAGTTTTGAGGTACGAATTAATGTTGAGAGTTTATAATTTAATATACAATCTTTTAATTATTCCGATAATCCTTATTGCAAGCCTTTTTTCAAAAAAACTTAATGCGGGGAAAAAGGAAAAATTCGGGGGTTATGATTTTAAAATTGACGAAAAAACAATTTGGATACACGCCGTATCAGTCGGCGAAGTTATGCTTGCTCAAAGCATTATAGAAAAATTAAACCTTAAAAACATTGTCCTTACAACATCAACCCCGCAAGGACAAGAGCTTGCCAAGGTTAAACTTTCGGACAAATGTACAAAAATAACCTACTTCCCATACGACACTAAAAGCGCTATAAATAAGGCTATTAAAGCAATAAACCCTAAAGCGGTTATAATTGTTGAAACAGAAATTTGGCCTTGCTTTGCAAAGTGCCTTAAAGACAGGAATATCGAGCTTTTTATAGTTAACGGAAGAATCTCTGAGAGAACTTTTAAAAGCTATAAAAAACTTAGATTTTTCTTTAAAAACGTACTTGAAAATTACACTGCAATCCTTGCACAAAGCGAGGATGACAGGCAAAGATTTATACAAATGGGAGCAAAGGACACAAAAGTCGTTAATCTCGGAAATATAAAATTTGACCTGAAAAAACCTGATGAACATTATATAGAGCATTACAAAAACCTTCTAAAACTCAACGATAACAAGGTTTTAATTTTCGGCTCAACTCATCAGGAAGAAAACGAAGGGCTTATAGCTGCCTTTGAAAATATTAAAAACCAAAACAACGGTTTAAAGCTGATAATAGCACCAAGACACCTTGAAAAAGTTCCGCAAATAGAGAAAATACTTACAAATAAAAATATTAAGTGGGGCAAAAAGAGCCAAGGGGCGACTTTTTCGGATAATGATGCAATAATTCTAGATACAACGGGCGAATTGGGCAAAATTTATTCTATATGCGATATTTGCGTAATTTGCGGAAGCTTTAACAATACGGGCGGGCATAATCCGCTTGAAGCAACGGTTTGGGGCAAAACTACAATCAGC
The DNA here is from genome assembly GCA_944325665.1 of Candidatus Gastranaerophilales bacterium. Lineage (GTDB taxonomy): Bacteria > Cyanobacteriota > Vampirovibrionia > Gastranaerophilales > Gastranaerophilaceae > Galligastranaerophilus. Next base: position 91,533 of record CALVAY010000006.1, read on the forward strand.
GGAAGCAATGTTAAAAACTTTAAATACATCTATAAAACACTAACCGAGCTTGATTGCTCATTTATAGTAAATGATTACGCAGAGTTTGAAGGCAAAGTTTTAGAGCTTTTAAATGATGAAAATTACCTGAAACAAGTGGAGCAAAATTGCAAAAAAGCACTTGAGATAAACTCGGGCGCACTTGATAAAACAGTTCAATATATAAGTAAATATTTATAAGGAAAATAAAAATGAAAGAAATTAAATTTGAAAAATGGCAAGGATTGGGAAACGACTTTATAATTTTAAAAGAAGATAATGCAACAAGCGAGCTTGCAAAGCTTATGTGCGACAGAAACTTTGGCATTGGTGCGGACGGTCTTTTTTCACCTACAAAAGAAGACGATACGGACATCGGCTGGAATTTCTTTAACTCTGACGGCTCTGTTGCACAGATGTGCGGCAACGGCATAAGATGTTTTGCAAAATTTGTAAGAGAAAACAATTTGGTAAATAAAGATGAATTTTCCGTTAAAACACTTGCAGGAACAATAATTCCAAGAATTTTACCCGACGGAAGAGTTCGTGTGGATATGGGGCAACCGATTTTAGATGCTCAAAAAATTCCTGTTGATGTGAGCACCCCTCAAAACTTTGAAGTAGAAGGTTTTAAGGCCTCAGCTGTCAGTATGGGAAACCCGCACTGCATAATCTTTACGCAAGATGACAGTGCTTACCTTTCAAGACAATATGGCCCAAGCATTGAAAATCACACATTTTTCCCGCAAAAAACAAACGTCGAATTTGTTCAAATTAAAGACCGCTCAAGAATTAAACTCGATGTTTACGAAAGAGGCTGCGGAATAACACTTGCTTGCGGTACAGGTGCATGCGCAGCAACAGTTGCGGGAATTTTAAAGAACTATCTTGACGACACAGTTTGTGTTGAGCTGCCGGGTGGCGAGTTAACCATTGAATACAAAGGCAAAAACGTCTATATGACAGGCCCCGCCGAAAAAGTTTTTGAAGGAGTATATCTTTTAAAATAAAATATTTAGATATGTTAAGTTTTTTGTTGTTTCAAAAAAATGTTTGTGCTAGCATTTTGTAACAACATAATACAATAAGGAGAAACCATGAAAAAATACGAACTGCTTGCAACAATTAAACCCAATTTAGATAATGATGAAGCAGATAAAGTTATTGCCAAAATCGAAGAATCAGTTAGCTCACTAGGCGGAAGCGTTGTTGACACTGACAAAATGGGCAGAAAAAAACTTGCTTACGACGTTAAAGGCTTTAGAGACGGCTTTATCGCTGTTTTAAAAATAAATCTTGAACCTGACAAAGTTGTTGAGTTCAAAAGACAACTTAAACTTAACGAAAACGTTATCAGAACAATGTTTGTTGAACAAGAAGCAGTGAAAGCGTAAGAAAATGTCTTTAGCTAAAATTTTTATTACAGGAAAAGTTGTTAAAAATCCCGAAAAAAGGTTTACACAAAATGATTTACCTATTACGGATTTTACAATCGACATCAATCCTCAAGATGAAAGTTTAGTAAGAGTGGTTGCAATCGGCAATCAGGCAGAAAATATCGAGCAAAATATCAAAGCTCAAGACACTGTTATTGTTGAAGGCAGACTTCAAACAAACACTGTTAAAACAACAAGCGGAAAAGACAGAAAAGTGTTTGAAATTAACGCTTCAACGGTTGAAAAAATTTCCGCACAATCTTCATCAACTCCTTCAAAGAGTGCAAAAAATGAAAATCTGGTTCAATTTGCAACAGAAGAAATTTCCGAAGATTTAATTGATGAAGACGAAATACCGTTTTAAGAAAAAATAAGAAAAGGAAATAAAAATGGCAAAAGAATCATTAAAAGACAGCAAAAAAAGAAAAAATTGCAGCTTCTGTGCCGACAAGGTAGAAGCTCTTGATTACAAAGATACTTCAAAATTAAAAAGATTTTTATCTGAAGCAGGTAAAATTCTTCCAAGAAGAATAACAGGAAACTGTGCATACCACCAAAGAATGCTATCTAAAGCAGTTAAACGCTCAAGAGAAGCAGCTCTTATCGGTTATGTTTTTGAAAACTAATTAAAAAATTCATTAAAAAACGACCCCGCAAAGAGGGTCGTTTTTTTATCTTAAATTTATGTCTTTTCTGTATATTTTCCCCAAAAAATCAATCTCTTCAGCCGCTTTATAAATATCATCCAGCGCCCCGCGCCCTAATTTTACAATATTTAAAACACGTCCTGAAGAGCTAAAAAAGCTCTTATCATCTTTTTTAACACCCGCAAATAAAACCTTCACACCGTATTTTTCCTCTGCACTATCAATATTTTTTATCTCTTGTCCCGTACAAGGTGAGCAAGGGTAGCCATTTTGAGCCAATACAAGACAATAAGAAGGAGTGTCTTTAAATTTCAAATCAACTTCTTTTAGCTCTTTTTTTGTCATCTTATCAAAAATTTCAACTAAGTCATTTTCCAGATTTTCCAAAACTGCTTGAATTTCAGGGTCGCCAAACCTCATATTATACTCAAGAACATATAAATCATCCTCGCAAAACATAAGTCCCGAATAGATAACTCCCGTAAATTCAGCATTTGATATAACAAGTGCATTTTTTAATTTAGATAAATATAAGTCCAATTCCTTTTTTTGCTTTTGGGTTAAAACACAAGGAAAACAAGCACCCATACCACCTGTATTTGGCCCTAAATCATTATCTAAAAGTTTTTTAAAGTCGCAAGCAGGTTTAAAACTTTTAAGCTCAACCCCGTCCCAAAGAGAAAATACCGACAACTCTCTTCCATAAAGCCTTTTTTCAAGAATAATTTTCTCTGAAGCCACACCAAACTTACCTTCCAAAAATTCTAACGAAACTTTTTTGGCTTCATCAAAGGTTTTAGGTATAAAAACACCCTTGCCCGCAGCAAGTCCGCAAGCCTTAATAACAGGTGGATTGTCAAATTTCCGAATTGCAAATTCAAGCTCTTGAAGGCTTTTAACAACCTCATAGGGGGAAGTTTTTATGCCAAAAGTTTTCATAAAATCTTTTGCAAAATCTTTTTGAGCCTCAAGCCTTGCCCAATTTGAATTTGCACCTATGACTTTAATGCCGAAATCTAAAAATACATCGCAAATTCCTTGCGCCAAGGGTAATTCAGGCCCAACAACAAGCAAATCAACCTTATTATCTTTGGCTTTTTTAGCAAGATCATAGAAATCATCAAACTCAATAACCTCGCTCAAGTTTGAAAAAGCACCCGTTTGAGCCAAATACAGTTTTTCAAGTTTTTTTGACTGCAACATTTTTAGCGCTAAAGCATGCTCTCTTGCACCCGAGCCAAAAAGTAAAATTCTCATTTTATAAGCTCCTCAATAACTCTTGGCAAATGCATATGTTCAAGAAAATGGATTTGCTCTTCAAATTCTTCAAGTGTCATATCAGGTTCAATTTTACACTCTGCTTGAAAAATTATCTCCCCACAGTCAACTTCTTCATTAACATAGTGTATAGTAATACCTGATACCTTTTCGCCCGACATAAATGCACGTTTTATAGCATTTAAACCTTTATATTTTGGCAAAAGCGAAGGGTGAATGTTTATAAATTCAGCTAAATTCAAAACTTCTTTGGGCAAAATTCTCATATAACCTGCCAAAACGACAAGGTTAAATTTGTGTTTCAAAAAAAAGTTAGATGTTTCATTAAATGGGATAATATAAGACTTTATACCCAGCCTCTTTGCCCTTTTAAGTACATAAGCGTTATTTTTATCCGACAATAATTCAATACAAACATCTTTGTTTTTAAAATATTCAACAATGGCCTCAAAATTTGAGCCAAAGCCTGACGCCATAACTAAAACTTTTTTCATTTTACATACCCCAAAACAAAAGGTTTAAAATCCGAAGAAAGCCCCATAACTTCATCCAAGTCTTTTTTATCAACAACAAGGCAAAAACCGACACCCATGTTAAAAGTCTTAAAGCACTCATCATCACCCACAAGTTCTTTTAGTTTTTCAAAGAGTTGTGTTTTTTCAATTGAATTAAAATCTAAACATGGCTCCAATCCTTGCGGCAAGGCTCTTTTTAGGTTAGATAATATACCTCCGCCCGTAATATTTGCACAAGATTTTATTAGTTTTTTTTCGTTAAGCTTATAAACAATATCAGCATATATTTGAACAGGTTTAAGCGACAAAGCAAAAAGATTTTCATCCAAAACCTTATCTGAATACAATTTTCTTAAAAGCGTAAAGCCGTTTGAATGAGCACCTGAAGAAGCAAGCCCTACAACAATATCACCACTTTTGACATTATTTTTATCAATAAAATCGGACTTTTTAACCGCACCCAACAAAAAGCCAGAAGCGTCAAAATAATCTTTTAAGATTAAATCTCCAAGTTCTGAAGTCTCTCCGCCCAACAAAGTGCAGTTATATTTTTTTAAAACGTCATTTAAAGATTCGATAAATTTTTCAAGCAAATTTGGGTTTAACTTGTTAATTGCTAGATAATCCAAGAAAAACAAGGGTTTAGCGCCTGTTGTAATTAAATCGTTTATGTTCATTGCAAAAAGGTCGTTTGCAATCGTTGAAATATCACCTCTATCCAAAAGGGGTAAAATCTTTGTCCCGACGCCATCACAACAGGAAACAAGGTAGTAATCGCAAAAAACGGGATGCTCAAAAATACCCGCAAAGTCGCCGATTTTTGATGTCGCAGTAATTTTTTTAATGCTTTTAACCAGGTTATCCGCGCCAATTACGTCAACTCCCGAGTTTAGATAAGAATATTTCATTTTTGCACCTCATCTAAAAAGCATTGATTACACCACATATCGCCCTCAAAAACTTCTGACAAGGACTCAAAAGGCAAAAATTTAATACTATCTGCCCCAATTTCTTTTGCAATTTCAAAGTCGGTTTTATTGTAAGCAATAAGCTCTTCTTTTGTCGGTATATCAACCCCAAAAAAGCAAGTATTTATTATCTTTGGAGAAGAAGAGCGCATATGAACCTCTTTTGCTCCCGCCCTTTTTAACATAGACACAATTTCTCTTGAAGTCGTACCCCTTACAAGCGAATCATCAAGCAAGACAACTTTTTTATTTAAAATAACTTCTTTTATGGGTGCAAATTTTTGCCTTACATTATTTTTTCTTAACTCTTGCTGCGATTGAATAAAAGACCTCTCAAGCCAAGGATTTCTAACAAGTCCGACATGAAAAGGAATTTTTGAAGCTTGAGCATACCCCAAAGCACAGGCAAAACCGCTGTCCATAACAGGGATTACAACATCTGCCCTAAAGTCATTTTCTTCAGATTTTGCAAGCAATTCACCCAGTTTAATTCTTGTTGTATAAACATTTTTTGAAAAAATATTTGAAGCGGGATTTGCAAAGTAAATATGCTCAAAAACGCACTGCCTGCTTGCTTTGTTGCTTGAAAAAGATTTTATTTGGCAATCTTCTTTTGTAATTTCAACGCCAAAACCGGCCTTAATTTCAACAATTTCAGGCTCACTTAGAGAACAAAAAGCAATATCTTCAGAAGCAACAAAAAATCCCTCTTTTGATTTTGCAAGCATAAGCGGGCGATAGCCGAAATTATCTCGAAAGGCAAAAACTCTGTTTGGAGTATAAATCAAAATACAGTAAGAGCCGAGTGAAAAATATTTTAAAAGACACTCGCCGATTTCTTCAAAAGTCCACTTAGAAGGCGGTTTTTTAAGCGAAGAAACAATTTTTTTAAGTATAACCTCTGAATCCGATGTGCTTAAAAATACTTCGCCGTTTTTTTCAAACTCTTCTCTAATTTTTTCTGCCTGCTTTACATTCCCGTTGTGTACAAGAGAAACATCTTCACCAAAGTAAGTAGTTTTAACCGGCTGAATATTTTCTTCTTTAACATCTCCGCAAGTAGAATATCTGACATGGGCTATACCAAAGCTGCCTTTTAATTTCCTAAGCTCGTTATCCCTAAGTGCCGTGTTAACCAAGCCAAGATTTTTATAAACATTTTGAACATCAAAACCGCAAGAAATACCTGCCGAATCTTGTCCTCTGTGCTGTAACTTCAAAAGACCGCACTTGAGCGTTGCGGCAATATCTTTGTCTTTTAAATATCCGCCAAAAATTCCGCATTCTTCGTGTATTTTATCTGTCTTTAGTTTACTAAACATCTTCAATCATTTCGCCAAGCGAGTTTTCGTATATTTTTTTCAATTCAATCAGGTCAAATTCATACCCGTCAAATTTAATTTTATCACCAAAACATTTGCCCAAATGCAAATATGGGATATTATTTTCTTCTAAAATTTTAAATAATTTGTTTTTATCCTTGGTTGAAATTAAATATCTGCCTTCAATTTCGCCAAATAAATATTTTAATTTATCGCTATCTGAAAGTTTATCCAAAGGAAGTAAACTGCCTATAAAGCCAAGATTTGAAGCAAAAAGAGAAATTAAAAGAGCGCCTAAAACTCCGCCTGTTGAAACATCTTTTGCACCCTCAATAAGCCCTTGTTTTTTAAGCAAGCCAACTACTTGTGCCAATTTTAGTTCAAAATCTATATCAACCTTATCAACTTCAGAACCCAAAAAGTCAAATAAAACCTTCTGATACAGCGAACCCCCGACAGGTGAATTTTTATCAATTTGCTTACCTATTAGAACAATTTCATCGCCTAAAGAAAATTCAAGAGAAATTAAATCTTCTTCATTTGGGCAAACTCCAACCATACCAAGGGTAACAGTCGGATACACTCTTGTTTCTTTTGTTTCGTTATAAAAGGACACATTGCCTGAAACGACAGGTATTTTAGTCTTTTTTGATACCTCGGCAAGTCCTTCTATTGATTTTACAAACTGAAACTTAACTTCATCACTTTTAGGATTTGCAAAGTTAAGACAATCAGTAACTCCAAGAGGCTTAAAACCGCTTGAAACAAGATTTCTAAAGCTTTCCATAAATGTACTTATGCAGCCAAAATAAGGGTCAAGGAAGCACTTTCTGGGCTTTGAATCCATACACATGCCTAAAAAACAATTATTCTCATAAAAATTAACAGCTTGGGCACCAATTTTAGAAGGCTCAAAATAAGTCCTTGCGCCAACGGAATAATCCCACTGTTCGTAAAACCATTTTTTTGAAGCAAATTCAGGGCTGCAAACAAGTTTATATACAGCTTCACTGACATCGCAAGAGCCACTGAATACTTTATTTTTATACTCACTAATATAGCTTGGCTCAAAAACAGGCTCTAAATCATAATAATAAGGCTCGCATAAAACGTTTAATGGCAGGTTTGCAAGAAGCTCATCGCCCCATTTTATAATATAATCCCCCCCGCTTTTTGTATGACCGATACAACTTGCGCTCAGTTCATATTTTTCAGCTATTTTAAAGAAGGTATCAAGCATACCATCTTCCAGCGCAAACACCATTCTTTCTTGCGTTTCGCTTAACATAATCTGCCAAGGTTGAATATTTTCCTGCGCTAAGTGCAGTTTGGATAAATCAAGCTCAACAGAGCATTTGCCCTTATAAGCCATTTCTGAAGTAGAGCTTAAAAGTCCCGCCGCACCGCAGTCCTGACAAGCGACAACACCCTTGTGCTCCAGTATTTCAAGCGTTGCTTCAATTAAAACTTTTTTTAAAAAAGGGTCGCCGATTTGAACGTGAATTTTATCTTTACTTGCATTTTTTGCCAAATTTTTTGAGGCAAACTCAGCACCGCCAACGCCGTCAAGTCCTGTATTTGAGCCCAATACAACAATTTTTAGTCCCTCTTCTGCAGCAGATAATTTTACTTTGTTTAACGGTGCAATCCCAACCGCCATAACGTTTACAAGGGGAGAATTTTCATAACACTCATCAAACAAAACTTCTCCGGCAACATTTGCTATACCGCAAGAATTGCCGTAATCACTTATCCCTGAAACAACACCGTTAATTATGTGAAGACTTTTTTTAGAGCCTGAGGGTGAAAACTTTAAAGAATTTAAAAGTGCCACAGGGCGAGCATTTAGCGCCAAAACATCTCTTATAATCCCGCCCATGCCGGTAGCAGCACCTTGATAAGGTTCAACCGCGCAAGGGTGATTGTGAGATTCGCTTTTAAAAAACACTCCCCAATCGCCGATTTTAACTCCGCCTGCATTTTCTTGTGCAAAAATTGCACCGTTTTGGTTAAGCTTATCCAGTTGTTTTTTTGAGTGCAAATATCCGCAATGCTCACTCCACATTGCCCCAAAAAGCTCGTACTCAAAATCATTTGGAGTTCTTTTTAATCTTTTTTTAATTTGCTCCTTTAAGAAATCATCCACGTTTTATTTCATCCTTAACTATTTTAAAAATCTCTCTGCCACTTAAACCAAAAGAGCTTTTAAAATATGCCCTTTCAGGGTGCGGCATAAGCCCCATAATACGTGCTTTTGGGTTGTAAATACCTGCTATATCATTATATGAACCGTTTGGGTTATCAAGGTATCTTAAAAAAACATCTTCACAGGAGTCCCTGGCTGGAATATACTTACCTTCTTTATGTGCAACAGGCAGATATATTTTTTTTGAATTTCCTCCAAACTCAAGTAAAAGCGGGGTATTTTTGCATACAAACTTTGAAGAATCATTCTTAATTAATGCACCTTTTAAAAAACGAGCCTCGCACAAAATTTGAAATCCGTTACAAATACCCAAAACAAAGCCTCTTTGAGAGTTTATGAATTCAGCTAAAGCGTCAATTACGGGAGTAAATTTAGCTATTCTTCCCGATGAAATATAATCCCCATAGGAAAAACCGCCAGGTAATACCACTAAATCATATTTTTGAAGAGAATTTTCACGAAAATCGACATAATCAACCTCAAAACCAAAATCCTCTAAGGCTCTTTTTGTTTCAACATTACAATTTGTTCCCAAAAATACAACAACAGCAGCCTTCATAAAACTTCCTTAAAAGAAATTATGTCATATTTTTCAACAACAGGGTTTGAAATTACTTCATTGCACACAAAATCAAGTTTTTCTTTTGCTTCATCCTTATCTTTTGCTTGCAGATTAAAAGAGTAATACTTACCCGCCCTAAAATTTGTTTCACCCTCAAAACCAAGTCTTTTAAGAGTTTTATCTACACAAAGACCTTGAATATCTTTAATTTCATCCTTGAGTTTAACAATAACTTCAGCACTAAATTTTTGCATATTTCATCCTCAAGTTAAATTATCTCAAAAAAATACAACTTAGGGAAAATTTATACTAAAATATTTAAAAAAGGGGAAGTTATGAGCGAAGTTTTATACAGTGCAAAATTTTTACAACTTAAGTCAACAAAAAGAGAAAACGGCAGCGAGTGGTTTTACGCGCACAGGCCCAACGCAAAGGATATTGCAATTATTGTCCCCGTAATAAAAAAGCAAGACAGGGAAGAAATATTATTTTTAATTACCAAAAGACCGCCCATTGTAGCCGAAAACAGGGGAAATTTTTGTCTTGAGCTGCCGGCGGGACTTGTTGGCGATATAGATAAAAATGAAGATATAATGGATGCGCTAAAAAGAGAGCTAAAAGAAGAAACAGGACTTATTGCAGATGAAATTAAAATTGTTTCAAGAAAAATTGCAAGCTCGTCAGGACTGACATCTGAAACCTCGACAATAGCAATCGCTCACATTAACGACCTCAACCCAAAAAACACTCCTGATGATGATAACGGAGTTATTATAGAGAGAAAATTAATCCCAAGGGAAGAAGTTTTTAATTTTGTAAAGGAGTTTGAAAGCAAGGGCAATGTAGTTGGTGCACAAACCTTAAGCGGACTTTTTTACTACTTTTTTGAAAAATAATTTTTTTTATGTGATAATCCCAAAAGAGGAAAAAGGAAGTTTATATGAAATTAGATAAAATACAGACGGATAGAGCATTTGACTACTTTTATTTATTAAGTCGAATTTGGCCATACATTAGACCCGTAATGTTTAGAATAATAGTAGCCTTCCTGCTTGCTATACCGTTAGGGCTTTTAGACGGTGCTACCGCATTTATTCTAAAGCCTTATATAGATATTGTTGTTAACGGTAATGACTTTACATATAAAACCTTTACTCTTACAAGGGATGTTTTTGCTGCTGCAATACCTTGGCTGATTATGGGCTTTGCGGTTGTTCAAGGTCTGCTTAAATATGCAAATTCATATTTAACGGACTGGATAAGCCAAAAAATATCAATTTCCGTTAAAGAAGATTTATTTAAAAAACTTGTATATCTTGATTCGCAGTTTTACGATGAAAACACATCAGGACTTGTAATTCAAAGATTTTTATCCGACCCTGACTCAGCTTCAAAAAACGTTGTAGAATCACTTAAAACTCTTATAACGGCCTTTACAAGCTCGCTGGGCTTAATTGCGGTTTTATTGTATAACTCTTGGAAATTGGCTTTTGTTGGCGTAATAGTTTTGGTTTGCGCCTTTATCCCCGTTTCTCTTATCAGAAAAAGAGTTAAAAATGTTTCTAATGCCACAATGGTAGTGGGTTCCGGCATGACAACAAACGTGAATGAAACATATCACGGAAATAAGATTATAAGCGGATATTGCCTGCAAGAAGACATTTATGCGAAGTTTAGGGCTCAAATCAGAAGACTTTTTGACTTGTCAATGTCTTTAACCAAACGTACAGGCTGGCTTTCACCTATTATGTATTTTATAGCAAGTATAGGTGTGGCTATCGTTATGGTTGTCGGCAATCACCTTATTATTACGGGTGAAATGTCAACAGGTTCGCTTGCAAGCTTTATAACCTCTTTACTGTTGTTATATAAACCTATTAAAACACTTGGCTCAACCCTAACAGGCATGCAAAATATTTTTGTTTCCATGAACAGGGTTTTTGAACTTTTTGACCTTGTGCCAAGAATTCAAGATAAAGGTGAAACACAAGAGCTTAAAGGGGTTAATAGTTCAATTTCTTTTGAAAATGTTTGTTTTGAATATGAGGAAAATAAACCTGTTTTAAATAACATTTCTTTTGATGTTAAAAAGGGTGAAATTATGGCACTTGTCGGCAACTCCGGCGGTGGAAAATCCACAATTGTAAACCTTATCCCAAGATTTTATGATATTAAATCAGGCAGCATAAAAATTGACGGAGTAGATATAAGAAACTTTAGTCTAAACTCTCTAAGAGCTAATATAAGTGAAGTTTTTCAGGACAATTTCTTATTCTCGGGTTCAATTAGAGATAATATTTTAATGGGCAAAAAAGACGCCACTGAAGAAGAAATTCATCAGGCAATTTGCGCAGCGCATTTAGATGACTTTGTTCAAACTTTAGATAACGGAATTGATACAATCATAGGTGAGAGAGGCACAACTCTTTCTGGCGGTCAAAGACAAAGGGTGGCAATAGCTCGAGCTATGATTAAAAATGCCCCCATTCTTATTTTGGACGAGGCTACTTCCGCTTTGGATAATAAGTCTGAAGCAATTGTTCAAAAAGCGCTTGAGAACCTAATTAAAGGCAGAACGGTTTTTGTTATTGCACACAGATTGTCAACAATTAAAAATGCCGATAAAATTGCGGTTATTAACGAAGGACACTTGGTTGAAATGGGCAGCCACGACGAGTTAATCAAAATTGAAAACGGACAGTACAAATTCTTGTACGAAATGCAGTTTGCAAGAAATACACTATAAAGAAAATGCTTGACTTTAATTTTTGAGCAAGTAGTATAGTTAAAGAAGCAAGAAATTGCAGCCCAAATTGAAAATTGAATATTATTCGGGCGTTTAGCTCACTTGGCGAAGCCAAAGTGCTTTTGCACAGATTGTACCAACTGAGCTAACAAAAAAAGATTGAAAATTGAATATTATTCGGGCGTTTAGCTCACTTGGCGAAGCCAAAGTGCTTTTGCACAGATTGTACCAACTGAGCTAACAAAAAAAGATTGAAAATTGAATATTATTCGGGCGTTTAGCTCAGTTGGTAGAGCGCTTCCCTTACAAGGAAGATGTCGGGAGTTCGAGCCTCTCAACGCCCACCATAAAAAGACTTCTTTCAAAGAAGTCTTTTTTTTATTGCCAAAATGCGGCTTTTTGGCTCTGCACCTGTTCAAACAAGACAAACACTGTCGTGCATCTGGGATTTTGAGAAAAAGTATCGCAAGTTTGACATATTAGTCGGAAGATAAAAATAGGAAGTTTTAAACAGTTTTTGAAAGCTGTTTAAAAAGTGTTTAAATTGTGTTCGAAATTTATTTTATTTTTTAAAGATTTGTTATTTTAACTGCACTATTAAAATCTTTTACGTTAACTGAAATATTTTTC
>CALVAY010000007.1 GCA_944325665.1 Candidatus Gastranaerophilales bacterium
AATAGTTTGGCAAGTAACTGGCTCGAAGCCTAAACGAGCCTTGGCGAGGTTATGCAGCTTGTCTGCTTTTGGGTCGCTGGGGGATATAAAAATAGTTTGGGCAGTACTGGACTCGAACCAGCGACCCCCACAATGTCAATGTGATGCGCTACCACCTGCGCTAACCGCCCAAACTATTTACAATATTCAATTTTCAGAGCTCAGGTGGTATCGCATGCGCTATATTTTGAAGTCGCAAGCTAAACGCTTACTCCGTGCGCCAGACCGCCCAAACTATTTACAATATTCAATTTTCAGAGCTCAGGTGGTATCGCATGCGCTATATTTTGAAGTCGCAAGCTAAACGCTTACTCCGTGCGCCAGACCGCCCAAACTATTTACAATATTCAATTTTCAATATTTTATTATTTAACTACAAAAATCCGATAAACACAATCCATGCAAAAAATATTTTTTACAAGCTTTATACAAAAACAAGCATACTAAGGAAAGGTTAGATAAAATGATTACAAACGTTCAAAATAACGTAAATTTTGGTTCTCTTAAAATTTCACCCGACAAAGTAACCAGAAGAGCAATATCAAATTACATTGATTGTCTTGATACTGCAAGAATAATGCATGATTCATTTACTAAAATCGGTGAAAAAACAGGCGAAATACCGGTTTTAATTAAAGGCGACATAATTCCCGATAAGAACGATTTAACAGGCAAAAACTTCTCTATTGTGGTTAGTGCTCTAAGAGGCGATGAAGATAAACAATTGGGAAGAATTTTAATAGCAAAAAATAACATTGAAGCTTCAAGATCAAGACTCTTGAAAAGATTTACACAAAGCGTCTTGGAGGCAGTTAAAAAAGGTTCAAGACAATAACTTTACATTTTGACAAAGGCTAAAAATTAGACTATTGTTGTTATATAAGGTGTTGAGTATTTAAATCGTACAGTGAAAAATTAATATACCCGAGATATTGGGCGTATATTTTGCGAACTTGTTTGCAAATGTGTGAATACACAATCGGGTTCGACTCCGGTTGTTAATATGCAAACAAAAAATTTGGAGCGTACGGGAGTCGAACCCGTGACCTCAACACTGCCAGTGTTGCGCGCTACCAACTGCGCTAACGCCCCAAAACAATATCTAATTTTCAAAGAAGTTGGCAGCGCCCGCGCTATATTTTGAAATCGCAAGCTAAACGCTCACTCAGTGCGCTAACGCCCCAAAGCAATATCTCGTTTTAAAAATACAAGCAAAACCAATCTACTAAAAAAACACGATAAAATCAAGATAAAGAGGAAATATGTCATTAGCCATCAGACCTGTAAATTTTAACTTTAGCATCCAAAAAACCACACCAAGTAAGCATTTTAACCCTATATATCAAAATAGGAGTGAAGTATCATTTACATCAAACTATGAAACAAGCTCGCTTAAAGCTCAGGCTCTAAGCTCAGCAAGACATTCGCAAATCACAAGTGCAAAAACAAGACTTGGTGCAAATTTAAACAAAGATACAGGTAACGTTGACTTTAAGCTTGCTTCCGACAACGCTCAAGCCGTTGTTTTGTGCATTTTTGATGAACCTTACGGCGAAGATGCCAAAGAAAATATTAAAATGAACAAAAAAGTCGGCACAAACATTTGGGAAGCCTCTATTCCTTATGACAAAAAAGAAGGCAAACCCGTTTACTACGGCTTTAGGGTGTTTGGTGCAAACTGGCAATACAGCGATGACTTTTTTGATGAAAACGGAGAAATAAAAAACCCTAAAAGCGGTTTTAAAAGCCTTGTAGGAGAACATGGCGAGCGTTTTAACCCAAACAAACTTGCCTTTGACCCCTACGCAAAGGAGTTAAGCCATCTACCTTCCGATAACCCGCAAGGCGAAGACGCTTTTATAGTAAGTGAGGACAATTGCTTTGAAGATAACGCAAAAATCGCCCCCAAGGCTGTTTTTGCGCCAATTAAAGAAACCACTATACCAAAAGCAAAACCGCGCGCACTAAGCGAAGAGGTAATCGGTGAAGTTCACGTTAAAGATTTAAGTATAAACGAAGATGTGCAAGGTGCAGGCTGCTATTTGGGTGCGCAGAATTGTGCAAAAAAACTTAAAGATTTAGGTTTTACCATGGTTGAATTTCTTCCCGCGACAGAATTTGACCACAAGCAAGGCGGCGGAAATTACTGGGGTTATATGCCCTTAGGCTATTTTGCACCTGCAAAAAAATATTCTTACGATAAAAGCCCAATGGGTCCGATAAAAGAATTCAGGGAAATGATTAAAGCGTTTCATAGGGAAGATATGAAAGTTTGCATGGATATAGTCTTTAATCATACCGGAGAAGCTCAAAATACAGGTGAAAACAAAGAAAACGCAAGACAAACAAGCTTTTCTTTAATAGACAACCAAATGTACTACAAGCAAAAAAACGGAATATACAACTCAAACTCAGGCTGCGGTAACGATTTAAACGTTGCACAAAAAGAGGTTATGGACTTTGTTGCAGACTCTGTTGCCTTTTGGGCAAAACAGGGAGTTGACGCATTTCGTTTTGACCTTGCAGCAGGACTAATGGACACGGATACGTCTGAAAAAACGTACTATGACGGCACAAGAAGCCTTGTAGGAAAATTGAGCGGGCTTTTAGCAGAAAGAGGCGTAAAAGTTTTAGACCCTAACCAAAAAGGCGACGGTATCTATCTCATAGCTGAACCGTGGACTTGCGGGGGAGACAACTCTTACCAATTAGGCAGATTTCCAAAACAGTGGGCACAATGGAATGACATTGCAAGGGAAACCATTAAAAGAGATTCAACTTTCCCCTTTACCGTTACTCCAAGGGCACTAAGAAATGTGCTTGAAGGCTCTTATGACGTCTTAGGCGACGGGGATCAGTCAATAAATTATGCTTACTCTCATGACGGCTTTAATTTAAACGATTCCAATTCTTTCAAATCGCCGCCTGATTGCTGGCACTTTGCAACAGATTATAACGGTGATGAAAAAAGGCAAGAAGGTGCTATGAAAAAGCAAATCGCACTTACTCTTCTTGCAAAAGGTACACCTATGCTTCAAGTAGGCGATGTTATAGCGCACTCAAAGGGCGGGGATGATAACAGTTACAACAAAGACGACGAAACAAATTACCTTGATTTTTCAATAACCGACACAAATTCAAGAAAAGCAAGAATTTCCGACTTTACAAGAAAAATGATTGACTTTAGAAAAGAACATCCGGAAATTCGCTCAGGAATTTACAATAAAAATATTCAATACTTTAAGCCCGACGGCTCATACGCTCAAACTTGGGACAACAGCTATTGGGACAATGTAAACTCCAATATTATGTGCTTTAAAATTTCAAACGGAAACAACCTCTTTGTTTCAACCTCATCAGATGAGCATTTCATCGATGTTAAACTGCCTGAAAATAAAGAAGGCAAAAAGTGGCACTTAATTTTAGACACTTCAAGAGATAATCCTTTTGTGGAAAATCAGGAAATAATCGAAGGGGGAAAATACACACAACATCCTCATTCATTAATTATTTTCAAAGAAAAATAATTAATTTTTAGGCTTTGTTGAAATATTTTTTACTTTATGGACTAAAGCACCAATTAAAACGTTAATTGCGCCATAAACTAACATTGATGCACCAAGACCCATAAGGATTTTTGAACCTGATTTAACCAAAGCCTTGTTTCTGCCTATTTGTTTTAAATCTGTCAAATAATTATTTCGTATGTCTTTTGCCCTAAAAGCATCATTTAAAACACAAATGCCCGCACCGACAAGCGCGCCTGTTTGAAAGTTTTTCATTCTTCTTTGAGAGGAGTAACCCCTAGTATCATAAGAATTAATACTATTTGTTCTCATATAACAACCTAACCTTTTGACTCTTTAGTTATAAAACACATAAAGAAAATTTTGTGCACTAGATTATATCACAAATGAAATTTTTTTTCAGTATTTTTATTGTAATTCTTTAAAAATTATGGCAATATTTTTTTATTCAAGGAGAATAAAATGGAAAAAGAATTTTCAAATAAAATAAATGTTTTAAAAGCACTGGCGATTTTACTTGTAGTTTCAGGACATTTAGAATTTTCACTTTTAGGGATGTTCACCCCGTATTCTTTTCAGTTGGCTTTATTTTTCTTTATTTCAGGGTACCTGTTTAAAGATAAATATCTAAACGAAGTTTCAACATTTATTCAAAGGCGGGTTAAAAGCCTTATTTTACCTTATTATTTGTATAATGCCTTTTATTTGGGTGTAACGGTTTTAATTGCGCACTTAACGGGCAAATTCTGGGGTCAGCCGATAAGCTTAAAGAATTTCTTTATAACCCCTTTTCTAAACGGGCATCAGTTTGACCTTTCTTGTCCCCTTTGGTTTGTAACTCAACTTTTTATGAGTATGATTGCGTTTTTATTTTTATTCAGAGTGCTAAAAAAAGCCTCATCCAATAAATTTGTACACCTTGTTTTCTTTGCAATATTAGGCTTTGGAGCAATTCCTTTATCTAAAATGTTTGAACCGATTTCTATAAATCTTGGCAATTTTGAAACCTTAACAACCATTGAACCTATATCGCTAATAATAGTAAGAACGATGTTTTCAGTGTTTTTTGTATATTTGGGTTATTACTACAAAAACTACATTGAAGACAAAGTGGATATTTTTACCCTTAAGTGGGCAGGGGCTGTAATCTCCCTTCAAGCGATTTTGTGGCTGTTTAACAGGGACTACGACCCGACTCATGGCATAGGGCTAAGCTATGTAATTGTTTGGGCAAGATTTGACCAGCAAATCATTGTTCCGATATTCACCGCTCTTAGCGGCATTTGGGCATCACTTTTTGTTTTAAAATTAGTTTACCCCTACGTTAAAGATTCAAAATTTATCAAATACATGGGCGAAACAACTTACCACATTATGGCAAACCACTTGCTTGTAATGTTTTTAATCACGCTTGTATTTTTCAAAATTTATAACATACCGATTGAAGAGAGGGCGCAGCACAATATTTACTGGATTTATAATCCCGTGCAAACAACTTATTTGTACTTTGTCCTTACAATGATAATTTCAACCTATACGGGCGTTTTTCTTCAACGTTTAAAGAAAAAGTTTTTCCCAAACATATAAGAAATTATAATTTTAACCAAAGTGAGTCATAGGGTTTAAGTCTGACAACAATTTGTTTGTTTTCAGCTTTTGCCCTAATCATTTTATCGCTTAAAAGGTCTTTGAAATAAACATCTTTTGACTTCTTACCGAAATTATCGTTTATGAAATTAACCGTAGCTCTTACTCTTGAGTTTGAAAGGTTGTTTATCACAACAATACGTTCGCCTTCAAATTCTCTAACGTATGCAAAAACCTCAGGGGACTGCGTTTTAAGCTCTACAAAAGTACCGTGAGATAAAACAGGCGTTTGTTTTCTTACTTTAATTAACCTTTTTACTTTTGCATACACGCGATGATTAAAGCTTGAAGATTCTTTTATTGCGTTAAAGAATACGCTTTTTTTAATAGGGCCTCTGTTAATATCTCGAGAATCAAAGTAGCTCAACATTTTAGCTTGATTAGGCCGACTTTTTTGTTTTGCTTCACGTGCTTTTGCAATTTTTTTAGCGTTTGCAAAATTATTTTGAACACCGATTTCATCACCGTAGTAAATAATCGGAACGCCGGGGAGCGACAACATTATTGAAAA
Organism: Candidatus Gastranaerophilales bacterium; assembly: GCA_944325665.1. Lineage (GTDB taxonomy): Bacteria > Cyanobacteriota > Vampirovibrionia > Gastranaerophilales > Gastranaerophilaceae > Galligastranaerophilus. The sequence continues at coordinate 5,725 of CALVAY010000007.1, forward strand.
AGCCATTGCGATTCTGTCGGGGTCATTATCCAAAAAGTTTGCCAAACGACCCGAAACACCCCAGCCTTTTCTAAAGGTTGCACCTTTTGGCATAAGCGAATCATAGAGCAATTCTCTTGTTTGAGCGTTTACCATCTCAAGAGTAAGCTCGTCATGTACTCTTAAAAACATTGCCCAAGCAGCGCTTTCGGGGATTTTCGGAGTTTGCTTGTATGCTTCCCAAAAATATTTATTATCTTGAGCAACTAAAGACGCCCATATTGCAGGCATGTATGGGAAATGGTAACAAATCTGAACTTCATCCGTTCTTTGAATTTCCTTTTTTTCACCCAATATAACGTGCTCAACCTTTTTATCCGTGCCAAAATAAGGCAAAATTTTCTTGGGCTGCTGACAAGCCTCTGCCTGTATTATTGAACGAGGTGCGGTTGTTTGCAAAAACGCACTTAAAAGCTGAATGATTTCATGTGTCTTTGGCAGATTTTCCGCCGTTGTTCCTTCTTCTTTTGTGTAGTAAGGAATAGCGTCAAGTCTAAAAATATCTACCCCAAGATTTGCCCAAAAGGCAACTGTTTCAAGCACATAATATAAAACTTTCGGGTTTTCCCAGTTTATGTCAAGCTGGAAAGGATAAAAAGTGTGATACAGGTAATAATCCTTACCTTTAATGTTCACTTTTCTCCAGTGATTATCCGAAACTTCGGGGAAAATTAATCTTCTTTTTGTAATTGTCCCGTCTTTTTCCTTGTATTCGGTAACATAGCCCAATTTTTCATCTTTATATGTCTTATACTCAGGCATATCTTCTCTTACGATGAAATAATGCAATTTATCCAAATCGCCCGATTGTGCTTGTTTAAACCACTCATGCTCATCTGAAAAATGGTTCAGGATTAAATCTGCTTTAATTTTAAATCCCTTTGCCCTTGCAGCTTGTGCAAACTCTTTAAACTCGGGCATTCCACCCAAGTCCTTCCTCACGTTTTTAGGATTTTTAACGTCAAACCCCGAATCATTCATCGGAGAGTCGGCAAAAGGCATAATATAAATTGTAGTTACACCCAAGTCTTTTAGATAATCAAGCATTGGGATTAAATCTTTAAAAGTGTTAGGCTTATTATCTTCCCCTACTCCAAATTGATCAGGGTAAAACATATAAATAACTTCGTCTTTATACCAATCAGAAGGACGGGCTAAGTCCTCTTTTAAAAGTTCGATACTTCTTTTATCTTTTGATTTTTTGATAATTTCATAAACTTCGCCATAAATCATATCAACTCTGTCTTTGCCATAGATGTGGGCTATCGAGTTTTTCATCGTAGCTTCCAATTTCTTGGGCACAAGTACATCTTGGTTGATATTCTTTTTGACAATAGTATCACTTAATTTTACCGTCTTATTTGAAGGTGCAATGCTCTTTGTTATTTGTGCAGCACTTGGCTTTACGCCCTCTTTTAAAACTTTTGCACTTTGTGTGGCACAAAAAGCGGGAGAAAACACAAAAGCATTGAGTAATAACAGAGAAATTATTTTTTTATACATATAAAAGTCTTTCACATTTTAAACAACTTTATTATCAAATTGACAAGTTTATAAGTCAATACAGAAAAAGTTAATTGTTACATACTAAAAAACCCCTTAAAATAAGGGGTTTTAAGCTTTTTATGTTCCTTGAGTCCAACTGTTTAAGTACTCTTTCTGCTCAGGCGTTAATGTGTCAATTTCAACACCCATTGACTCAAGCTTAATTCTTGCAATTTCTTCGTCAACGGATTTTGGAAGAGTGTATAATTTATTTTCCAGTTTACCTTTATTTTTAAGGATAAATTCAATACCAAGCGCTTGATTGGCAAAGCTCATATCCATAACGCTTGCGGGGTGTCCTTCCGCACAAACAAGGTTTGATAATCTTCCCTCAGCCAAGACATAAACGCTTTTTCCGTTGTCTAAAACCCACTCGTCAAAGTTAGGTCTTACGTTTTTGTATTCCTTAACGTGTTTTCTTAAGCCGTTTACGTTAACTTCAACGTCAAAGTGTCCCGCATTTGCAACAAAAGCACCATCTTTCATTGTCAAAATGTGTTCAACGTCAATAACGTTTTTATCACCCGTAACAGATAGGAAAATATCCCCTTCAAGAGCCGCGCGAGCAATTGGCATAACTCTAAAACCGTCCATAACAGCTTCAAGAGCTTTTAGAGGGTCAACTTCGGTTACTATAACGTTTGCACCCATACCTCTTGCACGAGTAGCAACACCACGACCGCACCAGCCGTAACCGCAAGTAACAAAAGTTTTACCTGCAAGCAGAATATTTGCCGCACGTAAAAAACCGTCCATTACGGATTGTCCCGTACCGTAGCGGTTATCATACAAGTGTTTTGTAAGGCTTGAGTTAACGCCAAGTGCGGGGAATTTCAAACTGCCTTGTTTTTCCATTGCTTCAAGGCGGATAATACCCGTTGTGGTTTCTTCGGTCGAACCGATAATATTTTCAAGTAAATCTTGTCTTTCTTTATGAACGGTTGCAACAAGGTCGCATCCGTCGTCAATAATCAAGTGCGGTTTGTGGTCAAGTGCCATTTGCACATGCCTGTGATAAGTGTCCGCATCTTCGCCTGCAATTGCATAAACAGGCATATTCCAATACTTGACAAGTGCTGCTGCAACGTCATCTTGAGTAGATAAAGGATTTGAAGCAGCAAGTACAGCGTCTGCTCCGCCTGCCTGCATTGCAATACAAAGTGCAGCCGTTTCTTTTGTAACGTGAACACAAGCCGTAAGTCTCAGACCCTTAAAAGGCTGTTCCTTTTTAAATCTTTCCATTATGCGAGTTAAAACAGGCATGTCTTTAAATGCCCACTCTATGTTCTTTTTGCCCTGTTCAGCAAGGCTGATGTCTTTAATTTCATAATTTAATACTGTTTGCGACATAATTCATCCTCATGTTGTAATTAATAAAAATGTTATCATAAAAAAAATGTTTGTGATAAGATAGGAAGTAGAAATTTACAAAGCTATTAAAAACACGTGTAGTCAATATAGGAGAAAAATCTATGTCAACAGTTGAGTACTTTACAAATTCAGATGAGTTGAAAAAACTCTATTCTGCTGCTCGTGCAACAATTACCGCTCCTTTCTACGGTAACAACGTTGAAGAAGTTAAATCAGTAGCAGAAGCTTACAAATTAGCTAAAAACAGCCCCGGAACAATCGAACTTACAGGCATGCCTGTTTATATGCCTGAAAAAGTAGGTCTTCCTCAAGGCGCTAACCAATTACTATTCAACGACGGTACAGTTGTTGGTCGTTGTGCAGCTGCAAGAAAAATCGTTGGTGAACCAAACTGCGATTTAGCTTACTTATTACCTATTATCCGTGAAGCTGTTTACAACACTCGTGATAGATTAATGTACAAAACAGAAGCCGTTGTAGGTTTAGAAGGAGACTTCATGGTTAAAGCTCACCTTCTAATTCCTGAAGGCTTTGAAAACGTTATGTACTCTTGGATGTTAAACTTCCAATACATCAACGAAATTTATGCTGATATGTACGAAAAATCAAGAGCTATTCCTGACGGAGACATCTTTGTATTCTCTGATCCTGATTGGACTCACCCTGATTTCCCATACGGCTTAACTTTCTTCGATCCAGTTCACAACTGTGCGGCAATTTTGGGTATGAGATACTTTGGTGAACACAAAAAAGGTACTCTAACTCTTGCTTGGGGTTGTGCAGCTCGTAACGGTTATGCTTCTTGCCACGGCGGTATGAAACGTTACAACTTGGGCGAAAACAAATCTTTCCAAGTAGCTGTATTTGGTCTTTCAGGCTCAGGTAAATCAACAATTACTCACGCTAAACACAACAACAAATACGACATCACAGTTCTTCACGATGACGCATTTGTAATTAACGTACATGATAAATATACAATCGCCCTAGAACCTGCTTACTTTGACAAAACAGCAGACTACCCGATGGGTTGCGATGACAACAAATATATCTTAACTCAACAAAACGCAGGCGCTATCCAAGGTGCAGACGGAAAAGTTTACTCAATTACAGAAGACATCAGAAACGGTAACGGTCGTGCAGTTAAATCAAAACTATGGTCTCCTAACAGAGTAGATAGAATCGACCAACCTATCAATGCTATCTTCTGGTTAATGAAAGACCCAACAATTCCTCCTGTACTTAAATTATCAGGTGCATCACTAGGTTCTGCTATGGGTGCAACTTTGGCTACAAAACGTTCAAGCGCTGAAAGACTTGCAAAAGGTGTTGACCCCAACGCATTAGTTGTTGAACCTTATGCTAACCCATTCAGAGTTTATCCTCTTGAAATGGATTACACAAGATTTAAACAACTTATTGAAGATGGCGTTGACTGCTACATCTTGAACACAGGCGAATTTATGGGTACAAAAGTTCAGCCTAAACACACTTTGGGCATCATCGAAGCTATCGTTGAAGGAAGTGCTAAATTCCACAAATGGGAAAACTTCTCAGACATCGAAATTATGGATGTTGAAGGCTTTGACGCTTCATTTGCTAACAAAGAATACGCTGAACAATTCATCGCTCGTATGAACGACAGAGTTGAATTCGTTAAATCAAGAGAAGTTGAAAAAGCAGGTATCGACAAACTTCCCGCTGACGCTCTTGAAGCTCTTGAAGCAGTTGTTAAAGAAGCAAACGCTGCTAAAGTTTAGTTAATATAAACTAAAACTTAAAAACCGCTCTTAAATTCTAAGGGCGGTTTTTCATATACTTAATGCATTGCCATATATGGAAAATAATGATATTGTAAGTGTATATATTAATTTTGTAGAATTAGATTTTGCAAAACATATACTGGAGTTAGATAAAATGAAAAAAATGAACCGAGTTTTCGGGGGTTTCACCCTTGCGGAACTTCTTATGGCAGTTTTGGTAATCTCAATTATCATGGTTGCCTTAGCACCCGTTATTACAAAAAGAGTTATGGACAACGTCAAAGTCAACATCTTTAAAAATGACGGTGAATTGTTCCTGTACTCAACAACGAACCCGACTTGTACTCCTGCAACTGACGGACAAAAGTCGGTAGATTGCATTTTTACACCTCCTCAAGGTGTAAATAAAGTTAGTGCGGTAATTGTTTCGGGTGGTGGCGGTGGCGCCGGAGCTGCAAGTCCTGCTTTAACTTATGATATGACAGAAACTGCAGCATCACCTACAACTGCCACCTCTCAGACAAAAACTCTTAATATAACAGATACCATGAAAGAAGTTGTAATAACTTACATGACAGGCGGTGGCGGTGGCGGCTCCGCAGGAGCTTACGCAAATACTACAGACGGCATTATGTCTCAGGCAGATTGTGATAAGTATGGAGCACTATTTGTCGAAGCAAAATATAACGGTACAGGGAAGAACATTTGTATAACAAGATACAACGCTGGCGACCCTCCAGGACCAAGCATTGCTCCCTCAACTAAAATTGTTAATACCGATCTAGGTCAATCTTGCACAGGAAACGACTGTTGTTGGCAAGGAACTTTAACGGCAAATATAAATGATTGTACAGAAAGTTACGCAGGAACAGATGGCTCCATTACAACGTACAGCGGCTGCAACAGAACTGTATGCACATATCCTGCGGCAACTGCAGCTTGTGCATTGTACGCTCCTGGGGACACTAATCCTGGAGACTGGAGATTACCAATAGAAAAAGAAATAGGAGCTTGGAGTAGTACTGGTGTAGGAAGCTTTTCAATAGGAAAAGGGTCTGCAGGCATGCAGTTGTGTTCGTACTTTCCAAATTATAAAAAAGCAATTTCTTGTTCAAGTATGTCAGGACTATGCTTAGGAGCGAATTCTAATTCTTGCCAACCAGCACAAGTATGGGGAATGAACAGATCAGCAACTGCACTATATCTAGACGGAGTTGTTGCAAGTTCTGGTAAACCAAGTAATGTGGCTGGCAGTGTTCGTTGCGTATATGAAAAAAACACCCCAAGTTACAAACCCTACGGTGGTGGCGGTGGCGGTGCAGCACCGTATATTAAAAACTATGCAATTCCTGAAGATATTTTAAATGCAAACATTGGCGGAAGAATAGAGATTTTTGCCGGAGCAGGCGGAAAAGGCTCTGATGTTACATCCGGTGCAGGCATTTCAAGTGAAGCAGGTGAAGTCGGTGCTTCTTCGTACGTTAGAATATACAGCCCCGAAAATGTCCTTGTATGGGGTATAAGTGTAAGAGGCGGAGATTATGCCAAGAAAACGGTGCTTTTTGAAAACGGTAACGGAAGCTCTGAAGCAGGAAAAGAAACGCCTATTAATGGCGGTTCTTGTCAAGTGTACAACGGTACAAGTTGGTCTAATATAAACTGCACAGGTGTAGGCGTTGCAGGGCAAAAAGGTCAACTGGCGGAAGAAGTCAGCAATAACCCAAGAGGCGGAAACGGTGGCGGCTCGATGTACAGTTCTGATTTTGTTACAGGCGGTGGTGTTGGCGGAAGCGAGTATAACACCGTTGGCGGAAACGGAACAAACTGGGGTGCAGGCGGTGGCGGCGGTTCAGTTTATACCACATATGACCCTGACACAGGCGCACCTGTTGCAAATAAAGGTAAGGGCGGAAACGGCGGAAACGGAATAGTTCAAATTAACTACGGTGAATCACTGCAAGTTGCAGGCGGAGGTGCAGGCGGTGGCGGTGCATTTGCAAGAATAGTTGATTTGGAAGTTGTCCCTGGACAAGAATACGCAATCAGAGTAGGTGGCGGTGGTACAGGAGGAAGTGCCAACAACCCCGGACAAAACGGCGGTCAATCTTGGGTTAAGATTGGTGCAACCACATATTCTCTTGACGGAGGCGAAGGCGGAAAAGTCGGAACCGCACAGACTCAAACCGCAGCAGTAGTCCACGGTTTAGGCGGTTCGGGAAGCTTTGTTCAATCCAGTGTTGCAGATGCTTCTGAAGATTACTATGACGGAGATGACGGTACTGCAGGCGACAGCGTAGTAGATGACCTTACAGGAAGAGTAATCGGCTCATCAGGCGGATGTGGCGGTGAGTCAGGCATTGGAAGCATAGGTTCAACAGGCGGTATGAACATTTGCACGGAAGGTGCAACGATAAACGGAATTAACGCAACACCTTTGACTTTCTTAAGTCCTGGTAACGTATTTAATCAATCTGTCTATGGTACAGCAGGCGCAGGCGGTGGCGGTGGCGGCTGGGACAGAAGAGAAGGACATTACATTAACCTCGGTAACGGCTCTTCAGGTCTTGACGGTTACGTATATGTCTTCTGGACAGATCATGATTAGGAAATAAAACCAAACTAAAAAGCCGACTCAAATGAGTCGGCTTTAATTTTTAAAGTAAATAAATTACTTATCGTTAAGTGCGTCAACACCGGGAAGCACTTTACCTTCAATAAATTCTAATGAAGCACCGCCACCTGTTGAGATGTGAGTAAAGTCATCACCGTTGCAGAATTTTTTAGCAGCGCTAACAGAGTCGCCACCACCTACAACAGATACCGCACCTGCTTTTGTAGCTTCAACAATAGCATTTAGAACAGCTTTTGTACCTTGCGCGAATTTTGGATTTTCAAACGCACCAACAGGGCCGTTCATAAGAATTGTTTTTGATTTTTTAATAACATCTTCAAAAGCCTTTTGAGTTTCAGGGCCTGCGTCAACCCCTTCAAAACCGTCAGGAATTTCATTAACCGGAACAACTTTATTTGTACCGTTGCCTGAAAAATCATCAGCAGCTAGAACATCAGTTGCCATAATTAAGTTAACACCTTTGTCTTGAGCTTTTTTCTCAATAGCTTTTGCAACTTCCATTTGATCATCTTCATGGATAGAGTTACCGATTTTACCGCCGTTAGCTTTAACGAAAGTATAAGCCATACCGCCGCCAACGATTAAGTTGTCAACTTTGTCCAAAAGATTTTCTAAAACACCGATTTTAGAAGAAATTTTTGCACCGCCAACAACAGCTGTAAACGGTCTTTGAGGATTATTCAAAAGCCCGCCCAATGCGTTTAATTCTTTTTCCATTAACAAACCTGCAACAGCGGGAGTTAGAAGTTTTGCAACTTTAGCTGTTGAAGTGTGTTTTCTGTGTGCAGCACCAAAAGCGTCGTTTACGTAGAAGTCGCCAAGTTTAGCAAGTTCTTGAGCAAAAGTCATATCGTCATCTTTTGCTTCTTCTTCTTTGTAGAAACGAATATTTTCTAAAAGCGCTACTTGACCGTCTTTTAGAGCTTTTAGTTCTTCATCTGCACCTTGACCTACGGGTTTTGAAACAAAAAGTACATCTTCGCCCAAAACTTTTGATAAATATTTAGCAACCGGAGCAAGAGAAAATTCTTCTTTCCATTCGCCTTTCGGACGACCCAAGTGAGCCATAAGAATAATTTTTGCGCCTTTGTCTTTAAGCATTTGAACTGTTGGCAAAATAGCTCTGATTCTTGTGTCATCAGTTACATTTTTGTTTTCATCCAAAGGAACGTTAATATCAACTCTGACTAGAGCACGTTTTCCTTGGACATTTTCTAAATCTTTAATTGACTTTTTCATTTTATAGTCCCCTATATCCTGTTTACGGCTTTATTTTACGTCAAAAAAACCATATTTACAATATTTTATGTTAAAATCCTTTTATGATTTTAAATCCTGTAATAGTATCCGTATTTTTACTTTGTGCCTTGTGCATAATGAGGATTAACGTGCTTTTGGCGTTAATTATTTGTGCAATCGTTGCAGGGCTTTGTGCGAATATGGATATTCAAACAATAATGAACACATTTATTCAAGGCATGGGGGCAAACTCCGAAACGGCATTGAGCTACATTCTCTTAGGAACTTTTGCTGCGGCAATGACTCACACAGGGCTTGCAAAAATAATAGCTCAAAGGATTTCTTTGGTAATTAAAAACAATAAATATCTGCTTTTGCTTATTATCGGCTCAATTGCGGTAATGTCGCAGAACTTAATCCCTGTACACATTGCTTTTATACCGATTTTAATCCCCCCTCTTTTAGGTGTTATGAATAAATTAAAACTCGACAGAAGAGCTGTCGCATGTACTTTAGCTTTTGGTTTAAAAGCACCTTATATTGCTATTCCTGCGGGTTTTGGGTTAATTTTTCAGGGTTTAATTGCGGACAATATGACGCAAATGGGCATTAATGTTCTTAAGACCAATGTCTGCAAAAGCACTTGGTTTTTAGGTTTATTTATGTTTTTAGGCCTTTTGGTTGCAATTTTTATAACGTATCGAAAAGACAGAGTTTACAAGGATATTGACCCAAAAGTAAATATTTCGGATAAAAAGTTAAAATTCAGAAGAAAGCACTATATAACCCTTTTTGCAGCATTTATGACCCTTGTTGTACAGCTTTTAAGCGGTTCTTTGCCCCTTGGTGCCTTGGTAGGCTTAGGAATTATTTTCGGTACAAGGGCGGTGAGAAAAAGGCATATGGATAAGCTTATAAACGAAGGTATCGGGCTTATGGGCTATGTTGCTTTTGTAATGCTTATTGCAGCAGGTTTTGCCTTGGTTTTAAAACAAAGCGGCGGGGTTGAAAGCCTGATTAATATGATTTTGCCTTACATGCAGCACTCAAAACTAATAGCAGTCCTTTTAATGCTCCTTATAGGGTTGTTAATAACAATGGGAATAGGCACATCCTTTGGTACAATACCGATTTTGGCCGTTCTTTTTGTCCCGATGTGCGCTAAACTTGGCATTTCAACTCCCGCAACGGTTATAATCCTTGCAGCGTCAGCAGCCTTGGGGGATGCAGGCTCACCCGCCTCAGACACAACTCTTGGCCCGACTGCCGGATTAAATGCGGATAATCAACATAATCACATCCAAGACACTTGCATACCAACGTTTGTACACTTTAATACCGCACTAATTTTGGCGGCTCTGGTTGCAATTTATTTGTTTTAAAATTAAATTCCTTGCGTTATAATTATTTCATAAAGAATTTGGAAGGATTATATTATGACGCAAACATCTCAAAAATTAACCACCCTAAAAACAGGCGAAATTAATTTTGAAAAGTATCAAACTCTTGCACAGGAAGCTGTTTCGGATGTTCAGGCAAGAGCAGAAAAACAAGGACAATTTTTAAATTGGATTAATTTTCTGCCAAACCACCAATTAAAAAACATCGATAACTTATTTGATTTAGCTCAAAAGGCACGAGCAGGCAAATACACAGACATTGCCGTTTTGGGTATCGGCGGTTCACGTCATACGACTGAGTCTTTAATTACAATGCTAAATTTAAACAAGCACGCTCATTTTTACTCATCAGTTGACCCTCTAAGCTTTGAGCGTTTTTCAAAAACTCTTGATTTAGACAAAACTCAGTTCTTAGTAGTTTCTAAATCAGGCGGAACGCTTGAAACAACAGTTGCTTACGAAAGCGCAAGAAAATTAATGCAAAATTATTTGGGCAAAGAAGATGTTTCTGACAGATTTATTGCAATGACAGACGCATCAAGCGAAAAAAGCGCTCTAAGACGTCTTGTGGATAAGGGCGAATTAACCGCAGGCGGATATGTTCATGATGATGTCGGCGGAAGATTTTCAATCTTTGATGATGCAACAATTTTCACACTTGCATTTTTAGGCGTTGAAAAACAAAACGTAATTGACATGTTAAATGCGTCATTAGATGCTCAAAAAGAGTTTTTAAACAAAAATGTTGAAGAAAATGATGCGCTAAAACTTGCAATTTCAAACGTTGAAGCAAGACAAAACGGCAAAATTAAACACTTTGTGGAATACTTTGGCGATGCGTTTATGGCAACAACTTTGTGGGAAAAACAACTTAAAAATGAATCATTAAAAGCAAGAATTTCAACAGATACAAACGTAGGCCCCGGATATTTGCACTACAATGCAGAGGCTGATTTGGACGAAAACAATAAAGATTCCTTCTTTACTTTTGTTTATGTGAAATCTGATGATAAAGTGTTCAACGCTGTAATCAAAGGTGTTGTAAGTGCTTACAGTGCTCAACATCCTGTATCTGAAATTGTTTTGGCTGACTTGTCATACAAAACTTTAGGCAGATTCATTGAACTTAAACACTTTGAAACACTATACACAGGCAACATCTTAAGACGTATGGAAAACAACATCACGCCTCAAGGTGAAGCTATGGCAGAAGTGCTACAACCAAACGTTGAAAAATACAAAAAAGAAGTTAAAAAAGCACTTGCTTAAAACTTCTCTTAATAGACCTAAGCCCGCATATTGCGGGCTTTTTTAGTCTTTAATTTCTTTTTGATTTTCAAAATCCGCTTTAAGCTCGGCTACTTCATACTTGAGCCTGTTTAGCTCGCACTTAATCGGGTCGGGAATTCTGTTGTGCAAAAGCTGCCCTTGAATAAACACTCTTTGTTTGACTATTCTTCCGGGGATGCCCACAACTGTGGAGTGTTCGGGAACGTCATCCACAACGACCGAACCTGCACCGATATTGGTATAATCACCTATTGTAATATTACCCAAGACCTTTGCACCTGCACCGACTGTAACGCTGTTACCAAGCGTAGGATGGCGTTTACCAAGGTCTTTACCTGTACCGCCAAGCGTAACGCCTTGATATATAAGAACATCATCGCCAATAATCGTTGTTTCACCTATTACAACGCCCATTCCGTGGTCAATGAAAAAGTTTTTCCCTATTTTTGCCTTCGGGTGAATTTCAATTCCCGTAAAAAAGCGCGCCAACTGCGAGATTAGCCTTGGGATAAAAGGAATGTGCCACTTTGTCAGTTTATGCGCGAAACGATACGCTAAAAGCGCATGGAAACCGGGGTAGAGCAAAATAATCTCCGCTAAATTCCTTGCGGCAGGGTCTTTATCATATATAGTTTTAATGTCGCTGCAAACAGTTTTTATTCCACGGACAATGGACAGGCCCTGTTTTTTTTCTTCAACCATTAAAAAATTCCCCCGGATAAGTACCTTTCCCCACTGTCGGCAAAAATCGCAACAATCATATCATCTCTGCCTTCAAAGAAAAACTTCTTATCCAATTCTAAAGCAGCTTTCAAAACAGCGCCCGAAGATACGCCGACCAGCAGACCTTCTTGTTTTGCAGCTTCTCTTGTAATATTTATCGCCTCATCGCCTTTAATATCAACGATTTTATCCACTAAGTCTTTGTTCAAAGTTTGCGGAACAAAGTTTGCACCTATACCTTGAATTTTATGCGCAGCCGCAACACCTTGGGTTAAAAGAGGACTTTCTGCGGGTTCAACTCCCAAAACTTTAATTTTCGGATTATGCTCTTTAAGTCTTTTTGCACAGCCCGAAATTGTTCCGCCCGTTCCTATTCCACATACAAGAACTTTTATTTCGCCGTTTGTATCTTTCCAAATTTCATCCGCAGTTTTTATATGTGAAGCGGGATTTTCAGGGTTTTCAAACTGTTTTGTTTCAAAAACATTTTTCCCTTCCGCCTTTAATTTTTTTGCAATTTGATTAGCCTTTTCAACAGAGCCTTGCATACCAAGGTTTTTAGGCGTTGTAACAACTTTTGCACCGTAAGCCGCGATGAGTTTTTTTCTCTCTTCGGTCATATTCTCGGGCATCACAGCGATAAACTCAATCCCCATAATAGAGGCGCAAAGAGCAAGTCCGACACCTGTATTGCCTGATGTCGGCTCAACTATAACCGTATCAGGAGTTATTAAGCCCTTGTCGTAAGCCGATTTTAACATATTGTAAGCTACACGGTCTTTAATAGAGCCTGCGGGGTTAAAGTATTCAAGCTTTGCGTATAAGTTTTTCGGCTTATAACCCTCATAAGTCCCGTTAATCTTGACTATTGGGGTGTTACCGATTAGCTCTAATAAATTAGAATACAATTTTGGCATATTTTCTTTTGCCCCCTTGCAATACACCTGCTCTATCAACGACAAAGTCAACCGAGGTAAGCTTTTCGCCTTCGAATTTTACTCCGCCGCCTGCAATCAACCTTCTTGCCTCACCTTTGCTTTGTACAAAACCGACTTTTAAAAGCAAATCAAGAATATTTTCAGGCTGGTCTAATTTAACTTCTGAAATGTCGTCAGGTATTCCTTTTTTCTGAACAACGTTAATAAACTCGTCCTGAGCTGCTTCTGCCTCATCTTCACCCTTGTACATTCTCACTATTTCATAAGCAAGACGCATTTTTTCATCTCTTGGGTTATTGTCTTTGTTAAAATCTAAATCAGTTAAAAGCAAGTAATACTTAGGCATAAGCTCATCAGGTATGCTCATAAGCTTGCCGTACATATCTTTTGCACTGTCCGTAAATGAAATACAGTGCTCAGGGTAAGTTTTTGACATTTTCACCTGACCGTCAGTACCTTCAATCAAAGGTAAGAGCATTGCAAGTTGAAAATCTTCAAAACCGTAGTGCGCTTGGACATCACGACCCATTAAAAGGTTGAAACGCTGGTCAGTTCCGCCTAGTTCAATATCAGCTTTAACCGCAACAGAGTCATAAGCCTGCATAAGAGGATAGAAAAACTCTACAACGCTTATAGGACGGCCATCTTCGTACCTTTTTGCAAAATCATCACGAGTAAGCATTTTAGCAACGGTGGTTGAAGTTGCAAGCTTTAACATTTCAACAAAGCTCATTGAATGAAGCCAGTCAGCGTTATTTGTAACCTCTGCCTTTGTAATGTCAACAACATTTGACATTTGTTCAAAGTAACTTTTCGCATTTTCAGCCACTTGCTCTTTTGAAAGCGCAGGGCGTGTTTCAGACTTTCCTGAAGGGTCGCCTACCATAGCGGTTGCACCGCCTACAATTAAAACAACCTGATGACCTAAGTCCTGAAACTGCTTTAATTTGCGCATAACTACGCTATGACCCAAATGCAAGTCAGGTCTTGTCGGGTCAAGACCCAATTTTACCCTTAGGGGTCTGTTTTCCTTGTGCGCTTTTTGCAGTTTATAAGCAAGACCCATAAAGCCGTCGGGTAGAATTTCAGCCCCTCTGGACAAGGTTTTTGCTTCATCTATAAATCTTTGCTCAATTTTAATTTCTTCCATTTTCATCCTCAAATTTTGTTTTCTTCAATCATAGCACAAAATGAGGAATTAGTAGAGCAAATATTCTTCCTTCCTTTTTTTAAGAGGCTCTTGGGGAGTGCATTTTATAAATGCCCAAGGCAGAGGCGTTTTTGTATTATCATAAGGCATTTGAGCGCTATCCTCAAGGCTTTTGAATATTCCTTTTTTATGAAACTCACGCCACACTTGCTTAAACGCTCCAAGATTACCGCCTTGCTCGCAAACTTCAATAATATAGTCGGCAAGGGAAGCATCGCATCTGGATAAAATTGCCTGAATAGCGTCCCACTCAACACTTGAGGGTCTAAGGTTTATGCCGATTTTATGCAATTCTTTTTTTAAGTAATTGATTTTTTTCTCAAGACTTTTTGAACCTTCCTTTTTCACATCCTCAAAAGGCGTATGTGCCTTTGGAATAAGGGTGGAAAGGGAAAAAGAAATTTCAAAACCTTTGTTTTTTTCCTTCAGTTTTTTTGCAAGCTCAACCAAGGCAACAATATCAGACTCTTCTTCTTTTGGAAAACCTATCATAGTGTATATTTTTACACCTTTAAGACCTGAAAGCCTTGCTGTTTCAACTGTTTTAAATATCTGCTCATCGGTCAAATCTTTTTTAATTATATCTCTCATTCTTTGAGAGCCGGCCTCAATAGCTATTGTGGCGTGCTTTTGAGAGCATTCAACCAAAGTTTTAAATAACTTTTCATCTGCCAAATCCGCTCTAAGAGAAGAAATTGACAATTCGACTGGCGAAATTTTGTTTTTTTCGCATATAAAATCAATAATCTCCGAAAAGTCGGGATGTCCTGCAACATAAGCACCCAAAAGGGCAATTTTATTGGTATATTTAAGTGCTTCATCTATTGAGGAAATTATTTTTTGCTTGTCTAAAAATCTTACTGGCAAATTCATCCAGCTTGCAAGGCAAAAATTGCACATCTTGGGGCAACCGCGCTCAATTTCAATTACATAGGCATTTTTAAAAAAGCTTTTTTCGCTCAAAATCGGCGTTGCAACGGGTTCTGACAAATCATCCCTCAGCATTTTAACATCATAAACACCATATTTTGGAACCCAAATGCCTTCAAATTTGCTTAGTTTTTCAAGCAATTCATCTCTTTTAAGATGAGAATTATTTGCAATAAACTCAAGCACCTCTTTGAGAGCTTGACCTTCCGCGATACTTATAAAATCATAAAATTCCTGATAAGGAAGGGGGTTTGCACTTACAGCAGGGCCGCCCGCAAAAATAATCGGGTGTTCATCCCCTCTTTGGGAAGATTTTAAAGGAATATCATATTTTTTAAGCATTTTTACAACGGTTAAAATATCAATTTCAAAACTCGTCGAAAAGCCCATTACTTTTACATCTTGGATATTTACACGGGTAGTTTTTGAATCGGCATAAACCCTTTCAACAAAAATCTCATCCATTTCATCTATCATTTTAAAAATAGAAAGATACCCTAAAGACGCCATTGCAAAGCTCTCAATCGCCGGATATGCAAAGAAAACGTTAATTTTCGGATTTTTATTGAAATTTTGCTTATATAAAAACTTTTCCATTTACTCCTGTTCTTTTATTCTTTTTAAGTAAAGTTCATCAACTAAAACGCAGATAACACTTGCAATTGCAGGGCCCAAGACAACGCCCCAGAAGCCTAAAAATCTTGCACCGACAAGAAGTGAGATGATAATTGTCAAAGGGTGCATATCCATTAATTTACCGAATATCACAGGTCTTAAGACCTGATTTTCCATCCACTGGGCAAGCATAAATATTGCAAAGGTTAAAATTACAAACAAGAAACCACCGTCCGCAGCACTTACAAGACCTGCTGCAACTGCAATTGTAGGCCCGATTACAGGAACAATATCCAAAATAAATGTCAAAAAGCCAAGAATTAGCGCGTGTTTATGACCTATTATTAAAAGTCCGACCATTGTAATTAAGCCGACAAAGGCCATGGAAAGAACTTGTGCGAAAAAATATCCGCCGACGCGATTTGAAATAGTGTCAATAATCTCGCCTGCTCTGTTTTTGTATTTTTTTGGGAAAAACGCCATAAAACCTTCTTTTATGTGGTTTTCATCGTATGCAAGGTAAAATATCATAATTGCTACCGCAAGAATTGTGGTAAAAGAACCCGCTACAACCTTTGTGGCTTCAATTGAATGAGAAAATACATTGCCTACAATCATTGAAGTATCAAGCTTTAGAGCTTCAGTATTAATTATTTTCGCCAAAGAAAAACCGAACAAATTAAAGTTTAAAATATTTTGAATGTTATCAATATAATTAGGGAAATTTTGTATTACGACATAAATTTGCTTAACCGTAACGGCAAAAAGCGGTATTAAAAAGCCCAAAACGCCGATTAACAAAACCAAAAGCAAAAGGCTGACCGCCAAAACACGGGGCATATACTTTTGCAATTTTAAAACAACGGGATTAATTGCACAGGTTAAAACATAAGCCGCAAAAAGCATAAGCAAAATATCTGCAACACTTGTTGCCATAAACACCAATAAAATCAGTATAAAAAACACAACGGTATTTTTTAAAGACAAATTTCTATTCAAATATTGCATTTTATTCTCCCTAATATGGACTTTTTTATGTTACAATCATTAACGGAAATTAGCAAGAAGTTAACAGGATAAATTATGAGTATAAATCAAAACATTAAACCAATTACAACAAAAATTAATAATCAGGGTAACTTAGAAATTGGCGGATGCGACTTGGTTGAAATCGCAGATAAATACCAAACTCCTCTTTATGTAATGGATGAGGCTACCTTAAGAGGTATGGCAAAAGAGTATAAAGAGGCTTTTTCGGGTCTTAATGTAAATATGATGTTTGCATCAAAAGCACTTATGACAAGCGCAATTGCAAAAATATTATATGATGAGGGCTTTGGCTTTGACGTTGTTTCAGGCGGCGAAATCCACACTGTTTATAATGCAGGGGTGGATATGCAAAAAACAACCTTTAACGGAAACAACAAAAGTCCCGAAGAAATTGCTTATGCACTGGATTTAAAAGTCGGCAGAATAAGCGTTGATAATTTTTTAGAGCTTGCTCTTTTAAACGAAATAGCAAAATCTAAAAATATTGTCCAAAAAATTCTTTTAAGAATTACCCCCGGAATTGAATGCCACACTCACAAATACATTCAAACAGGACATTTAGATTCAAAATTCGGTTTTGATTTAACTCAAATTGACGAAGCAATTCAGCTTATTTTGGATGAGTACAAAAACCTTGAGTTAATGGGGCTTCATGCGCACATCGGTTCTCAAATCTTTGAAACACAAGTTTATTACGATGAAATTGGCGTAATTCTAAAAGAAATCAAAAGAATAAAAGATAAGTTCAATATTGAACTGACAGAAATCAACGCAGGGGGCGGATTAGGAGTTACATACACGGACAAAGACTGCCCGCCAAGCGTTAAAACAATAGCTCAGGTTATAAAGGATTCTATTGAATTTCATACAAAAGAATATGACCTTAAAAAACCAGTATTATACATTGAACCGGGACGTTCAATTGTTGCAACGGCAGGCGTAACGCTCTACACTGTTGGTTCTTCAAAAGTTATTCCCGAGCTAAATAAAAAATACATTGCTGTTGACGGCGGTATGGCAGACAACCCGCGCCCTTCAATGTATGAAGCGGAATATTTTGCACAAATTGCAAACAAAAAAGAAGATGAAACAATGCAAAAAGTAACTGTTGCGGGAAGATTTTGCGAATCGGGCGATATATTAATTAAAGATATTGAGCTAAAAAATCCTCAAGAAGGCGATATACTGTGCGTTTACAACACAGGTGCATACGGTTACTCCATGTCTTCTAACTACAACTGCGTGCCTAAAGCAGCCATGGTACTTGTAAATAATTCACAATCTGATATTATAATTAAAAGACAATCTTACGATCAACTAATTGAGAACGATATAATACCGGACAGAATTAAAGGCGTGTAGCAGGGTGGATTTCAGCGATTTTTACAGTTTTATATTTTTACAATTCAACGAGATGATAAAATCTCTCGATGTTGTAAAACCAAGCGTAAATATCATTGAAATCGTTATATTAATTTTTGTACTTTGGTATTTTTACAAAAAATACATCAAAGGAACGCAAAGCGAAAACCTTGTAAGAGGCATATTTGTACTTATTTTTATGTGGATTTTCTCTGAATTGCTCATAAAAATAAATCTGCAAATTTTTGGTATGTTCCTAAAAACCCTCGTCAGTATTGTAATTTTCGGATTAATTGTAATCTTCCAGCCCGAATTGAGAAGGTTTTTGTGCTACATAGGCCAAACAAACTTCTTTGAAAACGTAATTTTGGGTAAAAATCGTCCCAAAAATAAAAAACAAAAAATCGATGTTGTTAAAGAATTAATCGAAACCATAAAATATTTATCTAAGTCCAAAACAGGCGGATTAATTGTTCTTCAGAAGGATAATATGCCCATTAACCACTCTGACGTTGGCGTAAAGCTTGACGCAGATGTTTCTCAAGAGCTTTTATTGACAATTTTTTACCCTTCAACGCCGCTTCACGACGGAGCAGTTATCATCGAAGGTGATAAAGTTCTTTGTGCAGGCGTACTTTTACCCCTAACCGAAGACCCAAAACTAAGCTGGAGATACGGAACACGCCACAGAGCAGCAATCGGGATAACCGAAACTTCTGACTGTGCCTGTATTGTCGTATCCGAAGAAACAGGAGATGTTTCTATCGCGGTTGACGGTTCTTTGAAAAAGTACGAGGACTTAGGGCAGCTTAAAACAGACTTATCAAGAATTTTGGGACTTGAACAGGAAGTTGTTGAAGAAAAAACACCAATTTTCAACTTCGATAAATTACTTAAAAAATAATTTATTTTTTACTTTTTTCATCAACCTCTTCGCAGTTAGAATCAAACACGCAAGCCTTTAAAACGTCTGTGTATTTTTTGTCTAAATGCGCCCAGTCAAAAAGCACAACGCCTTTTAAATCATGATTTCTGATTATATGAATTTGCTTTAATAAATCTTCGCTCTCGCCTTCCATAAAGCCTACAAAAAGCCCCGGATAAATTTGCACTTTGGAAGAAGATTTTCTCTTTAGGTCGTTTAACATATTATCAGCCAAAGAAAAATCAGCTGTTAAAATTAAAGGTGTCATTGCGTCTAAATAGCCATGAGATGACCATTTTTGCCAGTTTTGCTGTTTTGTTTCCAAGCTGTTTTTATAATCGGGGAAAACAACGGCAGAAAGCACTATTCCTCTGTCTTTTACAGCATCTTTAACGGATTTAACGTAGTTTGAAATTCTGTCTTGTCTGTAATTATCCCACTTATTCCACATCGAAGTGTCATATTTTATTTTAATCGGATCAACTCCGTAGATTTTCTTAAATTCTTCTCTTGCATATGAAGTATAACCCCAATTTGAAGCCTCGTAATTTGACGAAGTTGTCTTTGCCGAAATCGGATAGCGGACATAATCTAAGTTAACTCCGTCAATATCATATTTTGCAGATATTTCAAGAATTAATTTCACCAAAAAATCTACTACTTCAGGGTTAGCAGGATCAATGAAATATCCTCTGTGCTCACTTATGTGCGCAACAGGAGTTTGCGATTCGTAATTTTCTTTGTTTTTATTACCCCAAGTAGGTCTTACTGCAAGAATATTGTATGCATCTTCAGCAGGGACTTTGTTACCTATGTAAAAGGATTCAAACCAAACATGCAGAGCCATATTTCTCTTGTGAGCACCGCGAACCCAGCAAGACAGAGGGTCATAGTTTTTAAAGTTAGGATTTTGCCCCTCAAAACCGTAATTTTTCATAACTTCGGAAGGGAAAATGGTTTTGCCGTGGAAATATGTTTCAAGGAAAATCGTATTTATTCCCAACTCCTGCATTTGGTTAAGCGTTCTTTCAACTTCAGCTTCGCTTTTCTCGTTTGGACGTACCCAAACACCCTTTAGTTCATCCTTTAGATAAGGCAGAGTGTAACTTAGGGCAATTTGCGCCGAAACAATCGCAGCTTTTGCATTTGCCAAAGCTTCGTTATTATTTGAGCAATCAGACTTTCTGAGCTCTTTTTTAGCTTTTTTAAGAAATTCTTTTACTTTTTTATCATCACGATTTTTATACTGACGTTTGCTTTTTTCAAGAAGCTCTTCCACCTCTTCAATTTTTACTTTCGCACAGTATCTGTAACTTCCGATTGTAGTGTATGCGTGTAAAACTTGATTTTGAGTATCAATTTTAACTTTTGTACCTACTTTTAAATTATCGTTAATCCATTTTTTTGCACTGCCATGGCCGCTTATTACAAAGCCTTCATGCGGAATAATAGAATCCGCACCCGTTAGGCGGACAACCGTATCGCCTTCAACAACGGCTTCTTTTCCAAACTCATTTGTCAAAGTTCTTCTGCCGTATTCTCTTTTGTAAATTACAAGCTGATTTGGCCCGCGATTACCGGGGAAAGAAATTCCCAAAGTGTTAACTTTTGTATTTGGAAAAATTGCATCAATTTTTCTTGAAGATTTTGTTATAACTCTGTCTTTTTTTGACAAACTGCCATACTCAACGCCCGATTCGCTATCGCTTTTTAATTTTTTACTTTCTGTTTGCGAAATAGGCACAACAGCGTCTGTCATACGGGCAAAAGCAGGTATATCAAAAAAGAAGGTTAAAAATAAAACTGCCGTAATAAACTTTTTCATTATGGTTTAATTTTACACAAAAATTTTACATAGTGCAAAAAATATAATATAATTAAAATATAAAAATTTAAAAAGGAGCCGATAAATGTCAGACAGTTCGCAAACAATGCCTATTGAGGTTTGCATATTAACTAAAGATCACGATATTAAAGGAACAGTGCACGTTTCAAAGCTTACCAAAGCAAACCGTGAATTAACGGAACTTTTAAACGATAAGGACAGACGTTTTTTGGCTGTTACAAACGCTGAAATTATGGGGAAAAATTCTTCTTCCGCACCAAGAAGATATGACTTTTTGGAAATTCACATGGATCAGATTGTAATTATTCACCCTGCAACACAAGTTCTATTTAAAGAAACGTCAAAAGCACAAGAAGACATTGCAAGATTTAGAGAATTGAGAAATAAGCTTTCTCAAACAAAACCGTTCTAGAAAAAACAAAATAAAAAATTTAAGGGCTTGCAACTTGCAAGCCCTATTAATTACTGCATATTAAACTCTTTAAAAAATTCACCCAAGAACTTAAAGCCCTCAAGGTAAGAATTTATATGAATTTTCTCATCAGGCGAGTGCATATTTTCAATATCCGCTATGCCTATTAAAACAGGCTTAAAGGTTTTTGAATATTTATTTTGCTTGTTTGCGTAAATATGAGTTTCCGCACCTGCATGGAACGAACTTACATCAAGCTTTACGCCTGCTTTTTTTGCAGCCTCGCGGCCAATATTTACAAGAGTATCATCATCAGACTTTTCAAAAGGCAAAAGATGCACGCTTGTTTCAATTTTAACCTCAACAAGTCCGCCGTATTTTTTATTAATTGCATCTGCAATATTTTTATATGCATCAATTAATTCTTTTTCAAACCAAGTATTTGAACTTCTGATTGAATAATGAGCGTAAGCGGTTGTATTAATTACGTTATCCGTACAATTTTTTGCAATATATTCGCAAGGATTTTTTACTCTATAAGCCGATTTTAAAGTTCTTTCGACCCCGCCGCCAATTATACAGCCTAAGTTTGCAGAGGTTACAACGCCAAGCTCATCCTCGTTTATAACCCCAATCGGTGCGATTTTAACATAGTCCGCAATAATTTTTGCAGCGTTAATTCTATCTTTCTTGTCTATATCTAAACCGCTGTGTCCGCCGTATTTTGTATTTACGATAACATCCAATTTTGTATAGCTTGCACCGGAAATTTCAAACTTTCCTAAATTTGCACTGTCCAATACTAAAATGTATTCGCTTTCAAGAGTTGAAAAATCAAGGTGATTAATACCTGTCATAGACTGCTCTTCATCACGGGTAAATACCAGCTCTAAACCGCCGTGCTTTAGGTCTTTATCTTGATTAACATTTAAAGCAAGTCTAATTGCCGCAGCAGCACCTGCTTTGTCGTCAGCACCCAAAGTTCTTGATTTATCGGTTTCAATAATATCGCCGTTTACAACCACATTAACAGGGCTGTCATCTCCGACAACATCCATATGCGTGCTTAAAAGCAGCGGTCTTTTTGTACTGTCGGTAGGTTCAATATAAGCATAAACATTGCCATAGTCGTCTTTTTTAGCGTTTACGCCGCCGTTTGTTAAAATTTCAACAATTTTATCCGCAACTTTTTCTTCCCCAAGAGGCGGAGAAGGAATTTTTGCAAGTTCTATAAATGTTTCGACAAGTTTTTCCATAAAAAACCCTTTATATTAGTACATTTTCACAACTTCTTTTACTTTATCCAAAATAATTTGAGCTTCTTTTTGCGCCCTGTTTGAACCTTCAAGCAAAATTTCTCTTACAAGTTTAGGGTTATTCTCAAGCTCTTTTCTTTTTGCCCTGATTGGCGCAAGCATTTCATTCACTTTATTTGCAAGCTCACGCTTACACTGAGCACAGCCGATTTCACCCTTGCGGCAAAGCGAGTCGATTTCTTTTACTTTTTCTTCGCTGTCAAAAATTTTCCAATAATCATAAACCACTTCGCAATCCTCAGGATGCCCCGGGTCATCTCTTCTTAGGCGGCTTCTGTCGGTAATTGCGCTCATTATTTTCTTTTCGGTTGTTTTCTCGTCATCCGAAATTTTTATATCGTTATTAAAAGATTTACCCATTTTATTGCCGTCAACACCCTTCATTAAAGGAATTTGGGTCAAAAGAGGTTCAGGCTCAACAAAAAAGTCTGTTTTATAGATATTATTAAAACGTCTTATAATATCTCGAGAAAGTTCAACATGCGGGACTTGGTCAATTCCTACGGGAACATAGTTTGCATTGAACATCATAATATCTGCTGTCATTAAGACAGGATAACCTAAAAGCCCGTATGAAATTTGCGTGTCGTTGTGCCCGCCTTCTCTTAAAGCTCTTGCCATATCTTTTAAGGTAGGATCACGCTCCACCCAGTTTTGAGGAGTAATCATGCTTAAATAAATATGCAATTGCGCAATTTGAGGGACTAAAGACTGCACATAAATTGTTGATTTATCAGGGTCGATACCGCAAGAAAGCCAGTCTAAAGCTACGTTTTCAACGTTTTGTGCTAAAGTTTCGGTTGAATCAAATTTCGTTGTAAGTGCGTGCCAATCGGCAATAAAAAAGAAGCTGTCATATTCATTTTGCAGTTTTTTCCAATTTGAAAGCACCCCGAAATAATGCCCTAAGTGGAGCTTTCCTGTTGATCTCATGCCTGAAACTATTCTTTTTTTACCCTCTGTCATTTTGTCTTTCTACCTCTTTAATCAGTTTTAGTGCCTCTGAATAGTCAGAGAAAATGTTTAAAGCCTCGTAGGCCTTGTTTTTTGCTTTTTCAATTTCGCCGATTTTTAAATAGCAATTTCCTAAATCGCAAAGCAGTATGTGGTTTTGAGGAAATTCTTGAGCTAAATTTTCAAAAATTCCAATCGCTGCCTTATAATCCTTTAAATTCATATAAGAAATTGCAAGCATATTTAAAAGCTCACAGTCGTCTTTTACAATGCTTACCATATCTTCCAAAAGTTCTTTTGCAACTTTATATTTTTTCTGAGAAAAATATAATTTAGCCAAATTATACAGCGCAATGTAGTTTTTAGGGTTAATTTCAACCGCCTTGGTTAATTTTTCGACGCCCTCTTGAACTTTGCCCTCTAAGATTAAATTTTCACCCCAATGAGCAAGATAATCGGGGTTATTCGGCTCAAGCTTAACCGATTTTTCATAAAACTCATCCGCTTTTTCGTATTCCTTGGTTTTATTTAGAAAAACCGCGTAAGCAAAAGTAATTTCGCTCTCATCAGGCTCAAGTTTAACCGCCTCTTCAAGCTCGTCTTTTGCCCAATCCACCATATTCATTTTTAAATATAAAACGCCTAAGTCCTTGTGAGCAAAGGGATTATGCGGTTCAAGAGCAATACATTTTTTAAATGCCTCTTTTGCACCTTCCAAATCCTCTTCGTTAATTAAGACAAGTGCGTAATTATAATAAACTTCAACATCGATTTTACCTCTTTTAATAAGTGCCTCAAGTATCTCACGAGCATTTTGATTATCACCCGTAAGCCTTAACAGTGCAGCGTATTTTTTGAGCAAATCGACCCCTGTCGGATTATACTTTAACAGCTCTCTTATAACCTTTAGCGCATCTTTATAATTTCTTGTTTCCATTAAAAGTGCAAGTAAATTATTTTGGTAATTTGTTTTCTCGGGATGAATTGCAATTAAACTTTTATACAAACTTATTGCAAGCTCATATTCCCCCGCGCGCCTTGCACAGTAGGCAAGAGTAGCCATTAATGTAACAGAGGGTTCAAGTTTGTATGCCGTATTAAAGTATTCAAAAGCCTTTTGCCAATCGCCTTTAATTTGATACAAAGTACCCAAATTATAATTTGTAAGAGCGTATTTCGGGTCAATTTCGTAAGCAAACTCTAAAACCTTCAAAGCTTCATCAACTTGATTTAGCGTAATAAAGCAGTTTGCAAGATTATTCATCATCTGAACATGCTTAGGATTTAGCTTTAAGGCTTCTTTAAGGTACTCAAGCGCCTCATAGTGCATATTTTGAGCAATATATGCAGTTGCAACCAAGTAAAACAGAAGGTAATCATCCCTTTTGACCTCAAGCAAAGGCTTAATAAGGTCAATGACACTTTGGTGCTGACCTTGCTTGATGTAAATTACGGCAAGGTTTTTATACGCTTCAAAAAATTCATCTCTAAGCTCAATTACTTTTTTATAGTTTTTAATTGCATCATCTTCAAAACCAAGCTTATCATTGCAATTTGCAAGGTAAAAGTAAGATGTGGCATCGCTGTTGTCTTTTTTTACCGCCTTTTCAAAGACCTCTTTTGCTTTCGTGTAATTTTCCAAATTAACAAAACACAGCCCTAAGTTTTTTAGGACTTCAAGGTCGTCATCTTTTAGCTTAATGCTCTCTAAAATCTCAATCGCAGGCTGAAAATCACCTTTTGAGATAAGTTCTTGTGCGCTTTGTATTAATTCAACTTTATTTTCCATAAAGTGATTATAACAGGAAATTGTATATAAATCACTTTTATGTTAGAATATTTTCAACTTTTTTTAGATTTTTATTTGAAAAGGAGAAAAAATTAATGACGACACAAAAACGTGTATGGCTTTTTAGAGAAGGCAATGCCGATATGCGCAATTTACTTGGCGGAAAAGGTGCTAACCTTGCCGAGATGACAAATGCAGGTCTGCCTGTTCCCCCCGGTTTGACTATTACGACCGAAACCTGCATGGAATATATCAACTCAGGTAACAAAATGCCCGAAGGCGTTATGGACGAAGTAAGAGCAGCTTTGGCTGATGTTGAAAACCAAACAGGTAAAAAATTCGGCGACAGCGAAAATCCGCTTTTGGTTTCTGTTCGCTCAGGTGCAAGACTTTCTATGCCGGGTATGATGGAAACTATCCTAAACCTTGGTATGAACGATAAAACAGTTGAAGGTATGATTAAACTTACCAATAATCCTCGTTTTTGCTACGATTCATACCGCAGATTTTTAACAATGTTCGGCTCGGTTGCTTGGGACATTGAAAGAGTAAAATTCGAAGAATACATTGATAAAATTAAAGAACAAAAAGGCGTTAAACAAGACACCGAACTAACTGCGGATGATTGGAAATCACTTATCGAGCCTTATAAAGAATTAATCAAAAAAGAAACAGGAAAAGAATTCCCGCAAGATCCTATGGTACAACTTCAAGAAGCTATTGAAGCGGTATTCAGATCTTGGAATATTCCTCGTGCGGTTGCTTACCGTAACCACTACAAAATCGACCATAACTACGGTACAGCCGTAAACGTACAAACCATGGTATTTGGTAATATGGGCGATGACTGTGCAACAGGTGTTTCATTCACCAGAAACCCTTCAACAGGTGAAAATAAATTCTATGGTGAATATTTAACAAATGCTCAAGGCGAAGACGTTGTTGCAGGTATCAGAACACCTAAACCGATTTGCGAACTTGAAAATGAAATGCCTGAGCTTTACAGACAATATGTAGATATTGCTAAAAACCTTGAAAAACACTACAAAGATGTTCAAGATATGGAATTTACCATTGAACGCGGTAAATTATACGTTCTTCAAACAAGAAACGGTAAAAGAACAGCTGCTGCTGCGGTTAGAATTGCCGTTGAAATGGAAAAAGAAGGCATAATCACAAAAGAAAGAGCTATCTCTCTTGTTGATCCTTACCAATTATATCAACTTTTATTGCCGTCTTTTGACCCGAAAGCTAAAAAAGAAGCACACAAAATTGCTCAAGGTCTTGCAGCATCCCCCGGCGCTGCCGTTGGTAAAATCGTATTTGATACCGATGCAGCAGCTGAGCGTGGCGAAGCAGGCGAAAAAGTTATTTTGGTAAGAATTGAAACTTGCCCCGATGACATTCACGGTATGATAGCTTCTCAAGGTGTATTGACACTTAGAGGCGGTATGACATCTCACGCTGCAGTTGTTGCAAAAGGTATGGGTAAACCCTGTGTTGCAGGTTGTGAAGACTTAAAAATCGACCTTGCAAATAAAACTTTAACAGCAGGGGACGGAACAGTTTATCGTGAAAATGACATAATCTCTCTTGACGGCGGTACAGGTGAAGTTATGGCAGGAGAAGTTAAAACTCTTCGTGCCGATATGGACGAAAACTTTGAAACTCTGTTCAAGTGGGTTGATGAAACTAAAAAACTTGTGGTACGTGCTAACGCAGATACACCTACTGACGTTAAAAACGCTGTTAAATTAGGCGCTCAAGGCGTTGGTTTGTGCCGTACAGAGCATATGTTTATGGACCCTGAAAGACTTCCTTGGGTTCAAAAAATGATTATCGCAGGAACTCCTGAAGCCAGAAAAGAAGCACTGGATAAACTTTTACCGATGCAGTATCAAGACTTCGTTGATATGTTCAAAGCATTGAACGGACTTCCGATGACAATTCGTCTTCTTGACCCGCCGTTACATGAGTTCTTGCCTGACAAAGAAAGCTTAATTGAACAGGTTGCAACTCTTAAAGCTCAAGGCAAAGATTACAAAAAAGAAGAAGAAATGCTTCACATTGTTGAAAACTTGAGCGAATCTAACCCGATGATGGGCTTAAGAGGCTGCCGTTTGGGTCTTATGTTCCCTGAAATTAACGAAATGCAAGTAAGAGCAATATTTATGGCTGCTTGCGACCTTAAAAAAGAAGGTTTAGAAGTTAAGCCCGAGGTTATGATTCCTCTTGTATCTCACGTTAACGAGCTTAGAATTGACCGTGAACTTTTAGAGCGCGTTGCTCGCGAAGTTATGGAAGAAAAAGGCGTTGAAATTGATTATATGTTCGGTACGATGATTGAAATTCCTCGTGCAGCACTTACTGCGGATGAAATTGCTCAATACGCACAATTCTTCTCATTCGGTACAAACGACTTGACACAGATGACTTTCGGGTTCTCTCGTGATGACGCTGAAGGTAAATTCTTAAACAAATACGTTGAAGAAAAAATCTTACCTCGTAACCCGTTTGAATCACTTGATCAGGTTGGTGTGGGTCAGTTAATGCAAATCGCATTAGATAAAGCACTTAAGGTAAGACCTGACCTAAAAAGAGGCATTTGCGGCGAACACGGCGGCGACCCTGATTCAGTAAAATTCTGCCACAGAATAGGTTTGAATTATGTATCTTGCTCTCCATTCAGAGTTCCGCAAGCGCGCTTAGCTGCAGCACAAGCTGTAATAGAAGAACAAAAGTAGCACGCTTGCAATATTGTGCATTCGCACTTTGCAAGCAAAGCTCGCAAGGGCTTACTGCAGCACAAGCTGTAATAGAAGAACAAAAGTAGCACGCTTGCAATATTGTGCATTCGCACTTTGCAAGCAAAGCTCGCAAGGGCTTACTGCAGCTCAAGCTGTAATAGAAGAGCAAAAGTAGCACGCTGCAATATTGTGCATTCGCACTTTGCAAGCAAAGCTCGCAAGGGCTTACTGCAGCTCAAGCTGTAATTGAGGAACAAAAGTAGCCTTGCCTTAATTGCAGACAAGCTGCGTTTACAAGCAAAGCTTACAAAAGCAATAAACAAAATAATACCCTGAAGAAATTAATCTCAGGGTATTATTTTTATATAAAAACTAAATTAATCCAAAAGTTGAAGTGCGTTTTGCAATAGCTGTTTATAACTTGAAATAAGCTTATTTGAAAGCTCCATTTGCATTTTCGCCTCTTGGTAATATGTCGCATTAGCCTTAAAGTCGATATTAGACAGCTCCAACATACCGCTTGTAATTTCAGCCTTACCTACGACAGGGCGCCCTGACTGTGCTGTTTCAACAAAGTAGCCGTCTTTGTACTGATACAGTTCTTGAGGGTTATGGAAATTCATAACGGCAATTTTGTATAACGGTGTAGCTTCCTTACCGCCGTTTGTTTTACCGTATAAAATACCGTCGCCTTTAATTTCATACTCGTCATATTTACCTAAAAATTTGCCGTTATCAGGGTCAATCCACAGTTTAATTTCAGTTGTAGGAACGCTCATCGCCCCGCCTCTTGCGGTTGTTTCATCAAATTCCGCACTTGTCAAGGTTTTTGTACCCGACATAATTTCGCCCCTGTCATTTAGGATATAACCTTGAACTTTTGAGCCGTCATTAGCCTTATAAACGCCTTCGGAGTCGAATTTAAACTCACCCAAACGAGTATAAGAAATTCTGCCCTCTTCGTTTCTTACAACAAAATAGCCGTTACCTTCCAAAAATACGTTTTCTGTTGAAGTACCAGGGATTGCTTTACCTTGACCTGTGTTTTTCAAATAACCGTCCAACTGCACGGCGTCTAAGAAGGTCTTAAAGGTAACTTGGTTTTCTCTGTAACCGGGAGTGTACATGTTAACCATGTTCTCTGTTACAGCATCCATCCAATTCCTTGTTGCCGCCTGAATATTAATCGCATTAACGTAAGCGTCTTTCATCGGTTATTCTCCTTTTGGTCTTTTTGGTTTTCTCTTTGGTCTTTATACTGCTTGTAGCTTATGTTTGAATAAGAAATATTTTGCTCGTCAAATCTTTGTCTAAGGTAAGGAATATTATTTTTCAAATACTCTTCAACCGCCTTATCGCCGGGGATAAAGTGTGCGTTTACTTTTCCCTTGTCATCAAGTTTTAAAATAACCGTAACATTATTGTCAAAATCCATTCTTATAGGCTTTTTGGTGTCATAAGAAGTTTTTAACATATCCAAAAGAGCGCTTGAAACCTGCATTTTATTCGCATTTTTCGTGCTTACTTCAAGGTTATCTCCCTCGACTGAATAATTTATCAAACCGTTTTGATTAAGTAAATTCACAAAAAACATCGCATCTTCTTGTGAAACCTTAAGTGCATCAATGTCATACTGTGCCGCAAAATCCAAATCCAAGAATAATTTGTTGATTTCATCATCTTTATTTAAGGTTTTCTCTGCCTGAAAATTAGACATAAGCCTTTCAAGCTCACTTTTAAAACCAAGGGCAAAGCCGCCTTTTTTGGTATAGGCGTTAGAATTCAGGCTCAAATCTTGCGAGCCTTGTATTTTATCCTCAGGGTTTATTTTACCTTCTACTATCATGTTTGTTCATTTCCTCGAGTTCTTGAAGTTCTTTTGCTTCACGGCTTTTTGCGAAGTGTTTTTGTGCGCCGATTTCATTTAACTGTTTAAGCTCAAGCGCTTTTTCTTCCATTAAATACTCTTCACGCTTATGCTCTTTGTGTTTTTCAAGTACGTTAACTTCCTTTTCGCGTTCTCTTAATTTTTCTTTTTCAACTTCCAGTGCTTCAAGTGCCTTTTGTTTTTCCTGTTCAAGCTGTTCGCCTTTTTCGTATAAGTGTTTTAAAAATTTATCAAACCCTTCATACATCATCGGGTCGGATTTTCGCATATTCACACGTGTGTCTTGAATATCTTTGTTATTTTTAATTATCAAAAGCTCAATTCTATCAACCTCAGCCTGAGCTTTTATGACTTCTTGAAGCTGCTCTTCTTTTTTTCTTATTCTGATTTCAAGGAACTTTTGAAGTCTGTACCTGAAAGGCATTTTTCTATCCGCACTTATACTTTCACGGTTTATATTACGGCCGTTTTTAAAATAAATTTAATAATTTTTGAAAAAAAGTCAAAAAATTCGTTTAAATATATGATTTTTGTCAAATTAAAATGGCCGATAATTCAAGTATTATGACAAGGGGTATAATAAGGTTTTTATTGTTAGCATTTATGCTTTGCAACTTTATGCAAAGTTCATTCGGGTATGAAAGAATAGGGATAATTTCAGATGCCATTTTGACCCAAATTACCCCTTATAACGCATATTTTAAAACTCCCGAGTTCTTTTTGCAGGATGTCAGAGGACACCTTGTAAAATCAGGTGTAGCCGTTGTAAGCGTTGACAATACAAAAAGACTCCTTACACGAATGGGTGTAAGTCAAAATGATATTGAAGCCCTTGGTGCATTGCAGCAAGGTTATGATTTAGACTATGCGCTTTTAAAAAATGTTGCAAGAGCAATCGGGGTTAAAAAACTTGTCGTTATGACAAGCTCTATTGACATCCAAAGAGATTTTCTTAAAAACACTCTTTGGAATGTTGCAAACGTAGCAGGCATGGACGTTGTAAACCCGACTCACAGGGTAAGTGTTTATGCAGCTTTTGTGGATGTTGAACACGAAGTTGTAATTTGGGAGCAAATTTACGCTAAAAATATCAGAAACAACAAGTTCAAAAACGTTGATACAACTATCTCAAGCAACTATGAAGGCATGCTAAGGCTTAAAGAATATTCAAAATACATAAGCCCCGAAATTTCTCATCAAGTTAAGATGAGACTTGTTGACCCGTCTTATGAAACTCCGCCAACCGTAATTAACAGGGGCAACATAGTTAAATATTTCAAAGATATGAAAAACATTGGCTCTAAAAAACGTTTAACGGACATCGAAAACGAAAAGTGGGACAGCGAAAAATTCAGAAACGACACAAAAGAAAACTTCAAAAATGCAAAAGATAACGTAATTCAAGGCACAAGAAACCTAAAAGGAAAAATTTTTAATGAAGACTTATAAGTACAAATTTGATATCGCTATTATCCTCTTTGTAGGCTTGTTTGCCTTGTTTGCACCGATTATTATTAAAACAAAATCAATAAGCACACTAATTGCCCCTCACGCACTTTTAATCGTAATTGGCGGAACGCTTTGTGCGGGGTGTTTAAGTTTTTCCTTGGAAGAAATTGTCAGGGCATTTTTATCCTTAAAAAAATTATTTCTCCAAGAAAGCGATAACAGGATTATTGCGCTATCAAGCGAAATAATTGAGCTTGCAAAAATATCACGCTCTAAAGGAATTTTAGAACTTGCAAGATACCTTGAGTGCATTGAAAATCCTTATTTGAAAAAGGCTGTTGAAAATCTTCTTGAGCAAAACGATACCGAGGTTTTAAGAGAAAATCTTAATATGATGAGCTTTTATGAAAATAAAGAAGATTTTAAATATATAGAAATTTTTGAAGAGCTTGGGGGCTACGCACCGACTTTTGGGATTGTCGGAGCAATAATAGGGCTTATTCAAATAAGCAGTATAAATTCAGACCCCAAAGCATTACTTGGCGGTATTGCAACAGCTTTTATAGCAACGATTTACGGGGTCGGCAGTGCCAATTTAATTTTCCTGCCCCTTGCAAAAAAGCTTAAAAACATCCTAAACGAAAAACTTTTAGAGCAAGAAATAATAACAAGCGCTATTTTAGACATTTCTAATATGCAAAGCTCAATTATAATAAGTGAAAAATTAAACAGATTGATTATGCAAAGCCAAAGCGAAAAGAAAGGAAAGGTTCTGCCTTTTGCCGCATAGATGAACAATTTATATGAAAAATATAAAAATTTTTATAAAAGAGCCGATAAGGAGCAGAAGAAAAATCATCTTAACCGCTGGGTAGTTTCTTATGCAGATTTTACAACGGTTTTGCTTGCAATTTTTATGGTGCTTTGGGCATATAACGGCTTAAATATTTCAGATACCGCCGAAGCCAAAATAAAAAAAGAAGAACAAAAAAGACAAGAAGAGCAAATAAAGGACAAAGGCCCGAATTACTTGCTTGACGGGGTTAAAAACCCTTCCGATTCAAAGGATATAAAAATAATTGAATTTGAAAAAATGGCAAACAACATAAATTCAACACTTGAAGGTGAAAACAAGGTTGAAATTATCACACAGAAGGGTCAAATAACCATTCGTTTAGGCGAAGGAGTGCTTTTTGACGAAGGTTCTGCTATAATAAAACCAAATGCGAAAAAAACGCTGGATAAACTTGCCCAACAAATTAAAAATTGCGATAATAAAATAAGAATTGAAGGACACAGCGACAACACACCAATCAGAAATTCAAAATATTCTTCAAACTGGGAGTTGTCCTCCGCAAGAGCAGTTAATATCGTAAGATATTTAATCGAAAATTCAAAAATAGAAAAATCACGCCTGAGCGCTTCAGGATATGCGGATAATGTCCCTGTTGCAACTAACAAAACCCAAGAAGGCAGGGCAAAAAACCGAAGAGTAGATATTATAATAATAAATTAACGGAGTTAAGATATGTCAAAACCATTGCAGCCAAAGGACGCTAAACCAAAAGAAGAAGAAGTGGCTCAAAAAAATATAAACAGTGTTAATCCAAACATTATGATACTTGCAAACACAATTGTTACAATTATTGTGCTTGCGGTGTTTATGGTTATCATGTATTCACTTTTTGATTCTATGATTACAAAGAAAATTTCTTCTTTCCACAACATTGAAGAGCAAATTGATGAAGAAGCTACAAACGTTGAGGATGAAAGAGGGATGTTATTGGATTTAGGCGACTTTATCCTAAACCTTGCAGATATTGACCACAGAAGATATTTAAAAGTTAACGTTGCAATGGAGCTGTCTAAAACTGAAGAAGAAATTGAACTTTTAAACACACCTCAAGAAAAAGGCGGACACGGCAGCGCACCTGCTGACCCTATGGAAGCAATTGCAGCTGAGATGGAGCAATTCAAACCTGCAATTCGTGATGCAATTATTACGGTTATGTCAAATAAAACCTCTGACGAACTTTCAAGCACAACAGGAAAAGAGCTTGCCAAAGAAGAAATTAAAGAAATGGTCAACAATGTCTTTGGCGGTCAAAGAGAAGTTTTAAGAGTAAGTTTCGGTCAATTTATTATCCAGTAAGGTAAAAAATGGAAGAAAACTTAGAAAATACAAGCACTGAACAAGAAATTACACCAAGTGAGGAAATTTTAGTCCAACCCCCCGCAGATGAAAAACCAAAGGCGGATATGGATCTTATTTGCGTTTCTCCTGTTGAATTTATGCCCTTTGAGGACAGTGAAAACTACCTTAGCGATGATAATAAGCACAATTTAGACATTATGCAAGACGTAAAATTGCACATAAGCGTTGAATTGGGACGCGCAAAAAGCTCGGTTAAGAAAATTCTCGACCTTACAAAAGGCTCAATTGTCGAATTAAACAAGGTTGCAGGAGAGCAAGTCGAGCTTTATGCAAACGGAAAATTCATAGCGTACGGCGAAGTTATTGTAATTGAGGACAAATTCGGACTTCGGGTTACAAGCATCGCACATCAAAATATTCACAGATAAAAAAATGCACCGCCTAAACGGTGCATTTTAAGTTTTTTGGGTTGCTTATTTATTAAAATATCTTTTTAATAAACCGTCAAAGCCTCTGCCGTGGCGAGCTTCGTCTTTAGCCATTTCATGAACTGTATCGTGGATAGCGTCATAGCCAAGTTCTTTTGCTCTTTTTGCAATATCAAGTTTGCCTTGGCATGCACCGTGTTCAGCATCAGCTCTCATTTCAAGGTTCTTTTTAGTTGAAGATGTTACAACTTCGCCTAATAATTCGGCAAATTTTGCAGCGTGTTCAGCTTCCTCGTAAGCATATCTTTTGAATGCTTCGGCAATTTCAGGATAACCTTCACGCTCAGCTTGTCTGCTCATTGCAAGGTACATACCAACTTCTGTACATTCACCTGCAAAGTTAGCTTTTAAACCTTCAACAACCATTGGGTCAAGACCTTCTGTTGTTGCAATTGTGTGTTCGCAAGCGTAAACTTTATCAGAGCCTTCGCCTACTATATTAAATGTTGTTGCACCGCATAGAGGGCATTTTTCGGGCTGTTTATCAGCTTCAGTTGACCAACCGCAAACGCTACATACAAATTTTGTCATTTTCTTTCTCCTTTTCTATACACTCACGGCATATTCCGTGAAACACTATGTCATAACTGTTAATTATAAAACCTGTTTTCTCTTGTGCTCTTATTACAACCTCGGGAGCAACTTCTTTATCAATATCAAAAATTCTTCCGCACTTTTGGCAAATAAAGTGATAGTGCTCAAATGTATTATGGTCAAAATGTGCCTTTTCCTCAAGTCCCTCGATTTTTTTAATACGACCTGATGATGCCATTTTGTTTAAATTACGATAAACTGTCGCAAGAGAAATGTTGCTGTTCGCCTTCTTTAAAATGTCATAGATATATTCAGCACTCGGGTGAACAACATTTTCTTTTAAAATTTCGTATATTTCTTCTCGCTGTTTTGAGTAATTCATATTAACCACGCTATTTTTAAAGAAAAGTGATAATAATTATCAGTTTACATGATTTTTATTTTTTTGTCAATACTATGCCACATTGCGAAGCGTCAAACAATGTGTTATATTAGATATATACAGTTTAGATG
This sequence comes from Candidatus Gastranaerophilales bacterium, assembly GCA_944325665.1. GTDB lineage: Bacteria > Cyanobacteriota > Vampirovibrionia > Gastranaerophilales > Gastranaerophilaceae > Galligastranaerophilus. The sequence goes on from CALVAY010000007.1 coordinate 40,848, forward strand.
GATGTTGAGTTTTGGACGATATTAAAAATTATATTTCGCATTCGATTGAGTTGAAACAGGCTATTTACAACAATAACCACCTTTTGTTGAAAATTTATCAGGCAGGACAGCTTGCAATATCGACCTTAAAAAGAAAAGGTAAAATCATAATCGCAGGAAACGGCGGTTCTGCGGCTGACGCTATGCATATGGCTGCCGAATTTAATGTCAAATTTTACAGCGCAAGACAAGCCCTTGCTGCTGTTGCACTTGGGACAAATACCTGTGTTTTAACGGCAATATCCAACGATTTTGACTATGAGTACTCTTTTTCAAGAGAGCTTGAGGCAATAGGGTGCGAAAACGACGTCCTTATAGCTATTTCAACAAGCGGACACTCAAAAAACATCTTAAGTTTAATTGACAGTGCAAAAAAGAAAAATATTCCTATTATCTTTATAACAAGTGAAATGCTGGGTGAGATGTACCTTAAAAAGGTTGATATTCCAATTTGCGTACCTTCGCATGACACACCGATTATTCAAGAATCTCACCTTATGATTGAGCATTTAATTTGCTATGAAGTTGAAAAAGAAATGCAAAACTATCGCTTAAGCTAAGCTACTGAACGATTTTGCTTAAGCCTTGCGGAGAATCAACATTTCTTTTTAATTTTAGGGCAATTTTCAATGCCAAAAGCTGAATTATAAAGACTTTTGCAAGAGTTGTGCTGATTTCATCCTCAAAGCGCGGAAACTCTACGAAAATTTTCGCATCAAGATTTTCCTTATTATCAGTAATAACAACACTTTTAGGCTTATAGTTATCTTTTATTCTATTAAAATTCTTAAGTTCAAATTCGCTTATATCGCCTGATAAAATCTCAATTAAGGTATCAATTTTATTTAAAACCGCAACGTGTCCGTGTACAAATTCACCCATAGAGTAAGCGTTTACATCAATGTATGAAGTTTCTCTGATTTTAAGTGCAGCCTCTCTTGCAATCTCGTAATTAATACCTTGACCAACCACGGGGAAATTTTTTCTTTTAGAGAGAAAATCTGCCGCTTTATCAATGTTTTTAATATTTTCAGGCAATGAAGCAATGTTTTGTGCAAGTTCATTTATATTTTTAAGATAAGACGCAACGTCTTTCAATTTATTTTGACCGATTTTTACCGCACACAAGTAAAGTGCCAAAATTGAAGCACTGAAAGACTTTGTGGCAGCGATTGAGTTTTCAACTCCGGTATTTATATTCATTTTATAATCGCAAAGGTTATAAAGGGTCGAATTGTCGTTATTCACAATCGCAACAGTCTTTGCACCTTTTTCTTTTGCTAAATTTGCGGCATTTAAGGTGTCAAAAGTTTCTCCGGATTGGCTTATAAAGAAATAAAGGGAGTTTGCATCAATCTGCTTTGACAAATCGCATAAAAATTCACCTGAAAACTCAACACTTGTGGGAACATCTGCAATTTTTTCAAAAAACTTTTTGGAAATTTGTGCACAGTTATAAGAAGAACCGCTGGCAACAATTTTTATATCTCTTACAATTAAAGGCATATCAAGTGTAACAACGTAGTTTTGAACATACTTAGAAACTAAATCGCCCAACTTTTGCGATTGCTCTAAAATTTCCTTTTCCATTTCGGTTTGTTTTTTCATTGCACACTCCCTAATTTCATTTTCATATCCATATTATAATATCAATATGACAAAAAGTATTTATCTTCACATTCCCTTTTGTATTAAAAAATGTGCGTACTGCTCGTTTATATCAGGCACAAATCTTGATTTAATGAGCATTTACACCGACAAATTATGCGAAGAAATTAAAAAATTTTATGACAAAACTTTACTTAACACAGTTTACTTTGGCGGCGGAACGCCTTCTTTGCTTGAATTAAGTCATGTTGAGAAAATATTATCCTTACTTAACTTTGACGAAAATACGGAAATAACGCTTGAAGTTAACCCAAAAACTGTTGACTTAAATAAGTTAAAAGGGCTAAAGAGCCTTGGTATTAACAGAATAAGCCTTGGTGTACAAAGTTTTAATGATACCTTGCTTAAAGCGGCGGGGAGAATTCACACAAGTGAAGATGCCCTAAAAACAATAGATGAGATAAGGCTGGCGGGCTTTAAAAACCTAAGTATAGACTTAATTTACGGGCTGCCTTTTGATAATATTGAAAACTGGAAAAATACGCTAAAACAGGCAAAAAGTCTTGAACTGGAGCACATTTCTCTATACGGCTTAAAAATTGAAGAGGGCACTCCATTTTATTCTAATCCGCCAAAAAACTTGCCTGATGAGGATACACAGGCTCTTATGTATGAAATTGCAATGGAAGAATTGAGCGATTTTTATCATTACGAATTTTCTAACTTTGCAAAAGATAAAAATCATCCCTCAAGGCACAATCTCACTTACTGGAACTTAGCTCCGTACTGGGGTTTTGGGCTTGGTGCAAGCGGATTTGTAAATTTAAAAAGATACATTAACGAAACAAATTTAAAAAATTATTTAGATAACCCTATAAAAGAAAAGAATTACGAACCCAAAGATATGCAAAAACTGCTTGAAGAGTACATTTTTCTTGGTTTTAGAAAACAAGAAGGGATAATTTTAAAAGAGATTAACGAAAAGTTTCAAATTGATTTTGAAAAAAAATACCAAAAAATTCTTGAAAAATACCTCAAAACCAATCATCTTGAAAAAACAAAAGAAGGCTACAAGCTGACAAGGGAAGGGGTTTTGGTTTCAAATTATATTTTGTGCGATTTTATTGACTGACAGGGGTAAGCTCAATATAGTTGCAAAAGAGCTAAAATAAGTCTAATATAATTTTATGATGAGTGAAAATAATAAAACTCGATACACAAAACGCTGGTATGACAGCGAACCTTGGACACAAGAAGTTCTTGAAATTCTGCAAACACTCTCTATTCGCTCACATTACGAAATTTCAAGAGAAGTTATCAAGGTTGTAGATGTAATTAAGGCACAAAAAAGAGAAATGGAAGAAATGCCTTTAAGTATCGGTTTAGATAGGGTTTTAGGACTTTATAAGGAACAGAACAAAAGAAGGTGGTATGATAACTCTTTGCCTATTTCAAGAGTATTTAAAACAGCCTCTTGCCTTTCAGACCAAGACTTTCACAACATCATGCAAGGTATTTCAACCACATTAAAGGAAGCATGCAATGACAGATAAAGAAGAAATAGTTGCAAATATGCAGCTTGTTGTAGAACAAATGTTTAAAGATGATGTCGATGAAAATCCCGATTCTTTAAACGAATATTTTGACTGCTCTGCTTGCGGCAAAAACGCACCCTTGGCAGGTTCAATTCAATACGGTAAATATCGCTTGTGCAACTCTTGCGTGCTTTTAGCCGAAACAGGTTTTGCACTTAAAAAATTTGATGACATCCAAACACTAATTGATGCTATGGAAGATAAACGCCTTGAGGAGCTTTGCGACTTTATTAAAAAAGACGAAGCAAAAGGGAATAACTAGGCTTCTCTATAATATCCACTCACTTTTGTTCCATCTGCACGCTTATATTCATTTACCCAGATAAGTCCTCCATTTAAAACTTCTTGCCTTGCTTGTTCTTCAGTATACACTGTTTTATTATTTATTGCTTCATCTATTAATTTCGAATTTTTCAAAAATTCATCGTTTTTCATATTAATAATTTCTTTATCCGTAAATATTCTTTTTTTGTTATTATGCACTTGTGGCTTTGTAATTAATTCACCATTTTTCATCCGTTCATAAATTTTATATGCCATCCAATCTTCAATGCCCTTTTGTGTAATTCCCTTAACCTTATCTAAATTACTATAAACCTCGGAAAACACCTTGCGACCAATTGCATTGTTATGTAAATCCATATTCCTCTCTGATATCCATTGTTCGTTAGACATATTTTTTGGCTTATGATAAGGCAACTCATGCTCTGTGCCTATCAAATATGCCAGCGGTTTTGTATATTTTTGTGATAAATACGCTTGCATAAATGCATGTCTAAAAGCATCTGTTGCATCATTATATCCTTTGGTGCCAGGCGTTAATTTGAAACCAAACTTTTTCTGATAATATAATGCTTTTTCAATTAAATCTTCATCTATCATAATTTCTCCTTTTGTATTAATATGTGTACATGTTATACAATCTTAAAAACTATTTTTCGCTGAATGCACTTGCTTTTTTGGGATATTTGTTTTTTGCTTTCTGGGTCTATAAGACAATGTTTGTAATCCCACGCACAGTTAGTACGGGAATGTTGAACAAAGAGTACAATGAGGGGATGTTTGTGGTTGTTTTAATGCTTGCATTCTTGCTTTTTCTTGCAATAATGTTTTGCGTTTTTTTATTTGAACGCACTCTTGTAAAGCGTAAAGTTATAAAAAAGCACGTAAGCAAATCTAAACTGCACGGTTTTTTATTTTATTTAGGACTTGTTTTATATTTTATACCGTATTTTTATTTTATATTATTTTCAATACTGACATATTTTAAAATATAATTTTTTTTCTTGCATACACTAATGCTTAATTTTTGTAAAGTTTTTTTATGACACCCGAAAAAATTCAGCTCTTGGAAGAACTTCATCTGGACACCAAAATGCTCTTTTGCGTTCTTTTTCAAAGTATGAAATACCTTGAGTATGAACAATGCACAAATTCCGAGCAGATTTATTTGTGCAGTTTGATTGAAAAAAAGCTGAATAAAATTTCTAATTTGTTTTAAACCCTTTTTTTTATATAATAATAACGTTATGAAAAAGATTACTTTGTTAGGTTCAACAGGTTCAATAGGCACGCAAACTCTTGAAGTTATTGATTTTCTTGAAGATTATAAAATTCACGCACTCTCTTGCGGCAAAAACATAGCTCTTTTAATTAAGCAAATTGAAAAATATAAGCCCGAAAGAGTTTGTACAAGCGACTATGAAGATGCAAAAATCATAAAAGAAAAATTTCCCAAACTGGATGTTTTACACTCTGGCGAAGGATTGGTTGAAATTGCAAAAGATAAACAAAACGACATTACTCTTGTTGCAACGTCGGGCAAAGTGGGGTTAAAGCCTACTCTTGCAGCGATTGAAAACAAAATTGACATTGCACTTGCAAACAAAGAAACTCTTGTTATGGCGGGCGATATTGTAATGAAAAAAGCTCGCGAAAACGGTGTCAAAATTTTGCCCGTGGATTCAGAGCATTCGGCAATTTTTCAGTGCCTTGCGGATAAAAACAATCCGCCCTACAAGCTTATAATAACAGCGTCAGGCGGCCCGTTTTTAAACAAAACAAGGGAGCAGATGCAGAATTCAAATGCGCTTGATGCCCTAAAGCACCCAAGGTGGCATATGGGCAGAAAAATTACAATAGACAGTGCAACCCTTATGAATAAAGGCTTAGAGGTTATTGAAGCACACCATTTGTTTAATATGGACTACAACGACATTAAAGTTGTTATTCACCCGCAAAGCCTTGTACATTCTTTTGTAGAGTTTATTGACGGCTCAATGCTCGCTCAAGTAGGCTTTCCCTCTATGCATATACCTATACAATATGCTCTGACTTATCCAAAACGCCTAAAGGGTATTAAAACAGACGGTTTTAACCTGTGGGGACAGACTATGAGCTTTGAAAAACCTGATTTTGAAAAATTCAGATGTTTAAAATTGGCTTATGAAGCCGGAAAAGAAGGCTCAAGCGCAACTGTTGTGCTTAATGCAGCAAATGAAGTTGCCGTAAATGACTTTTTATCAGGCAAAATTCATTTTCTTGATATTGAAAAAACAGTATATAAAGCGCTTGAAGAGCATAATACAATAAAAGATATTTCACTTGATGATATATTTGAATTGGATAGAGAAGTAAGAAAAAAATACAGTATTTAAGGGCATTTTAAGGATTTGTGTTAAGATATGTAACAGGAAATATACAAAATATATCTTTTTTAGTCAATTTTTCAATAGATATATTTTTTATATAAGTACGAAAGGCACAAACCAGTAAATACCCCATTAACGAGAGAATTAAAATATTATAAAAGGAGAAAAAAATGGCCAGAGTACTTATTTCAATGCCCGAAAAATTCTTAGACGAAATCGATCAAGTTGCAGACACAGAAAACCGTTCACGTAGCGAATTAATCAGAGAAGCATTGAGAACATACATCCAACGTACAAAAATCAGAGAAAATTCATTCGCATCTAAAAACGCAGCAATTCTTGAAGCATTGTTGGATTAAAATTAAAGGCTACGGACTTATAGAGGAGATTTTTAAAGGCGGACATTATGTCCGCTTTTTTAATTGAAAAATTAATCCATGCCAAATTGGCATGGGCTTTTTTTGCTTGTGTGTCAAATGTTTACACTTCTTAATAATATTTTTAACACTTAAAATCATGGAAACATGCATAGCCCATGGGTTTTACATGGTTGCAATCATGGAAAGCATGATGAAGCTTGAATAACAACGCCCTACAAACGCCTAAAGACGCACCATGCAAGCCATAACAACTTTGTAATAAAGCGTAATATTTACACCAAATTCGCTTGTAAAAACGCTCTTAGAGGTTATAATAATATTAAATTCAATAAAGACGAGCCTTCCGGGGAGATAAGGTTTTTGGCGGACATAAAAAATTTGGGGGATTTAACGTGCTGAAAAGTAGGGATTTTGGGCGTGCAGTTGCCGTGAGAAGATGGACAACAACGGCGATTGAATGTTATAAAAGAGGTTGTAATTGCGAAGGTTGCTTTTATACTGATTTTTTCAACAACTCTTCGCAAAAGTGCCAAATGAAGGCATCGGTGTTGGAGTTAGTGAGAGTGTTGGGTAAACCCGATATTGAAATGCAGCAAATTATTGAAGAATAGTTTGGAAAAAATTTAGGCACAAAGCGTACTTTGTGCCTTTTTTATTTTGTTAGGTTTTAAAATTAAAATATGCCCAAAAACTTACGTTTGCGGTAGTTTGTAATCGTGTTGACCTCAAGATTAACTTTTTTATCAAAGGTCTTATACGCACTTAGATATGCCCTTGCGGTATCAATTGAGGTAAAGCAAGGTACACCGTACATTTCGGCAATTGTTCTAATCTGAAAACCGCTTGTTTGAGAGTTTTTACCCAAGGTAGGGGTATTTAAGATAAAGCTCAAACGTCCGTTTTTCATACGTTTTTGAAGTTTATCAATCATAAATTTCTCAATCATTTTTGAAGGAATACCGTTTTGTTCAAGAAATTTATGCGTTCCCCAAGTTGCCATAATGAAAAAGCCTTGAGAGAACATCTTTTTAACAATTTTAAGCGCGGGCTTTTTATAGTGGTCATTAAGCGAAACCAAAACCCTTTGCTTTCTTCCGCCAAACTTATAACCGGCTGCAATAAATGATTTTAAAAGTGCACGCTTAAAGTTTGTATCAACGCCCAACACCTCGCCTGTTGATTTCATCTCGGGAGCAAGTGCAGGGTCAATTCTGTTAAGCTTTTGGAACGAGAACACGGGCATTTTAACGCATACAAGATTTGATTTACGATAAAGCCCTACGCCAAAACCGGCTTGACGAATTGATTTGCCTAAAGCCGCATCCAGTGCAATTTTTACCATCGGAATACCCGTAACTTTAGACATGATAGGCACTGTACGAGAGGCTCTGGGGTTAACTTCAATTACATAAACAACATCGTCTTTTATAATAAATTGAATGTTCATCAAGCCTTTAATATCAAGCTTTTTAGCGATTTTCTTCGCATATTCCACAAGCTTTCTTTCATTTTTTGCACCGATATTTCTTGAAGGGTAAATGCTCATAGAATCGCCGCTGTGAACCCCTGCACGCTCGATATGTTCACATATACCGGGGACTAGAATGTCTTTACCGTCTGAAACAGCGTCTAATTCAACCTCAAGACCTTCAATATATTGGTCAATTAAGACAGGGTGCTCGTTTGAGAACTGCAAAGCCTGATTAATGTAAGTCAAAAGCTCGTCGTCATTGTAAACGACCTGCATTCCTCTGCCGCCGATTACGTATGAAGGACGAACCAAAACGGGATAACCCAACTCACGAGTAGTTTCCAGTGCTTCTTGCGCGCTAAAAACGCCTCTGCCTTTCGGCTGCGGAATATTCAACTCTTTTAAAAGTTTTTCAAAAACCTTTCTATCCTCAACAGCGTCAATACTTTCCAAGGACGTACCAAGAATTTTCACCCCACGTTCCGCCAGCTTCGGAGCAAGGTTAATTGCAGTCTGACCGCCGAATTGAACCATAACGCCTTTCGGGTTTTCTTTCTTGATTACATTCATAACATTTTCAATGTTCATAGGCTCAAAATACAATCTTGAAGCAACGTCAAAATCGGTCGAAAGCGTTTCAGGGTTTGAATTTATCATAACAGAATCGTATCCGTTTTGATTTATTGCCCAGCTTGCATGAACAGAGCAGTAATCAAACTCAATTCCTTGTCCTATACGGATTGGGCCCGAACCAAGTACAACAATGCTTTCTTTAGTTTGGTTATGTTCCTTTTTATGCTCCTCAAGTTCACATTTTTCACTGTAAGTTGAGTAAAAATAAGGTGTTGAAGCGCTAAACTCGCCCGCACAAGTATCAACAATTCTAAATGAGGCATCTAAGTTAAATTTGTCCAAATCAGCTTGCGAAACCCTTGCGTAGTCGCAAATTTCAGAGTCTAAATAGCCAAACTCTTTTGCTTTTTTATACAGTTCAAAATCAAGCGGTTTTATCTCCAATTCACGCTCAACATCAGTTATGTCTTTAATTTTGTTGATAAACCACTTGTCAATTTTTGTGATTTTATTTAATTCGTCAATCTCAACACCCCTTGAAAGTGCTTCAGCAAGTCTGAAAATCCTTCTGTCATCTTGCATATGAAGCTCTTCTAAGAGTTTTTCCGTAGAAAGGTTTTCAAATTTGTAGTGCAAAAGTCCCGTCTTTTTGCCTTCAAGAGAGGTTATTGCCTTTTTAAAGCCCGAGCAGAAGGTTCTGCCGATAGCCATAACCTCGCCCGTTGCCTTCATTTTAGTACCAAGTATTCTATCACCCGTCGCAAATTTATCAAAAGGCCATTTTGGAATTTTAACAACAACGTAATCCAAAGCAGGCTCAAACGCTGCAACGGTTTTACCTGTAACCGAGTTTTTAATTTCATGCAAATTGTAGCCGATAGCAATTTTTGTGGTTATTTTTGCAATCGGGTATCCCGTTGCTTTTGAAGCAAGAGCCGAAGACCTTGATACACGGGGGTTTACCTCGATAACATAATATTGATTAGACTTTGTATCGAGCGCAAACTGAACGTTACAGCCGCCTTCAATTTCCAACGCTCTTATAATTTTTATTGCAGAGCTTCTCAACATCTGATATTCATTATTTGTAAGCGTTTGAGAAGGCGCAACAACAAAGCTGTCGCCCGTGTGAATACCAATCGGGTCAATGTTTTCCATATTACAGATGATAATACAGGTATCGTTAGAGTCCCTCATTACCTCATATTCGACCTCTTTAAACCCTGCGATTGATTTTTCCACAAGCACTTGGTTTATGGGCGATTGAGTTAACCCTGAGTAAACAATTTCCTCGTATTCCTTTTCATTATGCGCTATACCGCCCCCTGCACCGCCCAAGGTAAAGGCAGGACGAATAATTATCGGAAAACCGATTTTATTAGCAAATTCTAAAGCCTCTTCATAGCTTGAAACAATCTCACTATCTGGAATAGGCTCGCCTATTTCGTTCATCAAATTCTTGAAAAGCTCTCTGTCCTCTGCTTTTTTGATGGAAGAAATATTTGTTCCTAAAACTTTAACGCCGAATTTTTCAAGCACGCCGCTATCGTTAAGCTCACAAGCTAAATTTAGACCCGTTTGACCGCCCAAAGACGCCATAAGACCTTGCGGACGCTCTTTTTCTATGATTTTTGTCAACATATCAAGGGTCAAAGGCTCGATATAAACTTTATCCGCAATATGTTCATCGGTCATAATCGTTGCAGGGTTTGAGTTTACAAGGACAACCTCTATCCCTTCTTCCTTTAGTGCACGACATGCCTGCACACCCGCATAGTCAAACTCAGCCGCCTGCCCGATTACAATAGGGCCCGAGCCGATTACCAAAACTTTTTTTATAGAACTGTCTTTCATTTATACCCTCGCTTTTTGATATTCTTTCATTAACTCTACCCACTCATCAAAGATTACGGCAGCATCGTTTGGCCCGGGAGCTGCTTCAGGGTGGAATTGTACGGCATGAACCCTCATTGCATCAATCTTAAAGCCCTCAAGCGTTCCGTCGTTTAAGTTTTTGTACGTAACTTCCATAATATCGCTCAAAGAGCTTTCCTCAACTGCATAACCGTGGTTTTGTGAGGACATCATAACTTTATTAGTTTTTAGGTTTATAACAGGGTGGTTGCCGCCCCTGTGGCCGTATTTTAGCTTGAAGGTTTTTGCACCCGCAACAATTGATAACAACTGATAACCAAGGCAAATTCCAAAGATAGGCATTTTGCCGAAAAGCTCTTTTAAAGTAGCAATTTGAACTTTGCAGTCTTGAGGATCTCCGGGGCCGTTTGATAAAAAGACAGCGTCAAAATTGCCGTTTAAAATTGATGCCGCATCAACGTTTGCGGGATAAACTTTCACCTCGCAGCCTCTGTTTACAAGGCTTTTTATAATCCCATATTTTGCACCGTAGTCTATAAACGCCAATTTTATCGGATTGCCTTCACCTTTTGTATAGCTTTCTCTTGTCGTAACGTCAAAAACCACGTCTTTATTGGGTTTGTAGTTTATAACTTCTTCAATTTTTTTATTTATTTCAGCTTCGTCTAAATCGTAGGAAGAAATAAAGCAGTTCATAGTGCCCGCTTCACGGATTTTTTTGGTTAAAGTCCTTGTGTCAAGCCCTTCAAGACCTATTACATTTTTCTCTTTTAGGTAATCCGCAAGAGTTTTAACGCTCTTATAATGCGAATCGTTTTTGCAGTATTCTTTCACCACAAAAGCTTTAAGAGCGGGGTTTATCGCCTCAAAGTCATCGTTATTTATCCCGTAGTTACCGATTTCAGGATAAGTCATTACAATTACCTGATTGGCATAACTTGGGTCTGTAATAATTTCCTGATAGCCTGCCATAGAAGTATTAAAGACTATCTCGCCAAATGCTTCGCCAGACGCACCAAAGCTTTTCGCCTTAATTACCGTCTTGTCCTCTAAAATTAAAGTTGCCATTACATTACTTCTCCGATTTCTGCGTAAATTTTTTCCATTGCTTCAACTCTGTTTTGTGCGGCTGTTACCGCTCTTCCGATTACAAGGTAGTCAGCACCGTTTAAAATTGCATTCTTTGGCGTTGCAATTCTTTTTTGGTCATCCTTCAAGCTCCAAGAAGGTCTTATTCCGGGGCATAAAACTTTAAAGTCCGCTCCGCAAGCCTCTTTTATTGCGCTAAGCTCATGAACTGACGCTACAACGCCGTCCAGCCCCGCTTGTTTTGCCAGTTTTGCAAGGGTAATTGCAAGCGTTTTTACGTCTTTATTAATTTCAATCTCGTCATTTAAAACTTCTTGCGAAATACTTGTAAGAACAGTAACTGCAAGGATTATAGGCGGTTTTTTGCCCATTTTTTGTGCAGCCGAATAAGCACCCTCTTTTGATTGCTTCATCATCTCTAAACCACCCAGTGCGTGCACATTATAAAAATTTGCACCCCTTAAAACAACGTTCTCGCTTGCTTTTTTAACGGTGTTAGGTATGTCCATTAATTTAACATCCAAAAAGAAATTTGAATTTTTGTTTTTAATATAGTCGATAATTTCGTTGCCAAAGCCTGTATATAGCTGTAAACCTACCTTGAAAGTACCGACATAATCGGATAGCTCATCAACAAGGTTCTTTGCCTCTTCAAAAGTTTCAACATCCAAGGCAAGAACAATTTTTTCTTTTATTTTTTCATTAATCATCAATTTTAACTCCTTTTAAAATCATATTTTCATAAGGTGTAACCTTGCATTTAGAGCTAAATTCAGCCCCATGCACGGTGTAGGTTTTATCTAAATCAAACTTATTTTTCCCTTTAATTTCCGCTCCTAAAATTTTAGCTGGGTTGTATGACATTAATTCAAGGGTTTTTTCAAGTCCAAACTGTGCAAAAGTCAGTGAAAATGCCGTTTCAAGTCCCGTTATTCCGTTTGGAGATTTATCATAAGGCAACAATTTTTCTTCGTTACCGTGAGGAGCGTGGTCGGTTGAAAGAACATCTATTGTGCCGTCTTTAACCGAGTCAATTACAAAAAGCCTGTCAGACTCTTCGCCAAGCGGAGGATTCATCTTGAAAACGCCTGTGTCGGTTACGTTTTCCTTTGTAAAGGTAAAATAATGCGGTGCAGTTTCACAGGTAATTTTTAACCCGCGGGCTTTTGCCGCTTTTATTGCCTCAAGTGTAGATTTTTTTGAAATGTGGCAAAAGTGCAAGCGTGGTGAAAAGCCTTCTCTTGTAAGCTCTTCAAAAATTTGAATTTGCCAAATTGCTTCCTTTGTTTCATCCTCAAGGTGCGAGAGAATTAATTTTTCGCTTTTTAAGGCGTTATAGAAAACACTGTGGTTTAAAATCGGCAACCCGTCGTTTGAAAAAGCTTTCGCACCGGCGTTTGAAAGGGTTTCAAAATCTACCAATTCTTCGGAATTTAAATTTTTAGTAACCGCACACACGGGATAAAGCTTGCAAGAGTAGCCTTTTGACTTTTCAAGAATATAGTTTAGGGTGTTTAAATTATCACAAACAGGTTTTGTGTTCGGCATTGTGCAAACAATTTCATATCCTGCTTTTTGGGCTGATTTTAAACCTGTTTCAATGGTTTCTTTGTATTCAAACCCCGGTTCTCTAAAGTGAACATGCATATCTATAAAAGCAGGTATTTCAACTATTTTCACCTTTGAACCCCCTCAAAAATCAAGTCCAATACCGCCATTCTTATAAATACTCCGTTTCTTGGCTGCTCGATTATGATTTCCCCTCTTTTTGAATCTATTAGCGAGCTTGAAATTTCAACATCTCTGTTAACAGGCCCGGGGTGCATTAAAATTGCCTTTTCGGGCAGATTTTTTTCATTTATCTGATAGTCGTTAATGTACTGGGCATAAGGAATTTTGGTATCGATTCTCTCCTTTTGAATTCTAAGCCCCATAACCGCATCCGCATCTTTAAGAGCTTCCTCTAAATTTGCTTCATAGCTGGCATTTTCAAGCGACCAGTCCTCAAAATAGCTGGGGCAGCAGCAAACAACATTTGCATTAAACCTCGATAACAGCTCTATATTTGACTTTGCTACTCTTGAGTGAATTACATCCCCGACTATAACAATTTTTTTGCCTTCAAGCGAACCTAGGTGCTTGGTTAAGGTGTAAAAGTCAAGCAAAGCTTGGGTAGGATGAGATTTTTTGCCTTCTCCGGCATTGATTAGCGAGAGGTTATACGCATAAGATTTTTTTGAGAGATTTTCAATAAAACCTTCCTGAGAGTGCCTTATAACGGCAATATCGCACCCGATTGCATTTAGGTTATTTAAAGTATCAAAAATACCCTCGCCCTTTAGGAGCGAGGATTTTTGAACTTCAAAGTTAAAAACGTCAAAGCCGAGTTTTCTTGAAGCCATTTCAAAAGAAAACCTTGTGCGAGTTGAGTTTTCAAAAAACAACAGGGCGACAGAGCCTCTGTTTTTGCGTTTTTGAGTACCCAAAACCACGTTTTTTTCGTAGTATTTTGCAAGCTCGACTATTTGCAAAATCTCATCGTTTGATAAACTTTTTATGTCTAATAAATGCTGCATTTACTTGCCTGTTCTGCTTCCCGGTTTTGTGATTTCTATTCCAAGCTTGCACAAAGGGCATTCTTCAGGGGTATATGTAATCGGGTCAACCTGAAGAAGCGATGTGATGTGCAATTTATCACTTAATTTGCCTGCCGACCTATCTACGATACAAGCCACGCCTGCAACTTGAATTTCATATTCGTTTATTGCTTCAATTGTTTCAAAAATTGTTCTTGCCGTTGTAATTACATCTTCAACAATTAAAACTCTTTCGCCTTTTTTTAGCCTATAGCCGCGTCTTAGCTGCATTTCGCCGTCTTTTCTTTCGACAAAAAGATTTCTCTTATCTGTGGCTGCCGCAACTTCATAACCAAAAATTACCGCACCGATTGCAGGAGAAATAACCGTGTCAAACTCAAGCCCCTTAAGCTTTTTTGCCAACTCTTGAGCAAGAGTTTTAACAACAGGCGGATACTGGTACAACTTTGCACATTGAAAATAAGTATCCGAGTGAAGCCCCGAGGTCAAACAAAAATGCCCGTTTAAAAGTCCATCGAAGTCCATTAAAAGCTGTTTTACATCAACATCTGACATTATTTAATCTCCTTTATCGCTGTTTTCAATTCAATAAAATCTTTAAAGCCGTTTTTGCAAATAAATTCTTCAAGTTCACAAACAAGATTAACCGCACAATTAGGCTCGGTGAAATTTTGCGTGCCGATTTGGAAAAAGTCAGCACCCGCACTTATAAATTCAAAAATATCATACAAGGTAGAAATTCCGCCCATAGCGATAATCGGCAAGTCGCAAACCTGTCTTATTCTCTTTACTTGAGCAAGTGCAACAGGTTTTATACATTTGCCCGAAAGTCCGCCCTGCACCTCTTTTTTGTAAAATTTTCCGTTTATAAAATCAAGTTTAATTCCAAGCCCCTTAAGAGTATTAATTGCGCTAATCGCGTCTGCCCCCGCGTCTTTTACCGCAATGGCTAAATCCTCAATTCTTGTAACATTTGGGGTTAATTTTACAATTAAGCAGCCTTTATAATTTTTTCTTACACCCAAAACAAGCTCATAGAGTGCATTTTTATCCACACCGAACTCAAGACAGCCTTCTTTTACGTTCGGACAGGAAACATTTAGCTCAATTGCCTCAATATTGTTATCATTTGCAATTTCAGCCATTTTAAAATAATCTTCAAAACAACTTCCTGCAACGTTTAAGATAAAATTGATATTTTTCTTTTTTAAAATCGGCAATTTATTTTCCAAAAAGCTCTCAATACCAATATTTTCAAGACCGATTCGATTTATCATTCCGCAATCGGTTTCAAAAATTCTATCTCCGCTGTTACCCGGCCTTGGCTCAAGGGTCATCCCTTTTGTAACAATAGCACCGATTTTAGATACATCACAAAAATCTTCAAACTCGTCAGCATAGCCAAAAGTACCTGAGGCAGTGATGATTGGATTATTCAATTTAAAATTTGCTATTTTTAATTCCATACAACCTCGCTACCTAAAAACACAGGGCCGTCGTGGCAAATTGTTGCATTTTGCACTTTGCCGTCTTTTTGAATTTGAATAACGCAGCCCCTGCATACACCGATTTGACAGGCAAAAACCTTCTCCATTGCAACTTGAGCTTCAATGTTATACTTTTGTGCAAGCTCGGAAATTAATTTTAAAACTATATGAGGCCCGCAGCTGCATATAACATCAGGCTTAAATTTTTCGATTAATTCGGGCAAATAATCAACGACGCTTCCGCCAACAACGGTTTTATCAGAGCCTTCAATTACTTCGTCATCATCCTTAAAACCGCTTATCAGAAAGCTTTGCACATTCTTTTTATTAAGCTCGTCTTTTAAAAATAAAACGGGTGCAATTCCAATTCCCGCACCGACAAGAAGCACTCTTTTATTTTCAACTCTAAAGCCTTGACCCAGTGGCCCTAAAAAGTCAATATTATCGCCTATTTTAAGCGATTTAATATAATTTGTGCCTTCACCTTTTAACTTAAAAAATACTTCAATTACGCCGTCTTTGTAACCTCTTATGCTAAAAGGTCTGCGAAGTGTTTTTGGCGGACACAAGATTGAAATAAACTGCCCTGCAAAGGCATTTTTCACATTCGATTGAATTTCAATCTTAAAAGTATCCTTCGCAATTTTTTCTATATTTTTAACTGTACCTTTTTGTATCTTTTCCATTTTTCCCACAAAAAAAGAAAGGCAAAAACCTTTCTTTTTATCTTATATATTCAAATTTTGACATTTTTATGTTCATCAAAATACTTTCCTTTGAATTGATTATAACCCAAATAAAAATAAATTGTGAAACGAATGTAAACATATGTAACAAACAAAACAAAAAATCTAAACCTTTTAAAAAACAGGTCGATAAATAAAACATAAGAACAATGGAGTAGAAAGACACAAAATGAGTGTTAATGGACTTGGACTAAATCAAAACTTATTCGCAGGCATCGACAGCGTAAACGCACAAAAAGTTTCAGGTGAAATTTTATCTCGTGCAGCAGAAAAAACAGTTGACTTAAACAAAGTTGACCTTTCTCAATTCAGACGTCCAACTCTTGGTGTTGACCTTTACAGCCAAAAAACAAGCATCGACTTACAAAGACAAATTGCTATCGCTCAATCAGGTATCAACACTCAAAACATCAACACATCTTTCTTAAACGCTCAAGCAGCAACTGCTCTTTACGGTGCTAATGTTGCAAAAAACGTTGAAGGCAAATTATTTGTTCCAACAAACTCAGCTGAAGTTGAAACAGTTAAAGTTGTTGAACCTCAAAGTCAAAAAATAGATTTATACCAAATCGCAAACCTTAACAAAGACGCTAAAGGTTCAAACCCATTCGCATACCAAAACCAACAATCAAGCGAAAAATCAGAAAAAGAACCCTTGAACATTTTCGCTTAATTTAAAACAAGTTACTCTTATTATTCTCCTCCTCTATTGTTCTAATTTTCAGGCGTATCTTTGTTAAGTTACGCCTTTTATTTTAATATTTTTGAAGTATTCGCATACATAGACAATATGGTAATATTAGTTTCAAGTAGCGATGAAAGGATTAAATAATGAAAAAAGGAGGCTTTACTCTTGCAGAGGTGTTGATTACTCTGGCTTTAATCGGAGTTGTTGCGGCAATTACTATCCCAAGTGTAATTGTCAAAACAAAAAAACAAGAGTATATTACCGGCTATAAAAAAGCAATTTCTGTGCTTAATTCAGCCATTGGGGTCGGCATTTCCAAAGACAAAATGAGTCCTGCCAACACCGAAAACTCTTACGAATTAGCTCAATTTTTTATCAGAAACATGAATGTCGTAAAAGTAGGTTACAGCGAAGGAAACCTTTCTATGCTAAACAAGCCCAATGCGGCATTTGCAGGAACATCAGGCATAGGCTTGGTAGGTTCGGGCAGGAATGTTTTCTATACGGCAGACGGATTCAGATACACAATTCCTGACGGACAATACGGTTGTTCCGGTGATTATACGCCAATACTAAAGCTCATTGGCTTTATAAATGATTACATCGGCATAATTGAAGAAGTTTATAACAGAGACACAGCGCCAAGCGAAGAAGAAATGAAAGCCTATGAAGAACAAATGCAAGGCAAAATGGAAGGCTTAGAAAAACTTATGACAGGCTCTTCCGTTCCTCTACGTCCTTGCATAATATTGGTTGATGTCAACGGAGATAAAGGACCAACTAACCCCGACACACCATATTTAAGCAATATTGAAGACCCGTTTGAATATGATTTTTCTGAAATTTCTGATGTATTCCCTGTTTTGGTAATGGACAGAGGTGCGTATCCTATGCCCGGTATAGGCGGAGGTACTGAAGCTTTAACAGGCAGTAAAGACCCTCTTGATATAAACGAAATTTTAAGAAAAATAAAAGAAATCACTGAAAACCCACCGGATTGGGCACAGGGCGACTCTTCATCCGGCAAATAAAGTTAACATAAATTAAAACCCCTTAAAAAGGGGTTTTAATTTTATTTAACTAATTTATAAACCTTAAACTCAGACGGCTGAAGAATTTCAAAGGTAATTGAACCTTTTATTTCTTCATCAAGCGGAATTTCTCTGAATTCACACTTTTGCATTTCGTCTAATTTAAAATCATAATAAGCGGTAAGTTTTTTGTTGTCTTTTAGTTTTATTGTTTTATTTAAAACCGGCTTGCCTTTTTTGTTTACTCTTCTTGAATTTCCGTTAACGTCAGTTATCATAACTTTTTCAGTCGGAGCAAAGTAGTTTGCAACAACAAAAAGTGTTTCTTTCGGGTCTTTTTCGTTGAATACTTCCCAACAGCAGAAACCGTCTTCGCTTTGAACGTGTAAAATTGCTTTACCGTAGGATAAAATTTTGCTGTGTTGAGCAAAATAGTTAATTGCATTGAATTTTTCCCAGAAACTCCAGTTGTTGTTTCTAATCATCGAAACTTCTTTTCCGATAATTCTTTCTATGCCTGTTTTTGTAAAGCTTTCATCTCCGTCAACAAAAAGAGTGGAGCGTTGTGCAAGTTTGCCTGCCGGTAAAAACTTATACTTAAACCATTTAAACAATGCGCCCTCTTCACCCAGCTGAGCTGGGTATTGGTCAATATCACGAAATTCGCCGTCTTGATTGTTATAAGCTTTTAGAATAGAAAGCGGATTTGTTTTTGAATTTTTAGCGTTATAAATTTCAAGACGCATATTATCGTTTATAATTTGCTCGGGGGTTTTAATATATTGGCTTACAATATCATCGCCCCAGAGTAAATCAAAATTCATATCTTTGTGATATTCCTTAAAATATCCGTCCCAGAGCATATATTCAGCCAAAGTTGCAAAGTATGGAACTTGTTTTTTAATGTTTGAGTTCATTTTGCCCAAAACTTTGTAAGGAGCTCTGTAACTAATCGGCATTGAACCTTTTTGCGAAACTTCATCCACTATGTGGTCAATGTGATCTACTCTAAAACCGTCAAAATTATACTCTTTTTGAAGATTTTGAGTATATTCAAGGAAGAAATCAACAACTTTGTGATTAAATTTATTCTTTTCAAAATAAACAAAGTAATAAGGTGTTTGACAGTCTAAGTTTGCAAAATGAGTAACATCTTCACCTTTAAAGTTGTAGTGTTTAAAAGTAGGATAATCGCCTGATTTGTGCATTTTATCATAAATCGGCACACCCGCAGAGCACCAAGCCCCGCCTGGCATAGTCCAAAGACCTTCTTTTGTAAGAGCTTTGATTATTTCTTCTTGAGAAACAATATCTTCTTCGCCTTTCGGTTTTTTACCGTTAACTTTTTCAATAATGTCTTCAACTCTTTTTACAAGTTCTTCTTGCTTATCTTTAAAAGACATTTTGTATGAAATTAAAATTTTGTATTCTTTTAAATCCTCATCATAAGTTTCAGACTTATTCGCCTTTAGAGCTTTTTTAAATTCGCTGATTTGTTTGTCCAACTCTTTTAAATCAAGCCAGCGTGCAACGTGTGGTTTTGTAAGGACGATTTTTGAAAATCTGCCTGTTTGAGGCAAAACATCGTAAATAACGGGATGACCCGCAAGTTGAGTTAAGGTGATAAAAAATTGAACTTGTTTTTTTGCGTCTAAACCTAAAAATTTTGCAATTTTTTCATCTTCAAGATTTTTTGAAACATCTGAAGATTTTGGAAGATACGCACACTCAAACTCACGAGGGTGAAAAGGTATTAAATAAAGAGTTGAGGGCATAATATTAAGGTCTAAATTACCTCTGTCTAAAGAAAGTACAAAAGCAAGCCAGTCAATAAATTTGCCTGCTTTTTCGCTGTCTTTTCCAAGCCCTGCAAGGGAAAGAAGCTTAATATTGTGTCCTTCTTTTTTAAACCAATTCGAGTGTTTTACTTTTCTTCTTGCAAGTGCGGAAGGGTTAGAAAAAGAACCAAACTTTTCGCCGTCGTATGTGCCTTCGAGTTTTAATTTTTCACAAAAAGCAAAAATAATCTCTGACGCACTTAACTCTTCTAAAGTCTTGTAGTGCGGATATGGCAGATAACCGTATTTTTGAATTGTCTTTGAAAGATACTCTTTTCTCTCATCTGAAATATCATTCACGCAATAAATTTCTTTTAACTTCGCAAACTGCAAGTTTAAATCAAAATCGGCTAAAAATTCACTGCCTTGTGCTTTTGGCTTAATCAAATTCAACACTTCATCCACCATTTCTTTTTTCTATCCTACGAGATATATACTAGCAAAAAATTTAAGCAATTTTAACGTCAGGTAAAGAATTGTAACAACAAAATTTGTCAAATTACGCACTATATTTGAAAATTTTCAAAACAGTATGAATTAAAGCTTAATAAAGTGGCAAAATTTGACACTTTTGTATTAAAATGTCGTTGAAAAGGGTTATTTTGAAAGAGGGACGATTTTAGGGTTTATGGCGGAGAATTTAGAAATCAGGATAGAGCAACTTACAGAAGTGGTCAAAAATCTTTATTCAAGGCCTGCACTCTCTCAAAGTGAAATTAATAACCTTATGACAAGTCTTGCTCAAAAGTTTGAAAATTCAAACGATGCAAACATTCAAAAACTTTTAAACATAATTGTTAACGAAACTAAAAAGACCCTTGAAGATAAGCACCACGAAATTTCTCAACAACTTTGGAATTTTGAAAATCTTGTTAAACAAAGTGCAAAAGATTCTCAAAATTACCAAATATCAAATGATGTAGGGAAAATTTTAAACGAAGTAAGCTCAATGTTTCAAAAATTGAGCAATCAGGAAATTGCCATACAAAAACTTTCTTCAAGCTTTAATTCAAATAAAACAACAAATTTCGCAAACGAAATTATTAAATTAAGCACTGATTTCACCAACTTTAGCCGTGGTTTTGAAAATATCACAAATACTCTTAACAAAAATTTTGCGGATTTTCTTAACCAAATTAAGGCATATAACACAAAAGAAGAAGTTTCAAACATTCAAGACGAGCTTGATACAATAAACGGAAACGTAAACTCAATCATTTCCGCTCTTGCAATCATTGATCATAAATATCAAGACTTAACAGGGCTTGTAGATGCTTTTTCACAAAAAGAAAGTGCTTTTAAAGAAAGTATAGGCGAAATTAAAAACCTAAAAGACACCTTTAACAGATTCAACCAAGAAATTTCAAAAACCTCAACAAAGGATGAAATTAACGAAATAGCCGAGAAAATATACTCTCTTAGCGAACAGGCTAAAGGTGCTAAGGAAGATATAAACCAAAATTCTAACCAAAATACTCAAAAAACTCTTGATGCCATAAGTAATGTTGAAGAAAAAGTTAATCAAAACGCCAAAATAGAAAACATTAATAACCTTAAAAATGAGCTTAGAGAAAGTACCGCAAGATTAAGCGAGCAGAATGAAGCAAATAAAAAAGAACTTATCTCAAAAATTCAAGAGAACATGACTCAATTAAAAACTTTAATTGATGACAGCATTAAAGATGAAGTTTTTGAGCATACGAACGGATTGAGCGAAGGAATTAACTACATTAACACTCAAGTGAACAAATTATCCGAAACAATCGGCGCAGATTTTTCTGATAAATCACAAAAAGTTAATCAAAACATTGAAGCTCTTAAAAATCAACTGGAACAAATTAAGTCCGATATAAGCACTTTACCCAAAAACGAAACTTTATCTCAAATTAAAAATATTGAAAACTCAATCAACGCAATAACAAAGCAGTCTTTCCAAGATGCAATTAACCTTATAAATGCTAAATTTTCAGATGTTGACAGAATTATAAGCGAAAAAGATTTTAATACCGCACAAAGCTTAAACAACGCCGTTGAAGGCTTAAAAAGCGAGATAAAAAATTCTTCACAAAATTTATACACATACAAAAACGAAATTTCAACAACCCTAAATGATAATTTGAGCAGACTTCAAGAACCTATTCAAAAGACTTTACAGGAGCTTGAAGAGGCTAAATTTGAAGAAAAACTGAATGAAATTAAAGAAAATATAAACGGAACAAACCAAGAACTTTTAACTTCATTTGAACAAATTAAAAAAGAGCTTCAAGATATTTGCCAAAGCACAGGTGCAGAGGCTATTGTAAGCTTTAAAGAATTTATTCCCGAAATTTCTGAAAGATTGGACGAATTTAAAAACAATCTTGTAATTGAAAACATAAAGAGTTTTGAAGAGCTCAAAGAAAGTTTTATTGAAATAACAGACACAATTAACGAAAGTCTTCTGAACACTACCGTAAAGGTTCAAGAGGAGCTAAAAACTTCATACCAAGAGTCTTTAGGCGAAATAAAATTAGATTTACAGACCCTTTCAAATCACTTAATTGAAAGTGTCGAAAATGTAAATTCAAATATTTCCGGTGAATTTGAAAATTATTCAAATGCTTTAGAAGAATTTTTAAACAGAATTGATAATTATGAAAACTCTTTTGCAAACAAGGTTTCAAGCATCGAGGCAAGCATTGCTTCGGCAAGTGAAAATTCTTTTAATAAAATTTCGGATGTAATAAGGCAAAACGGAATTGACCTGCAAGAGAGCATCAGTAAAGTCAAAACTGACATTTTAGAAGGTATTTTGGGCAACACTCAAAATAATAAATCTGACTTTGCAATTATAGAAGAAAAAATCAACAAAGTTCTTGCAACGCAAATTAAAAACGATTCTGAAAATACGGAAAATGCAATTTTTGAAGTTGTTAGCAGCATTTTAGAGAAAATCGAACATGCCAGCCAACAGCAAATTCACAACGCAAAAGAACTTCTTGAAGAAATTCAAAATAACGACAATGAAATTTCGCTTAAAGTTGACGCACTTGGTGAAAAACTGGACAGCGTAAGCATTGCCCAACAAGAAGTACCGCAAGATAAAAAAGAACCGCAAGATGTCAGCGAATATTTGACAAAAATTGATGAATATCTTGCAAATGTTGAATATCTTAAAAACAATTTAAGCGAAGATTTAAAAGAATGCATTCAAAACCAAATCGGCGATTTGGAAGATAAGTTTGAAAACGTACTTTCAGACGCTTCAGATAATATTGAAAAAATTAATACGAATATAGCAAAAATCGCTTCACCTAACGAAGAAACAAACTACACATACTCAATGCAGGACATCGAATCTGACATTGCAAAATTAAGATTGATAATTGAGAAAAACTTTAGAGGCGAAAACTACAAAGAATTTATCAACAGATTAATCGAAATTAAAAACATAAATATTGAAAACAACAGAATAAACCGTTCGCTTGAAGGGCAGATGGTTCGCCTTAATACTTGGCTTAAAGGCGCTACTCAAAAGCTTGGTGTTTTAGCCCAACAGGTTGAAAACGCTGAGAGAATGAGTGTTGAAGAAATTAAAACACGTCTTGTTCACTCTGAAAAAACAGCCACAGCGCCCATAAGAGACGATGGCACCGGAAGAAAACAACTTGCTTATCTTCATGAATTAAATGAAAAATTAAACGCACTTATGCAAAAGCAAAATGGTGAGTTTGACCCTGCCAACTTTATTGATGTTGCATATGAAAATATGAAACAGACAAAAAATATTGCAAAAAGAATGGATAATCTTGAAGATAAAATTGACAGAATTCAAAACTACATGGAAAAAATTGTTGCCTACATTGATGAATAGTTTTTATTTTGTCTAATGTACGCGCTTGCTCCGATTAACTTTGAATTTTTAAATTCTGTTTCTCTAAGTTCAAAGATTTCACTTGCGCTGTGGTTTAAACCCTTGTCCCTGTAAGGTATTCCTGCTTTTGTATTCATAAGCCCGATTTCATATTCATCAAGCGGGTTTAAAATTAAACTCTCATCCAAAGAAGCCACAGTTACATAAGAATGATTTTTATCATCTAAAAATTTGCCCAATTTAAAACCGGCTAAATCCATTGCCTTTCTTACACTTTGAGCCGAGCAGTAAGTGGTTAGAATTGAATCTTTTTTCATAAGCCTTTTTAATTCACAAAAAAACTCCACACTCCAAAGGGTAGGAAGCTTATTTGGGGCAAAAGCGTCTAAAAAAATAACATCGTAAGGCTCGGCTAAACTTTTTACGACTTTTCTTGCATCCTCAATAAAAAAATTAATTTTCGAGTTGCCCAAAGTCCTTTTGCCTGCCAAAAATTCATTAATTTTTGGCTCAATAAAGTCAATTTGCGGGGAAATTTCGACTAATTCCTTGTCCCACTCAATTGCGTCAATATAAATATCGCAATTTTCCCAAAAACAAAGTGCATTTTTAGAATTATACCCTATCCCGTAACATATATCCAAAAGCCTTATGCTGTTTGAACTTTTCGTTCTTTGTTCAAAATTACTCGGGATGATAAATTTTTCTATACTTTCTTTTTGCGCCCCGTCTTTTGAGTGGTAAATTTCGTCCAATTCCTCGTTATACAAGCCTATTGAGCCATCATTTGTAATAAATTTTTTTGCGTTTTTCATACGAATATTATACAAAAAAAGGGAGCTTATTGCTCCCGAACGATATTATGAATAACTAAATTAATTTAAAAGATGC
Organism: Candidatus Gastranaerophilales bacterium; assembly: GCA_944325665.1. Taxonomy (GTDB): domain Bacteria; phylum Cyanobacteriota; class Vampirovibrionia; order Gastranaerophilales; family Gastranaerophilaceae; genus Galligastranaerophilus. The sequence continues at coordinate 65,260 of CALVAY010000007.1, forward strand.
GACAAAACAGCCATAAACACCACCATTAAGATGAACATTACTAAGCCGATTAATACATCTTTATTATTATGTTTGAATTTTTCCATTAAATTAAAGCCTTTCTATCTTAAAAATCTAAGGTAGATATAAACTGTACTTAAAAGCAGTGAAGTTGTTACGCACAAAACACCGTATTTCATAAAGTACAAAAATCCAATCGGGTAGCCTTTGTTTGCAGCGTTTTCAGAAACATAAACGTTTGCCGCAGCACCGATTATGGTTAAGTTTCCGCCTAAGCATGCGCCTAAAGATAAGCACCACCAAATCGGATAAGCATATTGAGCGCCCAATTCTCTTTGAATTTCGACAATCAAAGGTGCCATTGTAGCAGTGTAAGGAATGTTGTCGATTACACCGGATAAAATTCCCGAAATCCAAAGCACAAAGCCGCATGTCATAGCTTGAGAACCGTCTGTTACGTCAATCAGCCATTGTGCCATAAGTTTGATGCCGCCTGAAGCCTCTAGTGCACCGATTATGACAAATAAACCGATGAAGAAGAAAATTGTGTTCCATTCAACATCTTTTAAAATTTCATGCGGTTTTTCGAAAAGTAAAAGTATGCTTGCTCCAAGCATAGCTACAACACTTGTTTCCAAGTGAATTTTGTCATGAAGCACAAAGCCCAAAATTACAAGAAACAGAACAGTCAAGCTTCTTATTAACAAAGGAATATCTTCAATTGTTTTTGAATTGTCAATTTGAGCTACTTGTGCCATTTTTTCTTCAGTTGTTACAAGGTGCTTTTTAAACAATAAGTACATAACAAAAAGTACCGCAACTAAAATTATTGCAACAATTAAAGTCAGTTCATTAATAAAGTCCATAAAGCTAAAGCCCGCCGCTGAACCTATTATAATGTTTGGCGGATCACCGATTAGGGTAGCTGTTCCACCGATGTTTGATGAGAAAATTTCCACAATCAAGTAAGGAATAGGGTTTATGTCCATTTTTTTTGCAATTGCAAAAGTTACGGGCAAAATTAAAATTACTGTTGTAACGTTGTCTAAAAGCGCACTTACAGCTGCGGTAAAAATACCTAACGCAAATAAAATTTTAACGGGATGACCTTTGCAAAATTTCAAAAGCTCATTTGCTATCCAAGTAAAAACACCGCTCCTTGTAGTGATTGCAACGATTATCATCATTGAAACAAGCAAAAAGATTACGTTAAAGTCCACAAAGTTAATGAAATAGTGCGGATTTATTGCCCCGTCAAGCATTTTTGTCTGGCTTACAAGACCTAAAATAATTGCAATTGTTGCACCGATTAGCGCAATCGTTACTTTAGGAATTTTTTCAAGGGCTATAAAAATATATGCCAAAATTAGCAAAGTGGCACTCAAAATAACGGCATGAGATGCCACAAAGGTATGTAAAAATTCCATTTACTTACCCCCTTTGCCTGTTTAGGATTGAAGCAATCGCAACTGCAACAAGTTCTTCTTCGCCGACAGAAGCTTTTTTCTTTTGAGGTTGAACTTCTTTTTGTACGGGCGGGAATTTTTCGTTTAAGTAATTAACTATACATGTTGTAATGTTCATCGCATAAACCATGATTGTTAAAAAAACGAATACAACGAACATACCCACAAGAGTGATAATTACCCCGTCAGTTAGGGCAGACATAATATTTTCCATTATTATTCTCCTTTATTTAACTAAACTAAAAATGTTAAATAAAGGTTTTAAGGGGCTCTTCGATTAATTTCCGTTTGATAGGCAATAAAGGTATTTTGCTCTTTTAGGTTGGAGTTGTTGTGTATGTATTTTATCAGAGCAAAATATTGAACTGAGAAGAAATTCGGTACATAAGAACTAAAGAAAAAATTATTCTGGGTTCTTTGGTTATAAATAAACTTTTGAGAAAGGTTTTGAATAACAAAATGCGAATCATTTGAGGATTTATTCAACATTCCGTTTTTAGTATAATCAATTAAAATATTTTGAGAATTTTTATAAGTTAAAGGGTGCTCTTCGCTGTTTTGAGCGCAATAGGCACTATATGCAAAAAATTGCACACAAACAAAAAGTACCGTTAATAAAATCCTCAAATTCATACCTAAATTTTATATTAAAAATTATTCTTGTAAAGCAAGACCGTCAACAAGGACAAAACGCCCAAGGGGCAAGACTTCACAGTAATTTTTAAGACTTTCGATAAAACAGGGATTTTCGCAAAAACCGCCTGAAATACAGATTTTTTTAGGGTTTTTAGTAAAGTTGTATGCATTAAATGCAATGCCGTGAATAAATTTTGAAATTGCAACGCTTGGCTCAAGCCCTTTTGAAACATCGTCCATAATTTTCTCTAAGCCAAATATACCACAGGTTATGGGGTATTTTTCTTCACTGAATTTTAACTGTTCAACTTTAACATCGTAAAATTTTAGGAGCATTTCAATTGTTGCACCTGTCGCACTTGCACAGCTTGAATTCCAGTCCATATCGGAAAATTTTGAGTTTTTGTATTTTACCCATTTTATATCTCTTGAACCTAAATCAAGCGCAACAAAATCATCTTCTAAATATTTTTTTGACCCCAAAGCCAGCGCCACAACCTCATTTTCGTAATTTTTTGCAAATTTATTTGTGGTATGACCCGTAACTTTTATGTAATTATGCTCAAAAGTCCTTGCAACAGCGGTTTTATGAACACTATAAACCCTTTTGCCGTCAGGTTGAATTTCTAAAATTTTTGACCAGGTTGTACCGGCGTCGATGTAGAATTTTGAATTTGTCATCTCAACCTCAAAAAAGCTTCTATTTTTGCATAGGCTGAATTTGTGGGAATGCAGTCTATGTCTATATAAAGACCGTTGTATTTTGCCGCTAAATATTTAGCCAAAAGAGTTTTCTGGCAAAAAGTTTGAGCAAAAAAGACAGTGGGCAAATCCTCTTGAACAAACATCTCAAGTTCAACATTTGCGGGGTTTTTCGCCTCAACGCATCTTGTCCAGCCAAAAATGTGGGTATCATTTGGGAATAAATCCAAAATTTTCAAATCATTTGGCGGAACACCCCAAAAACCAAAGCGGGGCTTGGATTTTTCAAGATGAGAATAGTCTTTGTTTTCAATTATATTCAGCGTTATTTTTTCAATTTTTTCCTTTAAGGGCAAATTGCTTGTACAAATCGGCAAATCAGGGAGCGAGCTTAGGGGTTTTGCATCTTCAAAGTAAGAAATTTCAACCTCAAAGCCCTCTTTTTTTAGCATATGCGCAGCAAAAAAACCCGCATCGCACTTGTCTTTTCCGACACCTGCCAAAATTTTTATCAGCCTGTCTTTTAAAAAATATGCGTTGTCAAAAATATTTTTTATAATACCGCAATAAGCGTCAGGAGTGATTTTTGAGCTTTTATAGCCGTAGTTAATGTCTAAATCAATCCAAAGTGCATTTTTATATTCGTCTTTTGCTTTTTGAATTATATCAGGATGCGGATATCCCCAAAAGCCAATTATATCCTTACACATAGCTTAAATATTTTTCAATTTCATCATCTGTATTAAGTTCGGTTGCCGCACATAAAATTTTCTTATCATCAAGTTTTATGCCCGCTAAAATTCCTTGTTTTTTCATCCTTGAAATAAAATCGTCGGAATTTTCTTCCCCAAGTTCAAAAACAAATTCGTTAAAAAAGGTATTGTTTAAAATCTTATAACCCTTGTTTTTTAGCCCCAAAGCAAGCTTATGAGCATTTTTATAAGACATTAAATTAACTTCACGAAAACCTTTTTCGCCCATTAAACTTAAATACAAATTTGCACAAAGAGCGCAAAGTGCCTGATTAGAGCAAATGTTGCTCGTCGCTTTTTCTCTTCTTATGTGCTGCTCACGTGCTTGAAGGGTTAAAACATAGGCAGTATTTCCGTCCTTATCAAGGGTTTTACCTGCAATTCTGCCTGCTAACTGCCTTTTATACTCGTCTTTGCAAGCAATAAAGCCGCCCCAAGCACCGCCAAAGTTTAAGTTTAAGCCCAAAGTTTGAATGTCGCCGACTGTTATATCTACCTTAGGCGGCTCAAAAAGCGCTAAAGAAGAGGGATTAACAGAGGCAATAATAAGCTCTTTGCCTGTTTTTTTAGGCGGTTGAACAATTTCGCCAAAATAGTTCGGGCTTTGATACAGTTTGCAAGCCAAATCCTCGTCATTAGAGTCTTTTGCAACTATAAGTTCAATATCTGCCCCATAAAGGTAAGTTTTAATCACCTCAAGATAATTCGGATTAATATTTTCATCCACAAAAGCTTTTTGTTTTTTTGTAATTCTGCAAGCCATTAAAATAGCCTCAGCACAAGCACTTGCACCGTCATAAACCGATGCGTTAGAAACATCTTGACCTACAAGATTGCAAATCATACTTTGAAATTCATACATTATCTGCAAAGTACCTTGCGAAATTTCCGCCTGATAAGGCGTGTAGGCAGATAAAAATTCAAAACGGCTTGAAACATAAGGAATCGCGGAAGGAATAAATTTTTTGTATGCCCCGCCGCCAAGAAAACAAACGTAGTCAGTGTTGTTTTTCTTTGAAATTTTCTTAAAACGTTTTTGAGCCTCAAGCTCGCTTATAGGCTCATTCAGTTTAAAATCCTGAATTTTTGCAATATTCGGAACAAGGCAAAATAACTCGTCAAGCGAGCCTATGCCAATGCTTTTGAGCATTTCCAATCTGTCTGAATCACTTAATGCTTCAAAATTCATTATGAAACTTCTTCTTGATAATCTTCGTATTCTAAAAGTCCTAAAGTGTCTTCTTGCAAGCTGTTTGACTCAACTTTAATAAGCCAGCCCTTGCCCCAAACATCTTCATTTACAAGCTCGGGTGCGTTGATTAACTCTTCGTTTACTTCTACAACCTTGCCTGAAACAGGCATATAGATTTCACTTGCGGCCTTAACAGATTCAATTGTGGCAAAAACTTCGCCTTTTGAAAATTCGGCCCCAACTTCGGGCAATTCAACAAAAACGATGTCGCCCAACTGTTCAACGGCATAATCTGTCAAACCGATTTTAACCAAATCGCCTTCTTCAAGCATCCATTCGTGGCTTTTTGAACATAAAATCCCTTCGGGTGGTGTTTGTGTCATTTAATCTCCTATTTTTTGTATTTCTTCTCGACAAAGGGTTTTTTAACTATTTTCGCATTGTACAATTTATTTCTTACCATAATTTGTATGTCCATGCCAATACTTTTTTCTTTTGTGTTAAGCGATGTTGCTAAATTTTCGCTTAGTTTATCAAAGGAAATCAAGCAAAGACCGATGTTTTTGCCAAGTGTCGGCGAAATTGAGCCCGAAGTTACAACGCCTGAGCTGATTCCATCAATATAAACCTCTGCCCCGTGTCGAGCAATAATTCTGTCTTGCATTTCAAACGCAAAAAGTTTTTTTCGAAGAGGAGCTTTGCCCAGTTTTTGCGCCATTATAAGCTCTTTTCCGTTGTAATCTTCGACCTTGTCTTTTGGAACAGACCAGCCTAAATCCGCCTCAAGAGGGGTAGTTTTCTCGTCAATATCTGAACCGTACAGGCAAAGTGCAGCCTCAAGCCTTAGGGTATCTCTTGCCCCAAGACCCACCGGCATAATTTCAAAATCTTTACCCAGCTCGATTAATTTTTGCCAAACAAAAGGAGCAGAAGAGTTTTCAAGGATAATTTCAAACCCGTCTTCGCCCGTGTAGCCTGTTCTTGCAATTAGAACATCAAGGTCAAAAAGTTTTGCTTTTGAAATTGTAAAAAATTCTGGCTGCAAATCCTCTTCTATTCCGCATAAGGCAAGGAGTTTATACGCTTTTGGACCTTGCAGCGCAATCATTGATAATTCGTTTGATTTATTTTCAAGTTTTACGTCAAAGCCTTTTGCATTTTCTAAAAACCAATCATAATCAACTTCTTGGCGAGAAGCATTGACTATAATCAAATATTTTTCTTTTAATTTGTATATTATTAAATCGTCAATCAAACCGCCTTCTAAATTGGGTAATTGGCAGTAGTGAGCGTGGTTTTCGCTAAATTTTTTAACATCTTGCGGAACGATTTTTTGCAAAAAATTAAGAGCATCCTTGCCTGAAACAAAAACTTGCCCCATGTGCGAAACGTCAAATATACCAACGTTTTTGCGTGTGTTTTCGTGCTCTTTTAAAATGGAAGAATACTGAATCGGCATATCCCAACCGCCAAATTCAACCATTTTTGCCCCAAGTTTAATATGCTCATCATAAAGCGGTGTTTTATTTGTCATTTTTTCCTCTTATCTAACGTAAATCCTCGGCAGACGCACTTTAAGCCTGCATGTAAGCTCATAGTTAATAGTATTCAACTCTTTTGCCCAAGTGTCAATACTAAAGAAATTTCCGTAATCATCCTTGCCCAAAAGCGTTATTATATCGCCTTCTGACGCCTCAATATCACCAATATCAAACATCATTTGATCCATGGTAATTCTGCCTATTTGATTAATTATTTTGCCGTTCAAGCTTGCTTTAATTTTCCCCGAAAGCGAGCGAGAAACCCCGTCTGCGTAGCCGATTGGAATAGTTGCAATTCTTGTTGTTTCTTTTGCAATAAATTTATGACCATAGCTTACGCCTTGTCCTGCTTGAATTTCATGGATATTTGTAATTCTGCCCTTTAGTCCTATTACCTGAGCCAAATTAGGCAAGGCAAATTTCGGCTCTAAATCATAACTTAGAGGGGTCAAGCCGTACAAAATTATTCCAAGACGTACCATATCATATTTTAGTTCGTCATAACACAAGCTGGCAGCGGAATTTGAGCAGTGTATAATTAAATTTTCTCTGTCAATGTTATCTATTACATATTTGAAATTTTCAATTTGTTTGTTTGTTATTTCATCGGATTCAATATCCGCAAAATGGGTAAAAACACCTATTAAATCAATATAATCAGCTTTTTGAGCCTTATTTATAAACTCAAGAGCATCTTTTGGGTTAATTCCGATTCTGTTCATACCCGTATCAATTTTCACGTGTGCTTTTAACTTTTTGCCTGAAAGTCGCTCTGAAATTAACTTTGCAGCTTCTAAATGTTCATAAGTAAAAATCGAAACTTCAATGTCGTTTTGAATTGCAACCTCATAGGCCCAAATCGGAACTGAACCAAGGACCAAAATCGGCACAGTGATTTTATTTTGCCTTAGCTCAAGAGCCTCATCCACACTTGCAACGCCAAAATAGGATATTCCGCACGCCAAAAGCGTAGGGGCGCACATAATTGAGCCGTGTCCGTATGCGTCTGCTTTAATTACCGCAAGCATTTTTGGGGTTTTTCCCCCGCTTTGAACATGTTTTTTTATCTCATTAATATTATTTTCAAGATTGCCTAAATTAACCTCAACCCAAGCATCTCGGTGTTTGTTAACGAATGTACCTCTAAAGTTTTGCATTTTTTAAATAAAGCTCCAAAGTATTTTCCATAAGCATTGCAATTGTCATTGGCCCAACTCCGCCCGGGACAGGGGTGATGTAGGATGCTATCGGCTCAATGTCTGAAAAATCGACATCTCCGGAGATTTTTCCGTCTTTATCCCTTGAAATACCAATGTCTATGACAACGGCTCCTGATTTTACAAAATTCTTTTTAATTAGTCCGCTTTTGCCCGTGGCACTAAGGATTATATCCGCTTGCGAAGTGATTTTTTCTAAATCCTTTGTTTTTGAATGAGCACAAATAACTGTTGCGTTTTTCTGCCCTAATAGCACACTTAAAGGCTTTCCAACCATATTCGAACGCCCGATTACAACTGCCAGTTTACCCTCAAGCGAAATATTATACTCTTCTAAAAGCCTCATAACGCCCTTTGGAGTGCATGAAACGGCATTAGGAGAAGAATTTGTCAAAAGTTTGCCCATATTTATCGGGTGAAATCCGTCAACATCTTTTTTTGGGTCGATTAGTTCTATGAAATCCTTGCCGTTTAAGTGTTTTGGCAAGGGCAGCTGAAGAAGAATTCCCGAAACATTTTCATCTTCATTAAGGCTTATAATCAAGTCCCTAAGCTCATTTTCGGATGTATTTTCATCCAATCGGTAAGTTTTTGAATTAAAACCGATTTCTTTTGCTTTTTTTTCTTTATTTTTAACGTAAATTTCAGAAGCAGCGTCAGAGCCGACAAGAATTACCGCAAGTGTGGGCTTTTTCGTCAATGTTTGAACTTTTTGCTTAATTTCTTCGGTAATTTTTGCCGCAACTGCCTTACCGTCAATAATTTCAGCCATTTATTGAACCCTCCTGCGGAAGATTTAAACGAGGATAAAAGTCTTTGATTTGCTCTTTTACCTTGTCGTAGCTTACATCTTCGCCAAAGTCGTCAATAATTCCAAGCAAATTCAAATTATCAGAGTTAATTTGCTCAACAAATTTATTCAAACTTTCTTTTTTAGCTTTGTTTAAAATAACGCCAAATTGCCCGTCAGCTGCGTATTTTTTTGAAAATTCATAAATTTCTCCCGCAAGGTGAATAGACCTCTGAACAGGATTAGCAACGATTATTGAGGTATCAATCGGGTAATCGACAAGTAAATTAAGGTATTTTAGGTCAAATTCCGAATCAAAAATAACAAAGTCGTATCTGTCAATTAGTTTTACCAAAGCATCGTTCATCTGTTTGGTAATAGGGCAGCGACAATCCTTTGACGCGACAAACCAAGAAACAATAATATCAACATTATCGTCCACCTCTTCCAAGATGTCCTCTAGCGCCCATTCAATGTACTCTTGTTTTGTCATCCCTTCGGGAATGCCCGTTTTATACTCGTGTTTGCCCGAGCGTATCCCGTATATTGTATTTCTTGACTTCAAGCCAAAACTTGAGGCAAGCTCGACTGATAAGTCGTTATCCACAAGTAAGATTGAAGAAGTTGGAAAATATTCTTTTATAAGTGAGCAAAAAGCTCTTACCAAGGTTGTTTTACCGCTTCCGCCTTTGCCTAAGAGTGCAAGAGTATGGGTCATAGATTATACTCCTCTTTTAACCTCAAAGACAATTCAGACGTAAGTTTTAGCGCCTTCAGAGCTCCTTTTTCATCCAAAGAACCGCAACCGCAGCTTGGAGTGATAAAGGTATGTTTTAAAAGCTCAATTTTGTCAAAACCCTTGTTTAAAAAGCATTTTATGGCATCGTTAAATTTTTGTTCCAAAGAATTTATTTCAAGAACTTCAAGAGCCTCTTTATCAAGGGTAGGAACTATGCCAAAAGCAAAAATGCCGCCTTTTTCCATAAATTTCTTTGCCGCTTGGGCAAAATTTGCAACGCTTTGAGCGTAAAAATATGCGTCAAAATTAACAATATCAACACCGCAAGAGAGTGCAATTTCCCAATCCGTTTTTCCGCAGCAGTGAATACCGCAAAGCGCACCGAATTTCTTTAAGTCCGCTGAAATTGTGCTTAAAAGCTCAATTACGTCTTTACTTTCAACAGATAAAAATGCACAAGAGCCGACTTGTGAAATTGAAGGCTCGTCCATAAAAATTATTGCTTTAGCACAAGGTGAGGCCTTTTTGAACTCTTTAACCTGCCAAAGTGCTTTTAGTGAAAGGGTTTTTGTACAAACATCCCTTAAAACTTCGTTATAATAGGCACATTTACCCTCTGTATCGTTAATTGAAGTTGAAAAAGTAAACGGGCCTGTAATCGAACCTTTCACAAAATCAGGCTTAAAGTTTTTAAGTCGTTCTATAAAAGGCTTAATTGCAGCCGAATTCGGCTCTTTAATTGCGTATTTATCCAAAATTTCTTCGCACTCAAGAAGATCGGAGGATGAAACGACTGTTTCATAGTCGAAAAATAATTCTTCTAATTGAGTGAAAAACTCTTCGCTTTCAGGGTTTAAAAAATACTTATCGTCGCTGAATGTAAGCCCTGCAAGGTTTTGAGTGAACTGAAAAACCATATCCTCATAAGGTGAAAGATGTGGCAACTGCGGCCAGAACGGAACAGACTTAAACTCATCAAAAATAAAATCCAGTGCTTTTTGTGCTGCTCCGTCGCCCTTAAGCGGTACAGAGCCAATCCCCGTATAATTTAAAGTTAATTCGCTCATAAAATTATTTTATTATAAAATTAAAAAGAAGTAAATTTAAAAAGGGGCAAGAAGTGCAAAAAGATTACAAGAATATACTTTTAATAAACTGGGGCGGAATAGGTGATGAAATTTTATTTATGCCTGTCATAAAAAGCCTTAAAACAAAATTTAAAGAAGCAAAAATTACCCTTGCACTTGAGCCAAGAAGCGGCTCTATCAGCCAACTTTGCCCGTATATAGACGAGCTTATTAAAGTCGATATTAAAGAGGGAAAATTTAAAAAATATTTTAATACCCTTAAATTTATTTTAAATGTCAGAAAAAGAAATTTTGATTTGGTTATCTCAAGCGGCAAGTCGCCTTTGGTTGCAATAATGCTGTTTTTAACGGGAATAAAAACAAAAATCGGCTACGTTTCAAAGACTTCAAATCTGCTTGATTTCAAAGTTGAACTCAAAGAAAACCAATATGCCGCAAAGATGTATCACGACTTAATTTCACCTGTTTGTGAAGTTGAGTATAAAAACCCTGAAATTTGCTGTGATAAAAATTACAACTTGCCCGAAGGACTATTTGAAGGTGAATTTATCGCACTTCATCCGGGGGTGAGCAAAATGAGCATTTCAAAAAATATTTTTAAATGTCCGAAATTAAATTTTTGGGAAAACCTTATTAAAGAATTACTTGAAAAAGGCGAAAAAGTTGTGCTTTTCGGTACAAAAGACGATAAAGACTTAATTGAAAAAATAATCGAAAATAAAGAAATCTCAAATCATAAAAATTTTGTAAACTATTTTAACAAAACGAAAAGCCTTTTGGATATGGCAAACTTTTTTGCAAAAGCAAAAGCGGCAATTTGTGTCGATTCAGCTCCAATGCACGTGGCAGTAGGAGTTAAAGTAAAAACTTTTGCAATTTTCGGCCCTACAAATGAAGAAAAATTGCTTCCCAAGGATGAAAATTTTATCGTAATTAAAAACAATGTTCCCTGCCGTCCGTGCTTGTGGCACAAAAGGGGCTACAACTGCGAAGGAAGCGAGTGTTTGGATATAGATTATAAAGAAATTATAAGTAAAATATAGAGCATATTTGCTTTTGAGGGCTCATTAGTGTAGAATTTACTTAGGTTTTGAGTAGAATGAGGCTGAAATATGAAAAAAATAATTTGCTTATTTGCCACAGCTTTAATGCTTTTGGGTGCTAACATTGCTTATTCTCTTGAAGTAGAGGATGTTTCAAACACTCACTGGGCAGCAGCACAAATTGCAAACGCATTAAACAAAGGCTATATGGGTTTTAAAAGCGGTTACAACTTTGCACCGGACGAAGGTCTTACAAGGGCAGAATTTGTACACTCTCTTTTAAAAGTTATGAAAAGCTCTGATGTAGCTACGGGCGAAACAAAATTTAAAGATGTAACCCCTCAAACTAATTACGATGAGAGCATTTTAACATCTGAGCAATTAAGACTTATAACAGGTTACCCTGATTACACTTTTAAACCGGAACAAGAAATTATCCGCTGCGAAGCAAATGCAATTATCGCAAACGTTACAAAGGGCTTTTTCGGTGATGTAAGCGTATTAGACCAATTTGAAGATAAAGATGAAATTCCAAACTGGGCAAATTACTGCTACATAAAAAATGTTATGAACAATCTTTATGTTAATTACCCCGATCCAAATCGTTTAAGACCAAACGACAAACTTACTCGTGCAGAAGCTGCTTATTTGTTGGAAAGAGTAGAAAAAAGCTTAAGTATCGTTGAAGAAAAATACAAAAAAACAGTTGAAAAAACTCAAACCGAGTTTTTGGGTACAAACACTCTAAAACTTGTTGAAGGCGCGCCAAGAAACACTGTTGGCATTTATAACACTAAAATGGTTATTGAAGCAGGTAACGTTATTCTTGTAAGACCTGAGCAAAAAGTTGATTCAAAAAAGCTTGAAGTCGGCGACCAAATTGTTTTTGTAGCACCCGCAGATGTTCACACTCAAGAAGGTGCTTTTTTGTACCCTGCGGGAACAAAATTTGTAGCAGACGTTCAAAAGCTTACTTATACACCTTTTAGACACAAAAAAGACAAAAATTTAATTGTTATAAGAAAATTTTACCTTCCTAACGGAATAAGCCACGAAATGGGCGGTGTAGCATACACAACAGACAAAGGTAAAATTGTAACAACCAGAAGCTCAAATAAAAAAGATGTTGTAAAAGAAAACTACTTTGAAGGCAGAAAAGAGCTTACAAAAGGTGAATTTTTAGTTAAATACACAAACAAACTTGCTCCGCTTGTAAAATATAACTTAGACCCAAATGACGTCATCTACGTGCTTGTTACAGGCGATATGGTTATTCCAAACGAACATTACTGGCAGTTTGAAGTAGAAGAAGACGAGCAAACGGAAGAAGATATGTAAAACTAAAATGACCCTAAAATAGGGTCATTTTTTTTATCATTTTTAAATCTTTAACCGTTAAACTTCTTGGAGCATTTTCTTCTTTTGAATGTTGCCTAAGAAGGTAAGAGGGATGAAAAATCGGGACAAATTTTCTGTTTTCAATTTCAAAAACACTTCCTCTCACTTTTGAGATTTTCAAACTCTTATCCAAAAAACTCTCCATTGCAGTAGCACCGCAAAGTACTATTACCTTTGGGTTTACAAGCTCAATTTGTTTTTTTAAAAACTTTTCGCAAGCAAGTTTTTCTTCTTTTTTTGGCTTTCGATTTTGCGGCGGTCTGCATTTAAGAGTGTTTATAATATATAAATCCTCTTGCCTGTTAATTTCCGCCAATTTTAAAAGCTCGTCTAAAAGCTTCCCTGCTCTACCTACAAAGGGTTTGCCCAGTTTATCCTCATCGGCACCTGGGGCTTCGCCTATTAAAACTATTTTTGCACTGCTTGAACCGTCAGAAAATACCGTATTTATTCTGGACTCAAAAAGAGGGCAAGCTTTACAGCTGTGCACCTCTTTTTCAAGCTTTTTTAACTCTTCGTTGAGCATTAATTTTTATATTCCTTTTCAAAACCAAACAATGAAGAAACACTCTTATCATCGTGAATTCTTGAAATTGCTTCACCCAAAAGCGGTGCAATGCTAAGTTGAGTGATTTTTGTCGGAATGAATTCGTTTCTTAAAGGAATTGTGTTTGTAACAATAACCTCTTTAATCGGTGCTTCATCAAGTCTTTGAAGTGCAGGGCCCGAGAATACAGGGTGGCAAGCACAAACGTAAACTTCTTTTGCACCTTCTCTTATAAGCAACTTAGCAGCTTCACAAATTGTTCCTGCGGTATCTATCATATCATCGAACATAACGCAGACTTTGCCTTTAACATCACCTATTACATGGTCTGCTATTGCCACATTGTGCTTATCACGGCGTTTATCGATAATTGATAAAGGACAGTTAAGCGCTTTTGCAAAAGAACGAGTTCTTTGAACACCGCCTGTATCGGGAGAAACCGCCATAAGTACATCTGAAGGTATATTTAGATTTTTAATATAGTCAACAAGTACAGGGGTTGAATAAATGTGGTCAACCAAAATGTTAAAGAAACCTTGAATTTGACCTGTGTGCAAATCCATTGCAAGAACACGGTTTGCACCTGCCGTTGTTAATAAATCCGCAACAAGTTTAGCTGTGATTGCTTCTCTGCCTGAAGTTTTTCTGTCCTGACGAGCATATCCGTAGTAAGGAATAACGGCAGTAATTGTTTTTGCACTTGCACGCTTAAAGGCGTCGATTATAATTAAAAGCTCCATTAAACTGTCGTTTACGGGATTACAAACAGGTTGAACAACAAAAACATCATCACCGCGGATAGAATCTTGAATTTGAACATAAATCTCGCCGTCTGAAAAGTTTTTAATAATCATCGGTTCGACAGTTGTACCAAGATATTGTGCGATTTCTTGTGCCAAAATCGGATTTGAACGACCTGAAAAAAGTTTGATGTCATGGGTGGGCAAAACCGTATCAATTTTTTGTTCCATAGTTTCAAGCCCTAATTTCATTTTATTTATCTCCTTTGTTTAGTAATTTCTTTTGTTTTTCAACCCAGCCTGTGTATTCTTTTTGTGGTGATCTTGAAAGTGCAAGCGAATCTTTTTCCACATCTTTTGTAATTACGCTGCCCGCACCCACAAAAACATTCTCGCCAAGCTCGACAGGTGCTACTATAACGCTGTTTGAGCCGATTGAAACACCGTCTTTTAAGTATGATTTTTTCTTTTCTTTTGTAATTGAGTTGTAATTTGCAAAAATTGTACCTGCACCAATGTTAATATTTGAGCCAAGTTCGGCATCTCCGACATAACTTAGGTGCGAAATATTTGTGTGAGAACCTACTTTGGCATTTTTCAGCTCCACAAAGTTTCCGACTTTTGAATAATCGCCGACTTCGACATTTCCTCTAAAATGCGAAAAAGGCCCAATTTTACAATTGGAACCGATTTTATTTTTTCCGTTAATAAATGTATTAGGGTAAATTACGCTGTCAGAGCCGATTTGCGTTTCGGGTGAAATTGAAGTCGAATTAACATCAACAATCGTAACACCGCTTTCCATAAGCTCGTTGAGCTTTTCATTTTTCATAATTTGAGTTGCTTGAGCCAGCTGAACTCTTGAATTTATCCCTAAAATTTCATTTTCGTCATCAATTGTAAAGGCTGATGTTCTTTTGTTTTTTGAATTTGCCCAAAAGATAACATCTGTAAGGTAATATTCCCCTTGAGCATTGTCATTTTTAAGCTCTTTAAAACAGTTTTTTACACTAGCCCAATTAAAACAGTAAACGCCGGCGTTAATTTCTTTAATTTGTTTTTGAGCATCGCTGCAATCTTTTTGTTCGACAATTTTATCTACATTACCCGACGCACCTCTTACAATTCTGCCGTAGCCGAAAGGATTGTCCAAAATTGCACTCATCACGGTAACATCAAAATTGCCTTGCTCGTGGTATTCAATCATTTTTGCCAAAGTTGAGGACTTAAGCAAAGGAGTGTCGCCACAGGTAACAAGAACTGTTCCTGTGTAATTTTTAAGATAATCAAGCGCCATTGAAACCGCATGACCCGTTCCTAACTGTTCTTTTTGCAGAACACAAGAAACATTGTCAAAATTTTTAAGATATTTTTCCACCTCGTCTGAACCGCAGCCGACAACAACGACATTTTCAACTTTGTCTTTGCCTAAAATATTGTTAATAGCATCGATTACCCAACCTACAAGCGGTTTAGAAAAAATTTCATGCAAAACCTTCGGCTTTTGGGACTTCATTCTTGTCCCTTTACCTGCTGCAAGAATTATAGACTTAATTTCAGACATTTGGGGTGAGCCTTTTTAAAATTGTTCTTACAGTGCAGATTTTCTCATGAAACATTACAATTTTAAAGCTTAAAGTTAAGTATATGAACTTTTTTTTACAAATAAAAAAATAATTTGTATAATTATAAAAAAAGGAGAACAAAATGAAATCAGATGCAATTAAAGAAGGTATAGCACATGCGCCTCACAGAGCCTTGTTGTATGCAGGCGGGTTGAGCGATAAAAATATAAAAAAGCCGTTTATCGGTATTGCAAGCTCATTTTCAGACTTAGTCCCCGGACACGCCGGAATGAGAGATTTGGAAAGACAAATTGAAAAAGGTATTCACTCAAATGGCGGTCAGGCTTTCATTTTCGGCACACCTGCCATCTGCGACGGTATTGCTATGGGTCATAGCGGAATGAGATATTCTCTGCCAAGCCGTGATTTAATTGCAGACTGCGTTGAAGCTGTTGCAGGAGCTCACCAGCTTGACGGTATAGTTTTACTTACAAACTGCGACAAAATTACCCCCGGGATGTTAATTGCGGCATTGCGCTTAAATATACCCGCAATTGTTGTAACGGCAGGGCCTTCGCTTGAAGGTCAGTGCAAAGGGGAAACCTTAACCTTTATAAGAGGCTCATCTGAAGCTGTCGGACGCTTTAGAGCGGGCGAAATTACAGCTGAAAAACTTTGTGAAATGGAACATTACGCTTGCCCGACTTTTGGAGCTTGCCAAGGATTATACACCGCAAACACTCTTGCCTGCTTAACAGAGGTTATGGGTATGAGCTTAGAGGGTTGCGCTACGGCATCTGCCGTAAGCTCAAAGAAAAGAAGACTTGCTTTTGAATCAGGCTATGCAGTTGTGGATTTAGTAAGACAAAATATTTGTCCAAAAGACATTATTACCTACGAATCACTAAGAAATGCGATAATTGTTGACTTAGCCTTGGGCGGTTCAACAAATTCAATTCTTCACTTGCTTGCAATTGCAAACAGTGCGGGAATTAACTTAACTCTTGATGATTTTGAAGAATTAAGCTTTAAAATTCCTCAAATCATCAAACTTGATCCGTCTTCAACTCTTACAATGACTGACTTAGACAACGCAGGCGGTATTTCAGGCGCACTTAAGACTATTTGGGGTCATACGGATGAGCTTAAAAATACTAAAAACGTTGTCGGACAAACGGTTGAGTACAGAGTTAACTCGGCTTGGGTAGATAATAACGTTATTAAACCTTTTGACAATCCGATTACCAAAAACCCCGGTCTTGCAATTCTTCACGGCAATTTAGCACCTTTGGGGGCTGTTGTTAAAATTTCAGGCGTTGATGAAAGTGTCTTTGAATTTGAAGGTACTGCACGAGTTTACGAAAGAGAAGAAGACGCAATGAAGGGAATTGAAACCGATGAAGTTGTAGCAGGCGACGTCGTTGTTATCAGAAACGAAGGCCCTAAAGGCGGCCCCGGAATGCGTGAAATGCTTGCACCAACCTCGCTTTTAGTGGGCAAGGGACTTGGAAAATCTTGTGCTTTAATTACCGACGGAAGATTTTCAGGCGGAACAAGAGGTCTTTGCATCGGACACATTTGCCCCGAAGCGCCTGAGGGCGGTATTATCGGGCTTATTAAAAACGGTGATAAAATCAAAATCGACATCAACAAAAGGACAATTGACCTGCTTGTTGATGAAGATGAACTTGAAAAAAGAAGAAAAGAATTTAAACCCGTTCAAAAAGATGTTCCTAAAGGCTTTTTAACAAAATATGCAAAAACCGTTCAGGGTGCTAATTTAGGCGCTATTACAGGTTAATTGGCTTTAATTATTTTTTAGGTGCAATATTGTGGCGTTTTTTGTATAAGATTATGAAAAACGCTACAATTACTGCCGTTGCAGCCAAAATAATAAGCTCAAGGTGGTCTTTAATCTCTTCGCCAAAAAGCATTAAAACTATACTTACGATAAAAAATCTCATTCCTCTGCCAACAAAAGACGCTATAAAGAAGGAATACGGATTCATATTTAAAATACCGCTTGCTATTGTAAAAACTTTATAGGGAATTGGCGTAAAAGCAGCAAAAAAGACCGCTTGAGTACCCCATTTATTATATAGTTTTTCAACCTCATTAAATTTTTGCAAAGCATTTTTTAACTGTTTTCTTTTTTGAAGACCTTCTTTTTTGGACAAAGAAGTTAAAATCCAAATAAATACGGGTCTTCCGCCAAATTTACCGATTAAATAGCCCACAACACCGCCTAAAGCCGAGGCAATTGTACAAACAAGGGCGTAATAAAGCGCACTTTGCGGTTTGGCTAAATCCATGGCAATTAATAAAAAGTCAGGCGGAGGAACAAGGAAAAAACTCTCTACAAAAGAATTTAAGGCAAGTCCCAATGTGCCTAAGCTTTGAAAATATGTATCCATTGCACTAAAAATTTGCATTTTTTACTTCTCCACAAAAAATTCATCAACATTTCTTTGAACTCTGCCGTCTTTTAAAGCCGTTGCTTTAACTGTGGCACTGGTGCATATTTTGCCTGAATTTTTAAGAGAAATTTCCTGCAAAAAAGTAACCGATGTTCTTGTTTTTTCAATAATTTTTGTAAGCAAAACCACTTCATCCATTAGTTTTGCACCGTGTTTATATTTTATGTCAAGCTCAATTACAGGCATAACAACGTTTTTTTCGTTTTGCAATTTTTCAATTTGAAGCCCGTACTTCTCTAAAAGGTCAACTCTCCCAATTTCCATCCAGCGAAGGTAAGAACCATGCCAGACAACGCCGTAAGCGTCAGTATCAAAATATTGCACTTTAAATTCAAGTAAACTTTGCATTAATTTTGCTCCTTATTTTTTTCATAAGTTACAAATGAAGGAGGCTTAATCACAGTCCTTACAACGATTTGCAGACTTTTATTAAATCCTGTTACGGTAATTGTCTGAATATTGTCGTCAAATTCCACAAGAATTGCACCTTTTTGACCTTTTTCAAACACATAAGCCTTTTGTTTTCTGTTGTATGGGTTTTTGCTTATGGAATTTAATTCCTCTAGAGTCTTATTTGCAACATAAGAGGCCTTTAGGGTTTTATCGGTATTAAAATAAGACAGTGCTTTTGAAGTAAAAATTGCCGCATTAGCTGAAATTTGAGCCTCTTTTTTCTTCTCAAAGTCGCCTTTTACAATCGGAATTAAAAAAATAAAAATTGCACAAAGCAAAATTATTATTACTGCAAGCTCTAAACCTGTTATTTTCTTCATTTTTCCTCTATTTTTGAATTACTAAAAACGATTTTACTTTTCTTTGGTCATTGTTTGAAGATGAAATTTCTAAATCTTCAAAATTCAGCGAGGTCGAAGGCCCACCGTCCAATGCCATTATTTTATCAAATTTATATTTTTTCAATTTTTCAACCGCTTCGCTAAGTGTAGTCGGAGCGAACTGCGTAAAAATTATAACAAATAAATCATATTTTTTAAGTGCCAAGATAGTTCTGGGTCTTTTTTTAAGCACCGAAGCACTTTGGTATATGGGCTTATAATTTTCATCATACGCCACAAAGCCTTCTTCTTCAAGGTTAAAAGAAGGATACAGCATAGGCCCGCCGCCTAAAACGTGCTTAATGTGGTAGTTTTCGGGAGCTTTATCAAAGTGATTTGCTATATCAAATTTTAATCTGTTATCGATTAAATCGTGTTCATATACCCTAAATTCCGCACGGTTTATGACTTTTTCAACTCTTTTTTCATCATTTAATTTTTTAATTAAATCAATCGAATCAAAAGGGCTTGCCTTTTGCACCTTGTCAATTACAACATAGGAAACGGATTTTTCACTTTGTGGGTCAAAAAAACCGCCGTTAACAACAAATTTAAAATCATTTTGTTTAAAAACCTCTCTTGTTGTTAAAAGCCCCTCTTCAACGATATAAGGCTTAATTCTTACGCCTAATTCTTTTGTATCTATTTTAAAAATATAAAATTTTTGTTTTTGATTATAATCCTGTTCAATATCTGCCCAAACACAGGAAAAACCCGTTAGGACAAAGAGAAACACAAAAGCTAAAAATCTTTTGAACATTATAAGTCCCTCACTTTTTTAATGACAAAAATCGCCGCAATAAAGACTATTATCGGGAAAGCTGACGCCAAAAACGGGAAAAGCACTCCCTTTTGTGCCAAAAGGTCAAAAAACGGCAGAGTAATATAGTAGGCAAAAATCATACCCACAGCTATTGTAAAGCCGACAAGCCTTTGAGAACGTGGCGGTGAAAAACCAAGCAAACAGCCGATTGCAGCAAAAATTACACAGGTTAGAGGGTGCAAAAATCTTTGATAATATTTTGCAAGCATAAAATTATGCTCATCCGTGTATTCTTGCTTTTTAAGCAGTTTCACGTACTCGCCCAATTCTTTGTTTGTATAAGACCTGTCGCGTCTTGTGGCATTTTTCATTAACTGAAAAACTTCATCGGAGAGCTTACTGTCAAACATATTATAATCACCGATGTTGCTAATTTCAGTATAAATGCCCTTTTTGTTTATCACATATTCTTTAGACTCTTTTAAAACCCACTTGTCATCAAGCTTTAAGGCGTATGGTGAAAAAATTATGCTTTTAAAAATCTGAGCATCTGCGTATCTTTTTTCCGAAAAATTAAGCACAATAAGATTTTTTATTGTCTGAGTCGTAAAATTAGAGACAATTAAAGCTTGTTTTAGCCTGTCATCATCATCTTTAATCATATAGACAAAGTGTGTGTCAAAACCCCCTGACTCTCCTGCTTTTGCAGAAGTGTAAGGAATAAGTTTATCATTTACCACATAGCAAAAATAAGACAGTATTAACCCCAAAAACAAAGCCGGCATCATAATTCTTGTAAAAGAAAGCCCGACGCCTCTGAAGATACTTAATTCAGAGTTTTTGGATAAGGTATCAAAAGTAAAGATTGTTCCCAGCAAAATTCCCACAGGAAGAGCTTTTGCAAGGACTTTTGGAATTTCATACAAAAGAAGCTTAGTTGCTTGGATTATGGGCATATTTTCAATTAAAATTCTTTTAATTGTCCTAACTAACGTTTCAGGAGCAATCCAAACAATAATAAACAAGAAAAGACACACAAGAGTTGCCGCCAAAACTTGTTTAAAAATGTATTTATCAAAAATTGTAAGTCTTAATTTATTCATTAAAGTGTAAAGTCTTTTCCTAAATAAAATTCTTTTGCAACAGGGTCAACTGCGACATCTTGAGATTTACCCGAAATTTTTATTTTACCGTCAAAAATGACATAGGCTCTGTCTGTTATAGACAAGGTTGCCTTTGGGTTGTGGTCGGTAATAAGCACGCCGATGCCTTTTTCTCTTGCAAGTTTATAGATATTTTCTTTAATTTCACCGATTGCAATAGGGTCAATACCTGTAAACGGCTCGTCAAGCAAAATAAAGTGAGGAGTTGCAGCAAGTGCGCGGGCAATTTCAACCCTTCTTCTCTCGCCGCCTGAAAGAGCTACCGCTGAAGCTTTTCTCAGTTTTTTTACACCGAATTCTTCAAGTAAATCTTCAAGCTTTTGTGCTTTTTGCTCTTCATTTAGCGACTCGTTCATCTCAAGAACCAATTTTAAATTGTCCTCAACTGACAATTTTCTAAAAATTGAACTTTCTTGAGGCAAATACCCGATACCGATTTTCGCACGCTCGTTCATTGGCATTGTGGTAATTTCAATTCTTGAATTATATTCATCCGAATTATTTTGAATTTCATTCTTATCAACATTTAGGAAAATATGGCCTTTATTTGCCTTAACAAGCCCCACAATCATATAAAATGTTGTGGTTTTACCTGCACCGTTTGGCCCTAAAAGCCCTACTACCTCGCCTGTGTTTACTTCAAAGGAAACATCATTTACAACAGAGCGGTCTCCATATATTTTAACCAAATTTTCGGCAACAATTTTCATATTAATTCTCTCAATTAATTTTTAAATAATTATAAACCAAATAAACACAAATAAAAAGGCAATTTTAATTTATTTTGCGTTTTTATATAAATATCATATTTACATCAAGAGAGGAACCATGGGATTTTTTAGTTCGATAGGTCAAGTAGCAACAAACGGTAAAAACTTTAAAAATTGGGAAAAAGAACAAAGAGATAATGACGCAAGAAGAAAAGTTCTTGCACAAAATAACCCCAAAACAGCACAAGAACTTGAAGCTGCAAAAAAACAGGGTCAGGTTATAATTGACGTTGTTGATATTATGGATGCTCACTCCGAAGATGTTGCAGAAAAAACAGAAACTGCAACAGCACCTTTTCAGGGGTTAATTCCTTATGCTGCAACAATGCTGTCAGGCTTTGCCGGATATAAATTAATAGCAGATCCGGCAGAAAAAGCTTTATCTAAGGCACGCTCAGAATTTTTTGACAATGAACAGGTAAAACAAATCAAAGACATAATTCAAAGTTACGGAGAGAAAAATGATATACTCGAATTAAAATGGTTTAGCGGTTACGATTTACTCAACAAAAAGTCTATGGAAAAATTAAAAAACATAGATGACGAAGGGGTTAAAAGAGCATACGAAAAGGCTTTGGAACTTGTTAAAGAGTATAAAAATAATCCTGCCGTTAAAAACTATGGTAAAAAGTGGGGCTTAAGTTTGGTTGTCCCTTTGGTTGCAGGCGCTGCCTCTTTTGTGGCATCAACAATTTTGGCTACAAAATTACAGGTAAACTCCTCTAGAATTGCTCGTTGGCAGTCAAGAGAGCAGCTAAAAGATCCAAAGTATTTTGTTCAATATACGCCCGAGCAAGTGGAACAGGCAAAACAAATTGTTGAAGCAAAAGAGCAAGAAGAAAAAGGTTTTAGTTCAAAGTTATTTAAGAAAAAAGAAAAATCTTCATTAATTCAAGTTATTAAAGATAACAAAAAATACAAAGAATGGAAAAAAACAGATAAAGACGAATCTAAACTTGTAGATAGAGAACTGACCCAAGAAGAACTGATACAAGCGCAAAGAGATAAAGAAGTAATCCAAAGAATTACAAAAACAATTAACAATAAAGCCGAAGATTATTCGGAAAACATGGAAGTTGCAGCCGATACTTTAATTATGGGCACACCGTTTTTAGGTGGTGCAATCGGCGCTATTGTAAGCTTTATCGGCAATAAAACAGGAATTTTAGATAAAGTTGCGAAAGGCAACATTGAAAAATTCATAAAAGGGCTTGATGAATCAAGTGCCGAAAATGTTAAAGAAGCTTATGAAGCTCTAAAAGGCGTTAGCAAAGATAATCCTAACTTTAAAGAGTTGTCTCAAAAGCTGACAAAATCAATACTTTTTGCGGATTATAAGGCAAAAACCGGAACATCTTTAGATAACATTATTGGCGCAGCCAAAAAAGGTTTAAGCTTAGGACTTACAACAAATGGCGGAAGAAATAAAACTTTCGCAATTATTGGCGGAGTTATTACCTCGACCATAGGTCTTATTATGGGCTTAAAACTGCAAAAAGCTTCAGCTCGTGCAGGAAGATTTTTGGCTAAACGTGAACTTGAAAAAGACCCGAATAATTTTATCGGATACAGCGATGAAGAATTAAAATCAGTTGAAAACACTAAAGCTCAAAAAGAGCCTTTCGGCAAAAGATTTAAAGAATATATTACCTTCTTGCCAAGAATATTTGGGGAATATTATGAATATAAAAAATACCAAAAAACAACCGCTGCAAAAAACAGAGCCATAAAAGAAGAACTTGTTAAAATGGAAGTGGATGAAAAGCAGCTTAAAGATGCAAAAAATCTGCAAAATAAAATGTTTAATACATTTGAAAAAGTTGATGATAAGTCTCAAGAGTACTCTGAATCAGTTGAAGCAGCAGTTGAAATTGCAAAACCTGTGGTGTTTGGACTTGGTATATTAGGAGCAATATCTCCTGCTTTAGTTGTCGGCATTCAAGCTGCAAGAGGCAAAATAAAAGCTTCAAATTTAATTGAAAAGGCTACAAAATTTTTATCCGATAAAACAGGTTTCTTAAAGGGTAAAACCGTAAAAAAATATTTAAATGACGTAAATAAAAATTTATCTTTTATTTCGGAAGATATTATTGCAAAAGGTGCAAAAAGCACAGATGATATACCGTTTGAATTTGAAGACATTAAATCATTTATGTTGGAAGGGTTTAAGGGCAGCTTTAAACTAATAAAAGAAAATATTGCCAAAATGGATGAAAAAGACTTTAGGCAATTTGCAGACAGTACAAATGTTCCATACTGGCTAAAAAATATCTTGAGAGATTCCAATAAAGAACAATGCACCAGAATTCTTGAAAACCTTGAAAAAATAGGCAAAAATATACCGGAAGAATATATTGAAGAAATTTTAGACACATATTCTAAAGTTATGATGCATAATCCTGAAAAAGCAACAGAATTACTTAAAAATACAGACAATCTTAAGAAAATATTTATTACAAAAGACGTTAAAAAATACGGCGCTATTGCAGCTGGAACTTGGACTTCACTAAACTTTGTTTTAACCTTTATGCTTGAATCTTACCTTGCAAAATTACAAAAAGAAGCAGGCAGATTGGGCGTTATGAAGGCTATGGAAGAGCTTGATGACCCCAGATATTACGCCGACAGCGAAGCCCAACAAAGCGAAAAGACTTTTAAAGGTGCTGATGAAGTTAAAATAAAAGATAATAAATACTTGCTCTAATCATTTTTATAGTAAAATAACCATAAGGACTTTTATAAGGAGATTTCTTATGGGAATTATGGACGGCAAAAAAGGCATTATATTTGGTGTTTCAAACAAACACGGTATAGCTAATGCCATTGCTGAGCAAATTTACGCAGCAGGCGGCGAAATTGCTTTTACATACGCAAATGAAGCAATGGAAAAAAGAGTAAAACCGATAGCTGAAGAAATGAACGCTAAAATGTGCATCGAGTGCGATGTTACAAAAGACGAAGATGTAAAAAAAGTTTTTGAAGAATATGCAAAAATTTATGACAGATTGGACTTTGTAATCCACGCTGTTGCTTTTGCAAATAAAGAAGACCTTTTGGGCGATTTTTATACAACAAGCAGAGAAGGTTGGGATTTAGCAATGCATGTAAGTGCTTATTCTCTTTTAACTCTTACAAAATATGCTAAACCTCAAATGGAAAAAACAGGCGGCGGCTCAATTTTGGCCCTTACTTACCTTGGCTCAACTCACGCTGTTGCAAACTACAACATCATGGGTGTAGCAAAAGCCGCACTTGAATCTTCAATGAGATTTATCGCAGCTGATTTGGGTAAATTTAACATCCGTTGCAACTGCTTATCCGCAGGCCCTGTTAAAACACTTGCAGCAAAAGGTATTGGCGGATTTGATAAAATGCTTAAATTCAACGCTCTTAAAGCTCCGCTTAACCGCACACCATCTTTAGAGGATGTTGGTAAAGCAGGTTTATACTTGGCTTCTGACCTATCTTCAGGTGTAACAGGTCAAGTTCAATTTGTTGACTGCGGCGCTTCAAGCGTATTTGCATCAATCGACGAAATGGAATGCGTGAGTCAAGCGAGCTTAGCGTAAGCTTAGCAAGCGAAGACGAACACAGAGGTGTGCGAAGTGCGATAGCGGCAAGCAGGGAGCTGACGCTAAGCACGTAGTCCGTTCCAAGCCGCCGTTGTGAATGAAACGAAGTGTAATGAACGGAGCAATCTTTGATTGCACAGGCGGAAAAGAATAAACCAGAGTGAAGCCTAGGGGCTTGCGTTGAGCAAGACCAAAGGCGTAACTGTCGATAGGCGTGAGTCAAGCGAGCTTAGCGTAAGCTTAGCAAGCGAAGACGAACACAGAGGTGTGCGAAGTGCGACAGCGGCAAGCGAGGAGCTTGGCGCTAAGCACGTAGTCCGTTCCAAGCCGCCGTTGTGAATGAAACGAAGTGTAATGAACGGAGCAATCTTTGATTGCA
>CALVAY010000008.1 GCA_944325665.1 Candidatus Gastranaerophilales bacterium
AATTATCTTTTTGAGAATTGGAATCTTTTTCTTGCTCTTTTGCGACCGTATTTTTTACGTTCTTTAACTCTTGCATCGCGAGTTAGCAAACCTTCTTGCTTAAGAACAGGTTTGAACTCTTCGTTCATTTGAAGCAATGCGCGAGAGATAGCATGTTTAATTGCATCAGCTTGAGCACAAACACCGCCGCCTACTGCTTTAACTCTAACATCAAGTTTATCTTGGTTGTCAGTTAAAACAAGAGGACGATAGATTGCCATCTCAAGTGATGGACGGTTTCCAAAATATCCTTTAAGAGTTTTACCGTTGATAAAGATTCTGCCTTTACCTGAAACAACTTTTGCAACAGCGATAGAGCATTTTCTTCTGCCGGTAGTAACTACTTCTTTTTTAGCATCTGCCATTATTACTTATCTCCTTTGATTTCATATTTTTCGGGTTTTTGGGCTGCATGAGGATGATTAGCATCTGCATACACTTTTAATTTTGTAAATTGTTCTGAACCCAAAGTATTATGAGGAAGCATACCCTTAACAGCTTTTTCGATAGCCAATCTTGGGTCTTTTTCCATTAAAGCTGCAAAGCTGATTTCTTTGAAACCGCCCGGGTAACCGCTGTGTGAACGGTACATTTTATCAGTTTCTTTTTTACCGCTTACTTGGATTTTTGCAGCATTTATAACGATAACAAAATCACCTGTGTCAACATTCGGTGTATATTGAGGTTTATTTTTACCGCGAAGTATATTTGCACATGCTACTGCTAATCTGCCAAGAGTTTGACCTTCGGCATCAATAACATACCATTTTCTTTCTACTTCAAGCGGCTTTGCGCTAAATGTTTTCATTTATTTGCCTTTCTTTGTGTATTTTATTTAGATAATCTAAACAGTCGTCATAGCCTACTTTTAGAAGCACTAAGCCTTCAGCACTTGCTGTTATTCCGGCATTCTCGCGTTTTTTTGATTTAAGAATTTCATCCATCGCTAGCGGTGCAAGGTTGTCCTTCTCAATCATTAAAAGCGTTCCGACGATTGTCCTTACCATATTGTAGAGAAACCTGTTCCCGACAATATCGATAATTATATATTTCCCATCAAGTGAGCGATTAACTTCCGCAAGGTATATTTTACAAACCTTAGCGGGGTTATCGCTTTGGGATTTAAAAGCACTAAAATCATATTCGCCCTGCAAATATTTTATAGCCGAATTCATTCTCTTGTCGTCCAAAAAATATTTAACATGATAGGCATCCACATCAAAAACGCTTTTTATTATGTCGTTTCGAATTTTATACCTATAATGGCGATATGTTGCAGATTTTTGAGCATGGAAAGTTTTATCTGCTTTTACAATGTCAAAAACCCTTATATCACTTGGCAGAATACCGTTTATTGAATTTAAAAATTTATTCTTTTCAAGTTCAATATCGCAGTCAAAGTGAAGAGTCTGAGCTTTTGCGCTAACTAAAGCGTCAGTTCTGCCCGAGAATATAGTGCTTATTTTTTGTTTAGTCAATGTACAAAGCGCTTTTTCTATTTCACCCTGGATTGTTTTTCCATTCGGCTGTTTTTGAGAGCCTTTGTAATTTTTTCCAAGATATTCAAGATAAAGCAGGTAACGATTCATTATACTAATTGAATCATTGCCATTTCAGCAGCGTCGCCTCTGCGGGGAGCAAGTCTGAAGATTCTTGTATAACCGCCGTTGCGAGTTGCATATTTTTTACCGATTACGCTGAACAGTTGTCTTAAAACTGTTTGCGAAGGTAATTTTTGTCCTTCTTGAGGAGTATCAAAAATTTCACCTGTTTCAAGGTTCATATATTTTGAAGTTTCCTTGTCGAAGATATATTTAGCAGCTTGACGACGAGAAGCCAAATCGCCTTTTTTAGCAAATGTGATTACATTTTCAGCATAAGGACGAAGTGCTTTTGCTCTTGCCATTGTGGTGGTAATTTCACCGTGCAAGAACAATTCTGTTGCCAAAGAGCGAAGCAAAGCTCTTCTTTGGTCAGCTGCCTTTGATAAGTGGTGTCTTTTACACTGGTGTCTCATTTTATTTTTCCTTTTATTATATTAGTTCTAAATCATCCACACCTTCAGGGTTGGGTTGAAGATCCAAACCAAGTTGGTGTAATTTTTCAATAACTTCATCAGAAGATTTTTTACCGAAGTTTTTGATGTTCAACAAGTCATGTTCGGATTTCTTTAACAATTCTGCCATAGAGTTAATGCTTGCTCTTTTTAAGCAGTTGTAAGCACGAACTGAAAGTTCCAAATCTTCGATTGTGAAAGCAGGAACTGCTTCTTCTTCAACTTCTTCTTTTTTGACTTCTTCAACTTTTACACTAACAGGAGTACCTGTAATAGCAGCTATTTGAGAGAAGTGTTCAATAAGAAGGTTTGCACCTTTTGATAATGCTTGAGTTACGTCAATTGAACCGTTTGACCAAATTTCAAGAGTTAATTTGTCAAAGTCAAGGTTTTCACCTACACGAGCAGGTTCAACAACGTAGCTTACACGCTTGATAGGCATAAATGCCGCATCAATCGGAAGCATATCAATCGGCATACCGTTTTTATGCTCTTTAAGAGGGTCTTGAGTAACATAACCTTTGCCAACTTCAACAACGATATCAGCGTGGATTGAACCGCCTTCAGCAAGAGTACAAATTAGGCAGTCAGGGTTAACAATTTTAACACCTGAGGGTAATTCGATATCAGAAGCCAAAACCGGTCCCGGTCTTGTAACATCAAGTCTTAAATGTTGAATGTCGTTATTATCAGTTTTAACTACCAAACCTTTAAGGTTAAGCATAATATCGATAACATCTTCAACAACACCGGGGATTGATGTGTATTCGTGAGTAATACCTTCAATTCTTACAGATGTAACTGCTGCACCTTCAAGGCTTGAAAGCAATACTCTTCTTAAAGAGTTACCAATTGTTGCACCATAACCTCTTTCAAGCGGTTCGATAACGAATTTACCGTATTGAGAACCGTCTGAGCTGGTTGTAGTATTAACGTTTTTAATTTTAAGTTCCATATTTTCCATTCTCTCCTAATTACTATTTAGAGTAGTATTCAATAACAAGTTGTTCTTTGAATTCGGGATCCATCTCTTCCCTTTGTGGTACTCTGTCAAAAATAATTTTTTGAGCAGCTTTATCAACATTCAACCAAGCGTATGATAATGCCATATCGATTGATTCTTGAACATTTTTAATGTAGGTCTGACTGTTTGTTTTAACAGTGATTTCATCCCCTGCTTTTAGCAAATAGGAAGGAATATCAACTTTTTTACCGTTAACAAGAACATGTCCGTGGTTAACGATTTGTCTTGCTTGTCTTCTTGTAATTGCAAAACCGGCACGGAAAACAACGTTATCAAGTCTTGATTCAAGCATTTGAAGCATTATAGTACCTGTAACGCCTGTTTTTCTTGTTGCTTTTTCATAATATTTTGCAAATTGTTTTTCAGATACAAGATAAGTAAGACGAATTTTTTGCTTTTCTTTCAACTGAAGTGCATAATCAGAAGGTTTTTTTCTAACTGCACCGTGTTGACCTGAAGCATTTTGTCTCATTGATGATGTTAATTTACGGTTGGACAAATCCTTAACACCATAGTTTCTGAATAATTTATTTGTTGGTCCGTTATATTTAGCCAATTTTACAGCTCCTTTTATTATTTGTTATACTCTACGTTTTTTAGGAGGACGGCAACCGTTGTGAGGAATTGGGGTTACGTCCTTGATTAATGTAATTTCAAGACCAGCGGCTTGAATTGCACGGATAGCTGTTTCTCTGCCTGAACCGGGTCCTTTTATAAATACTTCAACTTTTCTCATACCTTGGTCAACAGATTTTTTAGCAACCAATTCGGCAGCAGATTGAGCAGCAAACGGTGTACCTTTTCTTGCACCTTTAAAACCGCAAGCACCGGCAGAAGCCCAAGCAACAGCGTTACCTTGAGTGTCTGTTGAAGTAACAATAGTATTATTAAAGGTTGATTGAATATGAACAACGCCTTGTAATACGTTCTTTCTTTCTTTCTTTTTAGTTTTTGTAGGTTTAGCCATTATATTTTCTTCCTTTTAATTTTTATTTACTCTGCATTTAGCAATTTCTATGCGCTATTTTTTCTTGTTAGCGATAGGTCCTGATTTTTTACCTCTGCGAGTTCTTGCATTGGTTTTTGTTCTCTGACCTCTTACGGGAAGCTTTCTTCTGTGGCGAACACCTCTGTAAGAGTTGATTTCAGATAAACGTTTAATATTTAAAGATTCTTCTCTTTTTAAATCACCTTCAATTGTATAGTGAGCGATTTCGTTTCTTAGTTTTTTAATATCATCATCTGTTAAATCGTCTGTTCTTAAATCTTGAGAAATACCGCATGCTTCAAGAATTTTTGCACTTCTTGTAGGACCGATACCGTAGATATAAGTCAAAGCGATTACCATTCTTTTGTTACGGGGTAAATCAACCCCAGCCAATCTTGCCATTTATTTATGTCTCCTTCGATTTCTTACTGTATTAACCCTGTCTTTGCTTGTGTTTAGGGTTTTCGCAAACAACTGTAACACGTCCGCGTCTTTTAATTACTTTGCACTTATCGCAAATAGGTTTTACTGATGCTCTTACTTTCATTTTATTTTCCTTTATTACTTTAATCTGTATGTTATTCTGCCTCTTGTTAAGTCGTAGGGTGTCATTTCTACCTTGACTTTATCTCCCGGCAAAATTCTTATGAAATTTTTTCTGATTTTTCCTGATATGTGAGCCAAAATCTCATGTCCGTTTTCAAGTTCTACTCTAAACATTGCGTTTGGGAGCGATTCAAGAATTGTTCCTTCAAATTCAATTACGTCTTTTGACATTAGTTTCCTTTATATTTTTCGATATTAAAAATCATACATGTTAAAAATTTCAATGCAAGGGCTTTTATGCAAGTTTTTTGGCTTTTTTGGGGTTTTTTAGTTTTTGTTTTTCTAAAGTTAGGGTATATTTAATAATGGTAATACGGTGAAAATATCAATATTTATTGGTATTTTATGGGTAATTATTAAGTTTTGTAAAACTTTTAATATATCGTTTCTTTACTTATTCAGAATGTAAAATTTTACAATTTGACCACATAAAAAATAATAATATAAAATTCGAATATGGAAAAAATTAATAATAAGATTACGGATTTTTTTGAACTAACGAGAGCATATTCTCTTCTAATGTCTCTTGCTCCTTGGTTTTTAGTTCTTATGTGGCTGCAAAAGTTCTCTTTAAGCGTCTTGGATGTACTTTTAAGCTTTTTTGGCATAATTTGTGTGCATTTGGGAACGAATCTGCTGGATGATTTTTTAGATGTAAAAAGGGAGCTGAACAAGGGAAAAGACTTTTGCACAATTGACTTTGGCAACATAGACAATAAGGCGCGTTTGATTTTAAATAAAACCTTTTCACTTTCAGATGTTAAAAAAATAATTGCCGTTTTATATTTAATTGCAGTTATTATTGGGGTTTATTACACAATTAAAGTCGGGATAAGTATTCCGCTAATCACTATTGTGGCGGCATTATTGTGCGCTACATACCCTGTTTCTTCAAAGTATTATTTGGATGAATTGAGTGTAGCGTTAATATTTGGCCCCTTGCTTATGAGCGGGGCAAGTTTAGCTCTTAGCGGCCGCCTGCAAACAAATATTTTATTTATGTCGGTATCAGTAGGGCTATTAACGGCGGTTTTGCTTCATACTCACGCCATAATGGATTGGGAATATGACGAAAGGGCTCAGAAAAACACTTTTTGCAGACTGTTTAAAAACAAAGACAACGCAATTTTGGCATTAAAGATTATGATAATCTTAGCTTACGCAAATGTTGTAATATGTGTAAACTGTGGCGTAATGCATAAAAACGCCTTATACGTATTTTTAACACTACCTGTTGCCGTTGAATTAATTAAATCAATAAAAGATTACGTAAAAATTAAAGACGTTAAGTTTATACCCAAATGGTACTTAGGACCAATGGAAGACTGGGATAGAGTACAAAAAAATAAGATGGAATTTTTTATGTACAGATTTTATTTGGCAAGAAATTTAGGCTTCTTATTCTGCTTTTTTGCAGCATTAGCTTGCTATATGAGGTAAAAAATGAGAAAACTGCTTATAATTATTTTATTAATGTTTATGATTCAAACGGGGGCAATTATGGCAAATTCAGAATTCATTTTAAAAAGTAACAGTATAAAAAACGGCGAAGTGTTAAAAAATTCACAGGTTTTAAACGGATTTGGCTGCACTGGCGAAAATATATCACCCGATTTAGCTTGGAGCGGAGCACCGCAAGGAACAAAAAGCTATGCCCTGCTTGTTCATGACCCCGATGCACCAAAGGAAAACGGCTGGTGGCACTGGCTTGTGGTAAATATTCCAATAAATAAAACAAGCTTTAGCGCGGGCGAAAAACTTGAAAAGCCAATGCTTGAAACAATTACAGACTTTAAAACAACAGGCTATGGCGGAGCTTGTCCGCCTATTGGTCATGGAATTCACCATTACAACTTTACAATACACGCGCTTGATGTTGAAAGTCTTGATATTTCGGCAAATCTAGACCCTAATGAAGTAGAAAAACTTGTAAAATCACACTCTATTGCAAGCTCTACAATTTGCGCAATATATCAAAGATAATAAATGACTAAAATTTTTTTTATAATATACTAAAGTTATGAAAAAAATTGAAAACATAAGAAACTTTAGTATAATAGCTCACATTGACCACGGTAAATCTACTCTTGCAGACAGGTTACTTGAAAAAACAGGTACAATCTCTGAAAGAGATATGCAAAACCAGCTTTTAGACACCATGGATATAGAGCGCGAGCGTGGCATTACAATAAAACTAAACGCAGCAAAAATGAACTACCGCTCAAAAGACGGTAAGGACTATATTTTAAACTTAATCGACACCCCGGGGCACGTAGATTTTTCATACGAAGTGTCCCGCTCTCTTGCGGCTTGCGAAGGAGCACTTTTAATAGTTGACGCAACTCAAGGGGTTGAGGCCCAAACACTTGCAAATGTTTATCTTGCAATGGAGCAGAACTTAGAAATCATTCCCGTAATTAATAAAATTGACTTACCTTCGGCAGATGTCGAAAGAGTAAGAGCGGAAATAGAAGAAGTTTTAGGCATTGATGCCTCTATGGCAATTCCTGTCAGTGCAAAAGAAGGAATAGGCATCGAAGAGGTTCTAGAAGCAGTTGTAAAATACATCCCTGCGCCCGATGACACTTCAGATAAACCGCTTCGCGCTTTAGTTTTTGACAGCGCCTATGACCAATACTTGGGTACGGTTTGCTTTTTTAAAGTAATTGACGGCTCAATTAAGCTTGGCGACAAAATAAAATTTATGGCAACGGGCAAAGAGTTCGAAGTTGTTGAACTTGGCTTTTTAAACCCGAACAGAGTTCAGGTAAACGAGCTTAAAACAGGTGAAGTTGGATACTTTGCAGGCTCAATTAAAGAAATAAACCGCTTTGTAGGCGACACAATAACTCACGCCGAAAACCCCGCGAGCGAACCTCTTGAAGGATATAAAGAGGCAAAACCGATGGTATTTTCAGGCCTTTATCCTGTTGATAACGATCAATACCACGACTTAAAAGAGGCATTGGAAAAACTGAAACTAAACGACAGCTCTATTACTTTTGAGCCTGAAACCTCGTCAGCTCTTGGCTTTGGGTTTAGATGCGGTTTCCTTGGAATGCTTCATATGGAAATCGCTCAAGAGCGTCTTGAAAGAGAATATGACTTGTCGCTTATAACCACAGCCCCGAGCGTAATCTACAATGTTTACAAAACTGACGGCACAATGGTTGAAATAGACAACCCTGCAAACTTGCCTGCACCGCAGTATAGAGAATACATTGAAGAACCTTATGTTAAAGTAAATATTTTTACACCAAATGATTTTGTAGGCTCATTAATGGAATTATGCCAAGGTAAACGCGGCGATTTCATTAATATGCACTATCTTGACAAAACAAGGGTAAATTTAGAATATCATATCCCTCTAAGTGAAGTTATCACGGACTTTTATGACCAGCTAAAATCTCGCTCAAAGGGTTATGCGAGTTTGGATTACGATTTTTACGCGTATAAACGCTCAGACCTTGTTAAAATGGACATACTCTTAGGCGGCGAAGTGGTAGATGCGCTGTCCGTAATATGTCATAAAGACAGTGCTTACAATATAGGGCAAAAACTTGCCACAAAGCTCAAGGAAATAATCCCAAGGCAAATGTTTGAAGTAGCAATTCAAGCAGCAGTGGGCGGAAGGGTTATCGCAAGAACAACAATTAAAGCAATGCGCAAAAACGTGCTTGATAAATGCTATGGCGGCGACATTACAAGAAAAAGAAAACTTCTTGAAAAACAAAAACGAGGCAAAAAACGTATGAAATCCGTCGGCAGGGTTGAAATACCTCAAGAAGCATTTATGGCAGTATTGAGCTTAAATGAAGAATAAAACTAATTATTCTCAAGCCTTACAACATCAGGATTAAGAGCAAGCCAAGTATAGGCTTCCGTTTCCTTTTGAGGAACTTCAAGAATAAACACGCCGCCATATTTGCCTCTTTGTGCAATAAGGCAACCTTCATCGCAAAGAACTGAAACTGCGCGTTTTATGGTATTTGTACTTACACCCAAGATTTGTGCCAGTTCGCGCATACTTGGGATTTTATCTCCGCTTTGATGATTTTGGGCAATATATTTTTCTAACGCGTCAAGAGTTTTTTCCCAGCTGTATCTGTAAGAATTAACTGAGGATGCTTGAGAAACACTACTTGAAAAGACTTTTCTGTCATCCATATTTTTTTTCTTATTAAGGCGCTCCGGATTATTTATATAAATTGTGCCATATCTTCCCCTTCTTGAGAGAATAATTTTTTGCTCATTTAAAAGCTTAGCTGCTTCATTTACCGTTCTGATGCTAACGTTAAACATCTTGCAAAATGCTTCATTGGGTAAAATTTTATCTCCAATGTTGTAATTTTGAACAATATAATCCCTCATTTTTTTTGAGACAATGCTTACTAAAGTATCATTTTGCACATCAAAAGAGCTAAACTCTGTCATAGTTTCTTCTTTAATCGGGTTCTTATAATACCACAGAGCCTTATTTAAGGAATTGTGCCTCACTTCCAAAATATTTTCTCGTCTCAACTGTTCAAGAGCAAGTCTTAAAGTATTTTGAGAAGTTTTGATGATATGCGAAAGAGCCGCAACCGAGGGGAGCTTTGAGCCCGGGGTTAAATTATTTTTTAAAATATACTGCTTAAGCTGAAAACAAGAAGCGTCTTTTTTTGAATTCATTTTTGAAAAAACTTTTTGTGTGTCTTTTGGGTTTTTAACAAAAGTTCCGACAGACTGTTTTGATTCAAAATAACCCATATCTTCGGCTTGCCTTATAGCATTTTGAAGTGTACCTACACTGACATTTAAGTACTTTGCAAGCTCGGATTTTAGGGGAAGAAAATCTCCATATTTAATTTCGCCCGATAAAATTGAAGCTTCTATCCAGTCAATAAGCCAACTTAAAACAGCTCTTTCCTTTGATACAAACAAATCTTTATACTGAGGTCTTGGAAATTTTATTTGCTGTATTAAAATTCTTCTCATGACAACCCTAATTGTTTTTTTAATTATATAACATAATAAAAACCGAACAAGAATTATTTTGCAAAAAGAAAAAGGGGCTCGTCGCCCCTTTCTTATCATTAAGACAAAAAATAAAAAATATTAATCCATTCTGACAAAAGTTGAAACACAGCTTGGTTTTCTGACTTTTGTGCAGACATATCCGCTTCCGTAATGACCGCTGGCATTAGAAGTATTGCCTTCAATTGTGTGAATACCGTCAGAATCAACTTTAACAACTATACCAATGTGTCCTTCTGAATTTATAATAACTAAATCGCCCGGTTTTGCTTGAGAAGGGTCGCTATATGCTCTGCCTGTGCTTCTTGCCCAGCTTGCAATACTTGGGCAATATGCATGGTTTATTGATTCGTACCCCTCAGGCAAAGATTTGCCTGCTGCATCGTATGCATTTTTCATGGCAAAATAGACAAAGTCAGCACACCAAGCACCTGAGTGAAATCCTGTCTTAGACATAACGCCCGACATTTGTGAGGCACTTTTGCCGTTAAATTGCATAGCAAAGTTTATTGCGCTTGCAGCAGTCGAGCCACCGCTTACAAGAGGTGCAGCCATGCCTGTTGGTGTTCCGCCAAGCGAATTTAAGCTGTTTAATATACTATCATATGCTGAATTTGTGTTTTGGGCAGTAATCTGAGCCATCAAACGAGCCAAAAATGCGCCCGAGCCGCCGTTTAGGGCTTCTGCAAATTTCTTTTGACTTAGACCTGTTGAGCTTACACCTATTGCCTCGTCTTTTGATAATACTCCGTCCCCGTCAGTATCGAAAGCTTGGAAAGAACTTTCTATACCACGCTTTTGAAGACGTTCGTAAAATTCTTTGTCCGAGCCTTTTAAACCTTTTTCGACGGCAGCCTTGTATTCTTGTAAATTATAGCCGGAAAATTTTCTGGTATCTATTGCAACATCTTTGGCAGGTGTTGGAGTTTTACCGTTTAGAGTATTTATTAAATCTGTTGATAATCCGACTGTCATTTTAAATCCTTATCTAACGTATATATATAAAGTATATACTTTAATAAAAATTGACTTTTGTTTTTATGAAACATTACAATTCTTAACAAATATAAAAAATATATTAAGAATTTTATGATTTAAAATAGAATATAATAAAATTAAGGTGTAAACTAAAAGATTAGAGTATGCGAAACATAACAACGGTAATTTTTGATTTAGACGGAACATTAATAGACTCAAGAGCAGGAATAATAAACGGACTAAAAGATGCTCTTTTAAGGTGCGGCTACTGTGTCCCTGTTGGCGTTGAAATACCTGTTGGCCCACCGCTTTATGACACAATTAAGTATATATTCCCAAATATTAAGGATGAAGAAATATATAAAATAGTAGAAGCATTTAGAGAAGCTTACCACCATTTTGACCTGCCTGTTTCAAAGCCGTATGAAGGGGCAGTTGAAATGTTAAAAACACTAAAAAATTACGGGGTGAAAAGCTACATTGCAACATACAAACCCAAAATGTTCTCATCAAAAATTTTGGAAAAATATTTTAAAGAACTTTATATCGATGTTATAACACCAACGGAATTACCTACTTGGGAAGACATAGTTCACAACAACTGCACAAAAACAGACATTGTTAAATTTTTAATCGAAAAACATAATATCAACCCTAATAATGCAATAATGGCAGGGGATGCAATAACAGATATTGAGGCGGCGCACAAAAACGGATTAATAAGTATAGCCGCTAATTACGGGTATGGTGATAATTTAGAAATAGCAAATTATCAGGCAAACAATATTGAGGATATGCGACAAATCCTAATGAAGCACATAAACAGAGAGGACTTAGAAAAA
This sequence comes from Candidatus Gastranaerophilales bacterium, assembly GCA_944325665.1. Classification (GTDB taxonomy): domain Bacteria; phylum Cyanobacteriota; class Vampirovibrionia; order Gastranaerophilales; family Gastranaerophilaceae; genus Galligastranaerophilus. The sequence continues at coordinate 11,550 of CALVAY010000008.1, forward strand.
CAAGCCGTATAATTTTTTCCCTTTTTGTCAATTTTTTTATCCAAAATGTTTTTATTAAACCAAGAGGATAAAAGGGAGAAATTTTTCATGTCAAACGATTTTAGTATTAACGATTACAAAGACAACAGTGCTTATCAAATTCTAAGAGGCATCAAAAAAGCACATAGAGAATATGATTTTCAAAAAACAACCGATACAACAATTATAGATTTTGCACAAACAAAAGCAGATAAAACAGAAAATAAATCAGCTATTACAGTTGCTCTTGAAGACTTTACAAGAACAACAAACGGATTTAACGGCTCAAGCTCTTCAAACATTGTAGAGAGCGACACAGAATTATCATTTTTCGAAAAAATAGGCAGTTTCTTCGGCAAAAAAACTGATAATATGTTCAAAACAAAAGAAGGACAAGAACTTGTTGCCTCCCAAGGTAAAATTTTCCAAAACGACATTTATGACAGCGATTACGCCAAAAACGGCGGCATAAGATATGCTAAAGAAGGCGATGATTTGTATGAATCAGCTCTAAACTTTGCAAAAGCAGATATTGGTGCAATCGAAAAAGCATATCAGATGGCAAATTTAGAATCAAATAATAACGGCAAACTTGAAAGTTTTGAAGCAGGCTCCTACACAGAATTTGACGGAAATTTATATGATGCAATTCAAGAACTTGATTTGGGCGATTCAAAGAAAAAATTAACAGCTGAAGAATATGCAAGTTATCTTATTGCGGTTGACCAAATGGGCAACTCTGACGGCGTTATAAGCTCTGATGAAGCAGCAGGCATTATTGAAATGAAAAATTCCGATTTAGCATCAAAAGCAAAAACAATCTTTGAAGAACATTACGACTAGTTTAAATTTTTAAATGTAGTGATAAAATATCCATATAAAGCATTTATCTTAAGATAAATGCTTTTTTGGAGTTTAAGAATATGTTTTATTTTGACAAAGTTAATTCAAAAAAAATTTTAAAATCAGATTTAATATCTGAAGCAGAAGTGTTTTTCACAACAAAAGAAAGTTTTATAAAAACAAAAGAAGAAAGCTTAAAACAACTTGCCAATGAAAACAAAAATTTAATTTGCAATTACCTTAAAATAAACCCAAACTGTCTTTTGCACCCAAAACAAGTGCATGGTGATAATATCGAGTTTATAATTAAAAACAAAAAAGAATACCCCCAAACAGACGCATTAATTTTAAATGACACAACAAATGCTATTTATCTGAACTTTGCAGATTGCACCCCTGTTGTCCTCTATGACTTTAGAAAAAATATTATAGCAATAGCTCATGCCGGCTGGCGCGGAACAGTTCTTAAAATAGCAACAAAAACAATTTCAAAGATGAATTCTAATCCGCAGGATATAAAGGCACTTATTGGCCCAAATATTTGTTTTAATTGCTTTGAAACAAGCGAAGAAATTGCACTTGAACTTAAAAAAACTTTGATTAACCCTGACGGGCTGTTTTTAGAGAAAAACGGCAAATATTACGCCGACCTAAAGGGTGTTAACGCTCGACAACTTTATGAAGCAGGGGTAAAAGAGGTCGATACATGTCCATACTGCACTTATTGTAACAACGATTTATTTTTCTCGTACAGAAAAGAAAATAAAACCACAAGCAGAATAAGTGCCGTTGCAAAGTTAAAATAATTATTTTGAGCAAACAGGGCAATTGGGATTTTTTTGTACTTTAATTTTCTTAAACGACTGCTCAAGCCCACTGTAGAGAAGCAATTGGTTTTTTAAAGGCTCGCCAAGCGAGGTGATTGCCTTAAAAACCTCCATTGACTGAATTGAAGAAATAGTTGAAACACAAGGGCTTATAACACCTTTTTTTGTATTATTTTCATCCGAGAAAGCATTTTCTGGCAAAATGCAAGCAAGACAAGCAGAGGTTTTATCAATTGTACAAACTTGACCGAAAAATTCATCCACACCGCCATGCACAAGGGTTTTGTCGGTTTTAATAACCGCACTTGATACCAAAAGTTTTGTTTTAATGCTATCTAAGCAATCAACTATTATATCATAGGGGAAAATTAGCTCATCCACGTTATTTTCATCAATTTTTTCGCAATAGGTTTTAATGTTTAATACCGGATTAAACTCAAGAGCGGTTTTTCGTGCCGACAATACCTTAAATTCACCCAAAGCCGAGGTTTTATGTATGTACTGACGGTTTAAGTTGCTTAACTCGACCTTATCAAAATCAACAATACCAATGTTCATAACCCCAAGAGCGCAAAGGTTAAAGATTACACCGCTTGCAAGCCCGCCGGCACCACAGATTAACACTTTTGCATTTTTAATTTTTTGCTGACCCGACTCGCCTATTTCGCTTATCAATATATTTTTCTGATATCTTGTCATAAAATTATTATCGACAAAGAAAGAAAAAAATCTATAATGTTTTTATGGAACAAAAAGAAATAATTGAAATTTTAAAAAACGATAACGCTGATGAACTGTATCAAAAAGCGCACAAAACAAGGGTTGAAAACCTTGGACACAATGTTTATTTAAGAGCATTAATAGAATGTTCTAATGTTTGCTCAAGAAACTGTCTTTACTGCGGAATTAACAGGGAAAATAAAGAGCTTAAGCGTTTTTCCTTGAGTAAAGATGAAATTATTAAAACGGCAAAACTTGCAAAAGAGTTGGGTTTTAAGACTATTGTTCTTCAAAGCGGTGAAAATCAGGTTTATGATTTAAAGACAATGTGCGGGATTATTGAAGAAATAAAATCCCTCAACCTTGCACTTACACTAAGCTTAGGTGAAAAAACTTTTGAAGAATACAAGCAATACAAAAAATCAGGGGCAGACAGGTATCTTTTAAGAATTGAAACAACTGATGAAAATCTCTTTCAAAAAATGCATCCTGACGGAAATTTTAAAAACAGGGTTGAGTGCCTTTATAACCTTAAAGAATTAAACTATGAAACAGGGACAGGAATTTTAGTAGGGTTGCCTAATCAAAGTATTGAAAGTTTAGCTAAGGATATTTTATTCTTTAGAGAGCTTGATGCCGATATGATTGGTCTTGGACCTTTTATACCGCACAATAAAACACTATTAAAAAATGAAAAAGCAGGTGATTTGGAGCTTACACTTAAGGTTATGGCGCTTGTGAGAATTCTTATGCCAAATATAAATATCCCCGCCACAACTGCAATGGAAACACTAAGCAAAAACGGTCGAAAAAAAGCTCTTATAAGCGGAGCAAACGTTGTTATGCCAAATGTAACGCCGATTTTAAACAGAGAAAATTATTCAATTTATCCCGACAAAAAAGGTGTAAATGCACTAAATAAAGAGGAACTCAAAAAGCTTTATAAAGAGATAGAAGAAATTGGCGATAAGGTATCAGGCGGCTTTGGCACAAGCAAAAACTTTAAGAAAATTAATAAATAGCCTTATTTTTTGCCCAAAGATATTAATAGTGCTATACTTAAAGCGTAATTAAGCCGAGGTTGAAATGCTTACACTTGATAAAGTTTACGATGCACAGAGAGTTTTAAAGGATAACATAAGAAAAACCGACCTGATTTTTGCCCCAGCGTTATGCGAAAATTCACAAATTTATTTAAAGGCGGAAAACCTTCAAACAACAGGGTCATTCAAGGTTAGAGGCGCTTATTATAAAATCTCAAGATTATCTGATGAGCAAAAACAAAGAGGAATTATAGCCTGCTCAGCCGGAAACCACGCACAGGGCGTGGCACTTAGTGCACAGAAAAATAATATAAAATCGGCAATTTTTATCCCAAGCACGGCACCGATTTCAAAAATTGAAGCAACAAGAAAATATGGTGCTCAAATTATGCTTGTAGATGGTGTTTATGACGACGCTTATCAGGCAGCGGTAAAGTATCAGGAAGAAACTCAAGGAGTTTTTATTCATCCTTTTGATGACCCCGATATTATTGCAGGACAGGGAACAATAGCACTTGAACTTATGGAACAGTTGCCCGATATGGAAGCAGTTATTGTCCCAATAGGCGGAGGCGGACTGATTTCAGGGGTTGCCTACACTGTTAAGATGTTAAATCCCAAGTGCAAAGTTTATGGTGTACAAGCTTGCGGTGCACCCAGTATGGTAAATTCATTGCATGAGCACAAAAGAATTGAACTGCCTTCTGTTTCAACTTTTGCAGACGGTACGGCAGTAAAATTACCCGGTGAAAACACATTTAAGATTTGCGAACAATACGTTGACGAAGTTGTAACCGTTAGCGAAGATGAAATAGCCGGAGCTGTTTTATCTCTCATTGAAAAGCAAAAGCTTATTGCAGAAGGCGCAGGGGCACTAAGTGTTGCTGCCGCTATGTTTAACAAACTTCCGATTGATGGTAAAAAGACAGTTTGTCTTGTATCCGGCGGAAATATCGATGTTAATATTCTATCCAGAGTAATAAACAGGGGTCTTTTAAAAGAAGGTCGCTTGAGCGATTTAACTATCGAGCTTTTAGACAAACCCGGTCAATTAAGAGATGTATCGACAATCATTGCTCAACTCGGCGCAAATGTTGTCCGTGTAAGACACAATCAAGGCGGCAAAGGTACCGAGATAAACGAGTGCTACTTATCCGTAACGCTTGAGACGAAAAATGCAGAGCATTTGGAAGAAATAAAAAGAACATTTGTTGAAAAAGGTTACAGAATTCACTGATCCAAAGGGGGAATAATGAAAAAAGTTATCTATACAAAAAATGCACCCGATGCAATCGGACCATACTCGCAAGCCTACCTTTGTGATAATACCTTATACACTTCAGGACAAATTGCAATAAATCCTGAAAACGGTGAACTTGTTGCGGGCGGGATAAAAGAGCAAACAGCAAGAGTTATTGAAAACATCGCTTCAATCCTAAGGGAAGCAGGCTTCGGCTTTGAACATGTTATTAAAACAACTTGTTTTCTTGCAAATATGGATGACTTTGCAACATTTAACGAAGTTTACGGGCAACACTTTATATCAAAACCTGCGCGCTCTTGCGTTCAAGCGGCAAAATTACCCAAAGGTGCTTTGGTTGAAGTGGAAGTAATTGCCAAAAAATAGTTAAAACCAGTCTATTAAAGCTTTATCCTTGCCGAAGTTTAAATTACATACTTCGGCAAGTTTACTGTTGTATAAAAATTTCTTGCTCAAATTATAAGCAAGCGGTTCTTGCTTGTAGCCAAGCTCTTTAAACTTAACATCGCTTAGCTGCCCTGTTGAATAATCATAAACTTGAGAATAATTTAGCCCTTCAAAAAGACAGGACGGAACTTTTATTTTTTCATCCAAAAAATAAGGCAATCCAAAAGTTCTGCATATTATCGGTCTTTTTTCATAAATTGCACATCTGTCGTTAACTAAAAACGGACAAATATAAGTCCAGTTCCTATCATTACCTTGCTGCATTTTTTCCTTTTTTAATTGCGAAATTTTATCTAAAATCTTTACCCTGAGTTCATAATCAAGTTCACTCAGAGCAGATTTTAAATATAAAAATTCTATTTCACTTATAGGGTAAACTCCCGTCTTGCAACAAAGCGAACAGCCCTCTTTGCAGCAAATGTATTCTTTTTGCTGTTCAAAGAAACTTTGAAGTTTTACATTTAAATAACCAAGAAATTTTTCGTAATTATCAAACATTTTTATATAATTGATGCCAATATCGCCTTTTGAGCATGCATTCTGTTTTCTGCCTGCTTAAATATTATATCAGCATTTTTTTCTAAAATCTCATGAGTTATTTCTTCTTCTCTGTGCGCAGGTAGGCAATGCAGAACAATATGCTCCGATGCTGCTTTTTGACATAGTGAAGAATTTATCTGATAAGGTTTAAATATCTCCCTTCTGGCTTGAGCTTCGCCTTCTTGTCCCATGCTTGCCCAAACATCAGTGTAGATGATGTTGGCATCTTTTACTGCAATATTTGGGTCATGTACAACTTCTACTTTTGAACCTGTTTTTTTAGCGGTTTCATTTGCAAAGTTTAAAAAGTTACTCATAGGCTCATACCCTTCAGGACAAGAAATTGTAACGTCCATACCAACTAAGGCACAACCCGCCAAAAGACTGTTAGCAACATTATTGCCATCGCCAACATAGCAAAGTTTAAGACCCTTAAGCTTTGAAAAATGTTCTTTTATGGTCAATAAATCCGCCATAATTTGACAAGGGTGGCAATCATCCGTTAAACCGTTTATTGTTGGAATTGTAGCGTATTTTGCAAACTCTTCAACGTCTTTATGCGCAAAGGTTCTAATCATAACACAATCCGCATAACCCGATAAAACCCTTGCAGTATCAGATATAGTTTCTCTAACGCCCAAATTAATTTCATCTTGCTTTAAAGTTAAAGAGCTTCCGCCAAGCTGTCTCATACCAATTTCAAAACTCACCCTTGTTCTTAAGGAAGGTTTTGAAAATATTAAAACAAGATTTTTATTCTCTAAAATAGGCAAAAAATGTCCGCTTTTGGCATCTTTTTTAATTGCTTCGGCAAAATCAAGCAGATAAAGTATCTCATCAGATGTAAAATCCATTAAAGTTATAAAATCTTTTCCTTTTAAATTCATTATCTTTCTCCTAAAAATTTTTCATAAATTTTAATTACTTTTGACATAGATTCACTTGAAGGGCCGCCCAAAGTTTTTCTTTTCTGAACACAAGCCTCAAGAGATATTTCATCGTAAATATCGTCGCCAAAAAGCTCGCTAAAAGACTTAAACTCATCCAAAGTTATATCTTCAATGTTTTTGGAGTTTTGAATGCAGTAAAATACAATCTCACCCGCAATTCTGTGGGTATCTCTAAAGGGAATGCCTTTTTTAACAAGATAATCGGCAACATCTGTTGCATTTAAAAAACCGCTCTTAGATGACTTTAGCATATTTTGGGCATTAACCTTAATGGTTGAGAGCATTTTTGTGAAAACTTCAAGACACATTTTTACAGTATCAACCGCATCAAACAAGAACTCTTTATCTTCTTGCATATCCTTGTTATAAGCTAAAGGCAAGCCCTTCATCATTGTTAAAATGCCCATTAAATCACCATAAACTCTTGAACATTTACCGCGAACAAGCTCGGCAATGTCAGGGTTTTTCTTCTGCGGCATAATGCTTGAGCCTGTTGAAAATTTATCGTCAAGCTCAATATAGTCATACTCCTTTGAACACCAGAGAATAATTTCTTCACTAAATCTGCTCAAATGCATCATTATAGTTGAAATTACACTCACAAGCTCAATTGCAAAATCTCTGTCCGAAACAGAGTCCATGGTGTTTAAAGTCGGCTCGTAAAAACCCAAAAGGTCGCTGACATATTTTCTATCCGTATTGTATGTAGTACCTGCAAGAGCGCAAGCCCCCAAGGGGCAAGTGTTTGTCCTTTCCCGGCAGTCCTTAAGCCTTGATATATCCCTTTTAAACATTTCAAAGTAAGCACAAATATGATGAGCAAAAGTAACGGGCTGCGCCTTTTGAAGGTGAGTAAAGCCCGGCATAATTGTATTAATATTATCTTTTGCCAACTTTAAAATCACCTCTAAAAGGTCATAGAGCAGAGTTTGAATTAAAATATTTTCTTCTTGAGAATACATTTTAAAATCAAGCGCAACTTGGTCATTTCTGCTTCTTGCACTGTGGAGCTTTTTTCCCGCCTCGCCGATTAAATCTGTCAAAAGTTTTTCAATATTCATATGAATATCTTCACAAGAAACACTAAAGCTAACCTTGCCTTGTTCAATATCTTCAAGGATTTTATTTAGCCCGAAAATAATTTTCTCAAGCTCGCAAGAAGTTATAATACCTTGCTTTTCAAGCATTTTAGCATGAGCTATTGAGCCTTTTATGTCTTGCTTATAAAGCCTTTTATCAAATCTGATTGAAGAATTAAAATCATCAACCATCTCATCGGTTTGGGCGGAAAATCTTCCGCCCCATAGCTTATCATTACTCATTAATTTTATCTCCCAAAAGCATTGCTCTTACCTTTAAAGGCAAGCCAAAAAGATTTATAAAACCTTCTGCATCTTTATGATTATACAAATCGCCCGTTGTAAAGCTTGCCAGACTTTCGCTGTAAAGTGAATAAGGTGAAGTTGCACCTGCGTAGATAATATTGCCCTTGTATAGTTTTAGTTTTACTTTACCCGTAACTGTTTTTTGAGTTTCATCTACAAATGCGCTAAGTGCCTTTCTTAGAGGAGTAAACCACTGACCGTTATACACAAGCTTTGCAAATTCGTTTGCAATATTTAATTTATATTGGTAAGTATCCTTATCTAAGCATAAATGCTCAAGATACTCATGAGCCTGATACAAAAGAGTTCCGCCGGGGGTTTCATAAACTCCTCTTGATTTCATACCAACAAGCCTGTTTTCAACAATATCGGCAATACCGATACCGTTTTGCCCTGCAAGCTCGTTTGCGGTTTCAAGAAGTTCTTTTGCACTTGTTTTTTTGCCGTTAATGGCAATCGGTTCACCTTTTTCAAATTCTATTTCAACATAAGTCGGCTTATCAGGGGCTTTCTCGGGCGTAGTTGACATTTGAAGAAGTTTGTCGAAATTAGGCTCAAGAGCAGGGTCTTCAAGCTCTAAACCTTCATGGCTTAAGTGCCACAAGTTTTTATCCCTTGAATATGAATCATCTTTTTTCATAGGAACTTCAATGCCTCTGTCTTCAAGGTATTTGATTTCATCTTCTCTGGATTGAATATCCCAAATTCTCCAAGGAGCAATGATTTTAAGCTCAGGAGCAAGAGCCTTAATTGCAAGCTCAAATCTTACTTGGTCATTTCCCTTACCTGTTGCACCGTGGCAAATTGCAACAGCGCCTTCTTTTTTCGCAATATCTACAAGGTATTTGCCGATAACAGGTCTTGCGATTGATGTTCCCAATAAATATTTGCTTTCATATATAGCGCCTGCTTTTAAGGTGGGCCAAGCGTACTCTTTTAAAAATTCTTCCGTAACATCAAGCAAATAAAACTTGCTTGCACCGGTTTTCAAAGCCTTTTGTTCAAGTCCGTCAGTTTCTTTACCTTGTCCTACATCAATACAAACTGCAATAATGTCATAGTCATAAGTTTCTTTAAGCCAAGGGATTAAAACCGTTGTATCCAAGCCGCCTGAGTAAGCTAAAACTACTTTTTCCTTCATATTATTCTCCTTTTATTTCATTAAAAACCTTATCTAAAACTCTAAACCCTTCTTCTGCCGCCTTTTCATCAATGATTAAAGGCGGCACAAATCGGATAACATTTGAGCCTGCACTTAAAATCAAGAGCCCTTCTTTAAAAGCAAGGTTTACAACCTCTTTTGGTGAAATATCAAGCTCTATTCCAAGCATTAAGCCGAGCCCTCTAATTTCCTTTATAAAAGAATATTTTTCTTTTAGCTCGCTAAGCTTTTGAACAAAATAATTATGCATTTTATCAACATTTTCAAGCAGCTTTGCATTTAAAATTTCATCTACAACAACATTTGCACAAGCACACGCCAAAAGATTTCCGCCAAAAGTGCTGGCATGATCCCCTGCTTCAAAAGCGTCCGCAAATTTCTTATTGGAGAGCATTGCTCCCATTGGCACACCCCCGCCAATGGCCTTTGCAAGAGTAACAATATCAGGGTTAACATCATATACCTGATGAGCAAAAAGCTTGCCGCATCTGCCCATTCCGCATTGAACTTCATCAAAAATTAAGGCGATATTATTTTTTGTACAAATATCTCTCAACTCCTGTAAAAATTCCTTTTTAGCAGGAACTATACCGCCTTCACCTTGAACAGGTTCAAGGAAAATAGCACATACTTCAGGACTAAGGAGTTTTTTAACCGAATTTATGTCGTTAAAGTTTGCAAATTCAACCTCGGGCATTAAGGGGGTAAAGTTTTTTTGATATTTATCTTGCCCCGTTAAGCTCAAAGAGCCTGTTGTTCTGCCGTGAAATGAGTTTTTAAAGGCAATAAACTTTGTGCAATCTGCACCTTTATTTTTCTTTGCGTAAATTTTTGCAAGTTTTAGTGCGGCTTCATTTGCTTCAGCCCCGCTATTGCAGAAAAAGGCCTTATCAAAAGAAGAATTTTCGCAAAGTTTTTGAGCCAGCTCAAGTTGAGGTTCACTCCAGTATAAATTTGAGCAATGCAAAAGTTTTTTAGACTGTGATGAAATTGTATCTTCAATTTTTTTACAACCGTAACCAAGGGAGTTTACGGCAATGCCTGAAGCAAAATCAATATATTTTTTTCCGTTAATATCAAACAAATAACACCCTTCACCATGGTCAAAAACCACGTCAAATCTTGAATAAGTGTTCATTACATAATTTTTTTCCATTACTTTTCCACCATTGTTCCTATACCGTGATGAGTAAATATTTCAAGTAAAAGAGAATGCTCCAATCTGCCGTCTAAAATATGAACAGTGCCTACTCCGTTGTCAATAGCGCATTTACAGCTTTGGACTTTTGGAATCATACCGCCTTCAATGATTTTATCTTCAATATATTTATCAATTTCATCAACCTTAAGGGTTGAAATAACAGAGCTTGGATCAAATTTATCTCTCATAACTCCTTCTATATCGGTCAAGAAAACAAGCTTTTCGGCTTTTAGTGCGCTTGCTAATGCAACTGCCGCATAATCCGCATTAACGTTATAAATGTTACCTTCAATATCCTTTGAAACAGGTGCTACAACAGGGATATAATTGTTTTCAATTAGGATATTCAAAAGTTTTGAATTAACATTTTTTACCTCACCAATAAAGCCTAAATCCTTGCCGTTCGGGTAGATTTTTTCAACTTCAAACAAATTTGCATCACATCCGCAAATTCCGACAGCTTCAACACCGTGAGTTTGAATATCGTGAACAATTTTTTTGTTAACCGTTGCACCCAAAACCATTTCGACAACTTGAGCGGTTTTCTTGTCGGTTTTTCTTAAACCGTCCACAAACTCAGTCTGCACATTCATTTCTTTAAGAGTTTCGGTTATCTCAACTCCGCCACCGTGCACCACGACAGGCTTTATGCCGATAAATTTCATAAGGGCAATGTCTTCTATAATGGTTTTTGAAACAACCTCGTCCTTAAGAGCTTCGCCGCCAAGTTTAATAACGACGGTTTTACCCGAAAACTCTTTAATATATGGCAAAGACTCGGTTAAAATTCTTACTTTTTGTACATATTCTTTCATTTTATGCTCCTTATGTTCTATATTCGCCGTTAATTCTTACGTACTCGTAACTTAGGTCGCAACCCCAAGCGGTAGCTTGTGCTTCGCCTTCGCTCATATAAATATTTATTGTTATTTCTTTGTTTTCAAGCAATTTATGAGCCTCTTGCTCGTCAAACTCAAGCGGAGTGCCGTCTTTCATAAGATAAATCGATTGCCCACCGCTTAAAAATTCAATCGAAACACCTTCAGGGTTGAATTTAACACCGCTGTAACCAAGAGAGGCTAGTATTCTTCCCCAGTTAGCGTCTTCACCAAAGAAAGCGGTTTTAACCAAGTTTGAGGTTGTAACGGATTTTGCCAAAATTCTTGCAGACTCTTCATCTTTTGCGCCCATAACCTGAACTTGCAAAAACTTAGTCGCCCCTTCGCCATCCAGTACAATTTGCTTTGCAAGGTGCTTATTAACCATATCCAAGGCTTTTGCAAAAGTTTTATAATCGTCGTTTTCCTGTTCAATAGGCTTATTTTGAGCCTCACCGTTAGCCAAAACAACTACCATATCGTTTGTTGAGGTATCCCCGTCAACAGAAATCATATTATATGTATTTTTTGTACTTTGCGAAAGTGCCTTCTGAAGCATTTCTTTTGAAATTACGGCGTCAGTTGTAACAAAACCAAGCATTGTACCCATATTAGGATGAATCATGCCCGAACCTTTTGCTATTGCACCGATTTTAACAGTCTTACCGCTTATTTCAAACTCATAAGCAACACCTTTTACAAAAGTATCCGTTGTCATAATTCCTTCGGCAGCATTCAATGCAGCTTGTTCATTTGAACCAAGCTGGGTAACAATTTCTTCAATACCGTCTAAAATCTTATCCATTTGAAGTTGAACGCCAATAACACCCGTTGAGGCAACAAGAACGCTTCTTTCGGGAAGATTTAAAACCTCTTGAGTTTTCTTTGTCATCTCCCAAGCGTCCGTCAGACCTTTTGCGCCCGTACAAGCGTTAGCGTTACCACTGTTAATTATTATTGCATTAATAGGCGTAGCTTTATCGATAATATCTTTTGTAACCAAAAGCGGTGCGGCTTTTACCGTATTTGTTGTGTAAACGCCTGCACTAATTGCGCTTTTTTTGGTATAAATAAGTGTCAAATCTTTTCTTCTTCTTTTAACACCCGTTCTTATACCCGCACATTCAAAGCCCTTCGGGGCAATTATCGCCCCTTGGATTTTTTTATACTTTTCTTTTGCTAAATTCTCAAACATTTTTACTCCTTATGGAAAAACTGTATTATTTTTAAGACCGCTTGTTTCATCTAAATTAAACATAATGTTCATATTCTGTACCGCTTGACCCGCCGCACCTTTTACAAGGTTATCAAGCGCACCAAACGCCAAAATTCGTCCCGTTCGTCTATCTTTAAACACGTTTATATCGCAGTAATTAGACCCTTTTGTCCACTTGGTTTCAGGGGCTTCATCCCCCTCTAAAACCCTTATAAACGCTTTATTTTGGTAATATTTTTTATAAACTTCTTTTAATTCATCCAATGAAACATCTTTTGTCGGTTTAAGATAGGCACAAGCTAAAATACCTCTGTTCATAGGCACAAGATGCGGTTGGAAATTAAGAAGAACATTTACACCTGAAATATCACTCAAAACCTGCTCAATCTCGGGCGTATGTCTGTGAGTAGCAATTTTATAAGGTTTAATTGTTTCATTGCACTCGCAAAAGTGAACTGATAAATCAAGACTTCTTCCTGCACCTGAAACACCTGATTTAGCGTCAATTACAATATCATTAGAATTCACAAGCCCTTCCTTAAGTAAAGGTGCAACGGTCAAAATCGAAGCGGTAGCATAACATCCGGGGTTTGCGATAAGTTTAGCCGTTTTAATTTTTTCCTCATTCCACTCAGGCAAACCATAAACAGCACCTGCTAAAACATCTTCACCCTTATGCTCAACTTTATACCAAGCTTCATAGCAGTTTTTATCTTTTAGTCTAAAGTCAGCCCCCAAATCAATTACTTTTGAATTATTCAAAACTTCTTGAGTAACCTCGTTTGAAGCAATTCCATGGGGCAAGCAAACAAAAATTACATCCGTTTTTTTAGAAATTTCGGGCAAATTTTGCTCTTCAAGCTCAAGCTCAACTATTCCCTTAAAGTTTTTATAAATGTCCGAAAACTTTTTGCCTACATAGCTTTTTGAGGTCAAGCCAACTATTTCAACATCCTTATGATTGGCTAAAATACTTATTAATGTTGCCCCTGAGTATCCTGTTGCTCCAATTACCGCTGCTTTTATCAATTTTTTCTCCTTTTTTGTATTAAAAAACCTCTCGACGGCTGATTTTCCTTTTTCGAGAGGCTTAGTAAATTTATTTAGTTAACGCTATCACAAATAAACTTAATAAGACTCACATCTTATTAAGCGGCGGCGTATAACAAATTGTTGTGTTTTGTTGTTCATGTTTTTCCTTTATTTGTTGAAATTATTACAACATTTTTTTTAAGAGTTGTCAATAATTAATTGTACAATTTACACGCTTAATGTAAAAAAAACTTAATATTGTAGCAATAATATGTCTTTAGGTGATTTAATTAACTTGTAAATAGAGGACAACTATGACAAAAGCATTAACAATTACACCAAAGTTGGCAAGCTATAAAGGCATACAACCAAAAACTTCAAGAGCTGCCGCAAGTTTACAAAGTCAAGCCCCACAAATTAAGACAAGCAAAGCGACTCGCGGTTTAGTCGGTAACATAATAGACATTTTTAAAGCGCTTGCGACTAAAATTGCAAAACCTGAAAACGCTGTAAATAAAATCAGCACAAATACGCTGCACGCTCCGCACAAAGACCCTGCGGCACTTGTAATGAAATCAATTCACGGCTAATTTGTGCTAGAATATTCCTGTGGACTTTCAAACAGGTAAAATTTACGACGATTTTATTAATCTGAGACAAACTCAGTATCTTTGTTTTGCAAAAAATACCGTCGAAATTGTAATCCTCAGAAAAAATATGGATGAGGATTTTATTGAAAAAATAAAACACAATGAAGTGTTTTTTCAGATTTTTATAAGAGAGAATATAATTTTTCTTTTAATAAAATTCGAAGGGTTAAATTGGCTCGATATACCGTTTGTTATAAAAAACGTCAAAAGCTTGCCTGATGAAATTAACGATGATAATTTCGGATACAAATGTCAAATTCTGCTTGCCGATGCAATGTCAGGAAAACTTTATGTAAACAGATTTGAAGGCTTAAGCCATGGGCTGTCAAAAGCTCTTTATTGGGCAATTTGTGAGCAGATTAAAAACCCCGTCAAAAATTTTGAACAAAAGGTAAACAAGGTACATGCCTCTTTTTCATCGGATGAAATGGCAAGACTCTCTTGCGGGAAATAACTATGCCTTCAGTTGATTGTAAATTGAAGTAACAGAAGGTATCCAGCCCGAATTTGTGCCATTAGGGTCGTTTGCAGCACCAACAGGGCAATATTTATTACCAATTTGCGCTATTGTTGTTAATCCTTTGTCAATGTAGCCTTTTTTCAGGTTTTTTGCCATAGCATCTATACCTTCTTCAATTGTTGAAAAGCTTTGAAGCTTCATCCAATTTGAAGAAGCACTCATCAAGCCGCCCGGATTATTTTGATTTTTAACTGCTGACGATGTACCCCAACCGGTTTCAAGAGCCATAATAGCTGCTAACAGTGCAGGATCAAGCCCGTATTTTTGTGCAGCGCCAACTATTACATCACCTTTATTTGCAAGTGCGCCTTTAAATTTTTGATTAAGTTTATTTGCAAAATCTCCGCTTACAGGTGTTATTGAAGCATTTGAAGTTTGCGAAGCAGAAGCGGGAGCAGCTTGAGACTGTTGAGCAGCGGTGATATTTGACTTAAGCAAATTTGTAATAGCATCTGTAATCTGTTCAGATTGTTCTCTCATCATCTCAAGATTATCTTGCATATCATCAAGAATATCTGTTTCAACATAATTATCTTCAGAAGTTGACGAAGAAGTTGTTTTTTTATCTTCCTCTTTAGCAGCTTCAGTATCGCCGGAAGTCTTTTCCTTGCTGCCGCCTAAATTAATTGTACCTTTAGAAATTGATAAATATTCAAATGGATTTACAGACATGTTTCCTCGCTTTATATATATAAAGTATATAACGTAAAAAAAATTGCCTAAATTTGAGTAAAAAAACAAAAAATGGTATTATTTTTTTATGCAAAAAAATATAAACAGATTAATTAAAACAGCTCAAGGACAACTTGAAGGCATATTAAAAATGATAGAGCAAGGTAGGGAATGCACGGAAATAAGCATTCAGCTTTTGGCTACCCAATCTATTTTAAAAAAAGTTAATGTTGAAATTTTAAAGACACATCTTAACCACTGCCTAAAAGAAAGTTTTGAAAGTTGCAGTGAAAAGACCAAGCAGGAAAAAATTGACGAAATGGCAAAACTTTTGGATAAAATTTTAAAATAGTTATTTAATTTTATAGTCTAAAAGCACTAAAGAAGTTGATTTTATAAGATTAATTGCCCAAATAATTATCATAACACCGCCTATAACCCCAACAAGCGGATCAAGGAAAGTAAAACCGAGGAACTTTCCTGCAAGAAGCGCAAAGATAGCAAAAAATGAAGTTAAGGCATCAGCTAAAATATGCAAATATGCTGCAATAAAGTTATAGTCCTTGTGATGATTGCAGTGGTTATGTGAGTGAGAGTGATTTTTAACCCCCATAATCAATATACACAAGAGATTAACAACAAGGCCTATTATTGCAACAACTATGGCGTCAGTAAAGTTAATTTGATAGGGCGTAAAAAACCTTAAAACAGATTCAAACAAAATCCAAAGCCCCGTTAAACCCAAGAAAAGAGAACTTATAAAGCCAGCCAAGGTTTCAATTTTATCTGTCGAAACACTGAATTTTTCACTTTTTGAAAGTTTTTCGCTTAAGATATAAGCAAAATAAGTTATAAACAATGCCAAAGCATGGGTCCCCATGTGCCAGCCGTCAGCTGTTAGAGCCATAGACTTTGTAATTATTCCAAAGAATACCTCTAAAACCATTGTAATAAGGGTAAGTACAATAACAAGAAGAGTTTTATTTTTTGCTTGAGTTTGTGTCATGTTGTTCCTTTCTGATACCCCACGGGGGTATAGTATTATCATAACACTTTTAAATAAAATTTCAAGACTCCTATTTTAAAAATTTATATTTATCTTGTTCGTTAATTTCCCTTATAACTCGACAAGGAGAGCCGTAAGCAAGAGAATTTGGTGCAACATCTTTTGTAACAACACTTCCGGCACCTATTATACAGTTATCACCAATTGTAACATTGGGCAGAACAATTACATTTGCACCAATCCAGACATTATTACCTACTTTAATAGGGTAAGCATACTCAAGCCATTTATTCCTTTGCTCAACATCAAAAGGATGTCCTGCGGTGTAAAATCCGCAATTTGGAGCAATTAGAACGTTATCACCAAAAGTAATTTTTGCACAATCGAGCATTACACAGTTGTGATTAATATAAAAATTATCTCCCGCTTCAATGTTATACCCGTAATCACAGAAAAAATTTGCTTCTATATTAAAGTTTTCACCAATTTTGCCAAAAAGAGAGCGGATAATTTCTCGCCTTTTATCTGTTTCATAAGGAGAAAGAGAATTGTACTTATGACACAAGTCCTTGGCTCTGAGCCTTTCATCAAGAAGTTCTTTACCTGTTGCATCATATAAATATCCATTTAACATTTTTTCTTTTTCTTGCATGACAACTCCTTAAACCTAAAAAATTATACCAAAATTTTACTCTTTTTTGCTAGTATAGTTGTGAGGGAAAAATGCTATACAATTATTCAAAATTTTTAAGTTTTTTAGATGAAAAATTAAATGGTTTCTTTGAAAGCCAAAAACCTTTTATATGCTGCAAAGAAGGTTGCTGTAAATGCTGCGAAAATGCGGAATTTCCGTTCACAAAAATTGAATTTGACTACTTAATGCTCGGATATGTCAGCTTAGACGAAAAAACAAGGCTCCAAATAACAAAAAAAATTAATGAACTCAAAGAACAAAAAAAGAACTCGAAAGAAAAAATCTTCACGCATTCGTGCCCCTTTTTAATTAATGAAAGGTGTAGTGTTTACAATTATCGCGGTATTGTTTGCAGAACATTTGGACTTATGGCCTTTAGAAAAGGTGCCAAATCTACTATTCCATTTTGTGCAAACATCGGACTAAATTATTCAAAAATATTTGATAAAGATAAAAAAACAATTTCATCAAAGCTTTTGGCCGAATCGGGTATAAAAACAGACCCTCTTGTTTTTAATATTGACTACGCTTTTTTAATTAGCGATGAGTATGCCAAAAATTTTAATTTAAAATTTGACGTACCAAAACCACTGCTAGAAAGGTTAAATTAGTGAAAAGAACAAAAACAAAAGGAATATTAAACGGAATAGCGGCAGCAGTGAGCTATGGAACAAACCCACTTTTTGCTCTACCTATGATGACAGCAGGATTAAGCGTCAATTCCGTACTTTTTTACAGATATTTTTTAGCAACAATAATATACGGACTGTTTTTAAAATACATTAAAAAAATATCTCTGCACGCTGAAAAAGATGAGCTTTTAGCATTATTGGTTTTAGCGTTATTGTTTTCTTTTTCATCTCTTACGATGTATAGTTCTTTTAAATACATAGATTCAGGACTTGCTTGCACAATTTTATTTTCTTATCCCACCTTTGTAGCGCTTATTAATCGCGTATTTTTTAAAGAGAAATTAAGTAAAGCGATAATCTTTTCAATATTCATAATAAGCTTTGGGATAATTCTTCTCTACAATGGGGACGGGGCGGAAAAACTTGATATAAGAGGGGTACTGTTTGCTCTTGCAGGCGGATTTTTCTATGCGCTTTATATGGTCGGAGTAAAAAGCTTTAAATCAGTGAAAAGCATTAAAAAAGATAAACTTAGTTTTTATGTAATGCTCTTTGGGCTTTTGGTTTACATAGTAAATTCAAGGTTTTGCACACAGCTTGAAGGTATAAACTCACCCCTTGTTTTAATTTGTGCAATTTTAATAGCGCTGGTGCCAACAATACTGTCAATAGAGACTACAAATGTTGCAATAAAATTAATGGGTTCAACAAAAACCGCTCTCCTTGGGGCATTAGAGCCAATTACCGCAATAGTCTTTTCACTTTTGTTCTTTGGTGGAGTTTTGACCCTTAAAATATCAATCGGGGTGTTGATGATATTATTTGGCGTTGGTTTTGCCATTTTGAAAAAATAAAAAGGACACTAATTTATGAAAAAAATTTTGTGCTACGGAGACAGCAATATATACGGTTTTAACCCAAAAGACGGTTCAAGATACGAAAAATCGAAACGCATAGGCTCAAGACTTGAACAATTAGCAAAAGGCAAGTACAAAGTCGTTGAAAACGGCTGCAACGGAAGAGGATTAAGGCTTTCTGATAAAGAAACAAAAGAAAAAATTGCAGGCGTAGATTTTATAAATTTTATCGGCAAGGAATCTGATTTTGACCTTATTATTTTTGCCTTGGGGCTAAATGATACACAATTTCAGCATAATCTTGAAATTGAAGATATAAAATGCGAAATGGAAAAGCTGATTGATTTTACAAAAACCAACACAAAAGCAAAGGTACTTATTTTATCTCCCCACAAAATCGAAAAAGAAATTTTAAAAAGCGGATTTTCTTTTTTATTTGATGAAAGCTCAATTGAAAAATCAAAACATTTTAGAGAAATTTACTGCAATCTTTCAAAAGAAAAAGACTGCTATTTTATTGACTTAAACGAACTTGAAAAACCAAGCGACATTGACGGCTTACACTATTTTGCAAATTCGCATCAAAAAATAGCAGACTATCTTTTTAGCTTTATTGAGAAAAATATTTTTGCTTAGAATTTATCACAATTCTCTAAAACAAAGTCAATATCCTTATCACCACGGCCTGAAAGGTTAACAAGGATTTTTTTACCTTGATTGTTTTGTGCAAACTTAATTGCATAAGCAAGAGCATGAGAGCTTTCAAGAGCAGGAATAATTCCCTCAACTCTTGATAGTTCAAAAAATGCATTTAGTGCTTCTTTATCGTTAACGGTTACGTATTTTGCTCTGCCGATTTGGTTTAAATGACAGTGTTTAGGGCCAACGCCGGGGTAATCTAAACCGCTTGCAATAGAATAAGCATTTGCAACTTGTCCGTTTTCATCCTGCAAAAGTTTACATTTAAATCCGTGAATAATGCCGTCTTTACCGTAAGTCATACTTGCAGCATTTTCACCTATTTTCTCACCCTTACCAAGTGGTTCAACACCGTATAAATCAACTTTTTCGTCATCAAGAAAGCCTCTAAATATACCAATAGCATTTGAACCACCGCCAACACAAGCCATAACGCAATCAGGTAATGTGTTTGTCAAGTCTAAAAATTGTTCTCTTGCCTCAGTTCCGATTACCGATTGAAAATGTTCAACAATCATCGGGAACGGATGAGGGCCGACAACCGAACCTATCGCATAAATTGCCGTCTTATACTCTCTTAAATAAGCGCTAAATGCTTCATCCACCGCTTCTTTTAAAGTTCTTTTGCCGCTTTTTACACAAACAACATTTGCACCTAAAATCTTCATTTTATCAACATTGGGTTTTTCTTTTTGAATGTCAACTTCACCCATATAAATATCGCATTTTAGCCCCATTAACGCTGCGGCAGTAGCAGTTGCAACACCGTGTTGACCCGCACCTGTTTCAGCAATAATTTTTTCCTTACCCATTTTTTTTGCCAAAAGTGCTTCACCGAGCGAGTGGTTAATTTTATGTGCGCCGGTGTGGTTTAAATCCTCTCTTTTAAGATAAATTTCAGCACCGTATTTATTTGATAAATTTTTTGCAAAGTAAATCGGGCTAGGGCGACCTACATAATGTTTTAAAAGATAATTAAGTTCATCGTTAAAATCTTTGTCGTCTTTAATTTTTAAGAACTCATCCGCAATTTTTTTAAATTCTTTTTTTAAGTCTTCATCTAAAAACTGACCGCCGTAGTTTCCAAAAAAGCCTTCACTGTCAGGTAATACGTTTATTTTTAAATTAGTTTCCATTTTTAATTTCCTTTATCATTTTCTTTGTAACCGCATTTGAATTTTTTAAGATTTTCGCCCCTCGGGTAACTTTACAAAGGCTTACACCAAGCTCTTTTGCCACCTCTCTTTGGGTAAAATCACAACTTAATAATTTCAAAATACGCCATCGTTTTGATAAGTCGTCAACTTCACTGTCTGTTAGAATTTCATGCAAAAACGTATTTATATCTTTTTTTGTCATGCCGCTAAGCAGAGTGGATAGTTCTTCTATGCTTTGCATTTAGCTTTCCTTGTTCTTATTTATAGAAACATTATAGCAAATTATTTGTTCTTGTCAATAGAAACAAAGATAAAAAAATTAATATTGGAAATCTCCAACTAGGGAATAAAAAAATAAAAAAGAATATTATATCTTATCTTCATAAGTTCATAGGCTAAAAGTGCAAAATATGCTACCCTTAATAAAGATTATAAAAAGGAGAGCATATGAAAGCTTTAGTTTATGAAGATACAAATAAGATTAGACTTGTTGAGAAAAACAGACCAAAAATTCAAGACCCGAAAGACGCAATAGTTAAGGTTAAAATGTCATCAATTTGTACAAGCGATTTACACATTATAAAAGGAGCTGTGCCAAAGGCAAAAAAAGGCATAACGCTTGGGCATGAATTTGTTGGCGAGATAGTTGAAACAGGTTCAGAAGTTAAGACCCTAAAAAAGGGTGATAGAGTAAGCGCTAACTGCGAAACCTTCTGCGGGGAATGTTATTTTTGCAAAAACGGCTTTGTAAATAACTGCCAAAGGGGCGGCTGGCTTTTAGGCTGTCAAATTGACGGATGTCAGGCAGAATATGTAAGAGTACCTTATGCAGATAACGGATTAACGGTTATCCCCGATAACTTAAGCTATAAAAACGCTCTTTTTGTGGGAGATATTTTATCAAGCGGTTATTTTGCAGCACTTATGTGCGAAATTAAAAATGGAGATACAATTGCCATAATAGGTTCAGGCCCTGTCGGACTTTGTGCGATGCAGTGTGCAAGAATTTTAGGAGCAGGGAAAATAATTGCGATTGATATAAATGAAAAACGCCTCGAAATTGCAAGGCAAAATAAACTGGCAGATATTTTTATTAACCCGCAAAAAGAAGACTGTGAAAAAATTGTAAAAGAAAATACAAACTCCCTTGGCGCAGACGGAACAATAGAGGCTTCGGGCAGTGAAGAGGGTTTTGAGCTTGCTTGGAAAATAGCACGTGCAAATTCTTGCGTAGGAATTGTTGCAATGTACGAACAAGACCAAAACTTGCCTCTGCCAAAAATGTACGGAAAAAATCTAACCTTTAAGACAGGCGGAGTTGACGCCATACACTGCAAAAAACTTTTAGATTACATAAGCGAAGGAAAACTGAATACCGATTTTTTAATAAGCGAAGAAATTAAACTTGAAAATATTGTCGAAGGATACGAAAAATTTCAAGATAAAAACAACAATATTTTAAAAATCGCCGTCGTATAGTTAACTTTATCCAATCAGCTTATGAGATATTTTGAATACGAAAATTAGATAACGGAGAAGGACATTGATTGAAAGCGAACAAATTCAAAGCAAAAAATTTGAAGATTATCTTGTAAGCGAAAACGGTGAAGACCTGTTTAGAAAAACCCAAAAAGTGTATGAAATTCTAAAAAGCGGTGTAATGACAGGTAACGAAGGCCTTGGTATGATTTCAATAGAAAAACATCAAGGCGAATACCCGATTAAAGAAAAAAACGGTAAAGTTCACAAAGTTATTATGCTTGGCTCAAACTCTTATTTGAACCTCTCAACGGACAAAAAAGTTGTTCAAGAAGCACAAAAAGCCTTAGAAAAGTTTGGCTTTGGTATGGGCGCGGTTTCAAATTATGCGGGCATAACGGAAATTCATCAAGAGCTTGAAGCAAGAATTGCCAAATTTTACCAAAAAGAGGATGCGATAGTATTTCCAAGCGGATATGGCGCAAACGTCGGGATTATCTCGGCACTTTGCAACAAAGGCGATGTAATTATAAACGACAGTGCAAACCACGCTTCAATTTTTGACGGCTGCAAATTATCAGGGGCGGATATAAAAGTATTTCCGCACGCAAATATGCAGGCATTAGAGAGAGTTTTACAAAAAATTCCCGACGAACAAACAGGAAGGCTGATTATAACAGACGGTGTCTTTTCAATGGACGGAGATATTGCAAGGCTTGATGTGATTGTTGAGCTTGCCCAAAAATACGGCTGCAAAATTATGGTAGATGACGCTCATGGCATCGGCATCGTAGGAAAAAGCGGAAGAGGCTCTGCACAATATTATAACGTTGAAGACAAAATAGACTTAAATGTCGGTATGCTAAGTAAATCCCCCGGAGGTTTAGGCGGTTACTGTGCAGCATCAAAAGAAATAATTCAATATTTAAAGCTCTATGCAAGAACATATTTCTTCTCAACCGCTCTACCTGCTTCTGTTGCAGCAGGATTAAATGAAGTATTTAAAATGTTTGAAAAGGACAGCGCGGGAAGAGATGTTCTTTGGCAAAAAATTAATTACCTGAAAGAAAAACTTACAAAAGAAGGCTTTGACATCGGACATTCTCAATCTGCGATTGTGCCTGTTATGATATATGATGAGGAAAAATTATTTAAAATCCACTCTGAATTAAGACAAAGAGGGGTATATGTAAATATTGTTACTTATCCTGCCGTTAGAAGAAAAGAGTGCAGATTAAGACTTTGTGTTATGAAAGAGCTAAGCTTTGAGCAAATCGACAGGGCGGTTGAAATATTGGTTGAATTAGATAACAAATATCATATAAGAAAAAGTTTTGTATAAAAAAAGCCCGAATAATCGGGCTTTTTAGTTTAATAGTTTGTATATTGCTGCTCGAAAAATGCTTTAGGGTGCTTACAAACGGGGCATAGCTCGGGAGCTTTTTTACCTTTGTGCATATGTCCGCAATTTGAACAAACCCAAGCAATTTCTTCGTCTTTTTCAAAGACGCTGCCGTCTTTAATTCTTGACCAAAGTTTTCTGTATCTTTGTTCGTGTTCTTTTTCAATCTTTGCAACTTCCTCAAACAAGAAGGCAATATCGTTAAACCCTTCTTCTCTGGCATCTTGTGCAAATTTTTTGTACATATCGGTCCACTCGTAGTTTTCGCCCTCAGCAGCATCGTAAAGATTATCCAATGTCGAGCCGATTGAACCGCCATGCAAAAGCTTGTACCAAATTTTTGCATGTTCTTTTTCATTATTTGCGGTTTCTTCAAATATTTTGCTTATTTGAACATAACCTTCTTTTTTTGCAACAGAAGCGAAATAAGTATATTTATTTCTTGCTTGTGATTCTCCTGCAAATGCTTCCATTAAGTTTTTTTCGGTTTTTGAACCTTTTAATTCCATTTTACACCTCAATCCTTTGCTACTGCTTTTTATATCCGCATTTAGGACAAACGCCTTCATTATTTAATGATATACCACATAGCGGGCAGCGATCCATTGTTTTGTTTACTTCGTAAGTTTCACTTGCTGCATTAACACCGCTTGTAAAAGTGATTTTTGAAATGTTCAGTTTGTCCTTTAGTAAATCATACACAATTTTAATCATACCTTCAACAGTCATTGTTTCTTTTGTAACAACAAGTCTGCAATCAGGATATGCGGTAGCTAAATCTGTCTTAAACGCTACACCTTTCATTGTGTTTTGAGGAGCTCCGTTTTTAATACCTTGTTTCTCATAAACTTCTAAAATAGCAGGCAATAGCGGGTCATCTTCCCTTAGAATTGTTGCATGATCAAAGTTTTTTAGTACATCCCAAGCGGTTTTTTGAATTTCGTTACAGGGAAATACCATATTCACGCCCATATTTATACTGTCTTCAACTTCAATTGTTAAAACACCTGTGTGTCCGTGTAAATACTGTGCTTCACCCTTAAAGCCGTAAAATCTGTGAGCATACTGTAAGTCAAAAGTGGTAATTGATTTCATCGTGTTTCTCCTTTTTTTCTTTATATAAACAAATTAGAGTTTGCATTACTACTCTCGGCTATGTATTTTGCAACCCCTGCTATTTCGACTCCGTCAAGGAGTTCTTCTTTTTTAATACCCATAACATCCATACTCATTTGACAAGCAATGAATTTAACCCCTTGTTTTTGTGCCTCGTCAATAAGCTCTTTTAGTGTTGAGATATTCTTGTTTTTCATAACCAATTTCATTAAAATTGAGCCGAGCCCGCCCATATTAAGCTTAGATAGCGTTAGCTTATCCGCACCCTTTGGCATCATTAAGCCAAACATTTTATCAAGGAGGGATTTTTTAACATTAATATTATCTTTTCTTAAAATATTTAACCCCCAGAAGGTGAAAAACAAGGTTACATCTTTGCCGCTTGCTTTTGCACCGTTTGCAATAATAAACGACGCAAGGGCTTTATCTAAATCGCTTGAAAAGACAACAATAGTTTGTCCGTTTTTATCTTTACTTGCAATATTTTGTTCTTGCCCCTTTTTAATTGTTGCAACTATTTTTTTATCAACATTATCAAGGCTAACAAGGGTGTTATTTGTGGAATTGCACCAAGCTTCAACGTCTGAATAAAAGCCTTTATCGGTCGAAATTATCTCTAAGACATCTCCGTCTTGAATTTGCTCAATATTTTGTGCCAATTTCATAATCGGCCCGGGGCAAGAAAGTCCGCATGCATCAACCTTTATGACATTGGCATTTGAATTTAGTGCAGCTTTAACCTTTGCTTTTTTCACAACTTTACTTTCTTTGTCTTTTTGAATTTCTTTATATAATTTCATGCCTGCCATTAGGGAATAAACGTTATTAAAGCCGTTTTGAATTAAAATTCTTGACGCAAGATAACTTGTATAGCCTGAATCACAAACTAAAATTACCTTTTTATCTCTTGGAACTTCACTTAATCTGCTCCTTAGCTGAGCAAGAGGAATATTAACCGCCCCTTGTATTGCAGATGTTTTATAGCTGTCAGGTATTCTAACATCAATAACATAAGAGTTTTCTATGTCCTCATAAAAAGCAGGCTTTACAAAACCCCTTAACACATTATCCGCACTCATACCAAGGACATTAACAGGGTCTTTAGCTGAAGAATAAGGTGGCGCATAGCATAATTCACTATCCAATAACTCTTGCACGCTGCCTGAATTTCTCATAACGGAAGAAATTACATCAATTCTTTTTTCAACACCCTCTTGCCCAACTGCTTGTGCACCAAGGATTTTACCTTCATTATCAAATAATAATTTAAAAAGAATTGAAGTTGCATCGGGGTAATATCCCGCATGTGAATTTCCAAAAGTTAACACTTTCCAGTAGGGAATATTTTCCCTCTTTAAAAGCTTTTCATTGTACCCGACAGCAGCAACAGTGTAGTCAAAAACCTTTAATACCGATGTTCCTTGAGATTTTTTATAGACAGAATTAACACCAAAAATATTATCCGCAATAATTCTTCCTTGCCTGTTTGCAGGCCCTGCAAGAGGAATTAGGGTGTCTTTATCGGATACAAAGCTTTTTATTTCAACGCTATCACCGCCCGCAAATATATCGGGGTCAGATGTTTGCATATTTTCATTTACTTTAATTCCGCGATTAACCTCAAGCCCTGATTTTTTGGCAAGTGTTGTTTCGGGAATTACCCCAATTGAAAGTATTGCAATGTCATAGGGGATTTTTTTGCCTGACGAGAGTTCAATTTCGTTATCCAAAAACGATTTAACGCCATCGGAGAGGATTAATTCAACTCCGTTTTGCCTCATTTCATTTTGAGCAAAACAAGCTATTTCATAATCAACCGGTGCTAAAATTTGGTCCGACAGCTCAACTAAAGTTGTGTCAATATTAAGGTGTGCAAGGTTTTCTGCCATCTCGACACCAATAAAACCGCCGCCTATTACAACTGCATTTCCTACATTATTTTTTGATATAAAATCTTTAATTTTATCTGCATCAGATAATGTTCTAACCGTAAAAATATTTTCCTTTTCAATACCTTCTATTGGTGGTTTAATCGGGTTTGCACCTTGGGCTAAAACAAGTTTGTCGTAGTAAAATTTTTCATTTGAATTAGTTAAGACATACTTTTCTTCCCTGTTTATTTCAATAACCTCTGAATTAAGACGAACATTAATATTAAACATATTCCTAAAACGCTCGGGGCTTGAAACAAGGATTTTTTCTCTTTCGGATATTACATCCGAACAGTAGTAAGGCAAACCACAGTTTGCAATTGAAATTTCATCCGTTCTTTCTAAAATTGTTATTTCGCAATTTTCATCTAATCTTCTTAGTCTTGCGGCACAGCTTGCACCACACGCTCCGCCGCCTATTATAACAACTTTCATTTAATCCTCACTTGTTTATCTATATTCGCATATTAATATATTCATATTATCAAACTTATTAGCCGAGGTCAATATATTAATTTGACAATATTCGCATATTGTAATATTCTCATAATATGAAAAGTCAAAATATTGATATAGAACAATACACGGCTATTTTTAAAGCATTGGCACACCCCACACGTCTTACTATTGCATACAATTTAATGCTAAAACCCGAATGCAATGTAAGTAGAATGTGCGAATGCCTGAATATACCTCAGCCGACAGTTTCGCAACACTTATCCATTTTAAAAAATGCCGACGTAATAACAGGCTCAAGACACGGTAATCAAATATGCTATAAGATTGAAAACCCTAATGTTATAGCTATTTTGAAACAACTATCTTAGTGTCATCATTTCAGGCGCAACTCTACCAAATATTTTCCTTAACTAGCAAAGAACTATCTTTAGAATTTTTAAGACAACAACACTGTTTAAGGATTAATAAATATGAGAGTAGAGAGAATTTCAACACCAAGAATTAATAACTATAAAAGCAGCGGCAATTATAAATACAATCAAGCAATGCAATTTGATTCGGTTTCGTTTGGAAAAAAAGATGACGAGACAAAGAAGCCAAGCTTCAGAGAAAAAGTTTTAGCATTCTTCAACAAAAGTGAACCGCTAAGTCCCGAGGAAGAAAGAAGCGAAGAAATACAAGATGTTATTTCATCCCTAAAAAAACAAACCGGTTTTTTAAGAAAAGATGCTAAATATTATCACAGTTATTTAGATTTATTATACAAAACAGGTAGGGCGGATAACTTTAACATGCTCCTTATGGGAGAAACAAAAAGAGTTCTTTTTGGCGAAATATCGCCACAGAGCAATTTGCCTAAAACCGTTACTGTTGTTGACATGAAAGAGGGTATGCAAATAGACAAAACTTTTAGTGCACCAAACGGGTTTAATTCACCTTTTGTAGTAAAGTACAATTTTGATGAAAATACTGAAATTGAACTTAACATATTGGGTATTATGCCATTGTCAATTGTTGAGAAAGACACGGATACAAAAGAGAAAAGAATGCTAATGCCTACAAAAAACGGCTTCTATTTTGTAACATCTATATACGATGAGGATAACGACTCGGAAGAAAAAATTCTCGAAATAAACTATGACCCGACAGATTGGAGCAACAGTTTTTATATGTCAAGAAATGACGAAGGAGAAGAGGAAGTATATAGGTATAATCCAAAGAGCAAGATGTGGAGTGTATAATTAACTAATCATCATTTCCTTCATACCATTCTACATTTCTTGTAGCATACATAATTGCAGCAACAATAACAAATAAGATAAAGCTTCCTATTAAAAGAGAAAAATCTTGAATTACAAGCAATGTGTACAAGAAAGTGTACAATAAAAGAATGGCGGAAGTTATAAGAAGAGTAAATTTAGGGTTTTGCTTCTTAGTCAGTACAAAATAAGTGTAAGTGCATATCAAGCCTACGGTAAATAATACCGAAATAAGATAAGCCCACACAAATGGTATAAATTCAGAAATTGACGTTAACAGCAGATAAAATATTAACAAAGCCCCACCCATCAGCATATATTGTATAGGGTGTATAGGCGTGTTTTTCTTTTGGGTAATTTCAAAAACATAATATGCAACAAAGGTTAAAAGCAAGAATAGAAATGCATATTTAACTGACCTTAGAGACATTCTGTAATTGTCAACAGGTGTCAATAGGGATACTGACGCCTTGTTTGTAACTACTCCATCGGATTTAACTGTTGCAATTTTTGGAACAGACCAATATGCGCTAAAATCTTTGCTTGTAACAGTGCGTTCTTGCGGCAAATAATCACCTTCAAAGCCAGGGTCTTTCCAGTTGCCGCTTATTGATATTTTACTTGTTGTACCGGAAGGCTCAACAGATAAGGTATTTATACCTCTTAGCGTATATTCAATTTCAAAAGGAATTTTATCCGAATTTAGTGTTAAATATCTAATACAAATGTTGTCATCAGTAACTTTTAATTCGTCATTTGCCAATTTGAATTTTGGGGCTTCGACAAACCCTTTTGAATCAGAAACATCAAAAAATAATTCAGATTTAATATTAATAACTTATTTATTTAAAAAAGGCAAGATATTTTAATTATTTTCAACAACATCAATGCATCTTATAAATTCGCTCACGCAATGGGTTTTAAGTGAATAGTAAACATTAAGCCCTACTTTTTTATCCTGAATTAAGCCCGCTTCTTTTAATTTAATCAAACTTTTTGAAATATGAGGCTGCTCATAATTTAATTTTTCAACAATTTCACAAACACACTTTTCGCCGTCAGCTAAAAAATCAATTATCTCGAGCCTTACAGGGTTAGATAAAGCTTTAAACAGTTTGGCTTTTTTATTATAAATTTCACTCTTCACGACTTACCTCATAAATTGACAATATTCCAAAAGTGGAATATAATGTTTTTATATATTCCGATTATGGCATATATTATATTATTGTCAACGGGAGCGAACTATGTTTTTAAAATTTGGCTGTTTGTTCTGTTGGGAGTAGGAGTAGGAGCATTTTTGCACGGATATGTACCACAAGAATTTTTTATAAAATATATGTCAAATGATAATTTCTTCGCTGTGCCATTAACAGTAATAGCCGGTATTCCGCTTTATGCCGATGCAACAACTATTATTCCTATTGCACAAGTTTTAATTCAAAAAGGCGCTGCTATTGGCACAGTTTTAGTATTTATGATGGCAACAGTTGGCTTATCGTTACCTGAAATGATTATTTTATCAAGGGTTATGAAAAAAGAGTTGATAATCAGGTATGTAATCTTTATGTTTATAACATTTACTATTGTCGGATATTTTTACAACTTTATTTTATAAAATCAGAATATCATACTCGATACTTACAACTCTTTGTTGTCAGTCTTGACTAATTATTAAATTGCCTGCAAAATTAATTCTCCCGCTGAATTACTCGCGAAGGAAAATTTAAATTAATTTTTTAATAAAATAAAACGACTGCCCATATCAGCTGTTTCATCAGGGTATATTTTTTGGTCTTCCATGTAACTTATAGGAGTTTTTTTTGTATATACAAAAGTCTTTCCTATCTGCTCAGTACCATCACTCAAGGTTTTGCAACCTTCTCTATACATAAATGTATCAGGATACACAAAGAGTGGGTCCTGGACAGTAATTCTTCGCGCTACTTCACGTAAGCCATCCGCAGTTTCATTTATACCTTCTTCCACTTGAATTAAAGAACCATCTACAAAGATTGACTTTCTTATAATTTTGCCATCTTCGCCAAATTCTTCCATAATTTTTTGTGCACCGTTACCTGTAATTTTTCTTAAAAACGTTCCGTCAGGCTTTACTTCTTCACCTCTATTGAACAATTCCGTAACTTCATCAGATATCTTTTGCACTTTTTCTGACAGGTTATCATAGTGTTTTGCAATCATATCTTCAACATATTCTCGAAATACCTTGGTTGCTTGTTCTATATCATCAAGTTCTTTTTGACTTATTTCTACAGCTTCAAAAACAACAGGTGTTTGTTCTTGGCTAATTAACATTTTAATTTTATCAATTTGTTTTGGGTTAAGCTCTGCACCCACACTGGTTGCCTGCTTTTGCATTTCACCTGCAATCTCGTCAGCAATATCGTCTGTCTGCCTTTGCACATGTTGCGTTGTTTCACTAAATACTTCCTGCAATGCACTAGGCTTCCATTTTTTTATGGCAACTGCGGCACCGACGCCAACAAGTGCGAGAGCACCAAGTACACCCATTATTGTCGCAGGTTTTTTACTGCTTTTATGGGGCAATATTTCCTGTGGAGCATTATCTTGCGCAGCTTGCGGATTTATTGTAGCATTTTTTACCTCGGTACTTGTTGCATCAAAACTTGTTTTAAAAATGCTAAATGGATTTGGTTGACCTACGATCATAAATACTCCTGTAACTTAACATATATTATTACTAAAACATATAAAAAAATAAAATTGCCAGCTTATTATAACAAAAAACAACTTTCAGTGGGGCTTTAGGGTAGCATTTTGGCTTTCAGTCAAAATGCTTAATTTTGAATCTGACTATAAAATTTATTGTGCATATGAAAAACCAAACAGTTTTTGTTAAACTTAACGACTTTTGAAACTAGTAAAAATCCATTTTAGCAAGTTTTGATTTTCTACAATCAACCAACTTTCAACCGCCGAAAGTTAGAATGCTTTGGTTTTTACTCTCAAATGACAAAAGTACTTCCTGGCAAACAGGCTTAAAAAAATATAGCAATCAAGTCCTCGCATTTATCAATAATAATATCGTTTGCATATACATTTGGGGTATAGATTAAAAACAGACATAACAATACAATCCGTTTAATTAATTTCATTTTGCCACCTTTCGCATCGCAACAATATTTTAATACAAAAATGCCACGTCTGAGGAATCGACTGCACGGGACGCAAGGACTGTGCAAGTCCCTTGTGGACAAAATTTGTCCGTCGTAATAAACAAAAAATTTGCCGCGTCTCGGAATCGAACCAAGGACACAGGGATTTTCAGTCCCTTGCTCTACCAACTGAGCTAACGCGGCAAAAGTATTACATATTTAATTTTCAATTTCCTCATTAGCTCAGTTGGTGAATCTACTTATATTCTTGTTTCGTTTCACTCAACAAGGGCTAACGCGGCAAAAATATTACATATTTAATTTTCAATTTCCTTATTAGCTCAGTTGGTGAATTTACTTATATTCTTGTTTCGTTTCACTCAACAAGGGCTAACGCGGCAAAGCCGATAGAATTATAATACCAGCTCAAGCTCACAAGTCAACAAAATATTTTATTTACGTGTTTTACTACAATACAAACATTTTTACATAAGGGAGGTAATATGAAAATAAACAGTGTTTCAAATGTCAACTTTGGGTCAAACGTAAAATTTACTGAGGACTTCAAAAAAACACCCGAAGAAAAACTCGGCAGGATTAATTCCTCAATTATAAAAAGTGCCCTTGAAGAGCTTGAAGAAAATGGCAAAGATGACACAGTCAAAGTCTTTATAACAGACGGCTGGGAAGATTATATGTTGGCAATGAAAGTCGAAAAGGAAATTAACGGACAAAAATACGAAGGAACAGCTAAAATGTCCCTATTTTATAAAAATTTAAGCACAAAAGATGTACACAAAATATACGATGAAGCAGCCCAAAAAGCCGAAAGTATGAAAACTCCTGCCAAAGAAAGTATTTTTAGCAAATATATGTAACTAATTCTCCAATAAAACCTTTATCGCTTCGCCGTTTCCGTGCATTTCAAGCGCACGTTTAGCATATTTCATTTGCATGGTTTTTGTAATTAATTTCTCAACATCAACCTGACCGGATGAAATTAACCCCAGAGCCTGCCTAAAATATTTAGGCGTATGGTGAAATACGCTAATAATATTTACTTCATCGTAATGCAATCTGCGTGTGTCAATATTAACGCTTGTACCCGCCGAGCAGCCGCCAAAAAGGTGAACAACCCCGCCACGTCTAACTAAAGAAAACATTCTCTCCCAAATTTCGGGCAAACCGACGCACTCAATTGCAACATCTAAGCCCCTGCCTTCTTCAGTCATGGTCATTATCATATCTTTTGGATCGGGATATTTTTTAAGGTCAATTACTTCATCAGCCAGTGCAAATTCTTTTGCCATTTTTAATTTTAACGGATTTCTGCCCATAGCGATTACTTTTGCACCCTTTAGTTTTGCAAGGCGGGCAAACATAAGCCCGATTGGACCAATACCGACTATTCCAACCGTATCGCCCTTTTGGATAGGGGTTCTTTCAATCCCATGAACAACATTTGCCAATGGCTCGCAAAAAACAGCACGCCTAAAAGGCACATCATCAGGGATTATTAGAAGATTTTTTTCTACAATTCTTTTTGGAATTGTTATGTATTGCGCATAAGCGCCGTTTAAAAGGTCAAGATTTTCACACAAATTTTCTTCACCGCGACGGCAGAAAAAACACTCTCCGCAAGGAGCAGAGTTAGCCCCGACGACTCTGTCGCCGACTTTAAAGTTTTCGACGCCTTCGCCAAGCTGAACAATTGTACCTGCAAATTCATGCCCAAAACCCGAGGGAGTTTTTTTAATTAAAACAGGATGCCCTCTTCTTAGTGTTTTAACATCCGTACCACAGGTAAGAGCTGCTTCTACCTTAACTAAAACCTCGCCTTCATCAGGCATTTTAACATTCACTTCTTCATAGCGAATGTCTTTTGGGGCATAGTACATAACAGCTTTCATTTTCATATTTTTATATAGGCCTTAAAAATCTTTCCGCAAATATTATCTTCAATCGCTGACGGCAAATTGTCAAGAGTATAAATTGTACTTACATCTTTGGTGTTTACTTTATTTTCAACCAACAATTCATACGAAATTTTATAATCCTCGGGCGAAGGCGAATAGCTTGGTATAACGCTTATTTCTCGATAATACAAGTCATTATTTCTATACCCGTCATCGTTTTCAACAGATGAAAATACAATAATTTTCCCGCCGTCTCTTACATGCTCTAATGCGGTTGGAATAGCCTTTGAAGAACCTGATGTCATAAAAATTGTGTCATAGCTGTCTTTTTTATAAGTTACGCCGAATTTTTTGGCAAATTCTTCTCTTTGAGTATTAATATCAAAGCCAAAAGTCCTAACTCCAAAAGCTTTAAGCGCTTCAGCCGTAATTAGACCAATCGAGCCTAATCCTAATACAAGAGAATTGGATTTTGAATTATCCTTATCAAGTTCATAGCCAGCACGCCTAATTGCACGCACAACACATGCCAGAGGCTCAAGAAAAGCAATTTGAGCATAATCCATATCTTTTGGAACAGGAAAAACGGTATATTTCAAGTGATTTTCATCAACTCTAATAAATTCCGAAAACCCGCAAGGTGAAATGTTTGAATTTTTAAATGTCTTGCACATTGAATAAGCGCCAATGCGGCAATAGTCGCAACTAAAGCATGGGTAATGATGACCGAGTGCAACAATTTCGCCAACTTTAAAATCGGTATCGGAATTTATTTCAACAATTTCGCCGACTACCTCATGCCCAAGTATAACTTTTGCTTCGTTTTCCTTTGTAGCATGCTTAATTTTAACAATGTCCGAGCCGCACAAACCGCAACCGAGAACTTTTATAATCGCACCCCTGCCTTGAAGGGAAGGCTTTTTAGCATCAACTATCTGAACTTTTAAATCGATTAACTTTGCACTTTTCATTACCACTCCTATGGTGTCATAGGCGGCACCACAACCGTATTTGTACCTGATTCTTGAACACCAAAAGTAGCTTGTTGTTCAATTCCTCTCAATTTAAAGTGATTTACAAAAATAGTTATAAAAATCAGCACAAAAGCTGCTATTAAAGTAAATTCCAAAATAGATTGAGCTTGTTTCATAGTTGCATTATACTACAATTATGAAAGCCAATGAAGTAGAAAAAAATATTTTAAAATGCTCAAGATGCGGACTTTGCCAAGAAGTCTGTCCGATTTATGACGAGTTGAAATCAGAAAGTTCGGCTACCAGAGGAAAATTATCTCAAATTTTTGGCTTAATTAAAGGTGATTTAAAATTAAATCGAGAAATTTTAAACAATTTAGATTTGTGTTTAAACTGCGAAAAATGCAAACTAAACTGCCCTTCGGGCGTAAATACCACAGGTGTTTTTAATAAAGAGAGAAAACTGGGTCTTGTGGGCAAAATAATGACATCGGATTTTGTTTTTAATCTTAAAATAAAATCTTTAGAGTTATTTTCGCTTTTTAAAAAAAGTCCGAGATTTGATGACAGTTCAAATATTTTATATTTCCAAGGCTGCATTGCAAAAAAACTCAAACAAGGTTTAAATTTACAAGGATTAAAACTAAAAAACGGCAATTTTGAATGCTGCGCGATACCTTATCTTACAAAGGGCAGAGAAGACATTTACAATAAAATTGCAAAGTATAATGAAAAAATAATAGAAAAGGCAGATTTAGTTATCTTTGACTGCGCTACATGCTTTAGCACAGTTAAAGATTACCCCTTTAAAAACCCGAAAAACAAAGATAAGCTTGTATTCTATACCGACTTTTACAAAAAAGCTCAATTTGTATCCAAACAAAAGGTGAGTGTTACTTTTCATATGCCTTGCCACCTAAAAGCCGCAGGTGTGAGTTTAGATGAAATAGAAGACATATTAAAATCAATTAAAAACATAAACTACACAAGAGCATTAAATGCCCAAGACTGCTGCGGCTTTAGCGGAGATTTCTTTCTAAGGCACCCGAAAATTGCTTTTAACATTGCCTACAAAAAAGCAAAAGGCATTGTAAGAACTAATGCAGATTTTGTATTAAGCGCTTGTCCCACTTGCATTTGGAGTTTAAGATTTTCACTTTTTGCAAGCAAATATATATACAAAAATAAAAACAAAATAAAAACCATGGATATGGCAGAATTTTTAAATAAATACTGCTATATAGAAAATAAAACCGCGCAAAAAGAAAGAAAAAGAACTAATCAAGATGCAGGTATGTGTGTATAACTTTTATTATTTTATCAAAGTGATTAATTAAACACACAACAACCATAGAAACAACAAGACCAATGAGCGCTTTTGTAAGGTCTTTTACTACGTGCTTGTAGACTTTTTTCTGAGTTTCAAATCTCAACCTGTTATACATTGCTATTTCTCTACCCGCAAGAAGTCCCAAAAATACCCATGTAGTAGACATCGGAACATTATTTACATATTGAAAATACAGAAGAATTGAAGCATAAGTAACATCGATTATCGTCGCTGAGCGGATATCTTGAGTATTTGTTTTTAATTTCACGATATTTTGAATTTCGCCGCCACGCTTATATACTATCCAACCAAGGAAAGTAATAAAAATTCCAAGAGTAACTATCATCTGCGCAAAATCAAGTTTTCTTGGCAGATAAACATAAAGATTTGCAGCATCTTGCATTAGCCACATTGACCAAAGATAAGCAGTTGCGCTCCACTTTGTAACATACCACCATTTAGAGATTTTTTTGCCCTTGGTGTACAAGAATTTTTTCTCAAGAGGTCTTGAAATTATAAAATATAAAACTATTGAAATTGTAAACGCCATTATATAGCCTAAAAAAGACTTTGCAAGCATAAGGCTTATGACGGTTCCCGATGAAAATATGCTTAAAATCAAAAATGCCGTTGCAACAGGAATGCCTTTTTTTGTTAAGTATATAAGTATGACGGGCGGAAGAACATGCCACCAGTAAAACTGCTGTGCAAACGGTATTCTGTCCAGCCTGCCAAATGCCATATCTCCGTCATCTATATACCAGCCCAGAGTAAAAGTTATTACAAGGACAAGGCTTGCAAAAAGCCATATAAGCCATGCCGGCTTATCACGGGTTGTGCTTAAAAAAGTACCGAGTGTTTGAATGACGTCGTTAGAAACACACGCATACAGAGAAAGCGAAAAGCCCAGTATCATATATATTTCATTTAATGTGATTGCATTTGTCATACTTCACCAAAACTATTTTATCAGAAAATTTTAAATGTCAAAGTAAAAAATTTTAAAGAGGATATTAAAATTATATAAAGTTTTGATAATGTGTAAAAATTACACTTGCAATTAAATATATTTTGTTTTAAAATCATATTGTGAAATAATTCACGAATACAAACTCCGATTTTATGAGGAAAACATGTTTTTAAAATTCAAGAAAAATAAAACTCAAAAAGAGCTATGTAATAAGGAGAACGAAATGACACAAGAGAACATGGAAATTCAAGTTCAAGATGAACAAAATCGTCAATTAGTTACAAGCGCTGAAGACTTAGACCAGTTGATTGAAAGAGCGAAAGCTGCACAAAGAGTTTATGCAACTTACACTCAAGAACAAGTGGACAAAATCTTTAGAGCTGCGGCATTAGCTGCAAACAAAGCCAGAATTCCTCTAGCTAAAATGGCTCATGAAGAATCAGGCATGGGTATTGTTGAAGATAAAGTTATTAAAAACCACTTTGCTTCAGAATACATTTACAATAAATATAAAAACTGCAAAACTTGCGGCATTATTGAAGAAGACAAACCAAACGGAATTAAAAAAGTTGCTGAACCTATCGGTGTTTTAGCAGGTATCGTTCCTACAACAAACCCGACTGCAACAGCAATCTTTAAATCATTAATTTCATTAAAAACAAGAAACGCAATTGTTTTCTCACCCCACCCGAGAGCTAAAAAAGCAACTATCAAAGCTGCTCAAATCGTTCTTGACGCAGCAGTTAAAGCAGGTGCTCCAAAAGACATTATCGGTTGGATTGATGAACCCACAGTTGAATTATCAAACCAATTAATGCATCACCCTAAAATCGATATGATTTTAGCAACAGGCGGC
This sequence comes from Candidatus Gastranaerophilales bacterium, assembly GCA_944325665.1. Lineage (GTDB taxonomy): Bacteria > Cyanobacteriota > Vampirovibrionia > Gastranaerophilales > Gastranaerophilaceae > Galligastranaerophilus. The sequence continues at coordinate 48,789 of CALVAY010000008.1, forward strand.
CCCGGCATGGTTAAAGCTGCTTACTCATCAGGTAAACCTGCTCTAGGTGTTGGCCCCGGTAACACACCTGCAATTATTGATGAAACAGCAAATATCAAAATGGCAGTTTCTTCAATTCTTTTATCAAAAACATTTGATAACGGTGTTGTTTGTGCTTCTGAACAAGCTATCATCGCTGTTGACAGTGTTTACGAAGAAATTAAAGAAGAATTAAAATACAGAGGCGCTTACTTCTGTAACGAAAACCAAAAACAGGCATTAAGAAACACTATGTTCCCCGAAGGCAGATTAAATGCTGCTATCGTTGGACAACCTGCTTATAAAATTGCTCAAATGGCAGGTTTTGAAGTTCCAGAAGATGCTAAAGTATTAATCGGTGAAGTAACTGATTATTCAATGGATGAACCGTTTGCGCACGAAAAATTATCACCTGTTCTTGCAATGTACAGAGCTTGTGATTTTGATGATGCGGTAAACATTGCATTCACTCTTGTTGATGCAGGCGGCGCAGGCCACACTTCAGTTCTTTACACTGATGAAAGAAAACCTGAAAGAATTGAAAAATTCGCAAAAACACTACATACAGGTAGAATCTTGATTAACTCTCCCGCTTCTCAAGGTGCTATCGGCGATATTTACAACTTCAAATTAGACCCGACATTAACAATCGGTTGCGGTTCTTGGGGTGGTAACGCAGTCAGCGAAAACGTTGGTATTAAGCACTTATTAAACTACAAAACAGTAGCCGAAAGGAGAGAAAACATGCTATGGTTCAAGATACCGCCAAAAGTTTACTTCAAACGTGGTGCTACTGATTTAGCACTTAGAGAACTTAAAGGCAGACAAAGAGCATTTATCGTAACAGACAGATACTTATTTGACTCAGGAACAGTTTATAACGTAACTAAGGTATTGGAAGAAATCGGTGTAGATTATCAAATCTTCTTCGATGTTAAACCGGATCCGACATTGGCTACAATTAACGAAGCAATGCAGATGGTTAACGTATATAAACCTGACGTAATCATTGCTCTTGGTGGCGGTTCACCAATCGACGCTGCTAAAGTTATCTGGTTAATGTATGAACAACCTGATTCAGTATTTGAAGATGTTGCTATGAGATTTATGGATATCAGAAAGAGAATTTGTGATCTTCCTGCTCTTGGTAAAAAAGCAACTATGGTTGCTATTCCTACAACATCAGGTACAGGTTCTGAAGTTACTCCGTTTGCGGTTATTACAGATGAAAAAACACACATCAAATATCCTCTTGCAGACTATGCCCTAACTCCTGAAATGGCAATCATCGACCCGAACTTTGTTGATACAATGCCAAAAGGTCTATGCGCAGCATCAGGTATTGACGCACTAAGCCACGCATTAGAAGCTTATGCAAGCTGCATGGCTACAAACTTCACAAATTCACCTGCACTTGAAGCAGCTAAATTAATCTTCAGATACTTACCACGTTCTTACAAATTCGGTAAGGATGATCCGATTGCAAGAGAAAAAATCCACTACGCTTCAGCTCTTGCAGGTATGGCTTTTGCTAACGCATTCTTGGGTGTTTGCCACTCAATGGCTCACAAACTTGGTGCAGCGTTTAACATTCCTCACGGTATCGCAAACGCTATGTTATTAAACCAAGTTATCAGATTCAACTCATCTGATTGCCCAAGAAAACAAGCATCATTCCCGCAATACAAATTCCCGAATGCTAAGACAAAATATGCTCAAGTAGCTGACAACTTAGGTTTGGGCGGTAACAACGATGATGAAAAAGTTGAAAGATTACTAAGCGCTATTACAAATCTTAAAAAAGAACTTGAAATACCGCTTTCAATCAAAGAACTTGGCATTAGCGAAGAAGATTTCTACGGCAAATTAGACGAACTTGTTGAATTAGCATTTGACGATCAATGTACAGGTGCTAACCCTGCATATCCTCTAATGAAAGAAATCAGAGAAATGTACATTAAAGCCTACAACGGCGAAGTGTAAGATAAAAAAATTATACCGAACAGTGTCCAAGTTGATGCTGTTCGGTATTTTTTAAAAAGATTATGAACAATAAAATTTCAGATAAAATTATAAATCGTCTAACTCTTTATCACTGCATTTTAAGTGATTTTATTGCACAAAAAATTGACACTGTAACAAGTGTCCAAATTGCAACTTTATTAAAAATAGACGATTCTCAAGTAAGAAAGGATATTTCCCTGCTTGAAAACAGCGGAAAGTCGCGCGTCGGTTATCATGTTGCCGACCTTAAAAAGGCAATAGAAAAAACTCTCGGCTTTTCACACCCTAAAAATGCTTTCATAGTAGGCGCGGGTAACTTAGGTCTTGCGCTTGCAAAATATGATAATTTTTTAAACTACGGCTTAAATGTTCTTGCGCTTTTTGACAACGACCCTCTTAAAGTCGGCGTTACAGTCAACAAAAAAGAGGTTTATCATATTTCAAAATTGCCTGAATTAGCCAAAAAAATGGGTGTTCAAATGGTACTTTTAACCGTTCCGAGAAGCGCTTCGCAACAAACGGTTGATTTTCTTGTCCAATCAAACATTAAGTACATTTGGAACTTTTCCCCATCAGTTCTAAGTGTTCCTGAGGGCATTGAAGTTTGGAACGAAAATCTAATGGGTAATTTTCTACATTTTTCTTACAAAATTTCTAATTAAAATTAGAATTGTAATATTTATCGTAATCAGGTTGAGTGCTTGAAGAATTTATACCAAGACTTCTTTCGGCAGCACCGCTTATTTTTTCAGCAAAATTTGTACCGTAATACGCATCATAAGCTACGCCCGTTGAATATCTTTGTCCTTGATTATCAGGATTATTTAGCGCATTTTGATATTTGTTGTACTCGTTTTCATAACTAAAGCCACTGTCTGTTGCGTCTTGCTCGTAAGAATTAAAGTTGGCATTATAATATGCATCATAAGCTACGCCCGTTGAATATCTTTGTCCTTGATTATTTGGGTCTTTTAGGGCATTTTGATATTCATTGTATTCATTTTCATAACTAAAACCGCTGTTTGTTGCATTTTGCTCATATACGTCAAAATTTGCATTATAATATGCATCATATGCTAAGCCCGTTGTTGGTCTTGGCCCTTGATTATTTGGGTCTTTTAGGGCATTTTGAAAGTCATTGTACGCACCTTCATAGCTAAAACCATCATCGGCAGCATTTTGTTCGTAAACGCTGAAATTGCCGTTATAATATGGTTCACCTGAAAATAAATTATAAGAATTTATATAATTTGGAGATTTTTCGACGGAACCATCCATTCGCCAATATTTCTTCAAAAAAGCATTATGTCTAAAACTATCAACATCTTCAGCTTTAACCGGTTTAGGTTGAAACCAGAAGTTATTAATGTCTCCGTATTGCATATAAATCTCCTAAATCCTCTATGCAATAATAAAAACATTTTTAAAGAAAAAATTGCCACAAAAAAAACAACCCTAAAAAATAGAGTTGTTTTTTATAGAAAAAATTTAATTAATTAAAGCGCTTTTTTAACTTTGCCCGCTCTAATGCAAGAAGAGCAAACACGAATTCTTTTTACAACGCCGTTAACAACTGCTTTTACAGAGTGCAAGTTTGGTTGTTGTCTGTGTACATGTTGTTTATGTGAAAAAGAAATTTTAGCAGCTTTTATAGATTTTTTTCCGCAAATTTCGCATGCTATTGACATTTTGTGCATCCTTTCAAGTGATAACTTAATACAATAATAATAAATTAAAAATAAAATAAATCAAGTATAGAAATATTAAGCAAGGCTATTGCTGATAAATCCATACATCAAAATTCTGTGCCCTAAATTTTGAAGCAACCTGCTTAGCTGTTGTTAACTCTTGATATGAGCCGACTTGAAGGGCATAAATGTCTCCGACTTTTCTGATAAAAGGAGTTGAGCCCTGATTGTATTCGCGAACAGAATCTTGCGCCGCACGAGCCTCGTCAAAAGTGGCATACTTTCCGATTAAAACTTTTGAATACACACCGATATTTGAAGCTTGAGGCGTTGTTTCTTCTTGAGAAGAAACTTCTTTTGCGCGCTTTGTATCAATAGTCTTTATTGAAACCTCGTCCTGAGGAGCGCTTGAAGACTCTTTGATTTTTTCAAACTGCTCAAAATTAATTACTTCGTCATTTTCTTTTTCCTTAGAAATAACTTTTGCTTCACTCGGCGCATTTTCTTCCAACTGAATTAATTTTAATCTGCTGTCTATCATCTTCTTGGCTTCAGAGCCAAAACCTTGTGTCAGAAGGGAATCCTCTTGACGAGCAATTGAATTATCAGTTTGATTTCTTCCGTACTCAATATCAATTCTGGTTGAATATTTTCTTATCACTTGCACCACAATAGCAAAAATTACCGAAAAAGTTATAATAAAAACCCACATGGCAATTCTTGTTTTAGACATATACCCTTTTTTATTATATTTGGGGTTTATTTTGCTTTTTTTATATGTAAGATAATCAGGTGAATTATTATTCATCTAAAAAACTCCTCTTACCTTACATTTTGCCAAGTAAATATCCTCTAATTCAAATTTAAAAGCATTCATAATTTCATCTGCAAAAGCTTTTATATCAAAAATTTCCATCTGCTCAAGCGAAGATACCTCAATCGGCGCGCCGGATGACGTTATATTTAGTGCAGTGTGGATAAGACAAGAAGTAATTGACTTAGTTGCAATTGAAACGGAAAGTTTTTTATCTTCCCAAAATAAGTCATCTCCCGACCTTTTAACTTTTTTACCTCTGTTTTCCAAGACTTCTTTAATAATTGTTATAAAAAGTCTTTGGCGGCAAATCATTTCAGATAAGTCCGTATCAAAACATTCGATTATGAAATTCAACATCTTATCTGACGAAATAGGTTCAATATTAATAACATCTTCAATATCAACCATTTCGTTTAACTTAACATCAACTTCACCGACAAAAGAAACAATTGCGTCTCCTTGAATATGGAAATTTTTATAAATCCAATGAGGGCTAAGCTGAACGCCTGTGTATTTTATTTCTTCTTCTATAAATTTCGTCTTCATATCCACATTAATTCTGTTTTAAAAAAAGAGATTTAGCAAGTCTTTGTTAACACTTTTTAAAATAGCCGCCTTAAGACGCTTACAAGACTCACATTTTCCGCAATGCTTAGCACCTGTTTTTTCTTTTGAATCATAGCAGCTTTTAATAAGCCTAAGGGGTGCTTTTTTCTCCAGTGCCAAATTAATTATTTGATATTTTTCTAAATTTGCAAGCGGAGCTAAAATTTTTGGGTGTTTTTGTGTTGAGTAATTAAAAAATTCATCGGCAAGTTTTAAAAATTCAAGTGAATTGTCGCTAAAAGTACCCGCTTCTTCTTTATTTGCGCCAATAATGATATAATCTATATTCATAGAATCGGCATAACTTGCAGCAATATTTAAAAACAAACCGTTTCTGTTGGGCACCCAAACGGCATTTTTGCTCTCTTCACCTAATGTATCAAATTCAAGGTTTTTATTCTCATCCGCTAAAGCTGTGTTTGTTATCTGTGCCAAAAAGGGGAGCTTAATAACCTTGTGTTCTATTTTATAATATTTACAAATCTCAGATGAAGCCTCAAACTCTTCCACAAAAGCTCGTTGAGAATAATCAAAAGTCAGAGCAAGTTTAACATCATACTCTTCAAGTGCAGCCGCAAGACTTACAAACGAGTCTAATCCGCCTGATAAAAGAATAATCGCACTTTTACTCATCTTCCTCCTCTTCAATTTCAAGAAGAACATTTTGAGCCTCTTCTTTTGTGTCAGAGGATAGAGTTTCATCAGACAATATTCTTATTAACACGTCCTTATCTTCAATATTATAAAGCGCTATTACGGCATTTTTTCTAACTTCCTTGTCCTCATCATAGAGCATATTCCAAATTAAATCGGAAGCATTTTCCAATTCGGAATTCATAATGGATTCAATAGCGTTAATTCTAACTTGCGCGGATTCATCAGCCAGTGCTTGTTTTATAGCACTTACGGCACGTCTGTTTGAAGAAAAGTCTATCTTTGAAAACGCCTCGACAATTCTTTCTTTTAAAAAAGTAAATTTATCCAAGAAGGATTTTTTAGCCTCGAGTATTCCGACAAAAGCGTCTATTGCTCTTTCATCGCCTATCATCCCAAGCGCCAGAGCAGCCGATTCTCTTACATATACCGATTTTTCATTTTCATCAGATACAACATCGATTAATGATTCAACGGCATTTTTATCGCCGATTCTACCCAACGCCTCTGCTGCTGCAAGGCGGATTTTATAATTTTCATTTTTATTATTCAGGCAATACAAAAGCGTCGGAACAGCTTTAATATTTTTATAGTTTGATATCGCCTTAATGCAAAATACCTTAAGGTTAATATATTCATTTATGTCATCAAAGTCTTTTATATCGCAATCAAGAATAAAATCAATTAAATCATCCAAATTTGAAGGATGTTTTAGTATATCTATTTCTCTTATTAATTTGCGTAAAAAAGTAGGGGATTTATTTTCCCCCAATAATTTTGAATATATTTCAGACAATTCGTCATAAGAAAATTTTTCTTTTAAAGAGGCAAAAACGGGTTCGAAATTTTCTTGAGAATTTTTAATCTCAATTTCGATTTTAAAGATGATATCATCAGATAACTCTTTATTTGTCATCAGCGAACCCAACATCATAACTACTTATAGCATAAATGAAAAAAATTAAATTTCAATACAATTTTTTTATGCTAGAATTTTTCTATGGCAGATACAGTTGAATTTAACAACATTAAAGAACTTTTATACTCTAAAGAAGAAACTCTTTCACCCTTTGCACAAAAATCAATTAATTCTAAAGGAAGAAACAAAAAAGAAGAGGGTGGGGACCCTTTTAGAACAGAGTTTCAAATTGACAAAGACAGAATTATCAATTCAAAAGCCTTTAGAAGGCTCAAAAGAAAAACTCAAGTATTTTATACCCCTAAAAATGACCACTTAAGAACAAGACTTACCCACACGCTTGAAGTATCGCAGATTTCAAGAACAGTTGCCTGTATTTTAAATCTAAACGAAGATTTAACCGAAGCTATTGCTCTGGGGCACGATTTAGGACACGCACCCTTTGGACACTCAGGCGAAGAAGCTCTTATGGAGGTTACAAAAAACGGCTTTAAGCATAACGTTCACGGCGTAAGAGTAGTTGAAGTAATTGAAGGCTTAAACCTCACAAAAGAAACATTAGATGGCATATTAAACCACACGGGAATACATAAACCAAAGACTCTTGAGGGGCAGATAGTAAAAATAGCCGATAGAATTGCATATTTAAACCATGATATTGAAGATGCAATAAGGGAAGAAGTAATTGAAGAAAACGACATTCCCCACGAATTTAAAGAATACTTTGGCAACACAAAACAAAAAAGAATTGATACCGTAATTAAAGACTTATACACAAACAGCTACAATCAAGATGAGATTAAAATGTCCGACGCTTGTGTAAACTTTTTAAACAATTTAAGAAGCTGGATGTTTAAAAATGTTTATTTTAGTGATAAAACGAAACAGGAAGAACACAAAATTAAAACCATTGTCTTTGAATTGTTTGAGTATTACAAAAATCTTTACGGCGAGCAGGATGCAATAGACTACGTTGCAGGCATGAGCGACCAGTTTGCCATAACAACCCATAAGGAAATATGTCGGAAATAACTTATAGCCAAGCAGTAGAGCAAATTAAGAACAGTCTTGATATTGTCGATGTTGTTTCAAAGTATGTCGTGCTTAAAAAAGCAGGGCATAATTACAGCGGCTTATGTCCTTTTCACAACGAAAAAACTCCGTCATTTACCGTTACCCCCTCTCGTCAAATTTTTAAATGCTTCGGCTGCGGCGAAGGCGGCGATGTAATTACTTTTTTGATGAAAATAAACAATCAAAATTTTAAAGAGGTAATTGAAGAACAGGCAGCCATTTTAGGGATAGAGCTTCCAAAGGCAAGTTCAAATTCAACGAAATACAAACAAGAAAAAGAGCGTCTTTTAGAGGCGATGGACTGTGCAAGAAAATTTTATCATAACAATCTTCTAAACAATCAAAAGGCTCTTGAATACCTTGAAAAAAGAGGTGTCGGCGAAGTCGCAATAGGAAAATTTTTCTTGGGTCTTGCACCAAACTCAAACTTTGAACTAAAACAACACTTAAAAGAAAAAGGCTTTACAAATGACGAAATGTATAAAGCCGGTCTTTTATATGAAAAAAACGGCGACTTTTTAGACAGGTTTAAAAACAGAATAATTATCCCCATTATGGATATAAATTCTTGTACAATCGCCTTTGGTGCAAGAGCTATTATGGACGGACAAAATCCAAAATACCTTAACTCTCCGGAGTCCTCAATATATAACAAAAGTTCGGTTCTTTTCGGAATGAACTTGGCAAAAGAACACATCAAAGAAGAAGACTCGGTTATAATTATGGAAGGGTATTTTGATGTAATTTCAGCCCATGTTGCAGGAGTGCAAAATGCGGTTGCATCTTGCGGAACAGCCCTAACACCTCAGCACATTAAACTTATTGCAAGGTATTCCCCCTCAAGAAAAATTTATCTTGCTTTTGACTCCGATTCAGCCGGACAAAAAGCAACAAACCTTGGGGCAGAAGTTATTAAGAATATTTTCTCAAACTTGGGAGACATTAAACAATACGACTCAAGCTACAATGATGTTTCGCAGTCCGTTTGCGAAATACACGTTGTTTCTCAAGTGGCAGGAAAAGACCCTGATGAATTTATAAGAGAATTTGGGGCTCAAGAGTATAAAAATCACATTAAAAACGCTCCTTTGTTCTTGGATTACAGGCTAAATAAGACACTTGAAGGCATAAACAGTGAAATAACCCCGCAGGAAAAAAGTGAAATAGTACAACAAATAGCCGATATTTTATCAGAAATTCAAAATCCCGTAATTTTATCCGATTACATTAGAAACATTTCTTTTAAATTAAATCTGGAAGAAAATATACTGAAAAATCAAATTCAAAAGGCAAAACTAAGTAAAGAAAACATCCAAAACGATTTTAAAGATAATGTAATTTTGGCAAAAAGATTCACAAAGCATGCTTCAAAAGACCTAAACACAAGAAGAGTGCTTATGGAGAACAACCTTATAAAACTTGCTTTTGTCGCAAATACACCCGAGAAAAGAAATTTTTATAAGCATGCCATAAATACCTATGAGCCTAAAGACGAAGTTAATGCTAAGATTATTACAAATATTGACAAAGCTTTGGGTGAAATTAATAATATTGATGAACTAGCAAAAAAACTTTTTTGCGAGTTTTACAATAATAACGAAATACAACAGAAATTATCAGATGAAATTTTTTCCTCAACAGAATATGAAAATCTTGATTTCGAAAACTATATACAAGCCGTTAATGAAATATTTGAAAGGCTTAACAACATAGACACAGAACTTAAAAAGCACGAGCTCGGACAAAAAATCAAAGACAAAAATCTGAGCGAGGATGAAAAGCTTAAGTTGCTTTTCAAACAATTTGAAACAAACAGAATGGAGACATTTTAATGAGCAGAAAAAAAAATTCCGACGATTCAGTTATAAGTGTTGTAGATAAAAATACAGACATGATGGCTGACGACAGTTATTTTGATGCAACAGGACTTGAAACAGATAATATAAGCAATATTATAAGCAGCCACGGCGTAAGCGCTATGGATACAAACTTGTCCGCTTCATTTTATGATAAAGAAGATGACGAAGACTCTCAAGAAGATGACATCACACCTCCAAGAGGCATTTCCGTTGATGACCCTGTCAGAATGTACTTAAGAGAAATCGGAAGAATAAAGCTTTTAACTGCTGATGAAGAAATAGATTTGGCAAGAAAAATTGTAGCAGGCGGAAACAGCGGTGCAATTGCAAAAAGAAAATTGGTTCAAGCTAACTTGCGTCTTGTAGTTTCAATTGCAAAAAAATATGTAGGTCGAGGAATGCTTTTCTTAGACCTTATTCAAGAAGGCAACTTGGGTCTGATTCGTGCTGCTGAAAAATTTGACCACGAAAGAGGTTACAAGTTTTCAACTTATGCAACTTGGTGGATAAGACAAGCAATAACTCGTGCTATTGCAGATCAAGCTAGAACAATCAGAATCCCCGTTCATATGGTTGAAACAATCAACAAGCTTAAAAAAGTTACAAGAAAACTTGCTCAAGAGTTGGCAAGAAAACCCACCGAAGAAGAATTATCTGTTGAAATGGGTATTTCAATTAATAAATTAAGAGAAATAATTAAAGTTGCTCAAGAGCCCCTATCTTTAGAAACTCCGATAGGTAAAGAAGAAGACTCTCGTCTTGGCGACTTTATTGAAGACAAAGATGCTGATGCTCCCGTTAAAACAGTGGCACATGAGCTTCTAAGGGAAGATTTGGCAGAAGTTTTAGGAAGTCTTTCCGCACGTGAAAGAGATGTTCTAAGATTGCGTTTCGGTATGGATGACGGCAGACAAAGAACATTGGAAGAAGTCGGTCAGCTCTTTGGCGTAACTCGTGAGCGTATCAGACAAATTGAAGCTAAAGCTTTAAGAAAATTAAGACATCCCAATCGCTCAAAAAGACTTAAAGAATACATTGAGGTTTAAAACCAAGCGGGTTAATTTAACCCGCTTTTTTACATTTGTTTACAATATGTAAATATTCTCTTTGTAAATATTTTTATAAATATAACGCAGAGAGAGGAAAATTAGTATGTCAACAAACGGGATTTACAACCAAATGCAAGCTTGGCTTAACAAGCATGAGAACAATATGAACACTTATGCATCAACAATTAAAAGTTTAGATGCACAATATGCGGAAATTTCAAAACAACTGCAATCAGGCTTAAGCGGTGCAGAGCTTGATGAAGTTTCAAATAAAATTGACCAACTTGAAATCCAAGGTCTGAAGGCAGAATTACAATATCTTGAAGGACAATACAATACAGGCAAAAAATTCAATTTCATGGAGGGTGGTTATGACCCTACAAATACACAATCCTTCCTTCAAGCATACACTGTTCAAACAGGAAAACTGGCACAAGGTGATATGGATGCTTGGGAGGCTGACGGCGAAGACGGTATAAGCTTTGATGAATACAGAAATGCTCAGCTTAATTCCGATACAACAAAAGGAATGACGCCGGATGAATTTGTTCAAGCAAGCCAATATACGGCTAATGCATTTACAACAATTGATATTAACGGCGATGGAATGATACAGAAAAACGAGCTTCAAGGCTTCTATGCAGCACTTGACAACTCAGACGGCGCAGTTGACGGAAAACTCGATATAAATTCATCAGGAGCCGACATAACATCCGAAAAATTCAGAAAGAATATAGAGCAATTCCAGCAATATCTATAATTTTCAGGATTTATACCTAAAATTATTAAGTTTTGTTGCCATTTTAGTAAAGTTTTGTAACAAAAAAGCAATTTTATTGAAGTTTGGCCTCAATAAATACGTTTTATATAGTAGGTATATAAAACAAACGTGAGGCAGATATGACATACGTAGCTAAAAGTGGTGATTGTTTATGGAACATTGCTAAAGAACAATGCGGCGCAACTACAAACGCAGAAATAATAGCAAAAGTTAATGAAATTGCACAACTTAACGGTAAGTCCGATCCCAATCTGCTTATGGTAGGTGAAGAATTAAAATTGCCGGGAGATACATTCCAACCAAGCAATCCTGCACCAGCCGAAGCACAAACCGGTGGCGCAAATACTCCTATACCTTTAGCTGCTACACTTTCCGATGGCCAAGGCAACGGTGAACAAACAGGTGCTCTTCCAATGCCTACCCTTGATTTTGGAAATTTAATGGATTGGTTATTCGGCTGTAAAGATATAATTGAAAGCGAAGACCAAGAAGCAATTGATTTAATGGAAACAGATTATAGCATGGGCGTAGGCGCAGACGAAATCGAAGCCAACCTTAAAAACATTGCAAACGGTATGTTCCAAGAAGTAGGCTCAAAAGACGGTCAAGAAGGAATTAACTTCAATGAATTCGAAGGCTGGTTCAGAAGCGTTATCACAAGCGACGAAAACAAAATGCTAGACAAACGTACAGACAAATTCCAAGAAGCATTCAGTCAACTTGATGCAAACAATAACGGCGTTTTGAGCGAAGATGAAGTTGCAAATATGTTTAAAAAGCTTGATTTGTTTGACACACGCCACGATGGCAGACTATCCAACAAAGATATTACCGATCCACACAACTGGATAAAAGGAAAATTTAACTAAACAACTAAAGCGGTCAAAAGACCGCTTTTTTTATGAAATAAATTATTGTATAATTAGTTTATGAGTGAAACTAAAGCAAAATTATATGTAATTACGGGTCCCTCAGGCGTCGGCAAAGGGACTGTTTTGAATAAATTTTTTGAGAACAATAAAGATATAATCTACTCGATTTCTGCAACAACAAGAAAGCCAAGACAAGGTGAAATTGACGGAGTAAATTACTTTTTTATTACAAAAGAAGAATTTGAAAAAGAAATTCAAGAAGACAATTTTCTTGAGTGGGCAAAGTATTCAGACAATTACTACGGCACCAAAAAAAGCTTTGTTTGCAAAAAATTAAATGAAGGAATAAGCATTGTTCTTGAGATTGAAACTCAAGGTGCAAAAAAAGTTATGGAACAATACCCTGACTGTGTTTCAATTTTTATTACCCCTCCAAACATTGATGAGCTTGAAAAAAGACTAAGAGGCAGAAATACCGAAGACGAAGAAGCCATTAAAAAAAGATTGGACGCAGTTAAAAGAGAATTAAAAGAAGCAAAACACTACAAGTATGTTATTGAAAACGATGTAGTTGAAGACACATACAGGCATTTGCAAGAGATATACGATAAGGAGAAAGTGCTTTGAAAAATATTCTTATCGGAATAACCTCGTCAATTGCCGCATATAAAATATGCGAGCTTGTAAGAATGTTTAAAAAAAACAACTACGAAGTAAAAGTTGTTCTAACGCCGGATGCAAAAAACTTTGTTACACCTCTAACTCTTGAAACGCTTAGTCAAAACAGAGTTTACGAGGGGCAGTTTGAACCAAGGGGTACCACGGAGCACATTTCCCTTTGCAAGTGGGCAGATGTTTTTGTTATCGCTCCAATCAGTGCAAATACACTTTCAAAAATTGCAAACGGAATTTGCGACAACCTTTTAACATCAATATTTTGCGCTTACTTGGGGCACAAAAAACCAATAATCATTGCACCGGCTATGAATGTCGGAATGTGGGAAAATCCTTTTGTACAGGAGAATTTAAACAAGCTAAGAAATCAAGGAGTTAAAATTCTTGAACCTGAAGAAGGCTTTTTGGCTTGTCAGGAAGAAAACAAGGGTAGATTGTGCTCATTGGATAAAATTTTTAACGAAGTAAATTCAGATAAACCGCTTAAGGGCAAAAAAATAATTATAACAGCAGGCGGAACAAAAGAAGCAATTGACCCTGTAAGATACATTTCAAATTCATCATCGGGTAAAATGGGTTTAGCCCTTGCAGATTGTGCTTATATGGCAGGAGCCGAGGTTGAACTTATATCCACCTTTGAAGTCCAAAAACCTTACAAAACAACTCTTGCGCTAAGCTGCCAGGAAATATTGGATAATGTTAAAAAAGCATTTTTGGAAAAAAATGCGGATATTTTGATTATGGCTGCTGCCGTATCTGATTTCAGGGTTAAAAATCCGCACAGCTCAAAGATTACAAAAAAAAGAACAGGGGAAGAGCTTACGCTTGAGCTCATTCAAAACCCAGATATTTTAAAATATGCCTGCGAAAACAAAAAAGAAAACCAAAAAGTTGTAGGATTTTGCCTTTCAACAGAAAATACCGTTGAAAACGCAAAGGAAAAAATACTCAAAAAAGGGTGTGATTTTATTGTGGCAAATGAGGCTAAAGTTGCACTTGGAAGTGATGAAAACGAAGTTTGGATTATAGATAAAAATCTGAACATAGAAAAAGTTGAAAAAACAACCAAAGACAAGGTAGCAAAAGTAATTTTGGAGAAGTTATATGATTAAAACCGAAGAAATTATTCAAAAAATTGAAAGGTACGCCTCGCCTGATTTGGCGGAAAGCTGGGATAACACGGGCTGGCAGATAAACTTGCACCATGATTACACAAACCGTGTTTTAATTGCTCTTTCTTTTACAAAAGAAGTTCTGGAGCAAGCCATAACAAATGATTGCGACCTTATTATAACTCACCACCCGCCAATTTTTCACAAATTAAATAAAATTGACAATAACGAGTTAATTCAGGCTATTAAGCACAATATTTGCGTATATAGCGCTCATACAAACTTGGATAAAACTTACGGCTCTACAACAGACGCTCTTTGCGGCGTTTTGGGGCTTAAAAACCTTGTAACCGTAAATGATTACATAAAAATTTCGCACCTAAAAGACGAAATAGCGCTTGACGAGTTTATTTTAGGAGTAAAACAAGCGCTAAATTCAGACAGAATAAAACTCGTTAACCCAAGTAACGTTCAAACAGTAAGAAACGTCGCAATTAGCGCAGGTGCGGGCGGAAGCTTTATTGAGTCTTTAAACGATTACGATATTGATTTATACATAACAGGTGATGTTAAATTCCATAACGCGCTTGAAGCAGAAGGTTTTGCGGTAGCTGACGTAGGACATTTTCACTCTGAACTTCCCGTTTTACCTTTAATACAAGGCTTAATTGCAAAAACGGGAGTTGAAACAATTATTGCACGTGAACAAGTTCCTTGGACATACATTTAGGAGAAAAAATGCCAATAAGATTTTTAACATCAGGTGAATCGCACGGAGAATGTCTAAACGCAATTATAGAGGGCATTGGCTCAAATTTTGAATTGGATTTTGATTTTATAAACTCTGAACTTAAGGCGCGACAAGGCGGCAAGGGCAGAGGCGGCAGAATGAAAATCGAAACCGATACAATTCATTTTAACTCCGGTGTAAGATTTTCAAAAACAACAGGAGCTCCGATTTGCCTTGAAATAAAAAATCTTGACTGGCAAAAGTGGCTGATACCGATGAGCATTGAAAAGCTTGATGAAAATATGCTCACACAAGAAGAAAAAAATCAGCTCAAAGAAAAGAAAATTGAAAATATACGCCCGGGGCATGCTGATTATGCAGGTGCAACAAAATATAATTTTTGCGACATAAGAAATGTCCTTGAACGCTCAAGCGCAAGAGAAACTGCAACAAGAGTTGCTGTCGGTGCGATTTGTCAAAATATTTTAAAAAACTTTGATATAGCATTTAGCTCGGACGTTTTATCAATCGGGGGTGAAAATAATCCCGAATTATTTGATAAAAAAATTGAGCAAGCGCAAGAACTGGGCGAAAGCCTTGGAGGCTTAGTAGAAGTCAAAATCAAAAATTTGCCGATAGGGCTTGGCAGCTACGTTCATTGGGACAGAAGGCTTGATGGCAGGCTTGCTCAGGCTGTTATGAGTGTACCTGCAATAAAATCGGTTGAAATTGGCGCAGGAGTTGAGGTTAGCAAAGACTTTGGCTCTAAAATTCATGATGAAATTTTCTTTGAAGGCGGAAAAGTAACAAGAAAAACAAATAACGCCGGCGGAATTGAAGGCGGTATGACAAACGGAGAAGAAGTTGTCATAAGGGCAGCCATGAAGCCTATTCCGACAATGAGAAAAGCTCTTAATTCAATTAACTTTAACAGCAAAGAAAAAACTCAAGCACACTTTGAAAGAGCAGATGTATGTGCCGTTGAAGCTTGCGCGGTGGTTGTTAAAAATATGTGTGCAATAATTATTCTGGACGCATTTTTTGAAAAATTCGGCTGCGACAATTTTGAAGAAATTAAAAAGAACTATTTAGAAAATGCAAAAAGATAATGTGATTTTAACAGGAATGATGGGTAGCGGAAAGACAAGCGTAGGGAAGGCTTTGTCTAAAATTCTTGAGTGTGATTTTTACGATTTGGATGAAATTATAGAAGAAAAGCACGGTTCGATTTCAAAGATTTTTAAAGAAAAAGGCGAAAATTACTTTAGACAAATAGAGCAGGAAGAGATAGAAAACTTTTTGGGCAAAAACAATTTTGTATTATCTTTGGGCGGGGGTGCTGTTTTAAGAGAAAAAAATCTTGAAATTCTAAAAAAAATCGGCAGAATTTTTTACCTAAGTGCCCAAAGTGATACAATTTATGAAAGAATTAAAGGACAAAATAACCGCCCGCTTTTAAATGTGGAAAACCCAAAGGAAGAAATTGAAAAAATTTTATCCCAAAGGCTTCAGAAGTACAAAAAAGCAGGTGAAGAAGTAAAAACAGACAAAAAAGAAATTGATGAAATAGCGAGAGAGATATATGAGAGAATTAACTGTCAACCTTAAAAAAGAGTGTGATTTCAGCTACCAAATTCATATTGAAAACGACTGTCTTAAAAACATTGAAGGGTTTTTAGAGGACAGACGCTATTTTGTTATAACCAACGAAAAAATTGCAAAAATTTATCCCGATTTTTTAAAAAAGTTCGATAAAAACAGAATAATAATTATAAAAGACGGCGAAAAGTACAAAAATTTAAAAACAATAGAAAAAATCCTAAATAAACTTTTAGAGAAGAAAATTGAAAGAAAAGACTGCATCATTGCTCTGGGCGGCGGCGTGATAGGTGATATGGCGGGCTATTGTGCTTCTTGTGTTTTAAGAGGAGTGGATTTTATTCAAATACCGACAACTCTTTTATCACAAGTAGATTCCTCAGTCGGAGGCAAAACAGGCTTTAATTCAAAGTGGGGCAAAAACCTTATCGGGGCTTTTTATCAACCGAAAAAAGTTATTATTGACCCGGGTGTTCTTCAAACGCTTGAAGAAAAAGATTTTAAAAGCGGACTTGGAGAAGTTATAAAATATGCTTTTATTGAAAGAAGTTGTGAATGCAGTGAGTTTTTTAACTTGTTTAATATTTTTGAAAAAATTTCAAAAGACCAACTGCATAACAATTTAGAAGAGATTATTTTCGCCTGTGTCAGCCTAAAGGCGGCAGTTGTTGAAAAAGATGAGAAAGAAAGCGGCTTGAGAAAGATTTTAAACTTAGGACACACATACGCTCACGCTTTTGAAACAATTACAAAATACAAAATGCCCCATGGGCTTGCGGTTGCCCTTGGCATTAAAAAAGCGCTAAAAGTCTCTTTAATTAAAGGTTTAATTGATGAAAATTATTACAATTACAGCATTTCGCTTCTTGAAAAGTTTGACTTAATTCAAGAAATTAAAAACTTGAACTATAAAAAAGTGTTTGAAATTATGGGTTCGGATAAAAAGGTTGAAAATTCAAAAATCAACCTTATCCTGCCAAAGCCATTTGCTCAAGTTTCGCTCTTTGACGATACAGACGAGCTTTTGATAAGAGATTCTCTGCTTTAGCAACATTGCCCATTTTATCCATAACGTTTGCAGCATCCTCATAGTTCTTTGCTCTCATCTCAAATAAATCTGCATCTTCAGGAGTTGTTGAAATGGCTAAAACTGCGTTTTTGTAACAATCAAGGGCATCAAAATTGTTGCCCGTGTATTCATAGTTTTTTGCAGCATTTGAATACGCCCAGCTAATAAGCCTTGAATCTCCTGAACTTTGAGCAGATTCAATTGAGAGCAAATTTAGCATATCCGAACTATCAACGTCAAAACGATGAGCAAACATGGATGCCATCTCGCCCAGTATCTTTGTTTGTGCAACCGAATTGTTAGCTTCACCACTGTACGCCACGGCGTCTTGATAATGCTCAACGGCAGGCTCAAATTCTACATAATCATCATAAATTCTTGCCATATTCAAGTGCGCTTTTGACACGAGGTTATCATCATCACACTTTGTTGCCTCATAGTAATCTCTTAGGGCATAGTTAACATAATCGTAATCATCAAAAATTTTGCCGCGTTCAAAGTGAAGTGCAGCGCGCAAGTTAGGATTTGTATCAGGAGTAACTTCACCTAAAGTATCATTTATAAGCTCAAGTGCCGCAGCGGGGTCATCTTGAAGCTCAAGAAGGGTTTTTGCTTCCTTTAAGGATTTTGATAAAATTCTGTCATGAGAAGAGGTTATATACTTTGGCTTTTGAGGCTTTTGCACTTGCTCAATTACACTTGGCTCTTCTTGTTGGGGCGCAGCTAATTGGGGAGGAGCTTGAAAATCGTCTTCAATTGTTTGAAGATCTTTTTTTGTTTGCAGCGAAACCGTATTTATAGGCTGCTCAATAGTAGAAACAGTTTGAACATCGTCGCTGTCAGCTTCAATATAAGGAATTGAAACATCTTGCTCTACTTGCGCCTGATAAACTTCTTGAGGTTCAACCTCATCAACCGAACCTTCAAACACATTTAATTGAGCAGGCTTTTGCAAAACTTCAGAATGAGCACTCACTGGACTCGGCTCACTTTCTTGAGGTGTTTGCAGCTTTTGTGGGGCGTGGGATAAGTTGGCCGTTTTCTTTTCGGGAATATCAAGTTTAAAGTAGGGGTTAACTTTATCAGGGTCGGCCTTTAAATCTATTTTTTGCAAAAATAGCGCATCAATCCAGCCTTCAACAACATTTGAGGGTGTTTTACCGTTTCTTTTTGAAAGCTCGGCATTAATGTATTTATCTGAAATTTTAGAAGCATTTTTAAGGTTTGAAAGTATAATATCTCTTGAAGGATTTTGCTTTAAGGATTCTTTTTCAACAAGAGAAAGATAAGAATAAACCTCGTCAGAAACCTCGTCAGGAGCGCCGATTGCAACAACCGTGCTTTTAAAATCAGTAACTATTTGCGAAATATTAATTGAATTTTTTGTATAATCAATGGCAACTTTTGTGCCGTTGGGGAACCTGTTATCCTGTGGGCTATGTGCATCAGGGTTAACATTTTGTTCCTGAGTATCAGAATTAGGCGAGCCGTAAGCTTGCCTTGGATTTCTGTATGTAATATTTATAGGATTAATTGAATTGTACAAAGTTAGCCCCTGATTTTAATACAAATCCTGATACTCCCACATATAGTATAGAAGATAAAAAAGTATCGGACTTCATTCAAACGACCTAAAAATAAGCACTTTCGATATAAATTTAATTATTTTTTTAAATTAATCAAACAAGATATAAATTTTTGTTAAAAAGATTGTTAAAATAATATTCTTATACGATAATGTTATTAAAAAAAGAGGATTACAAAATGGCTGAGTATGTTTTTAAAATGAAAAAAGGTGAAGTTGAAATCGAACTTTCATCTGATGATGCGGAATTTGTTGAGCAACAACTTGCAAAATGGCGTGAAGAAATACTTAAAAAACAAGGTTAATAAGCTATGAGCACTTATAGTCTAAAAGTCAAATGCAAAGACTCGCAAGTTGAAGTTATTGCAAAAAGCGGTAATGTTATATCCAAGGAATTGGATATATATCTAAATGAGTTTATATACGGAAACTACACACCTCAAGTAAAGTCTGAGGCTAGTCAGAGTATAGAACCCCAAACTTTTGACAACTTTGAGTTAGTAAAACCTCAAGAAAACGAGGTGGAAGTAGAGGGCGAACTTGTTAACAGCGAAGAAACTCTTAAAGATTTTATCGAAAAAGTTGATATTTTAGACACATTTTCAAAGTTTATAGCAACAGCGTATTATTTTAAGAATAAATTAAATTCGCCATCATTCACCCTTAAAAGTCTTAATGCAGAATTTTACCCCGCAACAGGTGCATTTTGCGATATTAGCTTAATGGAAAATGCTAAAAGCAGAGGCTTTATAGACCAGTGGGAAGATGAAGAAGGCACAAAATACTCTATTAACACTAATGGTGAATCATTCTTTACCAACGAAGTTTGCGGATAGATGAACTATATTTGGCTTTTTTTAATAGTTATATCATTTGTTTCGGCTGCCTTTAGCGGAAGAATTGATGAGGTCAACAGCGCACTTTTAAATTCTGCAAATCTGGCTGTCAAGATAGCTTTTTCTCTTGTGGGCATTATGTGCTTTTGGCTTGGGATTGTAAAGATAGCTCAAGCTTCGGGTTTAATTGAAAAATTTTCACGCTTAATAGAACCCCTTATGAGCTTTATTTTTAAAGACGTTAAAAACAAACAGGTTTATAGCGACATTGCACTTAACTTTAGTGCAAATGCTCTTGGGCTAACAAATGCCGCAACTCCCTTTGGCATTAAATCTATGCAGGAGCTGCAAAAAGAAAACCCTAAAAAAGATAGCGCAACAAACGCTATGTGCACACTTCTTGCCATGAACACCGCGGGTTTTCAACTTATTCCCGCAACAGTTCTTGCAATTCTTGCGGCAAGCGGAGCAAAAAACCCGACAGAGATAATTTTGCCAACACTTATAGTTACATCAATAACTTTTGTTTTTGCTATTTTTATGTCTAAAATCTTAGAGAGGTATTTTAAATGATAGAAGTTTTAAATACAGTCTCTGCTTGGATTTTACCTGTTATAATATCAATTATATTGTTATATGGTGCACTAAAAAAAGTTCCCCTATACGAAACTTTTACACAAGGGGCAAAAGAAGGTTTTTGGGTAAGCGTTAAAATTCTGCCTTATCTTGTTGCAATTATTGTTGCCGTATCGATGTTTAGAGCATCGGGTGCACTGGATTTTTTATACAGCATTTTTAAAACTCCGCTTGAAGCACTAAAAATTCCATCTGACGCTCTTAGCTTAATGATTACTCGCTCACTCTCGGGAAGTGCTACGCTTGGACTCTTCGGAGAAATTGTAAACACTCACGGTGCGGATTCTTACATAAGTAAACTCTGCGCAATTATAACAGGAAGCTCGGAAACAACTTTCTACGTTATAGCAGTATATTTTGGCACGGTTGGAATAACAAAATTAAGACACGCGCTTTTAGTCGGCATTTTAGCAGATGCCTTTGGAATTATTTGCGCAATTTGCGTCTCAAGACTGTTCTTTTATTCATAATAGCCAATGTATGGTAAATTCCTTTGAAGCTCACAAAAGTCAAGCCCAAAGCCGACTATAAATTTATCATCAACATCAAAGGCGCTAAAATCCGCTGAAATCGGATATTTTCTTGCGCATTTTTTATCAAACATAACAGCCAGCTTAACCTCTTTTGCCTTACACTTTGAGCGCATAAAATCAAGAAGAAAATTAAGTGTTAAGCCTGTATCCATAATATCTTCAACAACTAAAACGTTTTTACCTTCAAGCGGAGGAAGGGATAGGTTAAGAGCAGAAACCTTGCCTGAAGATTTTTGCGCATCTCCATAGCTTGATAAGCTGACAAATTCCATTTTAACAGGCATTTTAAGATGCTTTGAAAGTTCAGTAAAAAACATAACCGCACCTTTTAAGACACAAACCATAACAAGTTCTTCTTCTTGCCCAAAATACGAGTTAATTTCCTTAGCAACTTCTTTAATTCTATCAACCAAGGTTTTTTCATCGATTAAAACCTTTAGTTCTTTATTTTTTTCCATATCTACTCCAAAATTTCTACCTTGTAACACACATCAGAAACAACTTTTGCTTTAGAGCTTATCTGATAGCCCAAAATACATAAAACTTCACTACCACAAGCCAATAATAGCAAATTATCTCTTTTTTGTCTTGGTATTTTTTCATTAATTAAATAATCTTTTAACTTAAGCTTGTGCCCCTTTAGTCCAAAGGGCGAAAAAACATCCCCGTCTTTTCTTGTCCTTAAAACAATTTTGGATGAAAAATCCAAATTAACATATTTTTCATTACTTTTAGGATTATATTTTTTAGGCGGGTTTACTTTTTTTATGGAAACTTTTTTATCTAAGAGACTATATTCGCCTTCGCCTAAAATTTCCACCTCACAGCGTTGATTTTGCTCTTTTTTTACCTTTGTTATCCAACCGCAGGACACTTCCAGAAATAATTCCGAGTTAATTGATTTTCGTCCGCTTTTTGTTTCAATAAAATCAACATAAGACTTAATTCTCTCAAAGTCTCGGTATTTTAGATCTTGGTATAAAAAATCATTGATTATTTCATATTTTAAACCAACACTTAATGCCTTAAATTTTTCAAGATTAATTCTGCCGTCAAAAAACACTTCTTTTTTAGCCTCACAAAGTGCGTTTTGGACAATATCCCAATGCATATTTGAAAGTTTTGCCAAATTTACAAGGGAATTTAGTGCATTTTGATTTATTTTTTTTACTTCGGGCAAAATTTGTTTGCGAATTAAATTCCTTGCATACTTTACATCATCGTTTGAACTGTCTTGAATATAATCAAGAGAATTATCCTTGGCAAATTTTTCAATTTCCTCTCTTGAAACATCGAGCAAGGGTCTGTGGTAAATGTCTCTGTTTTTTGGAATAGAGCATAAACCCTTTAAACCCGTTCCTTTAATAACCCTATAAAGAAGTGTTTCAGCGTTATCGTTTTTATTGTGCGCCAGAAAAACTGCATTTGACGCAAATTTCTCGCAACATTTTTCAAAAAAATCATACCTTGCTTGCCTTGCATCAAGCTCTGTTTTATTAATTTTTGACGAAAGTTTTTCGCAATAAAACTCAACCCCAATTTTATCTGCAAATTCTCTTGCAAAATTTTCATCCCTTAAGGACTCCTCACCTCGCCAGTTATGATTAAGATGGATTGCAATTACTTTTAAATTAAGCTTTGAGAGAATATAAGTTAAAACAACACTGTCAACGCCACCTGAAAGCGCAGAGAGGACGGGCGATTTAATATTATTTTGCTTAAGATAGTTATCAACAAGGCTAACTAAATCACTCATTTAAGCCTCGCTAACATCTTTTACAAGTTTTAGTGCAACTTCAAGCGCTTGCTGTTCATCCAAGTTTTTAACCTTGTTTCTTGCGTAAGTTCCAAAACCAAAGGCAAGAGGGCTTAGGGATAATTTTTCACATAGGTTTTTCGTATATTCATTCACTCCGCCCGATAAAATTATTTTCTTTTCATCAAAACCCAAATCCTTTAAAGATAAGGCAAAAGCAACGCACTCAAGAGTGGAAGATAACTCCTTATCTGCCCCGTTCATAGATTTTCCGTCCGCTTGAACATAAAAATCTAAATTATCTTGCAAGATTTTTTGCGCTTTTTTAATCAAACTAAAGGCGGCAAGATTTGAAAAGTGCTTTCTTGAAATACAAAGGCTTATTGCGCCTTTATATTTTTTTGAGATTTTCTTTAGAAGCCCCAAAATCTTTTTTTCATCATCAACACTTGCGTGCAGCTCGACACAATCAAGCTTTATACCTTGTTTTAAAACTTCCTTAAACTCTTTATAATAACTTGTGTCATCACTTAATTTTACTGCATTATGAGAACATTTTTTCTTGCAGATAGAGCAGCCTATGCATTTTGTCGAATTGACGACAAAGTCCTCAATTGCCCCTTGAGGACAGGCTTTTACGCATTTTTTGCATTTCTTGCATTTTTTTAAGTCAATATGTGCTTTTTTGCCGTGAATATCTCCTTCAACAGGAATTGAAACGCAGAATTTATAATTATCAGGGTCAAGATTTTCTTCCAAAATTGCTTGTGATAAAACAGGCAACATTTTCGGGGAAACATCAAACATCCAAGCCCCTGCTTTAGCATAGAGCTTCACAAGGGCTTTGATGTTTTGAATATCACAATTTCCTAAACCTAAAATAAGTTTAAACATTAATCCGGCAAATCACCTTTAACATCTGCAACAGCTGCGCCGTCAAGGTCGAAAGTGCGGCATAGAGCAATAATGCACTCTTTTGCGTGATTTTTTTCAACAAGACAGCTGATTTTAATTTCAGAAGTTGAAATCATTTTAATATTAACGCCGATTTTAGCCAATGTTTCAAACATTTCTGCCGCGATACCGGGTCTGTCAATCATACCTGCGCCAACAATTGAAACTTTTGCAATATCTTCATCAATAAAGATGTTGCTCGGGTTAACTATCTTTTTAATTTCTTCCGTAACTTCGCTAAATTTAACCAAATCAGCAGAATCAATAGTGAATGCTATGTCGTTAGTATTGCCTACACTTCTTGCATAAGATTGAATAATCATATCAACACTCAATCCCTTGTTAGCAAGCAAAGTGAACAATTTACTTGCATTACCGGGTCTGTCTTCAACATCGCAAATAACAATTCTTACTTGTGAACTGTCGCATGCAACACCGGTAACGGGTTTATGTAATTCCATTTCATCTACTCCTATTATTAATGTGCCTAAATCGTCTAATTTAAATGAACTTCTCACTCTCATCGGAACGCCGAAAAGTTTTGCCGTTTCAACAGAGCGAGGATGAAGAACGTTTGCTCCAACTCTTGCCAACTCAAGCATTTCTTCATAAGAAATAACTTTTAATTTTTGCGCAGTAGGTACAACACGAGGGTCAGTAGTGTAAACACCTTCAACGTCTGAGTAAATATCACATCTGTCGGCGTTAAATGCAGCGGCAAGAGCAACTGCTGAAGTATCAGAACCGCCTCTGCCAAGTGTTGTAATTTCGCCGTCATCCGTTATACCTTGGAAACCTGCAATGATAATTATTTCATCGTTATCAAGGTGCTTTTTAACCCTTTGTTGTTTAATTTCCAAAATTCTTGCGCGGCCATGGTTATGTTCAGTCATAATACCAACTTGCATAGCGTTTAAGCTCACAGCCTTATGACCTTTTTCATTTATCGCCATTGCAAGCAAAGACATAGAGATTTGCTCGCCTGTTGATAAAAGCATATCCATTTCACGTTCCGAAGGTGTAGTTGTAATTTCTTTTGACAGTTTAATTAAATTATCTGTCGTATGTCCCATAGCAGAAACAACAACAATTACCTTGTTTCCGTTCAATTTCTCTCTAATTACAGCGTCTGCAACGTTTTTGATTTTTTGGGCGTCTGCTACTGATGTTCCGCCAAATTTTTGTACTACGATTCCCATTTTTAACCTTCGCTATCCTTGTTGTTTTGCTTCCTTATATAATCTTCCTTAATTTTTTCAACCCAAACGTCTTCGCCATGGTTATTTAATATATTATCACAAATCTCTAATATTTGAGAAACCAAATATTCATTATTCTCCATTTCATCCATTTTTAAATATGCCAACAGATGAAGCATTTTGAATTCTTTTTTTGAACCGTATTCTTCCCTATAAGGTTCAAGCTCTGCTATTGCTTCTTTTGGCTTGTTTTGTTTAATCTTGCACTCTATTAATGCAAACTTCGCAAGAGTATTATCCGGCTCAATTTGAAGCGCTTCTTCGAATTTTTCTCTTGCATCAAACACGGAGTTTTCTTTTAAAAGAATTATGCCGTAAGCCATAATGACATCAATATTTTTCTTGTCTAAAAGATAAGCACTTCTTGCCTTCCTCAGTGCCATTGTACTGTCATTAATTGCCGAATAGGTATTTGCCAAATTCAACAAAGCGGCAACATTTTCCCTGTCATATTCAAGCGTTTTTTCCCAATATTTAATCGCCTTATTTGGCTCGTTTTTCATCTGGTAAGCACTTGCAATATTAAAATATACATAAGTAAGCTTAGCGTCCGTTGCCACAACTTTTTTGTACATTTCAATTGCTTCATCGAACCTGTTTTCACGGTAATTTAACTGACCCAAGTTATACATTGTAACAGTATGTGTGGGGTTAAATTTTAATACCAACTCAAGCTCTTCTCTTGCTTCATCTTTCCTGTCCAATTTAAGATAAGAAAGAGATAGCGCGTAGTGAGCGGTAAAATTTTCATAATCTAAATCTATTGCTTTTTTAAGAGGTTCAATAGCTTCTTCCCATTTTTCAAAAGCCTGATAAGCAAGGGCTTTTGAATAAAGAAGAGAGTAAGAACTTAGACCCGCTTTTTGTGCTTCATCATAAATCTTAAAGCACTCTTGCTCGTTTTTTTGAGCCATAAAGCTCTCGGCGATAATAATATAATTTTCAACTTTAGTAGGGTTAGCACTTTTTGCCTTTGTAGCATAATTTATGGCAAGTTCATAATTTTTCACTTGATAGTATGAATAAGCAAGGTGATAAAGGGCTTCCGAGTGGAAAGGCGAAATTGATATTGCCAACTTAAACTTTTTAATAGCCTCTTCATAGTTTTTTGTTTGAGAATATAAAATCCCTGACAGAAAAGCACTCTGAGGCTCTTGAGGATTAAGAGCGTATGCGTGCCTTAAGCTTAAAAGCGCATTTTCAACCTCACCAATTTTAGCGTAGAAAATACCTTGATTTAAGTATGTTTGAAAACTTCTCATATCATACTTAAGCGAAATCTTAAAAGCTTTTTTTGCCTCTTTTTCGTTGTTTAATTCGCCGTAGGCACTTGCCATTAACGACCAAGCCTTTGCGTAGGTTTCATCTATTCTTATTGCTTTTCTAAAAAACTCAATTGCTTCTTCAAACTTACCTTTTTTTGCACACAAAATACCAAGGTTAACATAAGCAGAAGGAGTAGCGTTCACCATATTGGCACTTTGTTCAAACTTTTTAAGCGCCTCTTTTTCATCCCCCTCTTCAATAAGCTGCATTCCCCAGTTGACATAAGCATGCGAGGGCAGCGAAACTTCTTTTCCAACAGCCTTGTAGTTGTTTACAAAGTTATTTATTTTATTTACTTGTTTTGTAATTTTCTGTAAGAATTTAAACATTTAACTAATTTTACTACGAATTAATAAGTGTATCAACAACTTCACGAAAAGCGCCATCTCCACCGGATTTTTCCGTTATCTGAATACCTTCTTTAATCTTAACAATAGGATTGGCATTTTTAGGTGCAATTTTAAACTTAACACAGTCAAAAGCAGCAATATCATTAATATCATCACCCATATACAAAACCTCGTCGTATGAGTAATTATACTTTTCCATTAGCTCGCTAAGCACAATTCCTTTTTGTCTGATACCGCCGTATATATCTTCAACTCCAAACTTTTCTTTAAAGTAGTTAAGGATATTTGAGGTTTCACCTGAGATAATTGCAAATTTATAACCCGCCTTTAATAGCCTTGAAACACCCATTATGTCGGAAAAATTTATCTTTTTAAATTGCTTTAGATTTTCATCCAAAAAAACAGAGCCGTCGGTAAAAACACCGTCAAAGTCCGAAACTACAAATTTAATATCTTTAGATAATTCAAGCATATTTTTTACTTTCTTCTTAATTTCTTTATTATAGGAACCTCTGAAGGGTAAACAACTTTTATGCCATCACCCTTTATTATATTAAGCCGTCTAATATCACGAACCATTCTGTGTAAACCTTCAGGCTCAAGACTTGCAGGATGATCAGACCCCCAAAGAGTTCTATCTGTTGTTATGTGTCTTTCAATTACACTTGCTCCCATGGATGCAGCCAAAACAGAAGGCAAAACACCCTTCTCATGTCCGCTGTAACCAATCGGGCAAGAATACTTCTTTAAAAATTCAGGAATTACGTTTAAATTAAGTTCATTGTCTTGTGAAGGGTAAGTTGATGTGCAGTGCAGCAAAATTAAATTATCTTGCCCTAAAATGCTTATCGCATGATCAATCTGCTCTTGAGTGCTCATACCGCAAGCAAGTAAAATCGGCTTTCCTTTAGATTTTACGTGCATCAATAAATTATCATCCGTTAAAGAAGCTGATGCAATTTTGTAACAGGGTGGGTTGAATTGGTCAATAAAATCAACCGAATCTTCATCCCAACAGGAAGCAAACCAAAGTATGCCAAGTTGTTTTGCATAAGCATCTATTTGAGAATATTGCTCAAAGTTAAACTCCAACCCTCTTTTTAAATCTCCGTTTGTTTCGCCAAAAGGGTTTGGGCGAGGCATTTGCAATTCTTCTTTTGTATAGACAACATCTACTGTTCTTTTTTGAAACTTTACAGCATTACAGCCTGCTTCATGCGCCATTTTTATTAACCTTTTTGCAAGATTAACATCACCGTTATGATTTATACCGATTTCAGCTATGATAAAACAGTCTGAATTTCTTGAGATACTATACTTACCGATTTGCACACTATTCATCAGCTTTTTGCTCCTCTATTTTTATACTTTGAGCAAAATTATCCAATTCATCCCGAGTAAATTCTCTTAAATAAGTAATTTGATTTTGCGTTGCACCGATTAATATATTTTTGCCGTTAACAAAAATACAGTATAGGTTTTTACCTTGTCCAAGCGGCGTTGAGGATAATATTTTTATTTTATTCAACTCGGGCAAACTAAGAGTTTTTTTGTTAATTTTTGAATTAACATGAATTAGCTTTTGATAAAAAAATCCTGTTAAATAAATAAGGAAAATAACAAAAATTAAACCAAAAAGCATTGATAAATAATTTGGCTCATAAACGTCTTGTTTTAGGACTTCTTGAAATTCCGCACTTTGATAAGGAGTCTGCTCGGCATAAGCGCAGATTGAATTTAAAAATATAAAAACAGTCAACAAAAACCTCAAAATTTATCTCCTAAAGTTGGTATTCATAATGTCTGATATAAAAGGCAGATAAGGGTATCTTCCAAACAAAGACCAAAGCGCAAGATAGCAGGAAATAATAAATACAATTAAACCCCACAAACTATGCCCGAAATAAATTGGCGTTTGGGTAAAAAACAGAGTAAAAGAATTAATAAGTTTGCCCAAAAAAGGAACTGCGCTTAAAATTCCCGCCGCAATTTCACAAAAAAGAGTCAAAATGTATAAAAACACAGAAAAGAAGATGGATTGATAAACATTATATGTACAAAAATGGGACATGGAGTTTTTTAAAATATAGCTTACAACAATCCAAATAACGCCTGCTATTCCAAAAGTAATATATGAAAGCGAACATATAATTCGCTCCATTAACTGCATTCTTATACCTCTGTCTCGCATTAGCTTACCTTCTTTAAAATAAAGTTATTCGCAACGTCTGTGTATATAAGCTTAATTTCAAGATTATCCGGATCTTCTTTCATTGCAAGACGGTAATATTTAACTGCACTTATTATATCTTCAAGCATCATATAAGCATTTGCCATAAGTACATATATTTTTGTTTTATTAGGAGTTAACACCAGTGCTTTTTCAAAAAGCGAAACGGCTTCCTGGTATCTTTTTTCACCAATTAAAATATTTGCCAAAAGCAAATAAGCGTTTGGTTTTGAAACATCAAGCTCAATTGCATGTTTAAAGAGCATAATCGCCTTATCTAAATCATTTGAATCAGCGCTTGCAATTGCCCAGCAAACCCAAGCCGGATAGTAATTAGGATCAATTTGAGTTGTGCGTTCGAAATATTTTGCAGCTTCACCAAAGTTTTCTAAAGATGCGTATGCATTAGCAAGGCATAAACAAGCCTTTTTGTCAGATTTATCCAACTCGTAAGCAGTCTTATAGTGCTCACATGCCTGCTCAAATTCATTCATTTTTTGATAAATATTTGCCAAGTTAATGTGGTACTCAGCACAATCCGAATCTAAGTTAATAGCTTTTTGATAATACACTCTTGATTCTTGATATTCTTCATTATCTTGATATAAAAAGCCGATTGCATTATAAACATCAGCACTATCGGGTTTTAGTTCAAGCGCGTTATTATAGTATTTTAGCGCATTTGCAAAACTGCCGATTTCGGCATAAACATTTCCAAGGTTAAAATTAACCGCATAAGAAGAAGGTTCGATTTGATTTGCCCTTAGGTAATTTTCAATAGCTTTTTCGTATTCTTTTTTATAAAAATAAATACTGCCTGTGTTAATTAAGGCTTGAATATCTTGAGGAAATTTTGCCAAGAGTTTTTCATATATATTTAATGCACTGTCGTAATCTTCATCAGCTACATATATATTTGCCAAAGCCCTGTAATTCTCGTCCACATCAGGCATTTCATTAATTTTTTTCTTTAAGTCCTCAATTAAAATTTCCTTGTGCATAAAATATCTTTCTAACTTCTACTTATAAACTACCGTATTTTCAAATATGTAACGAGATTGTGCCAATGCTTGCGATTTAAACGAGCAAATTCCGCCAATTTCGTCATTAAACACTCCGATAGATTTCAATCTGTTCACAACAAGCTCATTCAACTCATCTTTTGAGATAAACAAAGCACACTCATTTGAACAAATTTCATTTTTAAACGGGCATTTCTTCATAGGAAGATTATACTATATAAATAACTATTTTAAAATCGTACATTTTATTTATAATATAATTAATAATATGAAAATACTTTTTATAATAGATGATTTAGAATATAAATATTTTGAGTTCAATACTCTTGTTACAAATTTTTGGCTAAATGTTGAATTTTTAAAAAGAGGGCACGAGGTTTTTGTTGCAACAAAAAATATGCTAAATATAAAAGGAGCAAAGCCTTTTTGCCAATGTGTTAAAACCTTCTTTAAAAACGAAGAATTGCACAAGCAGGAGGAAGGCTGCAATTTAGATTTAGAATATTTTAGTGTAATATTTTTCAGACCTGACCCGCCCGTTGATATAGACTATATTAACGCAAGCTATATTCTAAGTATGGCAGATAGAACAAAAACGCTTATTTTGAACTCTCCCGAGGCAATAAGGGATAGAAACGAAAAATTATACATTAATGATTTTCCTCAAATTGCACCAAAAAATATTGTTACTTCAAATTCAAAATTAATCAGAGAATTTTTAAACGAACATAACGAAATAGTTATAAAACCCCTCAACAGATGTTTTTCTAGCGGTGTATTTTATCTTTATAAGGGTGATAAAAATACAAATACCATTATAAATACCGCAACAAATAACTCTAAAACAACGGTTATGGTTCAAGAATATTTGCCCGAAATTAAAGAAGGCGACAAGAGATTAATTTATATTTGCGGAGAAATTTTGGACTTTTGTGTTCAAAAAATAGCAACAAATGACGATTTTAAATTTAACGAACACTGTGATAAAAACTTCAAACTTTCTCAAGTTACGCAAGAAGAAAAAAATATTCAAAACATAATCAAAGATAAACTTGAAAAAGACGGGGTTATAATGGCCGGATTAGACGTTATTTCGTCAAAAATTATAGAAATTAATATCACAAGCCCATGCTTTTTTATCAGAGAAATAAACATGCTATACGGCATAAATTTGGAAAAAATTATTGTTGATAAGTTAGAAAATTACATTTATAAAAAAATGAAACACTCTCGGGAAAAGGATTTTGCGAATTGTTAATTTTTGTAAATGTAATTATGGGAAATAGCAAAGAAAAAAATTTTTCCATTTTATACTAGTACCATGAGAATCGAGCATTTAACATCACACTTAAATTTTAATTCATCGCCTCATATGCCGAGCAACAGAGAAAAAGTGAAGCAAGGTTTAGATCACGGCAGTGAAAATTTAGGTGCAAGTATAAATAATAACAGACCCGCTAAGAGTGTAAACTTTGGCGGGTCTGCAAGTTTAAATACACAAAAGATAATTCAAGGCGCACTTAATGATTTAATTCAAGACGGCGCAAAGGATTTTAAAGGAATTAAAAAGGCTCCGAATTGGGCAGTTAGTTTCCTAAACAGCGCTTGGGTTGTAGATAAACTAAAACTTGTTAAGGATAACGAGGCATTGTTTGAAAATATTATTACAATATTTCTTGCAGGTCTCCTAAAACCAATTTGTGTACTTGCAATGCCGGGTGCAGAAAAAGAAGATAAACAAGCAGCCGCTACGAAAAACTTTGTCGCAGCCGTAACCGGTTTTGCATTATCCACAGTTGTTTTAACTCCGGTATCAAAAGCAGTTAAAAAAGTAACCAAAGATTCGGCAAGCTTTGTTAAATACTTAGGCGAATCACAAAAAGATTATATTAAACTAATTAACCCCGAATTTGAAGATACGGTTGTGGGAATTGCAAAAGACGGTAAGAAGATTATGGGCGGCAGCTTATCTGACGCATATTCAACCTTCTACAAAAAAGTTGCCGATCTTGCAATAACTCCAACAAAAGCGGCGATTACAATCGCCTTTATGCCTCATCTTTTAAAATTACTGTTTGGTGATAAAAACAAAAAGAATAAAGAGGCTAAACCCGAAGTACAAAATATTCAAAATGCACCTGAAGCAGCACAGGTTGAAAACTCTATTCATAAAATTCAACTTAGTGAAAAAGAACAGGTCTTTAAACAGTTTTCAGGAGGGCTTCTAAAATGAAAATAGCTCCCGTTATACAAAATCAAACAAATTTTAAAGGTGCACAATCCAAAGGTGCAAAATATTCACAAGAAGTTTTAAACGCAATCAGCACATCTGTCAGAGAATCTTTTACCGATGTTCTGCCTGAAGCAGGTAAGGCCGAAAAAGAAATGGGGCCGATATATAACGCAGCAACAGATTTAATTGCCAAAGGTATAGGAAAACTAAGCGGCACAGGTGCTTCAAAAAAATGTGTGCAAATGCTAAGTCATTTTAAAAAGCCTTCTGCAAGAATGGCAGACTTAGCTTCTTTTGCAATTACTTTCTTCTATGTAAACAATACAAGAAAATCTAAGAAAATTGACGAAGAAAGAAAAATGCCTCTAATGGTAAATAACGTTGCCGTAACAGCGGTATCTTCAACAATGGCAGCGCTTATCGACAAAGGTAGCGACGTGTTCCTTGACAGGGTTAAAGGAGCATTTTGTGAACAAAAAGGTAAGCAAGTTCTGGATAAAGTAATCGAAAAAGTTCCTTCCGTTGCGGAGCAAGGCGAAGAAAAACTTGCACAACTCGGCAAAGATATTCTTAATTCTAAAGAATTCAGAAAAGGACTAAGAGACTATACAAAACGTGTAGAGAAAGCAAAATCACTTACAATCTTCTCTTTCACCGTAAGATTTTTGGTTACTGTTCTTATGGTTCCTGTTGCGGGAAAAATTGTCGAAATAATAAAAGACAAACAAAAAGCAAATCAAACACAACAAAATCAAGCAACTCCTCAAAAACAAGAAGTAAAAGAAAAAGAGGATGATGACGATAATAACGAAAATAAAGAGCAGGTAAACAACCCTTCAAATGTAAGCACAAATCCTCAGGAAGCTCCCAAAAAAGAGGATGACGACAAAGAAGAAGACGACGATTAATAATAAATACTAAGTTTTATAACGCAAAAAAGCACAAAAATTTCACATCAAAAGAATTTTTGTGCTTTAATATTTCTGATTATAGTACTAAGTTGGAGTATAAACATGATTGTCGTAATGGAACCGAAAGCATCCGAAAACCAAATTCAAAAAGTGGTTGATTATATTCAATCAAAAGGTTTAAGGGTTAACATTAACAGAGGAGAACACCTTACGGTTGTTGCCGTTTTGGGTGATAAAACAAAAATTAATACAACCAGTATAAGTGCTTTTGAAGGCGTTAGAGAGCTTAAAGTTATTCAAGAACCTTACAAACTTGTTTCAAGAAGCACAAAAGAAGAAGATACAATAATTGAATTTAAAAACGGCGTAAAAATTGGCGGTAAAGAACGCCCTGTGTTAATGGTCGGTCCTTGTAGCGTTGAAAAAGACTACGAAGGGCTTCTAAATGTTGCAAAAGCCGCAAGAGAAATGGGTTGCCAGTTCTTAAGGGGCGGTGCATTTAAACCCAGAACTTCGCCTTATGATTTCCAAGGGCTTGAAGAAAAAGGTCTTGAATATCTTGCACAAGCAAGAAAAGAAACAGGCTTGCTTGTAGTAACCGAAATTATGGATACAATGGATATTCCGCTTGTTTGCAAATATGCCGACATACTTCAAGTCGGTGCAAGAAATATGCAAAACTTTAAAATGTTAAAAGCACTGGGCAAAATAGACAAGCCTGTTATGATTAAAAGAGGCCCTGCTGCTACAATTAGAGAGTTTTTACTTGCAGCGGAATATGTTGTTTACAACGGAAACCCCAATGTAATATTATGCGAAAGAGGTATCAAAGGTATTGATAACGACTTTACAAGAAATACTCTTGACCTTGCAGCAGTACCAATTATCAGAAAATATTCTCACTTGCCTATAATCGTTGACCCATCTCACGGTACAGGCAAACGCTATTTAATTGAGCCAATGGGCAAAGCAGCGCTAATTGCAGGTGCACACGGTCTTATGATAGAAGTTCACCACGACCCTGACCATGCATCATCGGACGGTGCTCAAAGCTTAAGCATTGATCAATTCAAAGACATAGCTAAAAAATTAAACAAGCTAATCGGAAGAATTGATTACGACAATAAAAATTCGTAAACGAAAAAGCCCCTCAAAAGGCTGCTTTTAGGGGCTTAATATTTTATTAATTTGCAGAAAAATTACCCTTGTAATAGAATGGACATTATGGCTTTAACTTTTCAAGAACTGGTTTTAAATTTATCAAAATATTGGTCGGATTACGGCTGCATAATACAACAACCTTATGACATCGAAAAAGGTGCATCAACTATGAACCCTGCAACTTTTTTAAGGTCATTAGGTCCTGAACCGTACAGCGTTGCAATGATTGAACCTTGCAGACGCCCGACGGATGCAAGATATGGTGAAAATCCAAATCGCTTGGGACATTATTTTCAGTATCAGGTAATTTTAAAACCTTCGCCCGATAATGCTCAAGATATTTATTTAAAATCTCTTGAAGCTATGGGTATAGATTTATCAAAGCACGATGTCAGATTTGTTGAGGACAACTGGGAAAGTCCTACTTTGGGTGCAGCAGGTGTAGGCTGGGAAGTTTGGCTTGACGGTATGGAAATAACTCAGTTTACATACTTCCAACAAGTTGGAGGTTTAGAGGTTAAACCCGTAGCGCTTGAAATTACATACGGCTTAGAGCGTATAGCTATGTATCTTCAAAACGTTAATTCAGTATTTGATGTAATGTGGAATAACAATTTAAAATATGGTGATATTTATCTGCAAAACGAAATCGAGCAGTCAAAATATAATTTTGAATATTCAACACCTGAAAGATTATTCCAAATGTTTGACCTGTGCGAAGCAGAAGCTTTTTCTTCTCTTGAAGCAGGCATAGTACTTCCCGCGTATGACTGGGTATTAAAATGTTCTCATACATTTAACCTTCTTGATGCAAGAGGTGTTATAAGCAAAGACGAGAGAGTAAATTACATAAACAGAGTAAGAACAATGGCGGCACAAGTTGCCAAATTATACGTACAACAAAGGGAGAGCCTTGGTTTTCCTTTACTTAAAAAGTAGATAGGAAAAATCTTTTAGCATGAGAGAGATTAACAACGA
>CALVAY010000009.1 GCA_944325665.1 Candidatus Gastranaerophilales bacterium
CGAGCTTCACTTAGTCCAGTGTCGCATAAGCCCACCACCTCATCGGTGCTGTGCATATGCTCACATCCTTAAGGCTCGCTCGTTGTTAAGCTAGTGCAACTGCACTGCTTAACAACTTCACTCGCAAAAAAAACGGCTAATGCAAAAGCATTGAAGCCGTGATGGATAGAATTAGTATTACGGAGTTTATAGAGGAGTTTACATCAGCATTAAATCACATAAATTTTTTTGTTTGTTAGTTTTTTCTAAAATTTGTCAAACAATTTTACAAAAATTTACAATGCAGTCTCTATTAACTCGGCTTCGCCCTCTAAATACTTCTTATCTATTGAATTAGAAGGACTTACGCCAAAATCTTTCAACTTTTCACTTTGCCCCAAAAGTCCACCACGTCCTGTAAGCGTTGTAAAAATATTTCCAAAAGTCTTTTGCACTGTTGTAAAGTTTGTCTGCAACTTTTCCAAGTGCGAAACAAGCGTATAAACTTTTGAATAAATACCCTCACTTAATTTTATAATTTCTCTTATATTTTTCTCCTGATTTTTTTGCGTCCAAGAGTACTTAATTACTCGAAGCGTTGCTATTAACGATGCGGGGCCAACGATTAAAACCTGCTTTTTATATGCATCTTCAACAAGTTTTTGATTAGAATAAATATAATTTATGCAACCCTCAACAGGTATAAACATAATTGTAAAGTCAGGAGTCGCAAGCCCTTCTAAATCACGGTATTTACCGCCCAGCTCATCAATCCTAAGTTCAATCGCCTTATAAAATCTTTTTAAAATTTCGCTTTTTTCTTCCTCATCCTCGCATTCAACAAAATTCAAAAAATCAACCAAAGACATTTTTGAATCAATAACTATATTTTTATTATCTTCAGGGTAATAAACAACGGCATCGGGGATAATCCTCTGTCCGTTTGGATCAAGATTTGATTTAAAACCTTTTTGTGTAATATAGTTGCCTCTTTGGGCATCATCGTTAATATTAACCAAACCCGAAGTTTTTAGAATATTCTCTAAAATCATCTCGCCAAAAACCCCTCTGGACTTGGAATTTTCCTTTAGGGCACGAGTCAGGTTTTCTGCCTGCATTCTGATTAAATTATTCTCATTTGTTAAAGACTTAATCTGCTCCTGAATAATATTAGTGTTTTTAACGCCTGAAACGTTAAATTCTTCAACTTTTTTTTGAAACTCTAAAATTCTTTCCTTAAGGGGATTAAGCTGGTTATCAAGCTTTTTTAGGTTCTGCTCCTCAAGCATTTGCTGTTTTTCAAGAATTGCAGAATTGGCAAGGTTTACAAACTCCTCTTTTATTGTTTCGCATAAATTTTGAGAAGTTTTTTGTGAATTTTCCAAGTTCTTAACTTCACCTTCAAGCCTTGCTTTTTGAACATCAAAATTTAGCTTTGAAATTAAAAAGCCTAAAACAAGCCCTAAAACAACGCCAAAAATTATATATAAAATCATATCTTCCCCCTATATTATGCCCGATGGGAGTTGAACCCATGACCTTTGGCTTCGGAAACCAACGCTCTATCCGACTGAGCTACGGGCACGCACACTTTATACAAACCCTATTATACCCTAAAAAATAATACCGGAACATGAAAAAATGCGGCCCTTAAACTAAGAACCGCATTTATATTGCTAAAATAAATTAGTGGCAAATTGCAAGCAATACACCTGCTGCAACAGCTGAACCAATTACACCTGCTACGTTTGGACCCATAGCGTGCATTAGCAAGTAGTTGTTTTGGTTGTATTCAAGACCAACTTTGTTAACTACACGAGCTGCCATCGGAACGGCACTAACACCGGCCGCACCGATAAGAGGGTTGATAGGTGTTTTTGAGAATTTGTTCATAATCTTACCAAATATTACACCCATACCGGTTGCAAAGCTGAATGCCAGCAAACCAAGTACAAGGATATATAGAGTTTGAACAGTTAAGAACTGACTTGCTTGAAGTTTTGAACCTACTGATAAACCAAGCAAAATTGTAACAATGTTGATGAATTCGTTTTGCAAGGTTTTAGAAAGTCTTTCCACAACTCCTGATTCTTTACATAAGTTACCAAATGCAAGAGCACCGACAAGCGGACAAGCATCAGGAAGAAGAATTATGCAAAGACCGAGTACCAAAAGCGGGAACACGATTTTTTCACGTTGTGAAACTTCTCTCATTTGAGTCATTTCAATTAATCGTTCTTTTTTAGTTGTAAGCATTTTCATAATAGGAGGTTGAATAATCGGAACAAGAGCCATATATGAATATGCAGCAACTGCGATTGCACCTAACAATTCAGGAGCAAGTCTTGAAGTAACGAAAATTGATGTAGGACCGTCAGCACCACCTATAATACCGATAGATGCTGCCTGAGGAAGCGTAAAGCCAAGAAGCAGTGCAAAAAGCAAAGTTGAGAAAATACCGAACTGTGCAGCACCACCTAGTAGAGCAGTTTTTGGGTTTGCAAGCAAAGGACCGAAGTCAGTCATAGCGCCGACACCCATAAAGATAAACAGAGGGAACAGACCTGCGTGAATACCTGCTTCATATACTATACCTAAAAATCCTTTAGGGCCTGCTATATCACACACGGGAATGTTTGCCAAAATACCGCCAAATGCAATAGGTACAAGTAAAAGAGGTTCAAATTCTTTCTTAATACCTAAGTACAAAAGTACAAGACAAACAAGGAACATAATAGGCGCACCGTACATGTGCATTATCTGTTCTGCACCCGAGAGGTTAGGGTCAGCAGGGAGTATCATGTTGTATATCCCTGTTGACTTCCATAAGTTTGCAAAAATATCTGTAAAGTTCATCTAATACCTCCTTAACCCAATGTAACCAGAACTTGGCCGTTTTTAACCTGTTCGCCTACATTAACTTCGATTGAAGCAACTTTACCAGATTTTGGTGATTTGATTTCAGTTTCCATTTTCATAGCTTCAAGTACCAATAGTACATCGCCTTCTTCAATCATATCGTCTTCAGATACGTTAATTTTAAGAACAGCACCCGGAAGAGCCGCTTTAATAGGAGTTACATCAGATGAGCTAACGCCTTCTTTAGCTTCAATACCTTCTTTTACGGAAATATCGTAAGTTTTTCCGTTAACAACAGCTTTGCTGCCCTCAATTCTTACAGCGTATTTTTTATTGTTTACGCTTACCGTGTAGCCTTCGGGTTTTCCGTCCATATTGCATACCTCTTTCATTGTAGAATCTACTTTTCTAACACCTATTTGACCCTTGCCTTGAAGGAACATAATACCTTTTTCTTTACAAGCAGCAGCGATGAAAATATTTTCTTCTGTTTCTTCAAGATTTGCTTCTTTAAGCATTTTCTTAGCAGCTTCAATACCTTTGTTAGGATCTTTGTCGTTTAGGTCAACAACAAGTTCTGTTGTCGGTTTAAGACCAAGTTGTTCTTCAGCCATTTTAACAACTTCAGGGTCAGGTTCACAAGGAGTTTTACCGAAGTAACCAAGAACCATTTTTCCGTATCCTTCAGTCATTTTCTTCCAAGCACCGAACATTACGTTAGAGTAAGCTTGTTGGAAATAGAACTGAGAAACAGGAGTAACAGAAGTTGCAAAACCGCCTTTTTCAACAACTTCTTTCATCGCAGCAACAACTTCGGGGAATTTATCCATAGTGCCGTTATCTCTCATCATTTGAGTGTTAGCAGTTAAAGCACCACCCGGTAGAGGAGATGAGATAATAACAGGGTTAACCGCCATAGCTTCAGGAGGCAAGAAGTAATCTTTCATACATTCTTTAAAGATTTCTTCAGTTTCAAGAATTTTTTCTACATCAATACCTAAATCGTAATCGCTGCCTTTTAGAGCATGCCACATAGAAACGATATCAGGTTGAGCAGTACCGCCTGAAACAGGTTTCATAGAAAGGTCGATACCGTCAGCACCACCGTCAAGAGCAGCTAAATATGCTGCAAGACCTGTACCTGCTGTTTCGTGAGAGTGGAAACGAATGTGCATATCAGGGCCCAAGATTTCTCTTGTTCTCTTAATTGTTTCATAAACTTTTTTAGGAGCAGAAGTACCTGAAGCATCTTTAAATGCTAAAGATGTGAAAGGAATACCTGCGTCTAATATAGAGCGAAGAACTCTTTCATAAAACTCAACGTCATGAGCGCCTTTGCAGCCTATGGGAAGCTCCATCATAGTGATTGTAACTTCATGGTTTAAGCCGTTATCAACGATACATTGACCTGAGTAAATTAAGTTATTAACATCGTTTAGGGCATCAAAGTTTCTGATTGTTGTCATGCCGTGTTTTTTGAACATTTTAGCGTGAAGGTTGATGATATCACGAGGTTGAGAATCAAGACCTACAACGTTAACACCGCGGGCAAGTGTTTGAAGGTTAACATCGGGACCCACTGTTTTTCTTATTGTATCCATCATATCAAATGCGTTTTCATTGCAGTAAAAAATTGGTGATTGAAAACGTGCGCCGCCGCCGACTTCAAAATGCCTCAAGCCTGCATTTACCGCAGATTCAAGAGCGGGAAGAAAGTCCTTTGTGAATACTCTTGCGCCGTAAACGGATTGAAAACCGTCACGGAACGAGGTATCCATAACTTTAATTTGTTTTTTTGTCATAATTTTATCCTCTTTTTTTAACTGTAATTAACGTTTGTTTAATACCGCAGCAATTGCAATAGCAATGTCTTCACCAATTGAAACCGCTTGAGATTTCTTAGCCTGAGGCAAAGCTGCAACTTTTGCGGGGAATAGTTGATTTAATTTAGCAACGATAGCGCTCATAATGAACATAGCAACTACCATAATTGCAAGAAAACAAAAAACTACGCCCATGCCTGCTAATAACACAACAACTCCTTCTTCAAGCAAACCGGCGAGATTTTGCATAATACCTTCTAACATACCATTTCTCCTTTATTACCGTTTAGTAAAAAATCTTCCCAATCATTTTTAAAATTGTTTAGCAACTTGTCTAAAAACTCCTCTTTATCAACAGGTCTGCCTATTTCAAGAGCAAGAGAAGTTGCAGGAATATCAATATTTTTAACCTCATCAGCGTCAAGGTTTAAATTAATTCCCATACCGACTATAACACCCCTAAACTCACTTCCCACAAAGACAGATTCGGCCAAAATGCCTGAAATTTTTTTACCGTCAATTAAAACATCGTTGGGGTATTTAAACTTGGGGACAACACCGTACTCTTCGAGCGTTTGAGCTGCTTTAAAACTTGAATATCTGGTTAGTTCATTTAAGTGTTCTATGTTCTTGGGCTTCAAAACTATTGAAATGTATATATTCCCGCCGTTTTTGGAGCTGGAATACCATTTTCTTTCGAACTGTCCATGCCCTTGGGTTTGAACATTGGCACTTACAACCTCGAAATCACCCAATGTATTAAGGTGTTTTCTTGCCCATACACTCGTAGAATCTATCTCATCCAAGTTAATTATTTTATGCATGACTTTATCTTACAACAAACAAATTTTTCCACCAAACAATTTTGCACTTTTTCCAAACGGCACCACAGTGTTGTTTTTGCCGTGCGTGATGTCGTAGTTGTAGTATGTTGGGACAGAAAATTTCTTTGCATAATTTAACAAGAGCGTTTCAAGTTTTTTCTGCTCGTCTTTATTCAATCCCAAAAACTCACCAAAAATTATCCCTTTGATTTTCTCTCTTAAATTAAAATTCCGATAAATTTGCATAAGCATTTTATCTATCTTATATAAAGGCTCGTTAATATCTTCCAAAAATAAGATTATATTTTTATCGGGAAGATAATTAGAAGAACCGAAAAGACTTACTATTGTTGATAAATTTCCGCCCCAAAGGATACCTTCACAATCTCCTTGAAGAAGGGTTTTAAATTTCTTTTTTGGAAGAATTTCTTTTTGATTATTTATTAAATTTATATAGCGTTCAAAATTCTCAAAGCAAAAACCGTTCATAAGCATCGGGCTATGATAGCTGACAAGAGCGCTTTTAGCATAAAAAGCAGCAAGAAAAGCGGTTATATCTGAACTTCCGATAAAAATTTTCGGATTATTTTTAATTATTTCATAATCAATATCATCTAAAATTCTAATTGCACCAAAGCCGCCGCGAGAGGCTAAGATAACCTTGACTTCATCATCCAAAAAAGCCGAGTGCAAGTCTAAAAGACGCTCTTTGTCTTCTCCTGCAAGATAACCGTTTTGCTTTAGCGCATTTGGGAAAACTTTTACCTTATAGCCGATTTGAGAAATATAATTTACCCTCTCATAAAAGCCTTCCTTGTCGGAAATTGCTCCTGAGGGCGAAATTATACCGATTGTGTCCCCTAAATTTATTTTCATACAAGAATTATAAATTAAAAAAGATAAGATAGCATTTTTGTAATATAATTATTTTATGAGTGAAAATTATTTGCCGTTATTTAGAAAATACAGACCGCAAAAGTTCTCAGACCTTGTGGGTCAGGAAAATTTGGTTAAAGCACTTACTAACGCAATTGAGCTTAAAAGAATTGCAAATGCGTATCTTTTCTGCGGCCCAAGGGGTACGGGTAAAACCTCGAGTGCAAGAATTTTGGCAAAATCTCTTAATTGTGTAGAAGGCCCGACTGTTGAACCCTGCCAAAAGTGCGCAAGCTGTGAAAGCATTACAAACGCAACGGGGGTGGATGTAATTGAAATCGACGCCGCAACAAACAGAGGAGTTGAAGGCGCAGAGGATTTAATAGAACAGGTTCACTACGCACCTGTTAGCGGCAAGTATAAAATTTTTATAATAGATGAAGTACATATGCTTACTGCTGCGGCATTTAACGCACTTTTAAAAACTTTTGAAGAACCGCCAGAAAATGTAATTTTTATCCTTGCAACGACAGAACCGCACAAAGTCATAGAAACAATTGTAAGTCGTTGTCAAAGATTTGACTTCAGAAGAATAACGGTAGATGACATTGTAAAAAGACTAAAAGAAATCTCTGAACTTGAGAATATAAACATTGACGAAGAGGCACTTTTTACAATAGCTAAAAATGTATCAGGCGGCATGAGAGATTCTTTGGCACTTTTGGATCAGGTAAGCATCTTAGGTGCAAAAGAAAAAATTACAAAAGAAACAATTGAAGAGCTTTTGGGTAAAGTTACTTTTGACAAATTAATCAATTTGCTTGATTTAATTGTATCTCAAGATATTGAGGCAGCAATCAGCCTTGTCGGACAAATTTACGAAAAGGGTTCTGAGCCAAGAAACCTGTGTGAGAATTTCTTGGAATTTTTAAGAAATGTTCTTATTGTAATTAACTCTAAAGAGCCAAAGGACGCAATAAAATTTACAACTCTAAATACATCAGACATCGAAGTAATTTTAGGCAAAAACTATGATTCAAGCTTGTGCTCTAAAATTTTAGATATTGCAATAGAATATTATAAGGAAATTAAAACCGCACAAAACCCCTACCTTTGGGTTGAGCTGATGATTATTAAATCTGCAAAAGCAAATTCGCAGTTGACTTATGCACCTCAAAAAACACAACAAAAGGCTCAAGAGGTAAATGTGCAAATTGAAAAACCAAAAGTGCAAGAGCCAAAAGTTGAGCCAAAGGTACAAATCCAAGCTGAACCAATACAAAAAGAGCCTGTTAAAGAAGAAATTCAAGAAATTAAAGAAGAGCCTGAAGAGCAAGAACAAAGAATTGAAACACCAAGCCCAATAAATACACAAAGCGCGGGGGATGAAATAACAATTTGGAGCAATATCGTAAATTCTATTGAAAGCGTTCCTGCTAAATTTTTCTACTCAGGTATGGGAAAACTGATTGAAATTTCTGAAAATAAGATAGTTTTAGGCTTTATAAATCAAAATGTAATTGCGCAAGCAAAATCCGACCTTAAACACAAAGCCTTAATTGAAGGCGAGAAGAAAGCTTTTGGCGGAAAGTACATTTTTGAATTTGTGCAATTAAGCGAAAATATAAAACCGCTTGAGGGTGCAAATATTAAACCTCAAATTAAGCAAGAGCCAAAACAAAAAGCAGATACAAGTTTTAAAAAGCCCCAAGAAAATTCTCAAGCAACCGAGCAAGATACTGCAGAAGAGCAGGAAAATCACAAAAAGGTTATAGACACTTCAACGTATAGCCCTAAAATCAAAGATATGCTCGAAGCTTTTGGCGGGAAAATTATAGATTAATGTTACAAAATATTAAGTGTAATAAATTGACTTAATCACTGTTTTATGTACAATGGTCTTATGGCAAGGACTTTTACGGAAACAAAAACACATGAGGTAACGGTTGACGTTGTAATTTTAACCATTCACAACGGCAAACTTAAAGTGCTTTTGGTTAAACGTGCAAACGAACCTTTTCGCGGGAAATGGTCTATCCCCGGCGGTTTTATAAGATTGTCCGAAAACCTTGATGATGCGGCTCTTCGTGTTTTGAAAGAAAAAACAAGCGTTCAAAACATCTATCTTGAGCAGCTATACACCTTCGGCGACCCGCTTCGTTACCCCAACACAAGGGTTATAACTTGTGCTTACTTTGCACTTCTTCGTGCGGAAGATATAAAACTTGAAGTTGCAAACAAAGACGAAGTTTCAGAAGTTCAATGGCACAGTGTTGAAAAACTTCCCCCGCTTGCATTCGACCACAAAGAAATTATTGAATATTCACTTAAAAGAACACGTGAAAGACTTGAACTTTGCCCGATAGCTTTCCAGCTATTGCCTAAAAAGTTTACTCTAACAGAGCTTCAACAGTCTTACGAATTAATTTTGAAAAAGACTTTGGACAAAAGAAATTTCAGAAAAAAAATGCTAAGCTCAAATATTTTGGTTGAAACAAACGAATCTACAAAACAAGGTTCAAAACGCCCCGCAGCATTGTATTCTTTTGATACCATCACTCTTGACTCAAAAAGAGGGCATTTCTTCAGCTAGTCATTTAAAAATCTTTTAATCCACAGGAGTGCAACATCTGTGTCATAAGGTTTTGGCAAGTAGAAATCCGCACCTGAAGCTAATATTTCTTTTTTATTGTGCACACTTGATGAGAGAATAATTTTTGTGTTTGCATTTTTTATTTTTTTAATTTCATAAGACAGCTTAAGCCCGTCTTTTAAATCTTTTTGACCATAATCCATAACAACAACATCAGGCATAAATTCATCAAATTCATCCCTAAATTGAGCATAATTTGAACAAACACGAACCTCAAAAGAGTTAAGCGCGCAAAGCGTTTCAAGCAAAATCGAAAGTGCTTCATCCTCTTCCATAATCATGACCTTATTTTTAGGTTCTTTTTTCTCTACTTTGCCGTAAAGCTTTGGTCTGTCTATTACAAAGGTTGATTTTTCATCATTTTTGCATGATTTCATTAAC
The DNA here is from genome assembly GCA_944325665.1 of Candidatus Gastranaerophilales bacterium. Lineage (GTDB taxonomy): Bacteria > Cyanobacteriota > Vampirovibrionia > Gastranaerophilales > Gastranaerophilaceae > Galligastranaerophilus. Next base: position 9,396 of record CALVAY010000009.1, read on the forward strand.
TCAAACAAAGAGGTTATAATTTGCTCATAGCTTGAAAATTTGTCTTTGTCATTTTCTAAAACGCAAGCGTTAAGACGCATTAAGGCTTCTTTTTTCTCTTCTTTAATGTCTGAACTTAAAAGGGTGAAATTATTTTCAAAGTCGCCTTTTGTGTAAAATCTGCATAAAATATTATCAAAGGCAAACGCCAAAAACGGCGCTATTTTCTCGGCTTTTGCAAAATCGGTTATTATAATAAATTCATCATCAAAAAAATGTCCGGCAAAATCTTTTTGAACAATGACCGAATTTATAAGTGCGCTAAGCGTCTGCAAAACCTTTTGATAGGCTATTTCGCCGTATATTTCACGATAATTTGAAATATTTGAAATTTTAACAAAAATAATCGCACATTTTTTCTGAAGATAAATGAGTTTCTTTAAAGCTCTAATGGTCAAATTCCTTTGTGCAAAAAGCGTTGAGGGGTTGTATAAATTTTCAAAATATCTTCTCAGGTGAGCTTTTATTCTCGTCTGAAACTCAAGAGAAGAAATCGATTCGCTCATAAAATCGTCTGCACCTGATTCAAAGACCTCAAGCCTGTCAATCAGCTCGTCAGACTTTGAAATTGCAACTATAATCGGGCGAACGTTAAAAGTTAGCGCTCTTATTTTTGGGCAAAAATCGCTCAATTTTTCATCAATGGTATCTGAAATCAAAATAAGCTCAGGCTCAATTTTTTGCATTTTTTCTAATGCAGCAGATAAAGAGGAGATAACCAAAACCTCTTGCTCAAGTGCCTCAATCAGTTTTTTATACTTAATTGAGAGCTCTTTTCTTTTGCTTATTATAAAAACCGTAGCTTTATACAATTTCTACCTCTTATTCGGATACCCTCTTTAGTGCCTGCTCAACCTCATACAAGGGAAGGGTTACGACAAATTCGGTACTTTTTGGTTCATCGTAACTTCGAACGGTAATTTCGCCCTTCATTTGCTCGAGCAATTTTTTTGTAATATACAACCCAAGACCGCTGCCTTGAGTTGTAGAGTTCAAGATATTTTCTATACGATAAAATTTATCAAAAATTTTATCAAAATATTTTTCTTCAATTTGAACGCCATAATTTTTAATGCAAATTATTGCACTGTTTTTATTGTTAGTTAAGCTTATTTCAACCTTTTTTGAGTTTTTTGAATACTTTGAGGCATTATCCAAAAGGTTAATTAAAACCTGCTGTAACTTATTCTCATCAGCCAAAACGGGTTCATTGGAACATATCTTAATATCATAGTCAAAATCGCCGTAATTCATTTTAACAAGCGAAGAAGCGTTGTTTATGGCATCTTTCAGACTTATTTTTTTAAGCACAATGTCGCCTCTGTCCGAATCGATTTTTGAAACGTTTAATACATTCTCAACAAGATTAATGAGCCTTTGCGACTGCTCTTGGATAATTTTTAGAAACTTTTTTTTCTGCTCATCGGATAAACTTTCCCAATTATCAAGTATAGTCTTTGAAAACCCTTTTATACTGGTAAGGGGAGTTCTAATTTCATGGGATAGCGTTGAGATAAATTCATCTTTTATGTTCTTCATAAATTAATTATAACCTTTTTTATACATTATACTTTTCGCTTAAGTATTTTTTAATAATTTCAAAAATCTCCTCAAGCCTGTTTTGATTATTCAAATACAAATGTCCTAAAATAACCTCAAAAGCCGTTGCAAGAGAGTGAATTTGGGGATTATTTTTCTTTGAAATAGAAATTTTCAAGTTTCTGCCTCTTCGTGAAATTTCTTTTTCGTTTTCATCGAAAAAATCTTGCAGATAAGATAAAATCTCTGCTTGCATATTTGCGTTAACAAAGCGAATACCGAAATTGTGCATTGCCTTTTGCGTTTGGGCTTTATCAATGCATATTTTTCTTATAAAAAGCTCCCAAACGGCATCACCTATATATGCACAATGTTTTAAATTATACTCAGCCATAAACTAATTCTACCATAAATTTTATTAACATTTCTTAACATGAAGTAAATTTGGCGAAAAAAATAACTTTATTTATATATAGGGAGTTAATATAGGAAGTTACATTATGGTCAACCAAATTTCAGGCTATAATAGCGCTTTTGCACAAGATGCCATGAAGTATTTGCAACATATGGCAGTTGTTGAACACAAGGATAATCTCTTTGATGATATGAAATCCTCACTTTCAATGGCTCCGTTAATTGCAATTCCAAGTGCCATTGGGGCAAAAAACAGCTATAAAATTTCAAAGTTGGGATATGCACCTGACAAAGTAAAATTAGCCGATAAAGTTAAAAATATACCTAAGGCAATTTCTGAAATACCAAAAAACATCACAGAAGTGCCAAAAGCGGCAGGTGATATTTTTAGCTCACTAGGGAAAAAAGAAACTTGGAGTGGTGCAATAAACACTGCTAAAAATACTGATGCAATTTTAGCTTTATCCGATGTTAATAATGAAATTAAAAGTGCCGCAAAAAGCCTTAAAAAAGCAAAAGATGCAGCAGATAAAGCAAAATATCAGGGAATAATCGACACCTTGACAGCGCAAAAGAAAAACCTTGAAGGCGCTATTGAAACCGCACAAAAAACAGGTGCAAAAGTTTCTGATGACATTATAAAAGGCGCAGATGACGCTATTTCAGCTCTAAAAAGTACAGGCAAAACAGGATTTTTATCAAAAATCGGCAAGTACGTAAAAGCACCTTTTAGCTGGCTTGGGGGCAAAATTACAGGCTCAAGCGCTTATAATGCGGTTAAAAGTAACGAGTTGGGCGGAAAAGCTCTGTCTAAGTTGGGTAACTTTGCAAAATACGCTAAAAAAGGCGGTGCAATATTTGACCTTGCAATTGAAGGAACAATGCAAATATTCACTGAAATTATTCCTGCCTTTAAAAACGGCGGTTTTGATTCAGGTATAAAACAAATAGGTAAATCAGGCGCACAAGTCGGAGCATCAGTCGGAGGTTGGGCATTAGGTGCTAAAGCAGGTACAGCGGTTGGAGCTGCAATAGGTTCAATCTTCCCCGGAGCAGGTACGGTAATCGGCGGAGCAATCGGTGGTATAGTCGGCGGTCTTTTAGGCTCAAGCGTGCTAACAGGAATTGCTAAAAAGATTACGGGTAAATCCGAAAACGAAATACTGCAAGAAGAACAACTGGAACAACAAGCACAAATGGCAAGCCAAGACAGTGCAACAATGCAACAACTGCAAAGTGCCGTTGCTCAACAAGTTCAATATGACATCTCAAGCGGAACCGCAAATGAAGATACCCAAAGAATGATGGAATATCTTAATACTATGCCGCAATCATCAAATGTATCTTTTGGCGGACTAACCTCAACAGGCACCACAGCGGATAGCACAGCAAGTACAACAGCAAATACGGGATACACTGCAACTTCTGACACAACAAACTTAGTTGCAACAAATCCTGACGGCAGCTATGACTTTACTGTCCCGCCTGAAGCGTTTGCTACTCAATACGCAATGCCGACAAATGCAAGCAGCAATATACAAAATCCATATCAGGATCCGATATTAGCTTAAAAGCTTAATCAATTATTGACTCGAGTGCCTTTATGTTTTCATAAGGCACTCCTGCTTCTGAAAGCTCTTCAGCACTTAAGCCAAAAAGAGTTATCAAGTCCAGTGCTTGAACACGAGCTTCTCTTTTAGGTTTTGAAATCATGGAGAAAACTTCATTGAGTGCGCTCTCACGTGTCATAAAAAGCGAGGAATTAGTCTTATGTAAAATTCTTTTCTTTGCTTTACCCATTGAAAACTATTTTAGTCTTTCCAATTTAAAAGTAAATAACTTGTATAATTTTGTAAAAATTATTTTTTTCGCTTGACAACGTCGTAATCCTTGTAAGCAAAGAAAGAAAATAATACGCATAATAGCGCAAAAGCCATACCAAACGCCATTGTATAGTGATAAGCTTTTAAAAACGAAAAGTTATAATCAAGTCCCAAATTTTGGAAAATATCTCTAAAGCTCGCAAAAAGCGTAATTGTTATTGCAACACCCAAGATATTACCCATATTCCTTGAAAGTGCCAATATACCGCTTGCTATTCCCAACTGCTCTTTGCTGACACTTGAGATAATAGCAGTGTTTGAGGGAGATTGAAAAAGCCCGTTACCAAGTCCCATAACGCCGGATAAAAGCATAATGTAAATCACGGGAGTATTTTCATCAAACAAAATAAATAACGAAAGGGCAACAAAAGTAACAATAGGCCCTGCTATTGTTAAATATCTGCTTCCGTATTTTCCTGCCGTTGCCCCGCTTATTGGTGCAACAAACATTAAAACAATTGAATACGGAAGAATTATTAGAGCTGTTAAAAACGGTTTAAATTTTAAAATGTCTTGAAGATAAAACGGGAGCAAGATTGTATTTGTAAACATCGCCATATATGATGTCATAACGGCCAAATTGCCAAGTGTAAAAGGTTTTATTGAAAATAAATTAAAATTTATCATCGGATAGCTGATTTTATTATCCCTTATGTAAAATAAACAGCCAAACACAACGCAAATTACCCCTAAAGTGATTATCTTAAGAGAACTCCAGCCCCAGTGATACCCTTCCGAAATTGCAAGTAAAAGCGCAAAAAGACAAACGGTAAAATAAATAAAGCCTAAGTAGTCAAACTTTAACTTTTCTTTTTGAGCAATAATCGAAGGCACCATTTTATATGAATAATAAATACCAAAAAGAGCTATTGGGATAGATGGGATAAATATTGCTTTCCAATTGAAAAACTGAAGCAAAATCCCGCCCAATGAAGGTCCTAAGAGCCCGCCAACAGCAACAAGACATCCGTTAAGCCCAAGGGCCTTACCTCTGTCCCCACCCTTAAATAGGGATGCTATTACGGATGAAGCATTTGATATAACAATTGATGCACCAAGAGCCTCGATACATCTTGAAGTTAAAAGCATCGGTAAATTAAGAGCAAGGGCGTTAAAAAACGAACCAAAAGCAAAAAGCCCAAACCCTGTTGCATAGAGTTTATTTTTTGGAACCAAGTCGCCTACTTTTCCCCAGAAGGGCAAAAATACCGTCAAGACAAGGGTGTATGAGATAATTACCCACTGAACCTTAGAAATTGTAACCCCTAAGTCCCTTGCCATAGGATACAGCGCAAGGTTAACCACGCTTGAATCAAGCATGCCTAAAAAATTACCAATGGCTATTATCCAAAAAATTGCCCATTTTACGTTATTAAGCTTCATAATATCAGATTAACACAAACAAAAATAAGCTTTTGAAAATCTTTATATCGTGGTATAATTTCACGTGCCTATGGTTTTTGGAGTTTTTATGAAAACATTAGATATTATAGTCCCCGTCTTTAACGAAGAAAGCTGCCTTGATGAAACATTCAAAAGGCTTTTAGCACTTAGGGAAACCTTTAAAAATAAACTAAAAGTTAACTACATTTTTGTAAATGACGGCTCAAAAGATAAAAGTGAGGAAATTTTAAATCAATTTGCAAAAGAAGATAAAAATATAAAAGTTATTAACTTCTCAAGAAACTTTGGTCATCAAATGGCCGTTACGGCAGGACTTGAACATTCTTGCGGTGATTACATCGCAATAATAGATGCCGATCTTCAAGACCCGCCGGAGTTAATTTATGATATGTATGAAAAATCTCTTGAAGGTTATGACATTGTTTACGGAAAAAGACTCAAAAGAAAAAAAGAAACAATATTTAAAAAGCTAACCGCATGGGGATTTTACAGAACTTTAAAATCTATGTGCAAATTAGACATCCCCACTGACACAGGGGACTTTAGACTTATTACAAGCAAGGTAAGAGATGCACTTAATAATATGAAAGAAAAGCACCGCTTTATAAGAGGCATGGTTCCTTGGACAGGCTTTAGGAGCGCTCCTGTATATTTTAACAGAGATGAAAGATTTGCAGGCGAAACAAAATACTCTCTTTCTAAAATGTTAAAGCTTGCCTCAGACGGAATTTTTTCTTTCTCGTATAAGCCCATAGACTTTATTTTTGCCCTTGGGGTAATATTTGCAATAATATCTTTAATCTTACTTTTTGTAATGATATTTGATGATTTTGAAGAAGAGTGGATTATCAGTTTTGCAATATTCTTTGCAAGCTCAATTCAGCTTTTTGCAATGAATATATTAGGTCAATACATCGCAAGAATATATGATGAAGCAAAAGACAGGCCTTTATACGTCATAAAAAATAAAATAAATCTCTAAAAAGGCAATTTTTAACCTTCATTTGTTTTATACAATTTGCTATGATACAACCTGTTGGAAATTTTAATATTAATTTTAAAGGCACTCCTGAAAGGGCTCAAGATGATGATTTGGGCTTTAGGGAGATTAATAAAATGTTTGCCGCAAGAGACAGAGAAAGGCAAGCTCAAAGGGCTGCGGCCAAAAGTGCGCAAACAAACCCGACAAGAGTACAAAAAAGTCAGCCAAAGACAACTCACAAAAGAGATGACAGAAATAACATCCGAGTAATAAGCAGAACTGATGAAGGGGATATAATAGAATTCAGCACAAGAAGCCGTGCGCCGCAGTCAAGAAAAAAAGGTAAGGGAAATATTATCCTAAGAGCGGCAATACCTTCAACAATTGCTCTTGGTACGCTTCTTGCAATTTTAAATCCATTGACCGACAAACCAAATGAGCCAACCGGAGCTGAAACTACCTCAAGTCAAATATATACAACAAGCGCACCTGTTGAAGTAAGTGAGGAAGAATTAATTTCTCAAGCACAACAACAGGTTAGAAAACAAGAAGTTAAAGAAGCGGTTGATAATATAAAAAAAGACCCTGAATTAAGTTTGCATTACTATAATATGATTACAACTCTTCAAAGAATGGATAACCTTCTTGGAGATTCTACAAGCGTACTTGAGCAAATATTAAGCGAACCTTGGGCGCAAAGGACTGATATTGAACTTCTTTTGCCTCAAATTTTTTATGAATCCTCAGGTCTGCACTACGATGAAAACGGCACAATAAATACAAGTTCGGCAAACTGCGTAGGCTTAATGCAAATAAGTGAAGATGCTCAAATTGACGTTAATAAAAGATATTTTAGCGATATGCCGCTTGACAGACAAAATCCTGTTGACAATATTAAACTCGGTATAGGATTAAATCAGCTTTTAAGCGAAGAATACTTTGGAGATGATATTTTTAGCGTATTATGTTCATATAACGCGGGAGCAGGCAACATATTAAAAGGCAATTATTTAGGTTCCGATATTTATGCTAACAATATTTTAACTTGCGCTAAAGCACTAAAAGAACACCCCGAGTACACTCAAATGCTCTTATCAGGAGAACTTGACGAATACAAGGATGAACTTTTAGCTTAATTATCTGCCTATTTCAATAGCACGGCTTGCCATTGCTTTTGTAATTGACATTACACCCAACGAAGCTTCATAAGCCCTTTGAGCCAATGTTGCATCTGCTATATCAACCATTGGGTTAACGTTTGACATTCTGACAAAACCTTCTGCGTCGGCATCAGGATGACCGGGGCGGTAAACTTTCTCGGCAGGTGTAGGGTCTTCAACAACACCTGTAAATTTAACTCCGCCGTCTAAAAAAGGAACTGTACCTATACCGAATACATCTTCTTTCATAGTGTTTAGCAGCCCTGCAAAAGAAATATCTTCAGTAGCGTTAATTACGGGGATTTTCCTTACATAGTTTGGAGTATCCATATTTGCAATGTTTCTTGCCGCTATTTCAATCCTTTTACCGTGCGCTCTTAAACCGCCCGCACCGACTTCAAAAGAATCCATTACGCTCATTTTATACGCCTTTCAATTATTTACCGACATTAATTACAGTTTTAATTTCAGTTATGGTATTTGACATCTGCCTTGCGGCAACAGCATAAATGATTGAGTTTTTTTGCATAAGTGCAAGCTCATCTTCTGCGCTCAACTGTTGACTTTGAGGCTCCATAACACCTGATGGCCCAAGCTTTTGAGAAAGCTTTGTTTCAAGATTAGAGTTCATAGTGTTTAAATATTGAGAAAATTCAACATCACGCCTTACATAATTTGGAGTATCCATATTTGCAATGTTGCCTGAAACCGCTTCTTGACGCGCAGCAATCAAGTCCAAATAAAGTTGTGATTTTTGAATAGGATTAAGTGGTGAATACATATTTTATTATTCCCTTATGTTAATTGCCTTGTCATACATATCGCCAACAGCTTTCATAAGAGTTGTTGAAGCCAAAAGCGATGAGTTAACACGCATTATCTCGTTAACGGTTTCAAAGATATTTACATTTGAACGCTCAATTCCGTATTGAGCTATTCTGTTATGGTCTTGTATAAGAACTATTTCGCCCGAGTTTTCGGTAGGAGCATATCTGTTTTTACCGACTTCTTTTAAGCCCTCGGGGTTTGCAAACTGAACAAGCGGAATTGTTCCCTGATATTCACCCTCGCCTGCTCTGTCTTTATAGGTATAAACATCACCGTTTGGGCAAATTTCGACTTTTACGCTCGTAGCGTCAATTTTAATACCGCCGCCGACTAAATCTCCCGTTGTAGTAATAAGGTAGCCGTCTTTATTTAAGGTAAAAGAACCGTCTCGAGTATAGTAAATTTCGCCGCCCGCTGATGTTACAGGCATATACCCCGGGCCTTTTATACCGACATCAAGAGGATTTTCGGTAAGTTGAAAAGAACCTTGAGCGTGGTTAGTTCTTGAAACGCCCGTTACATAGCCCTGCTCATCCAAAATGTCATCAAAACGCATTGCTTTATAGCCGTGAGTATTTGCGTTACCGACATTTTGAGATTGGTAGCCGAATTTTTCAAACTGATGAAGAACGTTAATTACGTTTCTTCTGATTATTCCCTGTAAATTATAACCGCTATACATCTATCTATGCACTTCCTAACTGTTGTATTGCCTTTGCAAGTTTACTGTTTTGCAACATAAATAACTGTCTGTTCGCATCAAAATTTTTCTTAACGGGAACGAGCTCAATGAATTCCTGTTGCAAAGAAACGTTTGAATACTCCAAGCATTGCTGCTCAACACAAGGCTCTGTTACAAGTGCACCTTCAGAAGATACAACCGCAAGCTGTCCTGCTTCGTGCATTTTTCTTGTTGTAGGGTCAAAAACCGCAATAGAACCGTCTTTTGCAATTTTAACATCCTTTAGTTCAGCAGGCATAATCGGTAAAACAATCGGCGTACCGCCTGAAGACAATACTTTGTGTCCTTTAACGCTTAGGAGTTCCCCGTTTTCGTTCAGGTGAAATCTTCCGTCCCTTGTTAACTCAATTGAGCCGTCTTTGTGAAGAAGTTGAAAATATCCTTTTTCAGACAAAGCACAATCAAGAGGACTTTGAGAAACGGCAATTCTGCCCACCTGATCATCTACTGCACTTGAGAGTGCGTGGACACCAATATACTGGGCAAAAGAAGAAACTACCGCCTCTTTTCTTTGATAACCCACCTTATCAAAGCCCGTAATGTTTTGAGAACCTATGCCCATCATCTCCATATCTAAGTGCATGGCGGATATAGACATTCCGAGTCCTGATTTTGAAAGGTTAACAGAACCTTGTAATCTCATTTTGATTACTCCTTTTTTACGTCGCATCGACACAAGTTTGAGCAATTTTAAGGGAATTTAAAAAAAATACTTCACATGTACTATTTAATGACAGAAAAATCTTTGTCAATTTTAAAAATAATTTTTATAACAGAGTGTGCCATAAGAACAAGCTGGGGCGATACGCTTGATGTAGCGGAAATTTGCGCGCTTTGTTTTTTTGCATCTTCGTTTTGTTCTTCTTTTTTTGTAACCTCAACTATTAAGCCCGTTTGAATGTTTAAATCTTCCGATTCTTTTTTAAGGACACTCAGCACTTTTTCTTTTGGGAAGGTATCTGTACAGTTAAGCATAATTTCAACTCTGCCCTCCGGCATAAGCTCTAAAGTGGCTTTTATGTTTGAAAAATTCATTGTCTGAATTAAAATCGTAATGCTCTCAAGACCATCCTCCAAGCTTGAACCTTTCCTTTCGGTTATATCAATATCAAAATCCAAATTACCTCCGTCAGCGTTCAGCGGCAGCCAAGGAAGATACAAAAGAATAAAGTTTTTAAGAGTTGAAGCAGGGTCGGTATTTGAAGCACTGACAAGCCCCAAGGTATTAATCAACTCCCTTAATTGATTTGTGTCTGAAACTCCCATTCTTGCGTTTTGTGCAACCACCTGCACAAGCTTTTGCATGGCAGCTTTTGAATTTTCGTTTAAATATTGCGCAAGCTGATTTAAATCAATTTTTCCGCTGGATAAAAGCAAGAGCAATTGGACATTTTGAGCGGTTGTCATAGTTTTATTTGAAGCCATTTGAGAAATAATTTGAGTTATCTCTTTTGGCATATTTAAAAGCTCTTTAACGTATTTGGCACTCTGTTCAACCTCCATCGGGGTCATTTTAAGCTCGGGTGATAGAGTTTTATTTTGCGCATTTTGACTGCTTGCTTGTGAAAGAGTGCTTTGCGTATTTTGATAATTTATAGGTTCATTATTTGAAGTTAAAATTTTGGCGTGATTGTTTGCAATGTTTGTAATTAACCTATTTATATAGTTTGACGGGTTAAAGTTATTCATTTTAAACCTTTAATGTTTTTAAATTAAATTTCAAGCCAAGCTTTAACTATATCGTGAACGTAAGTAAAAGAAGGCTTTATACCTATGTTTTTTGCCTCTTGATTTTTATTGTAAATTAAAATAGGAACCATTTCCCTTGTATGGTCTGTTCCCCTAAAAGTCGGGTCGCAGCCGTGGTCTGCGGTGATAATAAACAGGTCATCTTCATCCAAGGCTTCCAAAAATTTCGGAATATATCCGTCAATTTCTTCAATTGCCATTTTGTAACCCTTTGAATCACGCCTGTGGCCGTATAGCATATCAGTATCAACAAGGTTAGTGAAAATTAAATCCCATTTTTTTTCTTTTGTGGATTTTAGTGTTGCCTCAAGTCCTTCTTTATTTGAACCTGTTGTAACAGCTTCAGTTACGCCCGAATTTACAAATATGTCTTTAATTTTGCCGACAGACAAAACTTTTTTTCCTGCTTTTTCAACTTCGTTTAAAAGAGTATCCCTTGGGGGTTTTACGGAATAATCATGCCTGAATTTACCTATTCGCGTAGGTTTAGAGTCAATTATTTGATAAGGTCTTGCTATAACCCTTGATACACCGTAATTTCCGTCATCAAGTATTTTTCTTGCAATTTTGCACCACTCATAAAGTGTTTCAAGAGGAATAATATCAATATCAACGGCAACTTGAAAAACACTGTCCGCACTTGTATAAATTATCGGAAATTTTGTTTTTGCATGTTCTTCGTGCAGCTGCTCGATTATTTTTGTACCCGAGGCGGGAATATTGCCTAAAATACCCTTGCAGCCTGTTTTTGAAATAAATTCGTTAATTAATTCGTCGGGAAAATTTATATAGGTTTTAAAAGGGTTCTCCAAAACAAGTCCCGCTATCTCCCAATGCCCTGTTGTTGTATCTTTTCCTTTGGATTTCATTTTCATAATGCCGTAGCTTGCAGAGGGGTTTTCAACTTTTTTAACACCCTCGATGTCTTTTATGTTGCCAAGACCAAGCTTCTCAAAATTTGGCACATTTAAACCGCCCTGTGCTTTTGCCAGATTGCAAAGCGTATTGCAGGTTAAATCATCCCCGTAATCGGCTGCATCTTCTATTGCACCAATACCCATGGAATCTATTACAACAATTAAAGCTCTTTTCATTTTATTACTCCAACATCATCACCAAGATAATCAAGATGCCACTCCTGCACAACTTCTCCGGGGTATAAAATTCCAATTCCCGGAGGATAAGGTACAATTGTTTGAGAGGAAATTTTTAAAGGCGAATTTTCTTTTGATACAAAGCAGTAATCTTTGTAAAAAGCTTCAAAGGGAAGCATTTTTACAAAAGGAAAAGGTTGAAAAGAAACCTTTGGCGGGTTTTCCTGCTTTGTTAACTTAACCTTTTTAATTGCATTTTTTAACTTGTTTAATTTTGCTCTCGTTGTTCCTACACCGCATAAATAAAGGGCTGAAACCTCTGATGCCATCTCATCTTCAATTTTATACTCGTCAAAGAGTTTTTGAGATAACTCAAGTGCGGATACATCGCCTCTTTTGATTAAGATTTTTGTCGGGTCGGAATTTTCCTCTTCGAAGAACTCCCAACCGTCTTTTCTTAATTCTTTTTTGAAGTTTTCAATATTTAAAATCAAATCCTCAATACATTTTTTGCCTCTTTTTGAATTCAGGTAATTAATTGTTGCCTCAATCGTAGCCAAAAGCGGGTATGAGGGCGAAGAGGTATTAAAAAGATTTATGGCTTTTTGGACTTGACGCCATTCAAAATCCTCTCTTATATCGTTTGAAACATGCAAAAGTGCACACTGGTTGAGTGCGCCTGCGTTTTTGTGAAGAGAATTTATAGCAAAATCAGCGCCTTGCTCAATAGCTGTTTTTGGAAGTTTATCGCTAAAATTATACAAAGCTCCGTGAGATTCATCGACAATTAAATAAACTCCGTATTGCTTACATATCTTTGAAATTGCCTCAATGTCAGAGTTTACGCCTTCGTAAGTCGGACTTGTGATAATTAATGCACGATATTGATTTAATTTAAGATTATTTTCAACATCCTCCGGCTCAATTTTTCCGTATATTCCAAAATACTCGTTACAAGAGGGCATAAGCCAATCTACCCTTGCACAGGTAACAACTAAGCCGTTATATACGGATTTATGGCAATTTCTTGCAACCAGAACCCTGTCCCCTTCTTGAATTACGGATTTCATTGCAGCCAATATTCCTAAAGTTGCACCTTGGGTTAAAAAGAAAGTATTTTTAGCCCCGTAACAATCTGAAGCTCTGCCTTGCGCCATAAGTATCGGGCCTGTCGGGTCGCAAAGATTATCAAAGCCTTCAATTTCTGAATAATCCCAGCCGTAAAAATTTTCCAAATGCGGAAGAATGCTTGTTTTTTGGTTGTGTGATGGCGTTGTAAAAAGAACACGGTCAAGTTTCTTATTTAATAATTTTAATATACTCATAGTAATTTTTATAATAGAATATTTACTATGGATATACAAGAAAAAATCAAAAAACTACGCAAAGAGATTGAGTATTACAGTTATTTATACTACGTTGAGGATAATCCGAAAGTAGAAGATTATGAGTATGACGCACTCTTTCGAGAGCTTCAAAAGCTTGAGGATGAGCACCCCGAATTTATAACTCCCGACAGCCCTACCCAAAGAGTGGGCGGAATAAGCGAAAAATTTGAACAAGTACCGCATAAAAACAGACTTTACAGTCTTGATAACGCAAATAACGATGAAGAACTTACAAAATGGTACGAAAGAGTTTTAAAGGACACAACAAACTTTGAAGGGCAAATGTCCTTGTTTGCCCCAAAAATACCTCTTTCTTGCGAGTATAAAATTGACGGGCTTGCAGTCAGCCTGACTTATAAAAACGGTGTTTTTGTACAAGGTTTAACGCGAGGGGACGGAATAGTAGGAGAAGATATTACAAACAATTTAAAAACCATTAAAGCTATTCCCCTAAAGCTTTTTGAACCTGTTGACCTTGAGGTTAGAGGTGAAGTTTATATGCCGATAAAATCCTTTGAAAAACTTAATGCAAAACAGATTGAAACAGGTCAAAAAACATTTGCAAACCCAAGAAATGCCGCAGCGGGAACTGTTCGCCAGCTTGACCCAAAGATTACCGCAAGCAGAGATTTATCAATTTTTATTTACTGGGGAAATTTCTTTAACAAAGAAGATGCTCCGAAAACTCACAGTGAAACAATCGAAAAGCTCTCTAAACTGGGCTTTAGGACAAGCAAAGTTAAGGTGGTATCAGGAATTGATGAAGCCATTGATTTTTGCAAAAAAACAGATGAAATCCGCCATACACTGGATTATGGAACTGACGGAGTTGTAATTAAGGTTGATGAAATTTCAAAACAAAACGAACTCGGTTTTACATCTCGTGTACCAAAGTGGGCAATAGCCTTTAAATTTCCCCCTGAAGAAGTTTGGACAGAACTTAAAAAGGTTGAAATTTCAGTCGGCAGAACGGGTACGGTTACACCCGTTGCTCGTCTTGAGCCCGTAAACCTTGCGGGAAGCGTTGTTTCAAGGGCAAGTTTGTATAATTTTGATGAAATTAAACGCCTAAACGTTCAAGTTGGGGACAGAGCCCTTGTCAAAAAAGCGGCAGAGATAATCCCAAAGGTAATAAGGGTTGAAAAAACAGAAAAATCAGTACCTTTTGAGTTCCCGAAAACCTGTCCTGTATGCGGTAGCACACTGGAAGAAGTACCGGGCGAAGTTGCGCTTTATTGCCCGAACAAAAAAGGTTGCAGTGCTCAAATAAAAGGCAGAATAGAATATTTTGTATCAAAAAACGCCATGGATATTGACGGATTGGGCGAGAGCATAATTTCTCAACTTGTTGATAAAAAAATGGTTTACTCTTATCCCGATTTATACAAATTAACCTACGAACAGCTTTTAGAGCTGGATTTAATTGCCGAAAAATCCGCACAAAATTTGCTTGATGCAATTAATTTATCTAAAAACACTAAGCTGCCTAAGTTTATAAACGCCCTTGGCATAAGGCTTGTAGGCAAAGAAAGTGCAGATATTTTAGCACAAAACTTCAAAGACATTAACGCTCTAAAAGAGGCAAGCATTGAAGATTTAAGCTCTATTGACGGCATTGGCGAGAAAATGGCAAAAAGCATTTATGATTATTTTCATAATCAAGATAATTTAAATGACTTAAATGCCGCTCTTAAACTGGGTTTAGTGCTTGAAAACACATATAAAAGAGAAGAGGACTTAAAACTTAAGGGGCTTTCTTTTGTGTTGACGGGAACTTTGGAGAAATTTTCACGAGATGAAGCACAAGAAATTTTAAAATCCTTGGGCGCTAAAACCCCTAATTCCGTAAGTAAAAACACAAATTATGTAATAGCGGGAGAAAATGCAGGTTCAAAGTTGACAAAAGCACAAAATTTAGGTATTAAGATACTAACTGAAGAAGAGTTTATTGAACTTATTAACAAATAAGGAGGTATTATGAAAAAAATTTTATCTTTATTGCTTTTAATGGGACTTTTGGGCACTCCTTTTGCTCTTGCGGCAGATGAAAGACCCTATGTTTCAGTAAACACAAAGGCAGAAGAAGAATTCGCTCCAAATGTTGCAAATGTAAGATTTTACATTGAAACTCAAGACAAAGATTTAAAAGTTGCGACAGATAAAAACAAAGAACAAACTCAAAAAGCTCTTGAAGCAGTTAAAAAACTGCTTGATACAAAAGCGGGCGATATGGTTCAAACAGTTAATTTTAGTGCATACCCCGAATACAGCTACAAAAATAATACAAAAACCTTCCTACATTACAGTGTTTCTAACGGTTTTCAGGTTAGACTTAAAAATACTGACAACTTAGGAAAAGTAATTTCAGAAGGTTTAAAAAACGGTGCAACTCGTGTCGGAGATTTAAACTTCTCCTTGGATAACACTCAAAACGCTTGTAACGAGCTAATTAAAAAGGCAGTAGCCTCATCTAAAACAAGAGCACAACAAACAGCAGTGGCTGCCGGAAGCAGTGTTTTAGGCATTAAGTCAATAAATGCAAGCTGCTCGGGCGATAATTCTTACTATCCGCAGTTTAGAATGACAAACAGCGCAAAATTATCATCAGGCGCAATGGATGCGGCAGAATCCTCTGTTCCGACCGAACTTGGCACAATTAAAATGTATGCCAATGTAAATGCTAATTATTTTGTAAAATAATTGTTTTAAAAAATAAAAAAGTAAGGGCAAAAAACCCTTGCTTTTTTATTTGATTAATGATATTTTATTTTTGGATTGTTAAGTATTAACCACAAGAATTTGGTTTTTAGGTTTAGCTTAATATTTTCCCAAGTAGTTGAAGTAGAGTTTGTGCATTGGTGCATTTGGATATTTCGTGAAGTATAAATTCAACAACAAGTTTTTAAAAGACAACTCTAAACCGGGTAGCTGGCGAAGAGGTTATGAGTACTTTCAAAAAGGGCAAGTAGAAGAAATTACCCTTAAAGATTCAACCGTAAAAGGCAAAATCAAAGGGAATTACAAATCTTACTATGAAACTTCAATTAAGTTTAACAAAACAGGCGTAAAACCTTCCTGTACTTGCCCTCTTGATGAGCCTTGGTGCAAGCACGCCGTAGCTCTTGGTCTTACGGCACTTAAAAATCACCTTTGGGATGAATATCTTTACGAAAAACACGACGTAACACCTGTTTTTGAGGATGAAGACCTGCCGATGTGCGAAAATCCGCAAGGCGGATATATTTTCCACTTTAACCCCAAAAGAAGGCAAAATTTCTTCTCAATTCTTGTTATGGACAGGAACACAAAAAGAGTTATAAGAGATTTAGAGGGAATATTTAAAGCCGTTCTTGAGGCACAAAAAAATGACCCCGATTTTAAATTGAACAACGCCCAAAAGCTTGAAGCAATGATGTTTCAAATGCTTTTAAAACAGTCAAGATTAGATAAAAAATCCGGCTGGTACGATGTTCAAATAAACAAATTTGACGAATTCTTTAAAATGCTCTCCAAAATGGAGGATGTAATTGACGCAAAAACGCACAAAAAAATTCGCTTTGACGATGAAACTTGGAAATTGTGCCTTGCGGTCAATATTTCATACGTCGGAAACGTTCTTTTATCCCTATACTGGGAAAGACCCGACGGAAGCGAGATTTACCCATTTGAAGAAATCAGATATTTCTCAAGACAGCTAAAATGGGGAAGATACAAGGATGTAATTTTCAGAACCGACGCACAGGTGTCAATTTTGCCTCAGTACCTTACAAAAGCGTCTTTTACGGATATTAAAGATGCCGAAGGCGGAAAATTTATCTATGAAGAATTACCAAAATTAAGAAAAATGATGAGCGTTTATCTGAGCGAAGAAATGGAAAAACTCGCGTTTGAAAAACGTCCGCCAAAGTGTATTGTAGAGCTTAGCATAGACTATGATATGTCCCTTAAAGCGTCGTTGGACTTTGAATATGACGGAGTAAGAGTTCCTTATTCAAAAACTCCTAAAAGTCCTTACGTTACCGTAAAACAGCCTGAAAAAGACCTTCTTTATTGGGTTAAAAGGGATATGCAATTTGAAGAAAGAGCATATCAAATGCTGCTTGCGTGCCGTTTTGCACCTATGCAAACCAATAACTTAGCCCTTGAAAAAGAATTTGCAATTGATTTTTATAACTACTTTATAAACAAAGCCGGAGAAGGCTGGGAGTTTATTGAAAAAGACGATATGAGCCTTTATAAAATAAACAAAAAAGGCTTTGAGCTTAAGGCAACAATCGACTTTATAGAAGACTCTACCGATAAGTTTGAAATCGAACTCCACGGCGAAGTTGAAGATGAGATTATAGAATTTGATAAAATTCAAGATTTAGTTTACGAAGGCGTAAAATACTACAATACCAAGGGTAAAGGACAAGCTGCAATCCCTTGCGATGATATTTTATCACTATTAAAATCCTTTAACACTTATGATGTTTACAAAAACGATGAAGACAAATTTATCGTAAAAACCTACCGTGCAGGGGTGGTTTCAGAGCTTGAGGCAATGGGCGTTAAGCTTAAAATGTCAAGAAAATTCTCCAAATTTTGGAAAGAAATTTCAACTTTTTCAAATATGGAAAATACTCCCTTGCCAAAATCAACCGTTGCAACGCTTAGGGAATATCAGGCAAAAGGTTACAGCTGGCTTTGGTTCTTATATAAATACAGCTTAAACGGTATTTTGGCGGATGATATGGGTCTTGGTAAAACACTTCAAACCTTGACACTTTTGCAAAAAGCAAAAGAAAAGGACGGGAAAGAGCCAACTTTGGTAATTTGCCCGACATCGGTCGTATTTAACTGGGAAAATGAAATAGAAAAATTCGCTCCAAACCTTAAATACCTTGTGTTATCAGGGGTTGAGAGAAAAACACAATTTAAAAATATTCCTAAATACGACGTTATTATAACCTCTTACGCACTTGTAAGGCGCGATATTGCAGAGCTTAAAAAACACGAGTTCAGATACGTTATTCTGGATGAATCTCAAAACATTAAAAACGCAAGCTCTCAAACTTCACGTGCGGTAAAAGAGCTTAACTCAAAACACAGACTGGCACTGAGCGGTACTCCTATTGAAAACAGGCTAGAAGAGCTGTGGAGTATTTTTGATTTTCTTATGAGCGGATTTTTATTCGATGCAAACGAATTTAACTACCGCTATGTTAACCCGATTGTTGAAAAAGAGGATAAAGCTGTTGAAAAACGTTTAAAAGGACAGATTTTCCCGTTTATCCTACGCCGTATGAAACGAGATGTTGCAAAAGACTTGCCTGATAAGATTGAATCAGTTGCATACTGCGAACTTACACCTGAGCAAAAAGACTTGTACTTACAGGTTCTTGACTCAACTAAAGAAGAATTGTTTAAATCTATTGAAACAGTCGGTCTTGAAAAGTCCAGAATGTCTATTTTCTCTGCACTTCTGCGCTTAAGACAAATTTGCTGCCACCCGAGGTTATATGACAAAGAAGGAACTTTGGGCATAAACGAATCGGGTAAATTTGAACATTTGCAGGAAATGCTAGAAGAAATTATCTCAGAAGGACACAGAATACTTCTTTTCAGCCAATTTGTCGGTATGCTTGATATTATTAAACAATGGCTTGAAACAAAAGGCATTAAACACGAATACCTATCAGGCGCTACTAAAAACCGTCAGGAAGTGGTTGAAAGATTTAACAATGACCCGACTATACCGATTTTCCTTGTATCGCTTAAAGCAGGGGGTACGGGTCTTAACCTTACAGGTGCCGATTATGTTATTCACTATGACCCATGGTGGAATCCGGCTGTTGAAGATCAGGCAACAGACAGGGCATATCGTATCGGTCAGACAAAGAAAGTTTTTGTTTACCGCTTAATTACAAAAGGTACGGTAGAAGAAAAAATTCAAAGACTAAAATCCAAAAAACGCTCGCTTGTGGATAGCGTTATTTCAATTGATAGAAATATCGCAAAAACACTTACATTCCAAGACATTAAAGACATCTTCAGCGTTTAATTCTACTTTTTTATACTCCTTTGGCTAATGAAAAAAAGCTGTGAGTAAATTAGCCTTTAAATAAAGGAGAAAAAGTATGGATATGTTTTGTTTTCAATGCGAACAAACAGCGCATAACAGCGGCTGCACAAGTGGGGGAGTATGCTCTAAAAGTGCAAAATGTGCTAATTTACAAGATGATTTAATCTCATCTGTCATAAATTTTTCACAAAACTGTGAAAGAAACAAAGAGAATATAAAACTCATCACCAAAGCGCTTTTTATGACGGTTACAAACGTGAATTTCTGCGATGAGGATATTTTAAATTTTACGCAGGAGATTAAAAATTTAAGTAAAACAGATACTAACTACGACCTAAAAGAGCTTTGGAGAAAAGACGAGGACACAAGGAGCTTAAAATCGCTCATTTTATTCGGACTTAAGGGCATGGCGGCATATTACTACCATGCGATTGTTTTGGGGTATTACGACCAAAAAGTTTCAGATTTTATTTTTGACACCCTAAAGCAATTCCCGCAAGAATTCAAGACGGATGAACTTATAAGCGAAGTTTTAAAAGTGGGCGAAATAAACCTAAAATGCATGGAGCTTTTAGACAAGGCAAATACCGAAACTTATAAAGACCCGATTCCCACAAAAGTAAGCTGCACAATTGAAAAAGGCCCGTTTATAATCGTATCGGGTCATGATTTACACGATTTAGAAAAGCTTTTAAAACAAAGTGAAGGAAGCGGGGTAAATATCTACACCCATGGCGAAATGCTGCCTTGCCACAGCTATCCCGAGCTTAAAAAATACTCTCATCTTAAGGGCAACTTTGGAACGGCTTGGCAAAACCAGCAAAAGGAATTTGACAATGTACCCGCTGCAATTTTATTTACGACAAACTGTATAATGAAAGTCCAAAATAGCTACAAAGACAGGGTTTTTACAACATCTGTGGTAAATTATCCAAACACAATTCACATTAAAGATGACGACTTTACCCCTGTAATTGAAACGGCAAAAAAACTCGGCGGCTACAAAGAAGACAGAAAAATGACGGGTATTAACGGCGGGAACGAGCTTCTTTGCGGCTTTGGAAGAAAAACATTATTCGACAATGCAAATAAACTTGTAACTTTAATGAAAGAGGGGAAAATAAAACGCATATTTTTGCTTGGCGGTTGCGACGGAGCAAAGGTAGGCAGAAATTACTACACCGAATTTGCAAAATTAACCCCTAAAGACACTCTTATTTTAACCCTTGCTTGCGGAAAGTACAGGTTTAACGATTTAGATTTAGGCGAAATTGAAGGCATACCAAGGATTATTGACGTTGGGCAATGTAATGATGCTTACAGCGCTATAAGAATTGCTCAAGAGTTGGCACATGTATATGGCTGCAATGTAAACGAAGTGCCGCTTTCTTTTGTCTTATCTTGGTACGAGCAAAAGGCAGTCTGCATTTTGCTTACGCTTTTATACCTTAAGATAGAAAACATAAGACTGGGCCCAAGCTTACCTGCATTTTTATCCAAAAACGTTTTGAATTTCCTTGTGGAAAAATTCAAAATAAAACAAATAACAACTCCTCAAAAAGACTTGCAAGACTGCCTTTTTGGAAGATAAACTACTTGTCTTTATTCATAGCTTTAAGTTGAGCATTGGCAACTTTTGCACGAAGGGAGTTAATTAAGCCCATAAAAGTCAGCTGCTGCTCAGCTTTATGAGCTGTGGATAAATCCAAAATGTCATTACCGCTAAAGCTTGTAAGCAAATTCATCTTTCCTTGATTTGCCATCATAGCACCGTAGATTGCATTATTTCTTTGTGCAATAAGCTGTTGTTGGTATAGCGAATTAATTAATAATGACATATTTACCCCTTCACGTTCGAGCTTATTATAACATAAAGAAATACTTATCTCAAGCCCTAGTTAAGAGAAGTAACAAGGTAGTCCAGCTTATCTTTGAAGACTTTTTTAATATCATCCTCAAGCTGCGGATCGTTTTTAACCCAAAGGTTTGCATTTGTGAGCATTTGAACCCTTTCGCTGTCATCGTCCGCAAAGTCAATAATAACGGGGTCATCGCCCTTGTATTTTGCCAAGAGTTCTTTTAGGTAAATATTTTCTTCAAAAGCTAAGTCCTTGTTATATTTAATCGTAACAAGATTTATGTGCCCGATTAGCTTAACATCTTGCACAACAAGGTTGATTTGCTCTTCTCTGTTTTGAATTTTACCTTTTATAATAACTCTTTCTTCAGAATTTATTAAATGTCCAAACTGCTCAACAGTCTTTGGAAAAGCAACAATTTCAACTCGTCCCGTTAAATCTTCAATAATACCCGTTTTTAAAAACTTTGCAGGGTCTTTTCTTGTAGGCTTTTGTACAACTTGAGATAAAAGACCGCAAATTGTAACGCCTTTATCATTTTCAGGATTTTCCAAAATATCGCTTACGGTATCCGTTGTAATGTATTTTAGCGTACCCCTGATTGAAGATAGAGGGTGCGAGGTTACATAAATTCCCATTAGCTCATGTTCAAATTGCTGAATTTCGGAATCGGAAAATTCATCATCCGAAGAGCCTGTCAGTTCAAAAGTCGGCAAATTAAGGTCTTGAGCTTCATCAGCCAAAGCTGCAAACAAGCTTACCTGACCTGTGCTTTCTGTTTTTTTCGTCTTTTGAACATAGTTTACAACATTATCTATATTGTCCAAAAGCTGTTTTCGAGATTTTTCCACTCCCGCAAAAGCGCCCGCTTTAATTAAACTTTCCAAAGTTTTCTTGTTCAAGCACTTTGAATCAACTCTTGAGCAGAAATCGTAAAAGCTTTCAAACTCGCCGTTTTGTCTTTCTTTTTCAATTTCTTCTATAACCGCTCCGCCTACGTTCTTAATTGAAGCAAGGCCAAAGCGGATGTTATCTCCGTCAGGGAAAAACTGTGATGCGGATTTATTTATGTCAGGCGGAAGAACATCTATACCTAAAGCCTGACACTGAAGAATGTATTGTTGAGTTTTATCTTGGTTATCAGCTTGTGAAGTCAAAATTGAGCACATATACTCAACTGGATAATGAGCTTTAAGATAAGCTGTTTGATACGCAACAAAAGCATACGCCGCACTGTGGCTTCGGTTAAAGCAGTATTTTGCAAAACTTTCAATCTGTTCAAACAGGGCAGAGGCATCTTTTTCGCTCATACCGTTTTTGCCCGCACCTTCAATAAAAATGCCCTTTTGCTTTGCCATTTCGTCGAGCTTTTTCTTACCCATCATACGACGAACCATGTCAGCTCCGCCAAGCGTATAGCCTGCAAGCGTTTGGAAAATCTGCATAATCTGCTCTTGATAAACAATTGTTCCGTACGTATCTTTCAAGATATTTTCCAAAAGAGGGTGGGCGTATTCAATTTTTTGGCGACCGTGTTTTCTATCTACAAAGTCCTTAACCATGCCTGACTCAAGCGGCCCCGGTCTAAACAGAGCAACAAGTGCACCTAAGTCTTCAAAAACCGTTGGTTTTAAATCTTTAACAAGCTTTTTCATACCGCCTGATTCAAGCTGGAATACACCGTCGGTATCACCTCTTTTTAAAAGTTCAAAAGTTTTTGGGTCATCAAGCGGTATTGCGTTAATTTCAAGGTCAATTCCATGACGCATTTTAATTAAATCAAGCGTATCTCTAATGATTGTAAGAGTTTCAAGTCCCAGAAAGTCCATTTTCAAAAGACCCAATTTTTCAATACATACCATCGGATACTGCGTTGTTGTTGCTTTTTCTTTTGAAAGGGCAATGGGGATAATTTCATCAAGAGGTTTGTGCGAAATGATAACGCCCGCAGCGTGCGTACCTACTTGGTTTTTAAGCCCCTCTAAATGCCTTGCTTCATCAACCAAACGACGAACCTGATCATTTTCATCGCAAAGTTTTTTAAGCTCCATGCCGTCTTTTAAGGCGTCATCAAGCTTAGTACCGGGGGCAGAAGGTATCATGCCTGCCCATTTGTTTGAATCTGAAAAAGGTATATCATAAACCCTGCAAACAGCCTTAAGTGCAGCTTTTGCAGCAAGCGTACCAAAGGTGATAATCTGACAAACGTGGTCTTCACCGTATTTTTGGGTAACATAATCAATTACTTCACCACGGCGGCGTTTGCAGAAGTCAATATCGACATCGGGCATAGATATACGCTCGGGGTTTAAGAACCTTTCAAACAACAGATGATGCCTTATCGGGTCAAGTTCGGTAATTCCCAAAACGTAAGCTACAATACTTCCTGCCGCAGAACCACGACCGGGGCCTGTGGGGACACCGTGTTCTTTTGCCCAGTTAATAAAGTCCCAAGTAAGCAGGAAGTACGCAGGAAATCCCATTTTTTCAATTACACCGCGTTCGTACTCATATCTTTCTTCAATTTCTTTAGGATAATTTTCACCGTAGCGTCTTTTAAGACCTTCTCGGCAAAGATAATCAAAATAAGAACTTATTGTATAGCCTTCAGGAACAGGATATGAAGGCAAGTGAGATTTACCCAATTCTATGTGAACATCGCATTTATCGGCAATTTCGACCGTATTATTAATACAGTCATAAAACATCTCGTCATCCATCCAATTAAATGCAATTTTAAGCTCTTCAACCGTTTTTACGTAAAATTCATTGTTTGAAAACTTAAAACGATTTTCGTCATTTTTCTTGGATTTAGTCTGTTCACACAAAAGGGTGTCATGCCAAAGGGCGTCTTGAGCTCTAAGGTAGTGAGAGTCGTTGGTTATAACCATTTTTAAACCAAGCTCTTTAGCTATTTCAATAAGCTTAGGATTAGACTCTTTTTGCTCCCTTAAGCCGTGATCTTGTAATTCTATGTAAAAATCTTCCCCGAAAAGGTTTTTGTACCATTTTGCTTTCTCAAGAGCTTTTTTCTCATCACCGTCTAAAATGTTTCTTGCAACTTCACCTTGAATACAAGCGCTTAAGCAAATTAAGCCGCCCGAGTGCTCCTGCAAAATTTCGTGGTTAATTCTGGGTTTATAGTAGTAACCTTGAGTTGCGGCAATTGAATCAAGCTTTATTAGGTTTTGGTAGCCCTCGTTGTTTTTTGCGATTAAAACCAAATGGTATAACATTTTTTTTGTGGTTTTATCCTCAAGAACATCACCCTCGCAAATATAAAATTCGCAACCGATTAGAGGTTTAACCTCGGGAATTTCCTTATGAGTTAAAACCATATCAATTGCACCGTACATAACACCGTGGTCAGTTATTGCAACAGCAGGCATATCGTTTTCTTTTGCAAAATTAAACAGGTCTTTTACCCTGATTGCCCCATCAAGCAAAGAATATTCCGTATGTAAGTGCAAAGGAACGTATTTCATAATTACACAGTAGCACAAAATTAAGGCATGATTTATTTAATGTTACCATTTTTTAAAAATAAAAAATGCTGCAAGAATTATAAACAAAAAACCGACAAGATAATTCCACCTGAACTGTTCTTTTAGATACAAAACAGAAAAAACACTAAAAACAATCAGGGTGATAATTTCTTGTATAGTCTTTAGCTGTGCGGCAGAATAGACATATGAACCGATTCTGTTTGCAGGAACTTGAAAACAATATTCCAAAAATGCAATGCCCCAGCTTACAAGAATAACAATCCATAATGCACTGTGTTTAAATCTTAAATGTCCATACCATGCAAAAGTCATAAAAATGTTTGATATAGTAAGTAAAACTATGGGTGTAAGTGCTTTTATCATAATGCTTTTATTCTAACTCAAAAAATAAAATATAAATATATGTAAATAATATTTATATGTACTTGCCATTTGCACGTTATTTTAATATTGTATTTATATGTTTCAAATTAATTTTAAAATTTGAAACATAATTTAAAAAGTTTGCTCGGGGGTTTCCAGACATCTCAGGGCAAAGGATATCGCCTTATATTTCTATAAGGCGATTTTTCCATTTTATACCCTTTTATCTTAAACAAGCTTTTGAATTAACTTTAATTTATCAACAAAGAAGTTTTTAACACTTGTAATACTGTCTGAAGCACCTTCAAATATCATAAGCTGACCGCTTCCGTCCGGAGTTGCTTGAAAGACTTGAGTAACAGTATTATTTCCTTTTGTTTGTCTTAAAGTAAAACTATTTAGAGCATCTTGGAAATAAATTGCATTAAAATCACCAAGTTCATCATGCCTTTGAAGAGCAACTGAACCTGTACCGTTGTTAAAGTAAGAAGATAATACTCTGCCGTCTTGAGTTAATTCTTGAATTGAATTTACTTCAAAGTCATCAAGGCTGTTTGAAACGATACCTGTTTTTCTTATAATTCCATCAACAGTTTCTGTCATTTCTGTCGGCATGTTAAGTTCATTTTTCTTAAATTGTCTTACAACTGCGCCACTTTCATCAACAACATCCTGAAAACCGTCTTTTGCAGATTCGCAAAGGGTCTCTTTTAACTTTGCCACTTTTTGAGCAAACTCGTCATACATACCTTTTACTTGCTCGCCTGTCTTATCAAATTGCTTTTGCGCAAGGTTCAATACAGTGTCTGCGGCATCTTTAGGTCTCTTTTTAAGTATAACAAGACCCGCACCGACAGCTCCCGCAAAAGTAAGAGCTGCAACTATTGCTTTTTTAGGTAATTTAGGTTTATTTGCAACACTATCGGCAGGCTTGTTTAAATCTTTGTTTTCAGTTTGTTCGACAACAGCAGTTTTTGTTTGAACAGGCTGCTTCGACACTGCTGCTTTTGGCTGAGTCGGTTGCTCAAGCGCCTTAAGGTCATACTTAAAAGGAAACGGGTTTGATGATGTCTTTGTGATTGGCATAGCTATATTCCTAACATTTAAACTTAAGTACCAATATAAAACACCTGATAAAAAAATATTGCCTGTTTATTTGTCAGCAACATATTTCTTTACAAATTGCTGTGCAACTCTGGGACTTCTTGAAGCCTTTTGTGTAGCAAACCTTTGCGCCTCAAGTTCAAAGTCATCACCAATTTGAATATTTTTATCCTGTGCAATTTTTCTTGCAATTTCCAAAAATTTATCTTTGTTCGGTGCAAGAAAAGTTAAAACAAGACCAAATCTGTCTGACAGTGAGGCATTTTCATCTATTGTATCGGCCAAATGTACTTCATTTCCTTCTCTTGAAGAAAAAGTTTCTTTAATGATATTTCTTCGATTAGTTGTGGCATAAATTACAACATTATCACTTCTTTTTGAAATTGCACCTTCAAGCGCAGATTTAATTATAGAAAGGTTTTCATCCTCTTGACTAAAAGAGAGGTCATCAATAAAAACTATGAATTTTGAAGGAACTTTTGCTAATTTTTCAAGGAGTTTATCTACATTAGCCAAATTTTGCTTTGAAATTTGAACAATTTTTAAACCCTCATCCTTAAACTTGTTAAATACGGCTTTGACACTCGAGGACTTACCGCAGCCTCTGTCTCCGTATAAAAGCACATTATTTGCACAATTTGAATTTACTAACGCTTTAGTGTTTAAAATTAATTTTTCCTGTTGAACCTGATAATCTTTTAAATCATCAAAAGTTATGGTATCAGGGTATTTTATCGGGCTAAAAGTATTGTCTTTATTGTAGTTAAAAGCGCTATACTTTGCAAAAATACCGTAGGAGTTGACTTTTAAGTAATTAAGCAATTCTTCAAAATCAACTTTTTTAAAGCTTGATGAAAATTTACCCAAAAGCGAAATAATTTCATCACTTTGGGAAAATTGAGATGAAAGAATATTTTTAATTTTTTCATCGCTCATAGAACAAAGCTCATTTAATACTTCAAGCTCAACTTTTGTGTTGGATATAAACTCCTCGCTTAACTTTTCACCTCTTGCAGTTTTCTTTGTAAAAACATTTTCATCATGTTTTATTAAATCAACAAGGTAATTTGAAAAATCACCTTCAAACTCACTTTCATAAAGGATTTTTAGAAAATTTGAAAAATGAATAAGGCATTCGCTTAAGGATTTTGTACTGTATGCAAAAACTCCCAACAGTTCAACTATTGCCTTGTCTTTTAAAATATTTTTAAAAGTACTTATAGTTAAAAGCTTGTAGTTTAAAAGTAAAAGTTCGTTCATACTTTGAATATAGCACAAAAAAGTTGACCATGTAAATTTTTAGGGCTAAACTATAGGCAAGAACTATCTTTGAAAAGGAGAAATTAAGATGGCTAAAATTTATTACGCAAACGACTGCAACTTAAGCTTATTGGATGGTAAAACAGTTGCGATTATCGGTTACGGCTCTCAAGGCCACGCACACGCTCTAAACCTACATGAAAGCGGAGTTAATGTTGTTGTAGGTTTATACGAAGGTTCAAAATCTTGGAAAAAAGCTGAAGAAGCAGGTTTGAAAGTTGCAACAGTTGCGCAAGCAGCAAAAGAAGCTGATGTAATTATGATTTTATTACCTGACGAAAAACAAGCTGATGTTTACAAGGAAAGCATTGCACCAAACCTAAGCGCCGGTAAAGTTTTAGCTTTTGCACACGGATTTAACATCCACTTTAATCAAATAGTTCCGCCACAAGATGTTGACGTTATTATGATAGCTCCAAAAGGCCCCGGACACACTGTAAGAAGCGAATATGTTGAAGGAAAAGGCGTTCCTTGTCTAATCGCTGTTCAACAAAATGCTTCAGGCAGAGCTTATGATATCGGTTTAGCTTACGCAGCAGGTATCGGCGGCGCTCGTGCAGGTGTTTTAGAAACAACATTTAAAGACGAAACAGAAACTGACTTATTCGGCGAACAAGCAGTTCTATGCGGTGGCGTTACAGCCTTGATGCAAGCAGGTTTTGAAACTCTTGTTGAAGCAGGTTATGCTCCTGAAAACGCTTACTTTGAATGTATTCACGAAATGAAATTAATCGTTGATTTGATTTACCAAGGCGGTTTTTCAAAAATGCGTTACTCAATTTCAGATACGGCAGAATATGGCGACTACTGCACAGGTAAGAGATTAATCACAGAAGAAACAAAGAAAGAAATGAAAAAAGTTCTTGCAGAAATTCAAGACGGTACATTTGCTTCTAACTGGATTAAAGAAAATAAAGCAGGCGGAAGAGCAAACTTCCTTGCTACAAGAAGAAATAAAGCTAACCACGAACTTGAAAAAGTCGGCAAAGAGCTTAGAAAAATGTATTCTTGGAATGACGAAAAATAAAAAATAAAATATCTTAAAATTAAAATGCCGACACAAGTCGGCATTTTTTTTAGCAAAATATCTTTGACGCATATTGTTAATTTTGCTAAACTAATGAAAATGAAAGCTATATATAAAATAATCGTAATCTTTTTTACTGTATGCATTTTTTCTTCTTTAGCCTGTTATTCGCAAAATGCAAGCAGCTACTATGATGCAGGCTACAAGGCATTTAAAAACAATGATTACAAAAGTGCGATTTATA
Organism: Candidatus Gastranaerophilales bacterium; assembly: GCA_944325665.1. Lineage (GTDB taxonomy): Bacteria > Cyanobacteriota > Vampirovibrionia > Gastranaerophilales > Gastranaerophilaceae > Galligastranaerophilus. The sequence continues at coordinate 38,105 of CALVAY010000009.1, forward strand.
ATTTTGAAAAAGTTTTACAGATAAATGAAAATGTCTATGATGCATATTGCTTTTTAGGCATGAGCTACGGGCTTAATAATGACGTCAGAAAATCTGAAGAAATTTTAATTAAAGCCATAAAAAAATTCCCTGACAAGTGGAATGCATATACTTTTTTAGGCGACATAAAAAGAGCACAACACCTTACAAGCAGTGCAATAGACTACTATGAAAAAGCCATGAGCTTACCTTCTATGGCAGAGAATGAAAGGAAATACTTCGCCAAATTAATACAGGAAGTAATTAAAGAACAAAAAGCATATGAAGGTATAAATGCATCTGCAATTTCAAAAAATATAACGCCCGATATTACCCTTGATCTCGACAAAAATATTTGGACTCTTGCGTACTTAAAAGGTAATCAGGGAAACTGGCTTATGGAATACGGGCTAAAGGGTGAAGATGTTATAAATTACAAATGGAGCAAACTGATTACAATAAACTTTTTTTCAAAAAATAGATTCAACACTAATGTGCAATCACACTACACATCTTTTGTAGCCAAACTGAAAAACCAAGCAGACACTACAAATAGGGCTCTAAGCGTTAAAGAGATAAGAAAAACCGACAGCGAAATATATTTCGAATGGAGCATTATAGGCAGAAATGAATGCGAAATAGTCAGAATTTTTACAACCGACAAAGGGCTTTATTTTGCACATTATGCACAAAAAACGCAAAATTTTACACAAGAGCAAAGAGTGCAAGCGTTAAAAATTCTACAAAGCGTTAAACAAAAGTAATCTTAGGGTATTATTTTTGCTTAACAATCTCAACTATCTTGACGCCATAGCAACCATCAAGTGCAACTATTGTGCCTTTTGCAACTAAAACCGAATCAACAAAAACATCAACAGGCTCACCCTCTTTGTTGTCTAAAGTTACAACAGAGCCTGCATCATATCTTAAAACATCGCTTAGAGGCACTTTTGTATGACCCATCTGAGCAGTAAGTTTTACCTCGACATTTGCAATTTTTGCCAAGTTCTCAAAGTTAAAATTAGGAAAAGAATTTTTTGACTCTTTTAAATTTTCACTCATGCTCATACCTTACCTTGTTTATATTCTACAACATTTTATTCGGCTTTGTCGAACATAAGCCTCTTATTTACATTTTTTAACGTAAATTTCGCAAAAATTTTTTTTCAGGAGTTTTTTATGCTTGTTGTTAGATATTATACGAGGAAAATATGATTAGGGTTGAACCGTACTCACTTAAAAGAAATGTAGCTTTTCGCTCAAACAATCAAGACAAAAAGATGTTGTCTGAAAAACAGGCTCAACAAGAAAGAAATATTGTAAATGCAGCAAATTCTCTTCTTTTATACAGTGCTACAATTAATGAAAAAACAAGACAGTTGCTTACAAGCTTAAATGAAATATCTCAAAAAGGTTATCCTTCTTCAGATTTAAGCGAGCTTGAATATGTAGCAATTGAAGCTGCAAAAAACCTTCCTGCTCCGGTGCACTTCCCAAATCACCCTCTAAGTATTTGGGGCGGCTTATATCTTGATCTTCAAGATAATCTAAAACTTCCCTCAACAACAAAGGGTATGATTAACCGCGATATAGCAAGAGTTTTAAACGGTAACACAAAAATGAAACATGTGGTTAATCCGACTGTTTGGTCCGTAAGCTATGAATACACTAACCCTGTTGGCGGACAAACGGACATCGCAAGAGAACAGCCTGCCGCATTAAATAAAGCAGGGGTAAACACTCTTGCTATTTCACCTATGTTTAAAATGAGCGTTAAAGGAAAGCCTACAAACTACCTTGAAGAAGGAAAAGACGGCGAACTTTACTACATAACACCTTCTAACAGAACAAAAGTTCAAAAGGTTTATGAAGGTGAATTAAAAACAGGAAATAAGACTGATACTCTAAGTGTTTACTATGGCGAATTCGGCCCGAATAAACAAAAAACTCTGTTTTTATACGATGATGATATGTTTGATTTTGGGGACACTTCAAGTCCAATGGTTTATCAAGACTTGCAACACAGCCCCGAAAGAGTTCGTATGGCTCAATTTAACAACATGGTTTACGAGCTTTTAGCACAAGCAAAAGAAGGAAGAGTTAAACTTCCTGACGGCGAGGAAATTAAAGCGCCTGATAAAATGATTGCCCATGAAGCTTGGCAGTCAGCAGGTTTGCTGTGCAAAATGCGACTTTATTCAAGAGCAGAAGATTCAATTCATTCAAGAAGAAAGGCTACAACCGACTATTTAAGAGAGCTTGCGGACAATACAGCCGTTGTTGTTCATAACTTGGGAGACGGATACCAAGGACAAAGCTGGGATAAAGGCGTTATGGAAGGTTACTTTAATGTTCTATATAACGACTTTGCAAGGGATATGGTTGAAAACAGCTGCATAGTTGATGTCGGCAACAAAAAATTTAACCTGTTCGGCTCGCCTTCACAAAGAATAGGATTTTATGAAGACGTACTTAATCCGGCACACGGTGCGGCAACGCTTGCAACAAGCATTGGGCCCGTATCTGAAGGGTACAGAGACGAGCTTGTAAAAGACGGCATAGCTTCAAAATTAGATACCATAATTAAAATAAAGGATGACAGAGGCTCTTTGGTTTCTTATCCAAACGGGGTTGATAAAGCACCTTTATGCGCAAGCGAAGATAACATCCAAAGGGTTAACCAAGATTTAGGCGAAAAGTTGGAAGAAATTTTCGGCAAAAAGACACTGGTTTCTCCATATTTAGAAAGTGCTGATACCGATGTTGACAATATAAGCCTTGCAAGCTTTATTCAGAAAAAAAGCCACAACAAAAAGTTATTCGCAGGACTTTTAAAAGATGCGGCAAGCAACAATACTCTTTCAACTCCTCTTATCCACAATTCAAAAGCACCTAACTTTTACGAGGGTAATTTTGGTATAGATATTAGCGATATAACTTCAAATACTCCTATTTTCTCAATGGCTTCAAGGCTTGATAGCCAAAAAGGCTTTGATACAATGATTGATGCCTACACGAAATTAGTTAAAAAGTATCCTCAAAAAGAGTTGCCCGTGCTTATAATTTCAGGCGGCGGAGATAGCAGACTTGCGCAATACATAAAAGACAAAAAAGATGCACTGGGTGAATTAGGAAGAAGAATTTTATTCACACAAGAAAGAATTTCAAACTCAGGGCTTCTGCTTATGAATATGACAACAAGAAACTGTATGCCTTCTGACTTTGAACCGTATGGAATATCAGAATTAAAAGGAATGTATGCAGGCTCTCACGTTATAGCAACAGAAGTAGGCGGTATGAAATCTCAAGGTGAAATTTCAAGAAAAATCTATTCTCTGGATGACTTTGGACCTCAAAAAGCAAATGCAACAACGGTTAAAGACTATGAGTTTATGTGTCTTGCACCGGATTATAAAAAAGACGAAGTAAGAGACAGAAACTCATCAAGGCTAATGGAAGCACTTGAGAAAGATTTGCAACTGAGCAAAAGCGAATCTTACACAATGGACTTAAATGCACTTAAGACAGACGTAAGCTGGTCAAGAGGCGCAATACAAAATTATCTGGATCAAATGAATATAGAAGTAAGATAACAAAAAAGCCCTTTTAAAAGGGCTTTTTTAATTATTTCAAAACACGTCTGGCGTCCGCACAAGGTATTGCCGTTGTCCAGATAACAAAATCATTGAGAGGGGTCATGTATCTTCTTATAAACTCTTTATTTTTAATGGGTTCTAAGCAAATGGTCGAGGGCAAAGCCTCTTTTAAATACTCAACCAGCTCTCGTTGTTCTTCCGTTTTGGAATAATCATCGAGTACTTTTACTATATTCATAACACTTTGAGTTTAAACCTTTTTAAGGCTAAACTCATCATGTTTAGAGGAAAATTTTACAGTTCTTTATAAAAAATTACAAAAGTATAAAATTAGTTAACAAATGCAAGAACTGTGGCAGTAGCATAATTTTTAGTGTGCGACAGTGATAACTTAAAAGAGATGTTATCCCCTCTTTTTTCTTTGACTATAAAAACCTCAGGCACGCCTTTTTCATTATTTAAAACTTCAAAATCACGGCAAAAATAACCGCTAATTCCAAGTGAGTGCAGCGCCTTAACGCAAGCCTCTTTTGCACAATACCTTGCGGCAAGGTGTGCGGCAAAATTTTTATCTTTGTACGAATATTCTATTTCTGCTTTTGTAAAAATCTTTTTTACAAAAGGGTCGTTTTTGTCCGTAAATTTTTCAAATCTTTGGACTTCTTCCAAATCGACCCCAATTGAAATATTTTCAAATTTCATAAGAAATTTTTATCCTAAATTTTTAATAATTTCATCCCTAAACTCGGTAGTTTTTGCACAACCACCCAAGTCAGGAGTTAAAACCTTGCCTTCGCTTAATACTTTAAATAAGGCAGCTTCGATATTTTTTGCAATTTTAAACTCGCCTAAATATTTAACCATTTCAATTGCGCTCATCAAAAGTGCCGTCGGGTTTGCTATGTTTTTACCTTTAATATCAGGGGCGCTGCCGTGCACAGGTTCAAAAACCGCACAATCAAGCCCGATGTTTGCTCCTTGAGCTACGCCTAAACCGCCTATTAAGCCTGCGCAAAGGTCAGAAACAATATCTCCATAAAGGTTAGGTAAAACTAAAACATCAAACTGCGAGGGGTTTTGCACAAGCTGCATACAAAGGTTATCTACAAGAATTTCTCTTGGAGTAATATCGGGGTATTCTTTTGCAACCTCTCTAAAGCATTCTAAAAATAACCCGTCAGATAGTTTACAGATATTAGCTTTAGTAACCGCGCAAACTTCGCTTCTGTTATTTTTAACGGCATAATCAAATGCCCATTTGCATATTCTTGTTGAGCCTTGACGGGTGATTAGCTTTATACCCTCAACTCTGTCATCATTAATTTTATTTTCTATACCTGCGTATAAATCTTCCGTATTTTCCCTGACTACGACTAAATCAACATCATTGAAGGGTGTTTTAATACCGGGGAGATTTTTAGACGGTCTTAAGTTTGCAAACAAATCAAGCTCGCGTCTTAATTGCACGTTTACAGAGCGAAAACCCTTGCCGATAGGGGTTGTAACGGGTGCTTTAAGAGCAACTTTATTTTTTCTTATTGATTCAAGCACGCGCTCAGGCAGAGGAACTCCCTCTTTTTGAGCAACATCGGCACCGGCTGTTTGCAAATCCCAGTTAATTTTTAAACCAGCTGCGTCTAAAATCTTTACAACCGCATCGGATATTTCAGGGCCAATGCCGTCCCCGTTGATTAAAGTTACATTATACAAGGTCAAAATCTCCGTGTTTCTTTAAGTGCTCAATTAATCCGCCGTCGTTTAAAAGTTTAATCATAACATCGGGCAGAGGAGTAATTTTAAGCGTTTCGCCTTTTGTAAGGTTCTTTAGTACGCCGCCTTTTGCATCAAGCTCAAGCTCATCGCCCGCATCGATGTTATCTGTATTACATTCAATAGCCAAAAGACCAATGTTAATTGCGTTTCTGTAAAATATTCTTGCAAAACTTTTTGCAATAACAGCGCCTACGCCTGCGATTTTAATAATCTGCGGAGCATGCTCACGAGATGAACCTAAACCGAAGTTATTTCCCGCAACAACAAAATCACCTTTTTGCATTTTTGAGGCAAACTCAGGGTCAGCATCCTCTAATACATGCTTTGAAAACTCTTCTAAATTGCTTCTTAAGTGAAAAAGTCTGCCGGGTGCAATGTGGTCTGTTGAGATGTTATCTCCAAACTTGAATGCACGTCCTTTTTTAATTTCCCCTATATTCATTTGAACCTCACTTGTAAAATTTTTTGTATTTTCTTAGATAATTATAATACAAAAATCGAAAATTATACTATAATGTTACTATGTTAAGAATTGCGGTTATAGGTTTAGGGTTGATAGGCGGTTCAATTTTAAAATCGCTCAGCGAAAGCGATTGGGAAGTTGTCGCTATTTCAAAATCGAGTTACGACAAGGCAAAAAGCTATGCAACTTTAGCTTCGGATATTTTAGAGGACGCTTGCGGCTCGGACGTTGTATTTGTATGCTCCAAGATGAGCGAAACAAAAAATATTTTAAAAAGACTTGAAAACATAGTTTCGCCAAACTGTATAGTGTGCGATGTATGCTCGCTTAAAGGTTTTTTAGAGGGCGGTTATAAATTTAACTACATTGGAACACACCCCATGGCAGGAACAGAAAATTCAGGCTTTGACAGCTCGTTCGGAACTCTTTTTGAAGGTGCAAAATGGGTTATTACAAAGCATAATTCAATTTTAGAAGAGATAATAAAATTTATGGGCGCAACCCCTGTTGTTGTTGAACCCAAAATCCACGATGAAGCAGTAGCGCAAATTTCACACTTGCCTATGCTTATTTCTTTTGCTCTTTTTAATTCCGTAAAAACAGATGAAGCAAAACTTCTTGCCTCATCAGGCTTTAGGGACACAACGCGCCTTGCCCTCACAAACGAGGACTTGGCTGCTGATATGTTAAAGTTAAACAAAAAAAATATTGAAAAAAGTATAAATTTATTCATAGAGCAGCTTAATTACTTGAAAAACCTAAAAGATGATGAGAGAATAGAGGTGCTTAAAAATATCAGCGAGCAAAGAGCTAAGCTTTATGACAAAAAGGGTAAAAACAAGTTTAATTCTGACAAAGATTAAAAATTATATTTACAAGAAATACAAAGAAACTTCTTTGTTGGACAAATACATTCTAAAACAGCTTATTGAAGTTTTTTTAATGGGTGTAATTATTTTCACCTCAATTATCTTTGCCTCTGAAACTTTTACTCAGTTAATTAAGCAAATTACACTGTACGGTATTCCTTTTAACATTGCCTTTATGATGGTAATTTTAAACTTGCCTCAAGTTTTTGTTATGACAATACCTATCTCAACCCTTTTTGCAACGGTTATGACAATAAACAAATTAAGTCTTAACTCGGAAATAACAGTCTTAAAGGCTTGTGGTATAAGCATTTCAAGAATTTCAAAACCGATTTTTGTCTTTGCAATTGTAATGACTTTTGTAAGCTTTTTTATAAACGAATTTATCGTCCCTTCAACAAGTATGATGTCAAAACACTTGGCAATATACTCTCTTCAAAAAAAACACGTGCCTGAAGGCAGGATGAATTTCACAATGAAAGACGCAAACAAAGAAGGCGTTCTTAAAAGGCTAATTTATATCGAAGAGTGCAAAAATAAAACTTTAAACAACATAACGCTTTTAGATTTGTCCGATAAAGACGCAATTCAGATAGTACAAGCAAAAGCGGGAAGCACGGGAGCTTTAGGCTGGATATTTAACGGCGGAGTAATTTATACAATATCAAGAAGCGGAAAAATCTTTAACACGAGCCTTTTTGACAACTCAACCGTAAGCTTCGGCATTGAAAATGCAGACGGACTTGTAAAAGAAAGCGCAAGCCAGTATAACTTTTTTAAGCTGTTAAAATACATAAACAAAAACAAAATTGACAAAGAATTCGTTGAAAAATTAAAAATTAAATATCAAGTTGACCTCTATGACAAACTGGCACTGCCTGTTACCACAATGGCGCTGACGCTTGTCGGAATACCGCTTGCAATAACACCGCCAAGGGTTCGCTACAACAGAGGCTTTTTGTTCAGCGTTCTTATAATTTTTGTATATTACCTAATTCGGGCTTTCTCGCTTAATTTGGGCGAAACAAAGACCGTATCACCATTTTTAGCAGCTTGGCTGCCTGTAATTGTGATATTCTTTATAGGCTCGATTTTGTATTACAGGAAAGCCTATACAATTAACTAAAGGGCGATTTTTGACAATACGTCGGGAAACTCGTCTATCAGTACTTGGGCAAATACCGCAGGGTCGATTTGTGTTATTACAACCTGCATTAAATCAGGCGGCAACTCTTCTATCATAGGAATTAAAAATTCAGGGTCTAAAACCTCCATGCACTTTAGAATATCGTGTTTTTCCATTGTGCGCATAGGTTTTGTTATATCTTCAGGATTAATTTCACCAATTAACTGTGGCTGTTCCTTGCACAAGGTAAGCAAAAGACCGATTTTGTCTTTTCTTTGCATTCTTTGAAGCATTTTTGTGAAGTCATCATCTTTCATTGACTCCATAAATTTTAGCTGTTCTTCTTGGGTTTTTTCTTTCATTTGAACACCGAACTGCTCAACAAGAATTCTCTCAAGCTCGCTTGGGTCAAGAGATTCAAAATATTTCATAACATCTTTTCGCTCAACCTTTTCATTTTCAAGAAGCTTGTTCATTTCTTGAGTAGGCATAAGCTCGAAAATATCTTTCATTGTAAATCGTTGCAATACAACTGCCATAAGCTCTTCTGTCGGAAGCTTATTTAACATTTCAATGATTTTATCAACACGAAAATATCTCATACCCCATAAAAGATCATCTTGTTCAAGGTATGGCAGCAACTTTACAAGGTCATTTTCAGATAAATTCTTTATAATTAAAAACCTGTTTTGCGGGTCAGCCAACTGCAATATTTTTGCAAGTTTGACAGGATTCTGCATTGCGGAAGAAATTAAAGCGGCATAGTCATTACCTTCTTTAAGTTCTAGCTCCATTATCTCATCAATGCTTTTTGAAGCATACTGATTAAGCCTTTGAGTTGAAATCTCAAAGTACTGCGTTAAATAATTCAAATCCAAGTTGAGTTGAATCACGACGAACCCCGTATTTATGAAATATTTGCCCACATAGAGCTTATAGCTCTACATTATAATTAACAAATTTTATTTACATAAATTACGAACTTAGCTTAAACTGTTACACAAATTAACAATTTATTGCGTCTTGGCAGTCCTTGCAAATACCGTCGGAATTAAGTTCACGATATTTCCAGCAACGTTCGCACTTGTGTCCTTTAGCTTTTTGAATTTTGACTTTATAACCGTCTTGTTCAAATTCGCTAATAGCTTCAAAATCAGCTTTTTCATCAACTATTGCGTGCGAAACGATGTACAAGTCGCCCAAATCATCTTTGTATTTTTCTAAAAGCTTTTGATTATCGTTATTTTCGCTAACGATTAGAACATCAACCTCAAGAGAACTTCCGACGATTTTTTCGTCCCCGCTTCGTAAAGGTTCAATCGCATGAGATACAATATCACGAGTTTTTAAAAGCTCGCTGAATTCTGCCTCAAGCTCTTCATTGTCCCACTTGGCATTAGTTTTTGGCCAATCAGAAAGCAAAATACTTTCAAGTCCGCCTCTTTGGCACTCGGGCATATTTTGCCAAATGTCTTCTGCCTGATGAGGCATAACCGGAACCAAAATTCTCGTCAGCGTTTGCAAAATCTCATACATAACGCTTTGACAAGCACGACGCGACAGGGACTTTTTACCTGAGGTATAGAGCCTGTCTTTGACTATATCAAGATAAAAAGAGCTCAAGTCAACTGCTGCAAAGTTTTGAAGATATTGGAAATATTTATAAAATTCATATTTTTCAAAAGCTTCATCAACGTTTTTAACCAATGTATTCAATCTTGAAAGTGCAAATTTATCTATGCTCTTCAAATCTTCATATTCAACATAATCGCTCTTTGGATCAAAATCAAACAAGTTACCCAACAAGAACCTTGCGGTATTTCTTGTTTTTTTGAATATCTCAACAAGCTGTTTTATTATGTTTTCGCCAATTTTAATATCGTTTCTGTAATCAACACTTGCAGCCCAAAGCCTTAGTACATCTGCACCATAGACTTTTGTAACTTCTTGAGGTAAAACCACATTACCCAATGACTTAGACATCTTGCGACCTTCACCGTCAAGAACAAAGCCGTGAGTTAAAACGGTTTTATATGGTGCAATTCCTTTTGTTGCAACACAAGTTAAAAGAGAAGATTGGAACCAGCCACGGTGTTGGTCTGAACCTTCCAAGTACATTTCAACAGGGACTGTACCCAACTCGTCAGAGCGTTTTTCAACAACTGCTGACCATGACGAACCTGAATCAAACCAAACGTCCATGATGTCCGTTTCTTTTTCAAACTCATCACAACCGCATTCACACTTAAAGCCTTGTGGCATAAAGTCTTTCGCTTCGTATTTAACCCAAGCGTCAGAGGATTCTTTTTCAAATTTTTCAGCTATAAGCTTAATTGTTTCATCAGTAACAATAGCCTTAGCGCATTTTTTGCAGTATAGAACAGGAATTGGAACACCCCAAGCTCTTTGACGGGAAATACACCAGTCAGAGCGGTTTTCAACCATATTAGAAATTCTTTTTTCGCCTGCTGCGGGAATCCACTCGACATTTTTAATTGCGTCTAATGTTTGTTTTTTATACTCGCCTACTCTTACAAACCACTGTGGAGTTGCTCTGTACATAACAGGGTTTTTACATCTCCAGCAATGCGGATAACTGTGAGTAATCGGCGATTCTTGTATTAAGGCTCCCAATTCTTTAAGTTTTTCTATAACAATAGAATTGCCTTTGTAATAAGGTACACCTTCAAGCTCACTTACCTGAGATGTCCAACGTCCTTTTGAATCAAAAGGTGAGAAGGTTTCTATACCGTATTTTTGGCAAACTTCCCAGTCTTCAAGACCATGACCGGGGGCAGTGTGTACGGCACCGGTACCCGCTTCAAGCGTTACGTGCTCTCCGACTAAAATCGGCGAAAATCTGTCATACATAGGATGTTTTGTTTTCAGATTTTCAAGTTTAATACCCAAAACTGTTGAGCCAAGAAGTTTTATATCTTCCCATTCAACATCTTTTGTATAGCTTTCCAAAAGCTCTTTTGCAACGATGTAGTTTGCACCTTGATATTCAAAAATTTGATATTCAAAGTCAGGGTGCAAGCTGATAGCCATATTTGAAGGAATTGTCCAAGGAGTTGTTGTCCAAATTATGCTATACAGAGGCAAGTTCGAATTAACATTTGCCATTTCATAAATTTTCTTGCAATCTTCATCAATAAATTTAAACTTAACGTAAATTGATTGAGATGTATGATCAGCATACTCAACTTCGGCTTCAGCAAGCGCTGTTTCGCAACTTGCACACCAATAAACAGGTTTTAAACCTTTTTCAATGTATCCTTTTTTGTACATTTCGTAAAAAACGCGAATTTGTTGAGCTTCAAACTCAGGGGCAATTGACAAATAAGGATTTTCCCAATTTCCCCAAACACCAAGACGCTTAAAGTTTGCTTCCTGACCTTTTAAGTTTTTAAGAGCAAACTCTCTGCATTTTTGCCTTAATTCATAAGGGGTGATTGCTTCTCTTCCGCCTTTTATGTTTTTTACAACCGCATTTTCAATAGGCAAACCATGTGCGTCATAACCGGGGACATAAGGAGCATAGTAACCCTTTTGCGATTTATATTTAACAACAATATCTTTTAAGATTTTATTAAGTGCCGTTCCTATGTGAATTTTATCCGAACTAAGGTAAGGGGGGCCGTCGTGAAGAATGAATTTATTAGCTTTATCTCTTTGCTCAATATTTTTTTCATAAATTTTGTTTTCTTCCCAAAATTTTTGAATTTCAACCTCTCTTACAGGGGCATTTGCACGCATTGCAAGAGTTGTTTGCGGCAGATTAAGCGTATTTTTAAATTCTTTTTTTTCCTCTGACATATCCTTAAATCCTCTTTTATTCGGTATAACAATATTCTATGACAAAAAAAATTAAATTCAAAATTCAAAAAAGTTAACATTGTGTCAATTATTTAACTTCAGCTTACTTGTAAAACCGTGTGTTAACAAGAAAGCTTTTTTATGTTAAATATTTCCCCAAATTTTACCACCCTAAAAAGCAGCACTGTAAAAAGTCCGCTATCTAAATTTATCTCCTTCAAAGGCAATATTCAGCAAAACACTCAAGACGCCTTTGTCAAATCACAGGTCAATAACGGAGAAAAGACCGTATCTCAATGCATACGAGAACTTGAAGAACAAGGTTATAGGGCATTTAGACAGGGTGATTTTGAACAATGCGCCGAAAATTTGAAAAAAGCGGTAATTTTAAACCCGAATTCGGCACAATCTTGGCATGCGCTCGGCAGCGCTCAAAGAGAACTCGGGGAATACGAAGAAGCAATTGAAAGCTATACCCAAGCATTTAACTTAAGACCCGACAGTGCAAACAGTGTAGGTTTAAGAGGTCTTACAAAGGCAAAATACGCTCAAGAACTAAAAGAAAGCGACCCAATCAGGTCAAAAAGCCTTTATCTTGAGGCAATCAAAGATTACGACACAAGCCTTGATTTAAGAGAAAATGCAGAATTTTACGATTATAAAGTAAGTGCTTTAATGGCTACAAGCAGCTACAAACAAGCAATTGAAACTCTTGAGGAAAGTATTTCATTTCTTGAGGAAGAGCTTATAAAACAGCCAAACAGTTCAAAAATAAAAGCCAAACTCGCCCAAGCACACCACAGAAAAGGAATATGCCTTTATATAACGGCATCAAGTCCGCGTTCAGGCATTAACAACAAAGCCTATGACGAATTTACAAAAGCACTTGAATATGCGCCAAATTCAGCCAATACATACTATGAAAGGGCAAAAGTCGGCAGAAGAATAAATTTCGACAATGCAAAACAAGACGCTCTTAAGGCAATCAAGCTTGCACCAAACAGGGCTCGCTATTATGAACTTTTGGGCAATATGCTCATTATGAGCGACGATGAAGATGAAAGACAAGAGGGCTTTAACTATCTTGCAACGGGAATTTTCCTAAACAGCGGCAAATAAGAAGCTTCTTGCTTAAAAAGTTTTATGTGCTAAGCTTTTTTTATGGACAATACATTAAAAATAGCTATCCCAAACAAGGGAAGACTTTCAACAAAAATTTATGAACTTTTAAACAACGCAGGTCTTAGCTTTGGCACAAAAGACGAAAGATGTCTTAAAATTGCAACCAAAGACGGAAAGTATTCTTTAATTTTCGTCAGAACTCAAGATATACCGAGATTTTTGGATGCAAAAGTAGCCGATGTAGGTTTTACCGGCTGGGATGTTGTTGTTGAATCAAAAGTTGAGTTAGACAAGGTTAAAGAGTTTGACTTTGGCGGCTGCGAAATGGTTGTTGCGGTTAAAGACGACGACCCTTATGTAACGGCTGCGGATTTACCCGATGAAATAAACGTTGCAACATCTTTCCCAAACATTGCAAAAGATTATTTTGAAAAATTGGGCAAAAAGGCAAAAGTAATTGAAGTATCAGGAGCGGTTGAAATTACACCTTCTCTTGGCCTTTCAGATGTTGTTATAGATATAACTTCAACAGGCTCAACTCTTAAATCAAACAGATTAAGAATTATAGACAAAATTTTAAAATCAACTGCCGTTGTCGTTGCAAGAAAAAATCTTGAAGAAGATAAACAGAAGAAATTAAATTCTTTAATGAGAGCCCTAAACTCCGTTATTGACGCTCAAGAGAAAAAATACTTAATGGTGCATGTGCCAAAAGATAAAATCGAAGAAGTTAAAAGCTTTATGCCGGGGCTTTCTTCACCTACCGTTACACAGCTTTGGGGCGATAATGACAATGTCGTTATTCACGTTGTAGTTGATAAAGACAAGGTTTACGACAGCATTGACCACCTAAAAGCCATTGGCGGTAAAGGAATTTTGATTTTAACAGTTGATCAAATGGTGCAATAATGAAGAGCAATATTGAAAAACTCCTTGAGACAATGAGAATTTTAAGGAGTGAAAACGGCTGCAAATGGGACAGAGAGCAGACTCATAAAAGTGTTCGCGAAAATATGCTTGAAGAGGCTTATGAAGCAGTAGATGCAATCAATTCGGGCGATATGAAACACTTAAGAGAAGAGCTTGGCGATGTACTCTTGCAAGTTGTTCTGCACGCTCAAATTGCGGACGATGAAGGTCAGTTTAATTTTGACGATGTTGCAAAAACCATTAACGAAAAGCTTATTCACCGCCACCCGCACGTTTTTTCAGATACTAAAGTAAAAGATGTTAAAGAAATTTTATCCAACTGGGAAAAATTAAAACTTGAGGAAAAACCCCACAGAAAAAGTGTTTTAGACGGAATTTCAAAATCCCAAAGCGCACTTATGAAGGCACAGAAAATCTCTAAAAAAGCAGTAAGAGTTGGCTTTGAGTGGCAAAATCTTGAGCAGCTAAAAGAGTGTATCAAAAGCGAATTCATAGAGTTTGAAAACGCCAAAACCCAGCAGGAAAAAGAGGAAGAGTTCGGCGATATTCTCTTTGCCCTTGTAAATCTTGCACGTTGGAACAAGATTGATGCCGAGCAAGCGTTAAACATTGCAAATGAAAAATTTACAAAAAGATTTAGAAAAATGGAAGAAATTGCCCAAAAACCGCTCGAAGATTTGACTTTTGAAGAATGGGAAGAGCTTTGGGCAAAAGCCAAAAAGCTTTGCCTAAATCCCTAGTTCAACTTTACAGATAGGCACTTTTGGCATATAATTAGCCTATGAAAAAATTAGTTTTATTTTTCATGATTTTAGTTTTCAACTGCAATTTTGCGTACGCTAACAGTGTTGAATTCAGTGTTGTTTCAAATGTCGGCTTAAAAACAGACACAAGCGTCAAAAACGCTCAAGCGCTGACGCCCTCCATTGAAAACTTTTTTGAAACAATTAATCAAATAAACTCTTCAGATAGCGATTTTACGTTGTTTTTAGGTGATAACATTAAAGATGCAAACAAATACAACCTTGTAATGTTTGCAAAAATTCTAAGAAAGTTGAAAAAGCCCGTTTATTCAATTTACGGCGACAGCGATATTTCACAGACAAAAAAGCTTGATAGCAAAGAGTATTGGCGCGTTTTAAATCTTTTTTCACAAAACAGGACAAAAGACCTGCCTCAAGTAAAAAAGATAAAAGGCTTTGTATTTGTATTTATTGACGGAGTAAACCAGTTTATCCCCACAAGATACGGCTACTACAAGGAAGACCAAACGGCTTGGCTTGATAACACTTTAAGAAAGTATAAAAAAGACCCTGTTATAATAGTCGGACATTACCCGATTTTTGCATCGCAAAGAATAGGTGAAGATATTTTGCCAAATAAAATTGAAAATCTTCATACTGTACTTTCTAAGCACAACAACGTAATTGCAATTATTTCGGGTCATCATAACATTGAGGATGAGTATGTAGTGAATGGGATATACAACATTAGCACTCAGTCTTTAGAAAAATCTCAAGAATACAAAAAAGTTTTAATTGATTACGATAAGAGAACAAAAAAAACACTGGTAAAAACAAGAATATATAAGGTAGAGAAGGAAATATAAGGAGTATTTATGGAAAAAGCCTACGAAAAAATTAAGATGTTTTTCTCCAAATATTCGAGCATTGTAAATGTCGTAATATTGGGTCTTTTTTGCTATCTTTTCTTATTCCACAATTTAGGATTATATCCCCTTGTGGACATAGACGAAACAAGATATGTAAATATGTCGCGCGATATGTTTGTAATGAAAGATTATGTAACACCATACTTGAATTTTGAACCGTTTCTTGAAAAACCGCCTCTGTATTTTTGGCTAAATGTAGTTTGTTATCACATCTTTGGCGATACAAGCGTTTTTGTTTCACGTTTTTCAAATGCGCTTCTTGCAGCTTTCAGCGTATTTTTCACATACTTTTTTGCTGCAAAAGCAATGCGCTCAAAGTCTTACGGCTTAATCAGCGCATTTGTTTTATTATCTTCAGTTTGGTTTTTACTTCTTTCACACATTGCAATTTTGGATATGGGCTTTATGGCTTTTTCTATGGCTGCTATATATAGCGCCATTCTTACCCAATTTTGTAAAGAAGAAAATAAAAAATACGGCTGGTGGGCAGCATACTTATTTATGGCGTTTTCTGTACTTGCAAAAGGCCTAATCGGAATTATAATTCCTGCAATGGTAGTATTTTTAACCTTCTTGGCTACAAGAAAAGTAAAAGAACTTTTTCAACCGGCAAATATTATCCCCGGTATTATAATTTTTCTTTTAGTTTCTCTTCCTTGGCATATATTAATCTACAAAGCAAACGGGGTAGTTTGGTTTAATGACTACATTGTAAAACACCACTTTGCAAGATTCTTGGACTCTTCAATGGGTCTTGGAAGAAAACAACCGTTCTTGTTTTACGTGCCAATTATTCTGACAGGCATAATGCCTTGGACTATTTCCTTTTTGGTGCAAATCTTCAGAGGTATCAAATCGGCACTTAAAAACTATAAGGCAACAAAATCAATTAAGGTAATATTCACATCCGATACAAATGACAAGAAAATTATACTTTTTGCGGTAATTTACGCACTTTCAACATTAGTTTTCTTCTCAGTATCAAGCTCTAAATTGCCGACATACGCACTTACTTTATTCCCCGCACTAGCCTTAATCATAGGTTATTTCTGGTGGGGCTATGTTTGCTTTGACAAATATACTAAAAATATTAAAGTTTCAAGCTTGATTACTTTTATCATTCTGATATTGGCAGGCATTATAGGCGCATTTATGACCTATTTCCCGCCAAAGGGTTTAGAAGCTTATATGGCAATATTTCAACCCTTTAGCGCAATAACTTGCGGTTGGTTTATTGTAGTACCTTTAATAGGTTGCTTGTGCATGATAGCCAAAAACCGCTCACTGCTTTTTGTTTCAAAAGTTATATTTATGCTTGGCGTTATGATGATTACAACAGTTCATCTGTTCCCTGCTATTATGGCTTTTGGACAATACGAACTTGAAGAGTTTTCAAAGATTGCAGCAGCAGGGCCAAACGGCACAAAACTTGTCAGCTTTGGTTTTGCAAAAAAATATTCCCTTATGAACGATTTTGAAAGAAAAATCACTTATATTACGGGCACAACAAGCTCTGACATAAACGACCTAAGAGCAGCCACAGCTTGCAAAAACTGTTTAATATATTTGATTATCAAAAACGATTCAAAAGATTCACTTAACTCTCAAGGAGTGATAAAAGGTTTTGAAGTTGTAAAAACAATGCCAAAATACACCCTTTTAATTAAAAACAAAAACTTCTAAACACAAGGAATGCTTACACAAAACTCGGTACAATAATTTGTATCGGGTTTTGTTTTATCTTGAGGATATGTTTTGAAGGTAATTTCGCCTTTGTGTTTTTCAATTATCTTTTTGCAAATTGCAAGCCCAAGCCCTGTGCCTTCGCCAACTTTTTTTGTGGTAAAGCCTGCCGTAAAAATTCTTTTTTTGTTACTTTCTTCAATGCCAAGACCGTTGTCCTTGATTATTACAAAAAGTTTTTTATCTTCAATTTTTGTTGTAATTTCAATTTTTGCCTCAAAATTCTCAAACTTTTCTTTTTTCTTTTCAAGAGATTGAATAGCGTTCATTAAAATATTTAAAAATACCTGATTAAGCATATTAGGATAGCATTTTACAGGCGTAATATCGGAATAATTTTTTATAATACTGATTCCTTTTTTGGTTTTATGTTTTAACAAATCAAGGGTCAAATCCAACTCCTGATTAATATTAGCCTCTTGCTGAACGACCTCATCCAGCCTTACAAAACGTTTTAGAGACTGTACAAGATTGTTTATTCGCTTAATTGCTTCAGAATCGGTTGAATTAATATCAAGCAAAAGTTCAATATTATCCTTCAATTCATCCGGATTGGAATAAATTTTCTTAATTATTTCGTTATTTGCGCTGATTGACGCCAAAGGAGTGTTGATTTCATGTGCAACAGAAGCGATTAATTGACCCAAAGACGCCATTTTCTCTGCATTTATCAACTGCAATTGGGTTTCTTTCAACTGTGTAATAGCGTTTTCAAGCTCTTCTTTTTTTCTTGTTACCTGATTAAACAAGATAACCTGAAAAATTACACTTGAAATTTGCCCCGAAATACCCACCAAAAGCTCTTTTTCAATTTCTGTTATCTCTTTTTTAGAGGTAAATATAACTATTACTCCCAAAATTTCCTTACTTTTAATAACGGGAATAATAATTCTCATAAGCGGCGATTTAAAAGGCTCTTTTGCCTCATTATGCTCAATTAAGCAGGACTGGAAAGAGTTTTTGCCGGCTTGAATTTCTTTTAAAATCTTTTTGTCATAAATTAAAAACTCGCCCTCTTGAGAGGAAAACTTGGAAGGATAGACATAATCAATCTTAAACTTATCCTTGCCTGATGAAGCATAGTAACTTTTATGCGCACCAAAGATTATACTTAACTCCTTAAGCGCAATCATAATAAGGCTTTTTGCGTCAAGAGTTTCTCTTAAACTTGTTGAAATCCTGTTAAGAAGCGCCATTTTCAACGCCTGATTTTGCGCTTTTGAATTAGTATTTGAAAAATCAATATTTTGAATTTTTAAAATTTCGTTTTCTTTTTTCAGCTTATCCAGCTCAAGCTCTTTTGTAATGTCGTAAAAATAAACTATCTTATACTTTTTAAAAGTAAAAGATTTAATTATGTAGTATAAAAATTTTCTCTCTTCCTGCTGATAAAGAGCGTATGTCGTAAAGTCTATTTCGCTTTTAAAAGCCGCAAAAACAGGGGAGTAAGACATTAGCTCTTCACTTTTTAAAAGGCAAATATCGGGATAGAACTTGTAGTGTAATTTTTTAAGAGCATCAAGCCCTAATGCCCCATCCAGCTTTGCAAAAGCTTTTGTAAAGGCATTGTTAT
Source organism: Candidatus Gastranaerophilales bacterium (assembly GCA_944325665.1). Taxonomy (GTDB): domain Bacteria; phylum Cyanobacteriota; class Vampirovibrionia; order Gastranaerophilales; family Gastranaerophilaceae; genus Galligastranaerophilus. The sequence continues at coordinate 56,809 of CALVAY010000009.1, forward strand.
GGTAGAGAAAATTCTTGTTTATATCATAAATAATTACAGGTTCTTTAAGGTTATGATAAAAACTTTTTAAAATTTTACTCATAAAACTTTCCGATTAAGACTAATTAAAGAACAAAATCATCATCGGTGCTTTTTTTAATGTATAAACCCAAACCTAATGATTTGTAACTTGCGTTTTCGCTCTTCAAAGAAAAATTTTCTTTATTTAATTCGTTTAATCTTTGTCTAAGTGTTTCATTTTCGGTTTTTGCACGGATAAGCTCAACTACAACTTCGTCAAGTCCGTCCATTTTTTCACTTAAGATATTTGAAATTTTTGTTACGATATTATTTTCAAGGTTATCAAGTCTTTCGCTTACATCACTTAGCTGCATAGAATTCATGGCAGCAACAGCGTTTTCTCTGTTAAATCTTGATTTTGCACTTGTTAAAAAATTCCCTTCAACTAAGCTTGCAGATGAAGAAAAATTATCCATAGTTCTCATTTTGTCCTCACGCTCAATTCTATCAACCACTCTGTCCACTCTTTGTTTTTTAACTTCTCTGTGCGAGCGTGTATTTTCATATAACTCTTTTACTTTTTTCAAAACGTCAATATCGCTTTTTGAAAAATAAACATTGCCAAAGCCGTCTTTTTTTGGCTTAAGGCAAGCCTTTTGACACCATTTAGACACTTGTGCCGCACTTGTATTTAAGATTTCTTCAAGTTGGCTTTCGTTAACGATTTCTTCGGCATTAGCCATGTTGTTACGGTTAGCAGTATATATTCCCACTGTAAATTCCTCAAATCTATGATAACAATATTATAGATTAAATTTTTTAAAAGGGTAGTTTTGTTATTTAAATTTTACAAAACTTGTTAAATTGTAATATAATTTTAAAGTAAGACTTTAAGGTTTTTATTATGGAGTTAAAAAGAGGTTATTTTATTACTTTTGAAGGTGCTGACGGTTGCGGTAAAACAACTCAGGCAAAGCTTCTTGTGGAATGGTTAAACAAAAAACAGCTCAACAACATTTTTACATTTGAGCCGGGGGCAACGGATTTAGGAAAAAGTTTAAGACAAATACTTCTTCACTACGACAAGCCCGTTGCAAATGCTGCCGAATCCTTTCTCTATCTTGCAGACAGGGCCCAGCATGTACAGGGAGTAATTAAGCCCGCACTTTTAGAGAATAAAATTGTTATCTGCGACAGATTTGTTGACTCTACCCTTGCTTATCAAGGTTTTGCAAGAGGTGAGGATATAGAGAAAATTAACTTTTTAAACAAAATTGCCACATCGGGTATTGCGCCTGATTTAACAATTGTTTTTGATATTGAAAGTGAAATTGCCCAAGAAAGACTTGGCAAGGAAAAAGACAGACTTGAATCCGAAGGTATAACTTTTCACAAAAAAGTAAGGGAAGGTTACTTGAAATTAGCTCAGGGTGAACCTCAAAGAATAAAAGTAATTAATGCAAATAATTCAATAGAAGAAATTTTTGAACAAGTGAAAAAACTCGTCGGAGAACTTTTAAACTTATGAAAAAATTCATAGTAACTTTGTTTATATTTTTTGCAATAGTTTCAAAAGCTAACTGCCAAGAGCTTATTGACGGTATTATGCTTATTAACTCAAACAATTTAAACAAAGCTTGCGAGTTTTTTGAAAATTATACAAACAACAAGCCAAATGACGCTGACGGGCATTGGTGGCTGGGTTTATGCTACAAAAAGCAGGGGAAAGAAGAATTAAGCGAGTATCACTTAAAAAGAGCTTTTGAACTTTCTCAAACAATTGATGATATAGAGCTAAGCGAGCCCGTTGGTTTTGATAATCAGGGTGATTACCTTGATATTGCACAAATGTACCTTGAAAGCGGCGATATTGATAAAGCTCACACCTATTGTGATATGACTTTAAAATTAAATCCTGAAAATGCTCAAGGATACGTGCTTCGCTCAAAAATTTATCTTGCCCAACAAGATAGTGATAACGCTAAACTTGCAGCTATAAGAGCAATTCAGATGGACAACAGTCTTTTGAATGAACAAATTGCCAAAGACTTTGACATTAAAGAAGTACCGCCGTTTGACTTTGAATACTATAACTCAAAAGGGGTTGAGTACTACTACAAAGGAGAGCTTGAAAATTCCGTTAAATGTTTTAAAAAATCTCTTGAGCTAAACTTTAGAAATCCTGTTGCACTCAATAACCTTGCTCAAAGCTACATTAAACTTCAAGATTTAGACAAGGCCGAGGCTACTCTTAAAAAAGCTCAAATGCTTAACCAAAAATATGTTGAAACATATCTTAATTTGGCAAAGTGCAAGGAATTAAAAAGTTTAAACAATAACTTGTCAGCTTTTTCCAAAAAAAGACTGGAAAGAGAAGTTGAAAACTACCTTAAAAAAGCAAAAAGTGTTAACCCTAACGACAAAAGAGTTTATCTTGAGTTGGGAAATTATTACCTGAAAGAAAAAAATTATCCAGAGGCAATAGACAACTTCAACACAGCTCTTGTGTATGATGAAAAATATTATGAAGCCTACATTGGGCTTGCTATATGCTATATTGAAACAAACAATTACCAAAAGGCACTTCTTGCAATAAGAAACGCCGGAGCTCTCAATTCAAAATCCGATGAAATTTCATATTATCTTGCAAAAATGTGCATAGTTGAAAACAAGTTAGATGAAGCTCAAGAGTACTTAAAAGACGCAATTGGCAAGGGCGAAAACCCAAAATATTACATAGAATCAGGCAAAATTTATTACTACAAAGACGACTTAAAAAATGCAAAAGAGTGCTTTAGGCGCGCTCAGGAGCTTGATTTTAGAAATGAAAATGCTGCCGTAATATACAATTTTCAAGGACTTTGCCACTATAAAGAAAAAGACTTAAAAAACGCTATTTTAAACCTTAAAAAAGCGGTTGACCTTGAGGGTGATAATTTAATTTATCTTTATAACCTTTCTTTAGCCTACAAAAGTGCTAACCAAAAGGATTTATACCAAAAAACCTGCTCTAAGATATTTTCAAAATCACCTAAAACACCTCAAGACTTTATTGACTTAAGCACAATTTACTACGACAACAACCAAATTGACGTAGCTGGAGCAACTTTAGATGAGGGTATAAAAAAATTCCCCAACGAAAAAGTTATCTACCTTGCAAAATTAAAGCTTCTTAAAACCATTGGCAATAAGCAAGGTGAAGAAGCTTTAAAACAAACTATTAATACTATTTTTAAAAACTAGGCCTGAACCCTGCCGTAGATGTCTTTGTATCTTATAATATCTTCCTCTACAAGCTTGTCGCCTTTTTGAACTTCCATAATTTTCAGTTCTTCCTCATAAGGATTTGCAAGCGAGTGCTTAACTTTAACAGGAATATCAATACTTTGACCCGGTTTTAACATAAAGTTTTTATTATCCAAGGTAACTCTTGCAGTTCCTGACAGTACAACCCAGTGTTCCGAGCGATGATTGTGCGATTGCAAGCTTAGCTGACCTTTTTTATAAACGCAAATCATTTTTGTGAGGTAGCCTTCACCTTGGTTTAACACGGTGTAATAACCCCAAGGACGATAAACCGTTCTGTGAATTTTAAATGTGTCATCTTTGATTTCTTTTAACTTATCAAAAACTTTTTTTACATCCTGAGTAGCGTCTTTTTTGCATGCCAGAACAGCATCTGAGGTTTCAATGATTACAACATCCTCTAAACCTACGCCTGCAACAAGTCTGTCTGAACCGTAGAGCAGTGAATTTTTACAATTCACGTCCATGATATTTCCAAACTTAACGTTTCCGTTTTCGTCTTTTTTATTGGTTTCATAAATCGCATCCCAACTGCCCAAATCATTCCAATCGGACTTAAGAGGGATAAGCGCAATATTTTTTGCATGTTCCATAACAGCATAGTCAACTGAAATTGAAGGCATTTTATTAAAGATTACATAAGGAATTGAGGCATCTTGAGTAAAATCAAACTGCTCATAGTTTTCATAAATATCTTTTGCATATTCCTTAAGTGCGTCTGCAAAAACTGAAGCCTTGAACATAAAAATACCGCTGTTCCAGTAATAATTACCGGCATCAACATATTTTTTTGCGGTTTTCTCATCAGGTTTTTCAACAAACTCATCCACTTTGAAGCCAAATTCAAGCGGGTCTTTTGTTTTAATGTAACCAAAACCTGTTTGAGGTGAATCGGGCTTGATACCAAAGGTTACAATATAGCCTTCTTGAGCAAGCTTTTCACCCTCTTTTACAGTATTTGAAAAAGCTTTAACATCTTCAATTAAATGGTCTGAAGGAACAACCAAAATTACATCATCCTTGCCGTTATCCAAAATATATTTAACGGCAGCGGCGATTGCGGGAGCAGTATTTTTTGCAACAGGTTCCGCAAGCACAACGGGGTTTTGTGCCAAATTTGAAAGCTGAACCCTAACATCACTTGAGTGTTTTGCGTTTGTAATACTTATAATATTTTTCTCATCAATTAAATCCAAAAGTCTTAAAAAAGTTTTTTCAAGCAAACTGTTTTTAGAATTTAGCCTTAAAAGCTGTTTTGGATACAACTCACGAGATAATGGCCACAATCTTGAACCAGATCCGCCCGCAAGAATAACACCGTACATTTTTCACTCCCTTTAAAACTATGCTTTAATGATTATACAACAACTTTAGCCTATTTGCCAATAAGATATTTTTCAAGAGATTCTTCCCAATTCGGCAATTCAATCGTGTTGTTTAAAACACAGTACTTAGGTCTTTTTGCAGGACGAGGGAAATCGCTCTCTACAATTGAATTTACACTAACATTTCTTTTCTTAATTTCAAAAATTTTCTTCGTAAAATCCGCCCAGCCTGCTTGCCCGGTTGAAGAAATATGGTAAGTTCCGTAGGGTCTGTTTTCCTTCATAATATTTATTATCTGTTCAGATAAATCCCTTGTCCAAGTAGGATTTCCTATCTGATCATCTACAACAGAAATTTCTCTTCTTAACATTGAAAATGTAAGCATGGTATCAACATAATTTTTAGCCCCTGAACCGTACAACCAGCCTGTTCTTATAATGTAGTACTTGCTGCAATGTTTCAGTATTTCTTCTTCCCCCTTTAACTTTGACTGACCGTAGATGTTTATAGGGTTAGTTTTATCTGAAACATCATAAGGAGAAGATTTTTCGCCGTCAAAAACGTTATCCGTACTTACGTATAAAATCGGCACATCATGCTTTTTGGCAATTTTAGCCAAATTTTTTGTTCCGATATGATTTACCTTAAAAGCTTCGGTTTTATGAGTTTCAGCCAAATCAATATTTGTATAGCCTGCAAGATGAATAATGAAATCCAAACTTACTTTGTTCATAATTTCATTAACCATTTTAATATTGGTTATGTCGAAAATCTTACTGTTTGTAGCCCAAAACTGCCAACCTTGAGCATCCAACATAGGGCATAATTCCTGACCTAAAGTTCCTGTTGCACCTGTAACCAATATTCTCATAAATAATTCCTGTCTTAGTAAGTTGCGGGGGAAATTTTGTTATAATAAATCATCCATTAATGCATTTTTATATCAGGAAATTATGTTAAAATCAATACATGAAAAAAATTGTGTATCTTATTTTAATATTACTTATCATATTTTTTACTCTTAAAGGCTGTCTAAAGCAAGATAAGGGCTATGATAGCGACGTTTATTTATCAGAGGTAAGACCTCTTGAAATTATTGAGTATAATTTTGAAAAACCGCAAAACGTAACAATTAACGGGGTGGATTACCTTCAAGCAAGGGGGGAAGTCGGAAAATTCGGCGGAGAGCTTATAACCTCGACAATAGGCGAAGGCCCGAAAACCTTTAACCCTTTTAATGCAAATGACAATACCTCGGCTCAACTTGCAGGGGTTATGTATGACGGACTTTTAACAACTGACCCTTTTGACGGTACGGTAGGAGTAAAACTTGCGAAAAGTTACGAAATTCTGCCCGACGGGCTGACTTACATAATTCATTTAAGACACGGAGTAAAGTGGTCTGATGGGGTTGAAATTACCGCAGATGACGTTGTTTACACGTATCAAACAATTATCTTCGGCGGCTTTGGCGATACTGCAACAAGAGATTCTCTGTACATAGAGGGCAAATTACCAACGGTTGAAAAAATAGATAAATATACCGTAAAATTCACTACTCCAAAGCCTTTTGCACCGTTTTTAAGGACACTATCCACACCTATTGCACCAAAGCACATCTTTAAAAAAGCAACAGACAAAGGCAAAAACTACTTTAGGACTTATTTAAGCACAAACGCCAAACCAAAAGACTTTGTTACATCAGGCGCTTTTAAAATGAGTGAATATGTAAGCGGGCAGAGGGTAATATACAAAAGAAATCCAAATTATTATATGATAGATAAAAAAGGGCGAAAGCTGCCTTATTTGGATAAGTACATTGTCTTAATCGTCGGAGATTTAAACAATGATACCCTAAAATTTGAAGGGCTTGAAACAGATATTGTAAATCTGCAAGGTTCAATGGTAGCAAGGTATAGAGAGCTTGAAAAACACGGAGATTTCACTCTTTTTAACCTTGGCCCCACAACAAGCACAACATTTATAAGCTTTAATTTAAATACAAGAAAAAATAAAGAAGGCAAATATTACGTTGACCCGATAAAACAAAGGTGGTTCAACGATGAAAACTTCAGAAAAGCCGTTGAGTGGGCAATAGACAGAGAAAATTTAGTGCTAAATGTACTCTGTGCGGTAGGCGAACCGCTTTATACGGCAGAATCCCCCTCGAGTATATTTTTAAATAAAGAGCTTGCAAAAGGGCATAAACAAGATTTGAATTACAGTCGAGAACTGCTTAAGAAGTCAGGCTTTTATTTAAAAGACGGAAAATTATACGATAAATTTAACAACAGGGTTGAATTTGAACTTCTGACAAATGCCGGAAATACTCAAAGAGAGGCAACGGGCGTAAGTATTAAAGAAGATTTAAATCAACTCGGTATGAAAGTTAACTTTAAGCCTGTTGAGTTTAACTCGCTTGTGTCAAAGCTCTCAAACACCTATGATTGGGACGCAATTATAATAGCGCTTACGGGCAATCCGCTTGAACCTCATTCTGGGCATAATGTATGGAGTTCAAACGGGGCTTTGCATCTTTTTAATCAAAGGAGCGATAACGACCTTAAAGGAACGGATAAAATTTTGCCGTTTGAAAAGGAATTAGATGAAATATTTAAAAAAGGTGCGATTGAACTTGATTTTGAAAAAAGAAAAATAATTTATGACGCTTATCAGGAAATTGTTTCAAAATATAACCCTATAATATACCTGTATAGCCCCTCAAACATAGTAGCAGCAAGGAAAAAAATTAAAAACTTGTACCCCAGCGAGTTAGGTGGTATATTACACAATATCGAGGAAATTTACATCGACAAGGAGATTAAAAATGATTGAGAAGTTGGCAAAAATTCAAGTAGCAATGCTTGGCTTAATTTTAGGTCTTTGTATTGTAATTAGCGCAGGGGTACTTTCTGACAACTTTAAGAAAAACGAAATTACCGTAACAGGCTCAGCTTATGAAATTGTCAAATCTGACAGTGCAAGCTGGAAAATACAAGTATCAACAAAAGCGCCTACATCAGTTGACGCTTACAACAAGCTAAAAGCGCAAGTTCCAACCGTTAAAGAATTCCTTGTCGCAGCCGGTATTAAGCAAGAAGATATCGAGCTTTTGGGTATAGGTAATTACCCTACCTACAAAAGAGATGCTAAGGGTAATTTCACTCAAGATGTAGCTTATTACAACTATGATCAGGTAATTAAAGTAACATCTGACAATCCGGAATTAATAAACAAAACATACCTTGAAGTGCCTTCTTTAATCCAAAAAGGTATAACTGTTCAAGCTTACCCGCCTGAATATTACTACACAGACTTGAACAAAAAGAAAGCAGAATTACTTAAAGCTGCAACAGCAGACGCTAAAGTTCGTGCGCAAGGTATGCTAAGCGCTACACGCAACAGAGTAGGCAAAATTTCATCTTTGAAAATGGGCGTTATGCAAATAACCCCTGCTGATTCAAATGAAGTTTCAGACTGGGGCATAAACGATTCATCAACTATTGACAAGAAAATTACTGCGGTTGCAAATGTAGTATTTTCGGTTAAATAGGAGGGGGTATGAAATATCTGCATTCAATGATAAGAGTAAATGATATTGAAAAATCACTAAAATTTTATAGCGAACTTCTGGGACA